>CAMDDU010000001.1:0-206742 GCA_945892985.1 Bordetella parapertussis
TGAACACCAGATGCATCGAGTGACCTGCCTGCTCTCGCTGACATCTTCCAAGCCACGACAATGCTTCGCGGATCGCGTCGACCGTCGCACCGATGGGCTCAGCCTTCACTTGCACGAGATCGATGTCTTCCGAATAGCGCAGCGGCTGCTTGAACAGCAGTTTGTGGATTGCCGTTCCTCCCCGGAACGCTATCTTGTCCTTCAGCGCAGGCGCATTGAACAGGTCGCACAACGCGCGGCTGATGATCAGGTCCTGCTCGACCTGCCTCAAGTCCGGCCAGGGCGCCTTGACACTCCATGCCTGCAGGAAGGCGCTGGGAATCATTCTGCGACCTCCACCGTTTCATTGATCATGAGCTTCCACTTGGCGTTTCTCTCGTGAACCTGCGCCAGTGCTGCCACGATGGGTCTCACGGCGGGATCCAGAGACAGCGTCGTCTTGGCTTGCCTGACGAAGGGCTCCAGCGCACGGGCCTGGCGACCGTGACCCACCCGTTCGAGCAAATAGCCGAGCCGGCGTACAGTCGAGTTTTCGTACGCGGCAGCCGCTTTTGCCAGCGTGCGCGGATTGGCCTTTGCGCCAATCTCCTTGGCGATATGCGCGACGCCGTTGATGCCGGCCGCCTTGTGGAAGTAGCGTACGGAATCGAGCAGCGTCAGTTCGACGCCGGCCACCTTTGCGAAGCCGGCATCGCTCTTCATCTGACCGAGCAGCTCGGGCTTGTTGACTTGAGCAAATGCCTCGGGCATCTGATAGATGAACTGCAGGCGGTGACGACCCAGCTCGAAGTCACGCAACTGCCTCGGGACGACGACCTGGAAGACCATGCTGGCCTGATGCGACGAGCCGTGGAATGCCGCCGCGCGCAGGAGCGAAATGCGGTAGTCGATACCTTGATGCTTCATCAGCGGGTCGATCCACTTCACGGGGTCGGGCGAGCCGGCAATCTGGTCTTCGGGGCGCAGGATCAGATAGAAGCCGTGCCGGGGGGTCGCCAGCCGCTGCTTGCTGATTGCCCGCGTGAGCGCCGCGGCTAGTGCCTGCGGCTTCAGGCCCAGCGCAGCGGATGCATCATTCCGGGAGAAGCAGGCGCGACCGAGCCTGAGCAGATCGTCGAGGTAAGAATCGATGGAAGCCATGCCATAACATACTCAAAACTAGACAAATAATCAATAGTTTTGCATATGATTTGGGCTACTCCCATTCAATGGTCGCCGGCGGTTTTCCTGAAATGTCATATACGACCCGGTTAATTCCACGCACCTCGTTGATGATTCGGTTTGAAACGCGTCCGAGCAGTTCATGCGGCAGGTGCGCCCAATCCGCGGTCATGAAATCCTGTGTCTGCACTGCACGAAGCGCGACGACGTACTCGTAGGTGCGGCCGTCGCCCATCACGCCGACCGATTTTACCGGTAAAAAAACAGCAAATGCCTGCGCTGTTTTTTCGTACCAAGATGCCCCGTCGACATCCTTGGTATTGCGCAATTCTTCAATGAAGATGGCATCGGCCCGTCGAAGCAAATCGGCGAACTCTTTTTTTACCTCGCCGAGAATGCGAACTCCAAGTCCGGGACCTGGGAAAGGATGACGGTAGACCATGTCGTGCGGCAATCCCAATGCAACGCCCAATTCGCGCACCTCATCCTTGAACAGTTCGCGCAAGGGCTCGAGTAGATTGAGGTGCAGGGTGTCCGGCAGGCCGCCCACATTGTGATGTGATTTTATAGAGGTGGCTTTTTTCGACTTCGCACCGGCAGACTCGATCACATCCGGATAGATGGTTCCCTGCGCAAGCCATTTGGCATTAGGGATCTTGGCAGATTCGCGCTGGAATACCTCAACAAATTCCTTGCCAATTATTTTTCGCTTCATCTCTGGATCGGCAACGCCTGACAGCATGCCCATAAATTGCGCCGTACCATCAACGTGAATAACTTTGACGCCTAAATTCTTCGCAAAGGTGGCCATGACTTGTTCGGCTTCATTTAACCGAAGAAGCCCGTGATCAACGAACACGCAGGTAAGCTGGGCGCCGATCGCACGGTGAATTAGTGCTGCCGCCACCGAGGAGTCGACACCGCCGGAAAGACCGAGGATGACTTCCTCTTTACCTACTTGGCGACGAATTTTTTCGATGGCTTCGGTGACATAGTCGGGCATGTTCCAGTCGCCCTTGCTGCCGCAAATATCGATTACGAAACGATGCAGCAAAGCCGCGCCCTGCTGCGTGTGAGTCACCTCAGGATGAAACTGAACCCCATAGAATCGGCGCGACTCATCGGCCATGCCCGCAATGGGGCACGAATCGGTCGAGGCCATCAATTTGAAGCCAGGTGGCAGTTCCGTCACCTTGTCGCCATGGCTCATCCAGACCTTGAGCATGCCGTGTCCCTCTGGCGTAACACTGTCTTGAATGTCACGCAGTAAGGCTGTATGCCCGCGCGCACGGACCGCCGCATAGCCAAATTCCCGTACTTTACCGGGCTCGACTTTGCCTCCCAATTGTTGCGCCATCGTCTGCATGCCATAGCAAATGCCAAGCACCGGTACGCCAAGCTCAAACACTGCTGCAGGGGCCCTGGCCGTCTCCTCCTCGTACGCTGACATATGGCTGCCAGAGAGGATCACCCCCTTTGCGCCAAAGCCGCGCACAAGATCATCGGCAAGGTCGTAGCCGTGAATCTCGCAATACACCCCTGTCTCGCGCACGCGTCGGGCGATCAGCTGCGTGACCTGTGAGCCAAAATCGAGAATCAATATCTTGTCGTGCATCCGGATTCCTGAAAGTTAAAAGGCCGCTCGCACGGAAACGCGCGACCGGCCTGGTCTTCAAAACAATAGCGCATCAGTCGATCTGGTAATTCGGCGCCTCTTTGACGATCTGAACGTCATGCACATGTGATTCACGCATTCCCGCCGATGTAATCTGGACGAATTCTGTTTTAGTGCGCATTTCTTCGATCGTGGCGCAACCGCAGTAACCCATGCTGGCTCGCAATCCACCCACCATCTGATACAGAATCGACAGCACGCTGCCTTTGTAGGGAACCCTGCCCTCGATGCCTTCAGGAACAAGTTTGTCAGCATTGTTGGCGGGATCCTGGAAATAGCGGTCGGCGGCGCCATCCTGCATGGCACCAATCGATCCCATACCGCGGTAGAGTTTGTAGGAACGTCCTTGGTATAAGACGATTTCTCCCGGAGCCTCTTCGGTTCCGGCAAACATGCTGCCCATCATGACGCAATTGGCTCCGGCTGCAATCGCTTTGGCGACGTCTCCGGAATAGCGGATTCCGCCATCGGCAATCAGCGGAACGCCGATGGCGTCGAGCGCCGCATGTACATTCTGAACCGCGGTAATTTGCGGGACGCCAACGCCGGCGACGATGCGGGTCGTGCAGATTGATCCGGGGCCGATGCCGACCTTGACGCCATCAGCACCGTGATCGACCAACGCCTTCGCGGCAGAGGTGGTGGCAATATTGCCGCCGATCACCTCTATCTGGGGGAAGGTTCTTTTGACCCACTGCACCCGGTCAAGCACGCCTTGCGCGTGGCCGTGTGCGGTATCGACAACGACCACATCCACGCCGGCTTCCACAAGTCGCTGCACCCTCTCCTCGGTTCCTTCTCCCACACCCACCGCAGCACCGACCCGCAGTTTGCCCTGCTCATCCTTGCATGCGTTGGGGTGTTCTGTTGCTTTGAGAATGTCTTTTACTGTTACCAAGCCGCGTAACTCAAAGGAATCGTTTACCACGAGCACGCGCTCAAGACGGTGCTTATGAAGCAAGGCGCGGGATTCTTCAGGACTGGCGCCCTCCTTGACGAATACGAGACGCTCTTTGGGCGTCATGATGGCACGGACGGGTGCATCCAAGTCGGTTTCGAAACGCGAGTCACGGTTCGTGACCATGCCGACGACCTTGCCATGCTCGACAACCGGGAAGCCGGAGACTTTATGTTGCTGTGTCAGCGCAAGCAACTGCCTCACCGTTATATCAGGAGAGACCGTCATCGGATCTTTTAGCAGACCGGATTCAAAGCGCTTGACCTTGAGCACTTCCGCCGCTTGCTGCTTGGAGGTGAGATTTTTATGGACAATGCCAATGCCCCCTTCTTGCGCAATGGCAATGGCCAGTCGCGATTCTGTGACCGTATCCATGGCAGCGGATACCAGCGGTATGTTGAGACTGATTCTGCGCGTTAGGCGGGTTTTCAGACTGACATCGCGAGGCAACACCGTGGAATGGGCCGGGACGAGCAAAACATCGTCAAAGGTTAGGGCTTTTTGTATGACGCGCATAAGACCTCTGGACGCAAAGCAGCATTATACGCGAGGGCTCAATTGACGTAAATAACAGACTGATTTCATTGACTAGTAACGTCAAAACCATTATGTTGCCCCACTCCATTAGCGAGGACAAATCCATGAAACGAAGCGGATTTTTTCTATTTTTACTATGCCTGGCGCTTCCCGCTCATGCCCAGCTATACAAGTGGGTGGATGCCAATGGCAAAGTCCAGTACACGGATAAACCGCCGCCGGCGGGAGCAAAAGCCGAGGTCTTAAAAAACCGTTCGAGCAGCATTTCCGGGCCCACCGATCCCGGCGCAAACGGAACTAAAGCCGCCACCAAAAGCGATGCCAAATCGCCCGCAGCTGAAAAGCCGTCGCGCCCCCTCACTGCGGCTGAGCAGGAACAAGCCTTCCGCAAGCGCAAACTCGATGAAGCTGATGTGCAGAAAAAGGCTCAGGACAAACAGGCGCAAGACACCCAAAAAACGGAAAACTGCACGACGGTTAAGAATCAGGTCATCACGCTGGAAGCCGGCGGTAGGCAACAGCGGCTTGACGCCAAGGGCGAGCGCTATTTCCTTGATGAGCAACAAATTCAGACTGAGCTTGCAAAAGCCCGTCAACAGGTCAGCACGTTCTGCAATTAGCGCGCCAGGACCCTGGCTCGGGCACGTCTGACAGCCTTCGGGTCGGCTATTAGCGGGCTGTAAATTTCAACCCGGTCATTGCTCTTTAATATCTGGGATAACAATACCAGCCTACCGTAGATACCCACGCGACCACTTAGGTCAGCCAAATCCAAATAGGTTTGAGGAAGTAGTCCACTTTGGAGGATAGCGCTTTCGACCGTACTCCCGCATGCGACCTGGAGCTTCACTGCCCTGAGAACTCCACATGAAGCCGCGATAACCTCTATGTCGATATTCATTTTCCGTACAACGCCTCTGCCCGCTTTACAAAGGCCTCAACAAAGGTACTAGCAATATGGTTAAAGACTGGACCGACAAGCTTGCCCAGCAGTGGGCTTGCGAATAGGTAATTCAGTCGGAACTCGATTTTGCACGCGCCTTCGTTCAATGCGGTGAATCGCCATATCCCGTCCAGGCAGCTGAATGGACCGCGAACGAGCTGCATTGAGATAAGTAGAGGTGGGGTCTGGCTGTTGCGTGTGGTGAACTGCTGCCGCACGCCGCGGTAGTTTAGATGGATTGTGGCGGTGACCTCTGCCGGGACGCGCATTTCGACGTCCACAGCTTCACACCAGGGCAAAAACTCTGGATAACGCTCTATCTCGGCGACTAACGCATATATCTGTTCTGCGCTGTAACCGACCAGCACTGAACGCTCAACCGTGACCATCATGTACCTGTAAAATCATCCGTACCCCCTCAAGGGTACCTTCCGCCCCTTCCGTTCGTTCGGGTGGGTGCGAAACACATGTACGCCATGACAAAAATCCAGGCGTCCATTTCAAAAGGTCAGTCAAATAGCCGCCATGAGCATTGCGCAAAACAAAAAAGCATTTCACGATTACTTCATCGAAGATCGCTATGAGGCCGGCCTCGTATTGCAAGGCTGGGAGGCCAAGGCAATCAGGGCCGGTCGGGCGCAACTGAAGGAAGCTTACGTCATTGTCAGGGATGGGGAAATTTTCCTTATCGGTGCACATATAGGCGCACTACCAACGGCGTCTACGCATATCAGCCCCGAAGCCACTCGAACGCGCAAGCTGCTTTTGCATGCGGATGAGATCAAGAAGTTGATTGGTAAAACTGCGCAACAGGGCTATACGCTGGTGCCCCTGGATCTGCATTATGTTCGCGGACGCATCAAACTGGCGGTAGGTTTGGCCAAGGGGAAAAAGCAGCATGACAGGCGCCAGGACGAAAAAACACGCGACTGGGAGCGGGAGAAACAAAGACTCATGCGGACAAAAAACAAGACATGAGTTAGACATTCGCACTGCCCCACCTTAAACCCTATACGGTCTTTGTCTGCGGATTTGCGAGATGGAGCCAGGTATCTACAACGGTGTCAGGGTTTAGCGACAAGCTGCCTATGCCTTCATCGACTAACCACTTGGCAAAATCAGGGTGATCCGATGGACCCTGACCGCAGATCCCGACGTATTTCCCAGCTTTAAGGCAGGCTTGAATTGCTAGATGCAACATCGCCAGAACTGCCGGGTCACGTTCGTCAAAGGCACCTGCGACCAAGCCCGAGTCGCGGTCAAGCCCCAAGGTCAGCTGCGTCAGATCATTTGATCCGATGGAGAAACCGTCAAAAAACTCAAGAAAACGCTCGGCGAGAATCGCATTGGCCGGCAACTCGCACATCATGATCAGGCGTAGGCCATCCACACCCCTCGCCAGGCCATTTTCAGCCAACAAGTTGATCACCTGCTTACACTCGCCCAGTGTGCGCACAAAAGGAACCATGATTTCGACGTTGGTCAGGCCCAGTTCATTGCGGACCTTGCGCATAGCCAGACACTCCATCTCGAAGCATTGCCGGAACGAGGGTGCAATGTAACGCGAGGCGCCTCGAAAGCCAAGCATGGGATTTTCCTCATCAGGTTCATAACGGCTGCCGCCGACCAATTTCTTGTACTCATTGGACTTAAAATCGGACAGGCGTACGATGACCGGCTTTGGCCAGAATGCCGCCGCAATGGTGGCAACGCCTTCAGTTAATTTTTCGATATAGAAATCGCGGGGACTTGCATAAGCTCGCGCCGCCTGCTCGATCTGCTCAGCGAGGTCAGCGGGCAGGTTGGGATACTCCAGCACAGCCTTGGGGTGGACACCAATCATATTGTTGATGACGAACTCAAGACGGGCAAGGCCGACGCCCGCGTTGGGCAGGCTCTGAAAATCAAACGCAAGATTCGGATTGCCGATATTCATCGTTATTTTCACCGGGCAATCTGGCATTTCCCCGCGGACCTGTGATGTAACTTCGACCTCGAGCAGGCCGCGATAAATATTGCCGGTATCTCCTTCCGCACAACAAACAGTCACCTCATCCCCGTCCTTCAGCACAGCCGTGGCGTCACCACATCCGACCACTGCAGGAATACCCAACTCGCGGGCAATAATCGCGGCATGGCAGGTTCTGCCGCCACGATTGGTGACAATGGCCGCTGCGCGCTTCATGACGGGCTCCCAGTTGGGATCCGTCATGTCTGTAACAAGTATGTCGCCCTTCTGTACGCGCGACATTTCTGACGAATCCTTCACGATGCGCACCGTGCCTTTGCCGATTTTTTGTCCGATAGCGCGCCCTGTTGCCAACAATTCGGATGGAGCAAGAAGGCGATAGCGTTCCTGCCCTTCGGATTTTTTATGCGACTTAACGGTTTCGGGCCGGGCCTGAAGAATGTATAGCTTGCCATCGCTTTCGTCCTTGCCCCACTCGATGTCCATCGGGCGCCCGTAGTGGGTCTCGATTTTTACGGCGAATGCGGCTAACTCGAGCACGTCGGCATCGGTCAGGCAAAAGCGGTTCTGATCTGTTTTACTCACATCCACCGTTAGCACAGATTTTCCTGCTTCAGCATTCGCTGAGAAAATCATTTTGCTGAGTTTTGAACCCAAGCTTCGTCGAATTACAGCCGGTTTTCCAAAACTCAGCATGGGCTTATGGACGTAAAACTCGTCCGGGTTGACCGCGCCCTGCACGACCATCTCACCGAGCCCCCAGGACGCGGTGATAAACACCACGTCCTGAAAGCCGGATTCGGTGTCCATCGTAAACATCACGCCACTCGAAGCGCTTTTGACCATGCGCTGAACGCCCGCCGACAGAGCCACGTCAGCGTGCGCATAGCCTTGATGTACCCGGTAGGAAATGGCGCGATCGTTGTAGAGCGATGCAAATACATGCTTCATCGCGTCCATGACATTCGCAAGTCCGCGGATATTAAGGAACGTTTCCTGTTGTCCGGCAAACGATGCGTCCGGCATATCTTCCGCCGTGGCGCTGGAGCGAACGGCAACAGCGACTTCGCCCCCGGACTCTTTCATCATTACTTCATAAGCGTTGGCAATTGCCGCAGAAAACGCAGAGGGGAAGGGAGTTTGAATAATCCATTCACGGATTTGTGCTCCGCACACTGCCAATGCCTCTACATCGTCCGGATCGAGCGAGAGCAGTCGCTGCTCGATTCGAGTATCCAGCCCGCTTTGGCTTAGAAACTCACGAAACGCCTGAGCGGTGGTAGCAAAACCACCAGGAACCCGAATGCCAACCTTGGCTAACTGGCTGATCATTTCCCCCAGGGAGGCATTTTTTCCGCCCACGTCTTCGACGTCGGACATGCGCAACTGGTCAAGCCGGGCTACAAAATGCTTCTGATTCATGAGATAACTTCCCAGAACGGGTTGATTGATGCGGATAAACTCTATATTTTACCGGCTTAGCTGATGTTGCGCAGCACAAACCCGAAGTAAGGATGGTCATGCCAGACAAACACCGCACGATTTTCTTTGTTTCCGATGGCACTGGCATTACCGCCGAAATGCTTGGGCACAGCCTGTTAAGTCAATTTGAGGACATCAAATTCAATCAGGAGACGATTCCCTTCGTCGACAGCGCGGAAAAAGCGCAAGTTGCTCTCGAAAGAATTGCCCAGGCTGCGCGGTTAGGCAACGGTAGGCCAATTGTTTTTACGAGTCTCGTTAACAACGCCGTTCGGGCGAGCCTGCGTGGTGCGGATGCTCTCGTTCTTGATTTTTTCGAGACTTTCATTGACCCTCTCGAGCACGAGTTAGGTCAAAAATCGACCCACACGATTGGCCGATCTCACAGCGCGACTGATAAAAAAGAATATCAGCACCGCATCGAAGCAGTAAACTTCGCACTGGCGCATGATGATGGGCAATCCAACCGTGAGCTCGCGAAAGCCGATGTGATTTTGGTTGGGGTTTCCCGCAGCGGGAAGACTCCAACAAGCCTTTATCTAGCCCTGCAGTTTGGCGTACGCGCAGCGAACTACCCGCTTATTCCTGAAGATTTCGAGAGGAATAGCCTGCCGGCTTCTCTCCTTCCCTTTAGAGATAAATTATTCGGCCTGACCATAATCGCTGAACGTCTGGCGGAAATTCGTAAGGAACGGCGTCCAAACAGCAAATATGCCGAACTTTTAAATTGTCGTCGAGAAGTGGAGCAAGCCGAGACATTGATGCGCAGAGAGGGAATTCGCTGGTTGAATTCGACGACTAAATCGATCGAAGAAATTTCGACGACCATACTGCAGGAAATCGGATTGCAGCGCCGGGTGTACTGAGTTAAGCGCCCTAGTTGACGGTATTAACGTCGTTGCCTGGTCTGTTCAAAAAGACATATCGCGGCCGCCGCGGCAACATTGAGTGATTCCGATCTGCCAGGCATTGGGATATGGACACGGGTGTCCGCCGCTTGCATCAAAACCGGTGACACACCAGCGCCCTCGTTTCCGAATATCCATGAAACCGGCCCATGCAATTTTGTCTCAAAAAGTGACGTGCCTCCGGCAACATCTGTGGCGAGTGCCAGCCCGTCCCTACGGACGAGTAAATCGGGAAGACTAATGTTCTCGTATATAGCGAGCTTGAAATGGGCGCCCATTCCCGCGCGGAGAACCTTCGGTGACCATGCAAAAATCGACTTATGTGATAAAAAAATCTCCGTAATACCGGCAGCCGCAGCGCTTCGCAGTATCGACCCGAGATTTCCCGGATCCTGAATTTCCTCCAGCAGAACAGCATCACCAACCCGGTTTGGCGGAGTCAAGGGCGGCGGGGTGCTGACCAAGGCCATTATTCCTGTGGGCGTTACCACTTGTGCGACGGAGTCAAATAACCCATCTGCCAGAACATACGTATGCTCTGCTGCGTATGTGCCAACAAGCCCACGGACTTCAGCTGTTTCCAGATTTGAATCCCTGAAAATTAGCGCCTGCGCTGTCTGCCCACTGGCGGCATAGGCTTGAATCAGGTGAATCCCATCTAGAATGGTGCTACTTGACTGGCGCCTCGCACGCGATGAGCCCGCGAGCTTAACGAGGGATTTGTAAAAGGCGTTATCTCGCGATTGAATTTTTTTCAAGGGTTCAGCCGCGTTGAATGATCCGCTTTACCGGCGCAAATGATTTTCGGTAAATATGACATACCCCTAATCGATTAATGGCAGCCAGGTGCTGCGCTGTGGGATAGCCTTTATGACGATCCAGTCCGTAGTCGGGGAACAGTGCGTGCAGTTTCAGCATTTCACGGTCTCGGAAAGTTTTTGCGAGAATCGATGCCGCAGATATTGCTGGAACGGTCCGATCGCCTTTTACGACCGCCGTTGCCGGCATCGTTACCAGCGGACAATAAAGGCCGTCTACGACAATTCGTGTCGGCGTTACATGTAGGTTTTCAACAGCACGTTGCATCGCCAGAAGACTCGCTTGAAGAATATTCAATTCATCAATTTCCTCGACGGACGCGGAAGCTACAGACCACGAGAAAGCATGCGCCTGAATCTCGGCTGAGAGTAGTTCACGATTTTTAGCGCTAAGTGCTTTTGAGTCAGCTAACCCCTTAATTTCATGGCGTGGATTCAAAATAACTGCCGCAGCAAAAACCGGCCCGGCCAGAGGGCCTCGCCCCGCTTCATCGACACCACCTATTAGGAGTTCGGTCCTCACGCCACCACTTTGAGGCCGAGCAGGCGTTGAATCGTAGCCACAACACGTGCTGCTGTATTTTGGCGCAGAGTCACGTGCAAGGCGGACAGTTTGGACGGGAGCCGTTTTGTCACGACAGGATCCATCAATAGATTAGCCAATGCCTGAGCAAGATTATCTGCTGTCGCCTCATCTTGTAGGAACTCGGGTACGACGAAGGCTCCTGACAATATATTCGGTAACCCCACCCAAGGTTGATAACGCAGTTTCGACATAAGTCGCCAAGTAAAACTATTCATCTTGTAGGCGATTACCATGGGCTTGCGCAAAAGGGCGGCTTCCAGTGTTGCGGTGCCACTCGCAATTAAGGCTACATCGCTGGCGGCTAGAGCATCCCTGCCGTGCCCAAAGAGTACGGTCAGCGGCAATTCAGTTGCCTGTGCATCGAATAAAGCCTGATCGAACTGGGCGCGAGTCTCGCGGGTAAGCAGGGGAACAAGAAAGTGGACGTTTGGAACGAGCTTGGCCAATTGCACCGCTGTTTCGGCGAAAAGGCGCCCCAAGTGCGCAAGTTCGGTCTGCCGGCTGCCTGGCATAAGGGTAACTATCCTGCGTCCCGATGGTGCCCTTAAAAGAGAGCGCATTTCGTTGGTTTGATCACGCTCTGGGATGATATCCGCAAGGGGATGCCCAACGTAGGTTGCATCTATGCCCGCATCTTTGTATATCTGCGCTTCGAACGGAAATAGCACCAGCATGTGATCAACCGATTTTGCTATTCCCTTTATCCTGGCGCCACGCCACGCCCATATCGACGGGCCCACATAATGCACTGTCGTTATTCCTATTTTTTTCAACCTTCGCTCAAGTTCAAGGTTGAAGTCTGGAGCGTCAATGCCGATAAAAATATCGGGCTTGGCGCTTGCGAGTGACCGCACAAGCTTTCGACGGATAGCTGTTATTTCCAGATAGTGGCGCAACACTTCGATGTAACCACGAACGGCCAGTTTCTCCATCTCAAAGAGGGACGGGAATCCCTCAGCCTGCATTTTAGGGCCCCCGATGCCGGTAAATGTTGCATCAGGAATAGCCACCTTTAATGCTCGGATGAGATGAGATCCGATTAGGTCCCCAGATGCCTCGCCTGCCACAATCGCTATCAAACATTTTTTTGGCATGGCACTACCGGATCAGCCCACGCGTTGCCAGGGCAATAAAATCGACAAGAGGCAATATCTCCGGGTGCTCACGCGCTTGCGATGACAGCTCTTTCTTTGCTTCCTCTAAACTGAGGCCCGATTTATAGAGGCACTTGTATGCCCGTTTGACGGCTGAAATCGCCGAAACAGAATAGCCTCGACGTCTTAGCCCCTCGGCGTTGATACCATGCGGTTTCGCGGTGTTCCCTGCTGCCGTGACATACGGCGGGAGATCCTGAAGAAGGATGGTACCCATGGCGGTTATGCTGTGGATGCCGATTCTAACGAACTGGTGTACGACGGTAAATCCTCCCAAAATAGCGTAATCCCCGACATGAACATGTCCAGCGAGTTGGGCATTGTTTGCGAAAATAGTATGGTTGCCGACTTGACAGTCGTGGGCTAGATGAACATAAGCCATAATCCAATTATCGTCTCCGACGCGTGTCGCTCCGGCGTCTTGTGCAGTCCCGCGATTAAACGTGCAGAACTCACGAACAACATTTCGGTCACCGACTTCTAGAACCGTAGGCTCATTACGGTATTTTCTGTCCTGAGGGGCGGCTCCAATTGAGGAAAATTGAAAAAACTGATTGTCCTTCCCTATTCGTGTCGGACCCTCAATAACAACGTGTGGACCAATCACGGTTCCTGAGTCAATTTGGACCTTATCGCCAATGATGGAGTAAGGCCCTACAGACACATCTGACGCGATCATCGCACTAGGATGGACAACCGCAGTGTGGTGGATACTCATATTGCGCTGCCCTTCCCCTTCGGTGACTGTGCTTGCAGCGAATCCTGAGTGAAGTCTAATGGGCTCCTGTGAGGGCACATTAAAGCGACCGGACGGTGCACATTAGCTTTGCTTCTGCAGCAACAGCATCACCAACCCTCGCCACACCTTTAAACTTCCAAATGCCTCGGACATTACGCTCAATTGACACATGGAGTGTTAGTTGATCCCCAGGGGTGACCGGCCGCTTGAATCGGGCTTCGTCTATGCCGACAAAATAATAGACTGATTTATCGTCTGGTTTTGTGCCGAGCGTCTTAAACGAAAGGATGGCGGCAGCTTGGGCAAGCGCTTCGATTATCAAAACTCCCGGCATAACAGGATGGTGCGGAAAGTGCCCAAGAAAAAATGGTTCATTTATGGTCACATTCTTGATTGCCACAATGGTTTTACCCGGATCGCATTCCAAGACTCTATCAACAAGCAGAAACGGGTACCGGTGCGGCAGGTGCTCTAGAATCGCGCCAATATCCATGCTATTCACTTGTATCTCTCCTTTTTTCAAGTTCCGATATCCTGTCAGCCAGCGAATCCAGGTGTCGCAACTGCACGGCATTTTTGAGCCAGTTTCTGTGCTCATCTGTCGGGAATATCCCGGTATAGGTTCCCGATTTTTTTATTGATTTCCCGACAAGCGTCCCGGCGGAAATGTGGACATGGTCGCCTATGGAAAGGTGTCCCAGAATTACGGCCCCCCCTCCGATCGTGCAATGCGCGCCTATTTTTGCACTGCCCGCAATACCGACACAGCCGGCGATCGCGGTGTGCGCTCCAATGTGGACGTTATGACCGATCTGAATTTGGTTGTCCAGTTTGACCCCATCTTCGATTACGGTGTCATCTAGAGCGCCCCGATCGATGGTGGAGTTCGCTCCAATTTCAACATCATCACCAATTTGACAGGAGCCAATTTGCGGAATCTTCAGCCATTGACCGCGTTCGAGAGCAAAGCCAAATCCATCCGAACCGATCACCACACCAGCGTGGATCAGGCAACGCTTGCCGATTTTAGACCCCGGGTACACGCTAACGCGAGCGACTAATCGCGTATGTTCGCCGATATGCGATCGCTCGTCCAGTACACATCCCGGACCAATCACCGCCCCTTCGTCAATACGCGCATAGGCGGCAACAACACACCCGGCCGAGATTTGCGCCAGAGGAGAAACAATCGCTTTCCTGTGCACTATCACCGAAGGATGAATACCCGGCTTTACCTCGGGTATGTCATTGAACAGGCGCGAGACTTTTGCGAAGTACAGGTAAGGATCGTCGCAACGTATCCGGGGAATACTGATCTCTACATACCCCTGCGCTGGAAGGATAACCGCTCCTGCGCGTGTGCTCTTTAGAAGGGGGGCGTATTGGGGGTTAGAGAGAAAAGTGATATCTGCAGGTCCGGCGCGCTCCAGACTTGCGATTTGATCAACGACGATATCCGGATCACCGGCCAGCTCTCCCCCGAACCGCTCGGCAATCTCGCCCAGCCGGTAGGCCTTGCTCATTATTTGCCGGCCGATTTCCCGCCGCTATCGTCCAGCGCCTTTATGACCTTGTCGGTCAGGTCAATACGTGGGCTGCTCCACACTGCCTCTTGAAAAATTATGTCGTACTTTTCCTGCTCGGCGACCACTCGTACTGCGCGGTTCGCGCGCTCCAGAACAATTGAAAGCTCCTCCTGACGCCTGTTATTGAGGTCATCCCGGAAATCCCGCTGCTTCTTCTGAAAATCCTTATTGAGATCGTTGAATTCGCGTTCCTTGTTACGACGGTCGGTTTCGGACATCGTTACAGCATTTTTCTCCAGTTGTTCCTGCAAGCGCTTGATCTGTTCTGCAACCTTCTGCATCTCCTGATCGCGCTTGGAAAATTCCGCTTCAATTTTTTTCTGCGCACGTAAGGCGGGAGCGGAGTCGCGCAAAATCCTGTCAATGTTTACATACCCGACTTTACCCTCTGCTTGAGCGTGGCCATTACCAGCCAGCGCGAAAAACATTAGCGCTAAGGAAAACTGAAGCATTTTCAACATTTTCTCCAAATCCGTACGAAAACTGAAATCAAAAAGTTTGACCAAAGGTAAATTGGAACTTTTGAAGCATATCGCCAGATTTCTCGTTGAGGGGTCTACCGTAGCTAACCTTCAAAGGCCCCATTGGAGAACTCCAGAAAGCGCCAAACCCCGCCGTGTAGCGGACATCACTAAGCGCTATTTTCTTTCCATCTTCGAATACTTGGCCGCCATCGATAAATGTACTCAGTCGAAACTGCCTATCGCGTCCGGAACCCGGGAGCGGGAATAAAAATTCGGCGCTACCAACGAGTTTCCTGTTCCCGCCTAGGAATGCACCATTTGCATCCCGCGGGCCGAGCGATGAAGCCTGATATCCCCTGAGTGAACCCATTCCGCCGGCATAATAATTCCGAAAAAATGGAAGTGGCTTTCCTGTATATCCATTTCCCACACCTACCTCACCAGAAAGCATCACCGTGTAATCGCGTCCAAATGTATAAAATATCTGCTCCGAAGCGCTAATTTTGTAATACCGCAATTTACCCGGTGGTGCAGTAGCCTCGATACCTATAGAGCGTCTTTCCCCTTTCGTTGGCCAGAGGATGCTGTCACGGTTGTCCCGTCCCCATCCGCCGGTGGTGACAAGCGACGTGGTGGTCGCCCCGAAGGTATTTACGTAATCGGTGTAGCGTTGCGGAACGTTTCCTGTAGTGGCGTCACCGAGGTTGATCTTTGTTGCGTCGACAGCCAATCCGAATGAAAGTCGGTCATACGCACTGAGCGGGTATCCGAATCGCACGCCGCCACCCGTACTGGTTGTATTGTAATCGCCCAAGCCCAATCGAGCTGCATCGGTTGTCCGCGTATAAAGATCGAAGCCCCGCCCTACCCCATCGACTGTGTAGTAAGGGTCTGTCTGGGAGAGGGAGTATGTCTTGCTGCTCTTGCTGCTGTTGATGGCGGCGGAGACAGCCTTGCCGCTACCGAAAATATTATCCTGCGAGACCGATGTCGAGACGGTGAGTTTTTCGGTGCTGGAAAACCCAGCCCCAACCAAGAATGCGCCTGTAGGCTTCTCTTTAACCTTTATAGTTGCATCCACTTGATCAGGCGAGCCTGGAACAGGCGGAGTTTCGACATCGACTTCGGAAAAAAAACCGAGCCTGTCGAGTCTCTGCTTAGACTTTTGTAATTTGTCGGTGTCGTAGTAGGCGCCCTCCAACTGGCGCATTTCTCTACGAATCACTTCATCGCGCGTCCGCGTATTGCCAGCAACGTTGATACGTCGGACATATACCCTGCGGCCGGGATCAATCAGGAAGTTGAACGCGACCTGCCGTTTGTCCTTGTTTGTTTCCGGGACGGGGTTGACGTTGGCAAAAGCATAACCATCGTTTCCAAGTCGATCGGCAATTTTCTTGACGCTTTCGTTGAGCAGTTCCCGGGAAAATGTATCCCCCGGTTTCAACGTGATAAGGGCGCGAACGTCTGGTTCGGGCAGTAACATTTGTCCCCCGACCTTTATCTCGGATACCGTGTATTTCTCGCCCTCAACTAGTGCGACCGTAATGTATATGCCTTTTTTGTCGGGCGAGATTGACACTTGGGTAGATTCGATATTGAAATCGAGGTAACCACGATTGGAGTAGTACGAACGTAGTGTTTCAAGATCGGCGGATAACTTTTGCTTCGAATACTGATCGGTTTTGGTGTACCAGGTCAGCCAGCCCGGGGTTGTAATTGAAAACTGTGCCAGTAGTTCCTTTTCACCGAAAGCCTGGTTGCCAATAATATTGATCGATTGAATCTTTGCCGCATCGCCCTCAGTAATGCTGAAATTTACGCCTACGCGGTTGCGCTCCAGCGGCGTGACCGTGGTGGTGATTGCAACACCATATTTCCCTCTGTTGAGGTACTGGCGCTTTAGTTCCTGCTCTGCGCGATCTAGCACCGCACGATCAAAGATTCGTGACTCAGCTAATCCGACTTCCTTGAACGCTTTTAGGATCGCGTCCTTTTCAAACTCTTTTAGGCCGGCAAATTCAATCGAGGATATCGCCGGACGTTCCTCCACCACGACGATGAGCACGTCACGATCGACCTCGAGTCGAACATCTTTAAAAAAACCAGTCGCAAACAACGCTCGAACCGCTACTGCTGCCTTTTCGTCATCAACTTTCTCTCCAACCTTGACGGGTAGATAGCTGAAAATCGTCCCGGCCTCAACACGCTGTATTCCCTCTACGCGAATATCCTTCACGATAAAGGGGTCGAAAGCGTGGGCAAATAACGGAATGAAAAACATCCCGAGTGTAAGTAAGCGAAGCATATAGGTCAGATTAGCCCGAGATTAATCGATTTATATCGTTGTAAAACGCGAATGCGGTCAGCAGGATAAGCAGGGAAAGTCCAAGTTTTTGCCCAAAACCCACAATTCGATCGGAGACCGGGCTACCTTTGATCAATTCGACAACATAATACATCAAATGCCCACCATCCAATAACGGGATCGGCAGCAAATTCAGGACTCCAAGGCTGATGCTAATAAGGGCTAAAAAGCCAATGTACGCCATCACTCCGAGCTGTGCGGACTGCCCGGCGTAGTCTGCAATCGTCACAGGGCCGCTCAGGTGCCGCCAAGACACCTCGCCTAAAAGCATTTTTCCGAACATTTTAAGGCTGAACAATGCGGTATCCCAGGTTCGGGCAATTGCCCTTGGGATTGCCTCGAAGGGGCCATAGCGTACTGTGACAGTCAAGCGCTTCAAACTTTCCACGTCCATTAGCGCTGATACGCCGATGCGGCCAAAACTAAGTTGGCCCTGGGTAACAAGTTCAGGCACAAGGGTAACGATCCTTTCCCCGGATGTCGTTCCAAGTCCCAAAGCGAGTGCGCTTCCCCCTTGAGTCCGGATAATTGCAACCAACTGTTCCCACGTCTCTAAACGCACTCCCGCTGCCGTCAGAACTCGATCGCCAACCTTGATCCCGGCTCGCTCTGCAACGCTCCCCTTCGCAACGCTTCCTATAACGGCTTCAACGCGGGGGCGATAAATGCGAAGTCCGGACTTGGCGAGAAGATCCCCTTCAAGGTCTCTCTCGTTGAAGTTGGAGAAATCAAGTTCTAACCAGTTCAGCTCATTTCGCTGATTTAGTGTTTCGAGTTTTACCACCCCGCGGTCCATCACGTGTCTCATCAACTGCCAACGCAAGTCCTGCCAACTCACCACGGAGACCCCGTTCACGCGCGTCACGGTTTCGCCCCCCTGCAAGCCGCTCATGGCGGCAATTGAGTTCGGTTCGGGGGGGGCGATCGTGGGTTTATTTTCAACTACGCCTACAATCAAAATGCACCAATAGATGACGACAGCGAGAGCAAGGTTTGCAAGTGGGCCGGCCAGAACAATGGCAATCCGTCTCCAAACAGTTTGTTGGTTGAAGGCACGAGGCAGTTCATTGGGGTCTACGGGCCCCTCTCGTTCGTCCAGCATTTTTACGTAACCGCCCAAGGGCCAGGCGGCGATTGTCCATTCCGTCCGGTCTGCCCCCATCCTTAACGTGAAAATCGGGTTCCCAAATCCAACGGAGAAACGAAGTACCTTGACGCCACACATGCGTGCGACGCAGAAATGTCCGAGTTCATGAATGACGATAAGAATTGCCAACGCCACAAGAAAGGCAAGCAGAGTCGTTAGGAATGTCATTGGATTGACATCGCTGTGATCAATTCCGCTGCGACTACACGGGAATGCCGATCAGCCTCGATGATTTCGTCGAGTGTCTGAACCGGACCAAACGGAACCCGCGCGAGGGTTTCTGAAATGATATTTGTAATTCGGTTAAACGCCAGCCTATGCTCGAGAAAGGCTGCTACTGCCATTTCATTTGCAGCATTGAAAACGGCGGATGTAGAGCCTCCTGCATTCAATACTTCGTAAGCAAGCCTAAGCGAGGGGAACCGCTCAAAATTCGGTTCCTCGAAAGTAAGTGTGCCAGTGCGAAATAGATCCAAGGAATCGACACCAGAGTCTATCCGCTCCGGATACGCCAGTGCCTGTGCGATCGGAGTGCGCATATCCGGATTTCCTAGTTGAGCCAGAACGGACCCGTCCGAGTATTCCACCATGGAGTGAATGACACTTTGCGGGTGAATTACCACCTCAATTTGGGACGAAGTCGCATTAAAAAGCCAATGTGCCTCTATGATTTCAAGTCCCTTGTTCATCATCGTCGCAGAGTCCACCGAGATTTTTCGCCCCATCACCCAATTGGGATGGGCGCAAGCCTGCTCTGGCGTGACATTGAGCAGTAATTCGGAGGCCGTAGTTCGGAAAGGTCCGCCGGAGCCAGTAAGCAGGATGCGCCGGACTCCTTTCTCGATCAACCCACCAGGCATATGATTGGGTAGGCACTGAAAAATCGCATTGTGTTCGCTATCAATCGGGAGCAGGGTCGCACCAGCTTCAAGCACCTTTCGCATGAACACTGCGCCCGCCATTACCAAGGCCTCCTTGTTGGCGAGTAGGATTTTCTTACCCGCACCGGCGGCGGCAAGACTTGGCGCCAATCCAGCGGCCCCGACTATAGCTGCCATGACGGTATCCACTTCGGGGGATGCCGCACAGGCTATAAGCCCCGCTTCACCTACGAGTACTTCAGTTTTCAAACCAAATTGCTTTAATGCCTGCTCTAATTCTTTCGCGTGCGTGGCCTTAGCTATAACGGCGTACTTGGGGTGATGTATTTTGCAAAGTGCGGCGAGTTTCTCATGGTTACTATTTGCCGTGAGAGCGAAAATTCGGTACCGATCCGGATGGCGGATCGTCACATCAAGCGTGCTGCGACCGATGGAACCGGTCGCGCCCAATACGGTGATATTTTGCATGCTTGTTATATTGAAAATAGAAGCGCGGACAAAGGAAGAACCGGGAGCAAAGCATCGATACGATCAAGAATTCCACCGTGCCCAGGCAATATTTTACCGCTGTCCTTTACTCCAGCGCGCCGCTTGAGGGCGGATTCAAATAAGTCACCGCATATGCTGAATATCGCAAGGATCCACAAAGCCACCAATATCGCAGCAGCGCCAAGCGGCGTATCGCGCAGGGAGGCCGGAATGCTTTCATCGAAGAAGGTTAGCCACGCAACTCCATAAGCCGTGACAGCGACCATCGCACCAGCTGCGCCTTCCCAGGTTTTCCCCGGGCTGATCAGCGGCGCGAGTTTCCGTTTTCCAAATTTCCGTCCGGAAAAGTACGCGGCACTATCCGCTAACCACACGATAGCCATGAATTGGAGTAGCGTTACTGGTGAAAGCGCACGCAGTTGAACCATCGCAAAAAAGCAGGCTGGCAAAACGATGCATCCTGACAAGGTCAAAACGGCTTGGCTTCCAAATCGGAGACCGTTTTTCAACCAAAGCGGCATCAATACGCACCAGAAGACCGCTGCCAAGGCGTAAAAGAGCCCTACCGCACGAACGGAGGATGGTGATGGCCATTCCCATGCAATGAATACGCCAGCCGTCACTATTGCACCGGCAAATACAATACGTGCCACGCTTGACATCGCCACCAACGCAGCCCATTCCCATGCGGCAGTGGCAAGGATTGCTGCACAGAAAAGGATCCATGCTTTTTGAGGTAAAAAGAACAGTGCTGAAATAAAGAGAACTGCGAGAATTATTGCTGTGATGACCCTTGTTTTGAGCATTACAGGTCCACGCGAGGGTAACTCCGACTAGGAGGCAAGCGATTGCTGCGGACGCAATTGGCCAATACAGTTCGCGTCTGCCACCTGATCACTAGTTCGACCGAACCGGCGTTCGCGCAGCCGATACCAGTCCATTGCGATAGACAGTGCCTTCGCATCGAAGTCTGGCCATAGGGTTTCTGTGAAATATAACTCGGTATAAGCCAATTGCCAGAGCAAAAAATTGCTTATGCGCTGTTCTCCGCCGGTGCGAATAAACAAATCCGGTTCTGGAGCGTAGTTCATTGCAAGATGTTCAGTCAGATCCGCTTCACTGTAGCGTGCCATCGGACTGTTTGAACATTGCACCATTTTCTCGATCGCTTGGAGCAGGTCTCGGCGCCCGCCATAATTCGCAGCGATGGTCAGCGTTAATCCTGTGTTGTGTTGGGTCAGGGCCTCAGCCGCAGCCACCAATTGGGAGATCCGCGGGTTAAACGCATTTAACTCTCCGATGACTTTCAAACGAACAGCATTCTTGTGCAGTCGGTCCACCTCCTGCTCAAGAGCCATTGCGAAAAGCTGCTGAAGAACAGTCACCTCTTCTTCAGGGCGTCGCCAATTCTCGGAACTAAACGCAAATAACGTGAGATGGCTGACTCCCGCGTCAATGCACGCACGTGTTACAGCGCGAACTGACTCCAAACCGCGTTTATGCCCGGCGACCCTGGGGAGATGGCGCTTTTTCGCCCAACGTCCATTGCCATCCATGATGATGGCAATGTGTCTTGGCAGATCGCCAATCTGGGGAACTACCTCTGTCGAACTGGAAAAATTTTTCATGCTCTGTGGGCGATTGATAGGCACGTGCGATCTCTAGACCGCCAACAACTCGATTTCCTTCGCTTGTATGAGTTTCTCAATTTCGCCGATAAACCGATCCGTTAGCTTCTGGACATCGTCTTGCGCCTTACGTTCGTCATCCTCGGAAACGGATTTTTCCTTGAGCATGTCCTTTAGGGCGGAGTTCGCATCCCTGCGCAAGTTACGAACTGCTATTCGGGCGTCTTCTGCTTCGCTCTTCACGACTTTTACCAGCTCACGCCGCCGCTCTTCAGTAAGCGGGGGCATTGGTATCCGAATCATATCCCCCTGCGAGGCGGGGTTGAGTCCTAGGTCGGAATCTCGGATTGCTTTTTCGATCGCGCCAGTCATTTTCTTTTCCCAAGGGGATATCCCGATGGTTCGCGCATCGATCAGGCTTACGTTCGCGACCTGGCTCAAGGGAACCATGCTGCCGTAATAGTCTACTTGTACGTGATCCAAAATGCCGGGATGGGCACGCCCGGTTCTCACTTTGGACAGATCAGTCTTGAGCGCTTCGACTGACTTCTGCATTTTTTGCTCGGTATTTTTCTTTACTTCGCCTATCGTGGACACGATATTCTCCAAAGCTTATTACTGATGCCATCGAAAAACAGCCTGCACATCGTACGCTTTCCGGATGGCAGGCCTAGATTGATTAATTTGACTTTTATCCTGACCGCAAAAAATTACGCGTGAACGAGTGTTCCCTCATCCTCGCCCATCACAACGCGCTTGAGCGCTCCAGACTTAAAAATACTAAATACTATCAGGGGCAATTTTTGATCCCGGCATAGCGCAAGCGCTGTCGCGTCCATCACCTTCAAATTTCGGGTAAAGGCTTCGTCAAACGTCAGGCTGGTATAGCGCTTCGCGTCTGGTGTGGTTTTGGGGTCTGCGGTGTATACGCCATCAACCTTGGTCGCCTTAAGAACTATTTCCGCACCGATTTCGGACGCCCTAAGGGCCGCTGCCGTGTCTGTGGTGAAAAAAGGATTGCCAGTGCCGGCGGCGAATATGACTATTTTGCCCTCTTCGAGGTAGCGAATAGCCTTCCCCCGTATATAGGGTTCGACGACCTGTTCAATGTTCAGTGCCGACTGAACCCTTGCATTGAGGCCGGCTCGACGCATTGCGTCCTGTAGCGCCAAGGCATTCATTATCGTGGCAAGCATTCCCATATAGTCAGCCGTTGCCCGATCCATCCCCGCAGCTCCGGGCGCGACGCCCCGGAATATATTCCCGCCCCCAATGACCACCCCCATTTCCAGTCCAAGCTTGGCAATCTCCGCTATTTCCGCAACAATTCTGTCGATCGTTGCACGATTGATTCCGAAGGGATCGTCGCCCATCAATGCTTCGCCCGAGAGCTTTAGCAAAATTCGCTTGTATTTGGTCGGCGCACTCATTACTTAGGTTCCTTCTAGCGAGATAAGCCAACCTGGGCCATAACTTCAGCCGCAAAATCGGTGGTTTTCTTTTCTATGCCTTCACCCACGACATAGAGCGAAAACCCCGTGACTGACGCACCCTTTGCCTTAAGCAGGCTCTCGATGCTTAATTTGTCATCTTTTACAAAGGGTTGGCCTAGCAAAGTAACCTCTTTAAGGTATTTCTGCACGCTACCCTCAATCATTTTTTCAACGATATTGGCTGGCTTTCCCGATTCCGCCGCTTTGGCTGCTGCAACACTGCGTTCTTTTTCAATCAATTCGGCCGGAACCTGCTCACGTGAAAGTGCGACTGGCTTAGAAGCGGCAATTTGCATTGCTAGATCACGTGCAAGACTGTCATCTCCACCTACCACGTCCACCACCACGCCAATTTTGGATCCACCGTGCACGTACTGCGCGAGTTTCCCTGCAGCCTGGTAACGAACAAAACGACGAACAGATATGTTTTCGCCGATCTTGCCAACAAGCGCTTTCCGCGACTCTTCAACTGTCGCGCCATCAAGTGACAACGATGACAGTGCATCAACGTCTGCCGGATTCTTTACAGCGGCGAGTTCCGCTAATTTTGAGACAAACCCGAGAAAATCCTCATTCTTGGCAACAAAATCAGTCTCGCAATTGACCTCCACCATCGCACCGAGCTTTGCATCGCTCGAAATATAGATACCTACTATTCCTTCCGCAGCGATTCGGCCCGCGGCTTTGCTCGCCTTGTTACCGAGTTTTACCCTCAAAATTTCCTCGGCCTTGCTCATATCCCCGTTTGCCTCGGTCAGGGCTTTTTTACATTCCATCATCGGGGCATCGGTTTTTTCACGAAGCTCCCGGACCATTCCAGCGGTGATTTCCGCCATTTACGACTCCTTAAGTTATGTGGACCAAGTCAAACCTGGTGAAATCCTGAAAAAAAGGGGCCCATAGCCCCTTTTTTTATTTACTTTTTTCAAGCGGCTCAACGCGCCTGTTCTTCACCTTCAACTTCGACAAATTCGTCGGCCTGCCCGCCAATTATTTCCTGCACTACTTGGCTGCGCCCCTCCAGGACTGCATCCGCTACCCCACGGGCATAAAGGCGAATAGCCCTGCTCGAATCGTCATTCCCGGGAATTACGTGGGTGATTCCTTCAGGTGAATGATTTGTATCGACCACGCCGATTACCGGGATACCGAGCTTGCGCGCCTCGGTAATGGCGCCTTTTTGGTAGCCCACGTCAATAACGAACAAAGCATCGGGAAGTCCGTTCAAATCCTTAATCCCACCCAAGCTACGCTGCAATTTTAGGATTTCACGCTGATAGCCGAGCGCTTCTTTTTTAGACATCTTCTCTAGACTGCCATCCTCGGCCATCGCTTCGAGTTCTCTAAGGCGCTTGATCGATACCTTTACCGTTTTGAAATTGGTAAGCATGCCCCCAAGCCACCTGTAATCAACATATGGCGAACCACAGCGTTGTGCTTCTTCCTGCACTATTTCGCGAGCCTGTCTTTTGGTCCCTACAAAAAGGATTGTGCCCTTGTTGGAAGCCAGCTGACGCACATGCTTCATGGCCGCTTGATAGAGGACCATTGTTTTTTCAAGATTGATGATGTGGATTTTGTTACGGTGCCCGAAAATGTATTGCGCCATTTTGGGGTTCCAGAACCGGGTTTGATGGCCAAAGTGCACCCCCGCTTCAAGCATTTCACGCATTGTTGTAGACACGTTAAGATTCCTCTTAGGGTTAATATTTTCCACCTCGTCCCATGAACCTTCTGAAGCCTAGATACGGCTCAAAAAGCACCCTAAGGGGGAGATAGAGAAAAATATGCTTCAGAAGTGCAACAGGCACGACTTAACATTAAAATCTAGCTAACCCGTAATTATACTCGCAAAGTGGTTTCTTTAGCAACGCAGAGGGGACAAATCTCCAACTGCCGTAAGCTGAATCATTCTCGCCTGCCGTAAAATTGCACTACGCTGCCTCATACCGTATTCTTCGCGCTTTTTGCAAACGAAAGACCAATGTCAACCTCTCCGAAAACTGCGGAAGAAATAGAAAAAATGCGCGTCGCTGGACGCCTCGCCTCAGAAGTACTTGATTTCATTGGGCCGTATATCCAGTCCGGAATCACAACCGGCGCTCTTGATAGCCTCTGCCATGATTACATGGTCAATGTACAAAATACCATCCCTGCTCCGCTAAACTACGCACCGGCTGGATATAAGCCATATCCAAAATCAATTTGCACTTCTGTAAATCATCAGGTCTGCCATGGAGTCCCCGGCGATAAAGTGCTCAAACATGGGGATGTGGTTAATCTTGACATCACGGTTATCAAGGATGGTTTTCACGGCGATACCAGCCGTATGTTTTGTATCGGAGAACCTAGTATCCAAGCGAAGCGCCTCTGTGACATCACCTATGAGTGCATGTGGCTGGGAATCCGGGAGGTAAGGCCAGGAGCACAGCTTGGCGATATCGGTTTTGTCATACAACAACATGCCGAGGCTTCGGGTTATAGCGTTGTTCGTGAGTTTTGTGGACATGGAATCGGGCGAAAATTTCACGAAGATCCTCAAGTTTTGCACTATGGCCGGCCCGGAACCGGCATGCTCCTAAAAGCGGGGATGACTTTTACCATCGAACCAATGATTAACGCCGGTAAGCCGGCAATCCGCGAATTGGCTGATGGCTGGACCATCGTAACCAAAGATCACAGCCTTTCAGCTCAATGGGAGCACACTGTGTTGGTGACAGACTCCGGCTTTGAGGTATTAACAGTATCGAAGGGCGCGCCCCCGGCGCCAGCGACCTAGGACGGCAGAGTGGCGCACAGCCCGATATCTGAAGGTCTGGCGACGTCACCCACCTTTGGACGCACGACAGCAGCTTTGCGTCAGCAATTGCAGACTGATCGCACATTGCTTCGACAAGGTTTTTTTGCAAAACCCGATACCGCACTTTTATTGCGCCAGTCGCGAAAACTGGTGGATCGCACGCTGCGTGATGTTTGGCGGCGCCATCATATGCCAAAGTCACTCGTCCTCGCCGCAGTTGGCGGCTACGGGCGCGGTGAACTGTTTCCGCATTCGGACGTGGATATCTTGGTGCTCTTACCTTTGCCACCTGACCACGCATTACGAGCCAAACTTGAGGCGCTGATCGGAAATTTATGGGATATTGGTATTGAGGCTGCCCATAGCGTGCGAACCATCGAAGAATGTCGCGCCGAGTCGGTAAAAGATGTGACGGTACAGACCAGCATGCTCGAATCTCGGCTTGTTGTCGGAAGTCGAAAACTGTTCAAGTTGTTCTGCGACTCAACCCTCGCCTCGTTTGACGCCGTGGCTTTTTTCAAAGCCAAGCGACTGGAGCAGGATCAGCGTCATGCTAAATATCAGGACACTGCATACAGCCTAGAACCAAATTTGAAGGAAGCCCCGGGCGGTTTGCGCGATCTGCAAATCATCCTGTGGATTGCACGCGCCGGCGGTTTTGGGAACAGCTGGAGAGAATTGGCCGTTCGCGGCCTGATCACCCATGTGGAAGCCCGACAGCTAAAACGGCATCAGTCCTTGCTCGAGGAGATTCGCGCACGTTTGCACTTCATCGCGGGACGACGAGAGGATCGTCTTTTGTTCGACTATCAGGATGCGCTGGCGCGGCAATTCGGATATGCCCCCACTACCGCAAAGCGGGCAAGTGAACAATTCATGCAGCGTTACTATCGAACTGCGAAAGCGATCACCCAGCTTAATACTATTCTTCTGCAAAATCTCGGCGTAGCCCTTTCGCCGGCCGCAGACAGCCCCCCGATTCTAATCAATGAAAGATTTCAAGCAACGCTGGAACTCCTCGAAGCGCGTGACCCAGCGCTCTTTGAGCGCGATCCGGGGGCGATCCTGGAAAGTTTTCTTCTTTTGCAGAAGCATCCTGAATTGAAGGGAATGACGGCCGGCACGCTCAGGGCACTATGGCGCGGGCGCTCAAAGATTGACGCAAAATTTCGTCGAAATGCGACAAATCGAGCCCGATTCATTGAGTTCTTCCAACAGCCGCGCGGAATTGTCCATGGCTTGCGTCGGATGAACCAATACTCCATCCTCGGTACCTATTTGCCGGCTTTTGGAAAAATTGTCGGTCAAATGCAACATGACTTGTTTCATGTTTACACGGTGGATCAACACATTCTCACCGTCGTCCGGAACATGCGGCGCTTTACCATGCTTGAGTTTGCACACGAATACCCGCTGTGCAGCAGACTCATCGCCGGATTCGAACGCCACTGGGTGCTGTATATCGCCGCGCTGTTCCACGATATTGCCAAAGGCCGCGGAGGTGATCACTCAACGCTAGGTAAAGCGGATGCGCGGCTTTTTTGCCGCCAGCACGGACTGAGCCAAGATGACACTTCGTTAGTTGAGTTTCTCGTGGAATGTCACCTGACCATGTCCGCAGTCGCGCAAAAGCAAGATTTATCCGATCCAGAAACGGTCGAAAAATTTGTCAGTATGGTTAAAACAGAACGCCGGCTGATTGCGCTTTATCTTCTGACTGTCGCCGATGTGCGAGGCACTAGCCCCAAGGTGTGGAACGCATGGAAAGGCAAGCTACTGGAGGATTTATTCAAGGCCACGCTTCGCAGCCTGCAAGGCGGGAAGATGCGCAATGATCAAGGTATGCAAGAAAGACAGGAAGACGCCCTGCGTCTACTTCGCCTTTACGCGCTTTCGGACACAGTCAAGGACGTACTCTGGCGCCAGCTTGACGTCGCATACTTCCTGCGCCATGACGCTCAGGACATAGCATGGCAGACACGCACACTTCACTACCGTGTGGATTCCGAGAAACCTGTCGTCAAGGCGCGGCTTTCCCCTATAGGCGAGGGCCTTCAGGTCATGGTTTATGTCAAGGATCAGAAAGATCTCTTCGCGAGAATTTGCGGTTATTTTGGCGAGATAAACTTCAACATCGCTGATGCGAAGGTTCACACTACACGTCACGGATATGCGCTCGACACATTTCTCGTATTGGGCCCGGGAAAATCCCCACATTATCGCGACATGATCAATTTTATCGAAGCCGAGTTATATCAACGCATCGACGGACAATCGGCACTCCCCCTCCCGGGGAAGGTTCGGCTATCCCGGCAATTGAAGCATTTTCCGATCACGCCCGAAGTGCATATTCGTCCTGATGAGAAAGGGCAATACCACCTTCTTTCCATCACGGCGGGAGATCAACCTGGGTTGCTTTATGGGGTTGCGCGGATATTGAGCCGATACGAAATCAGCTTGCGCACCGCCCGCATCAACACCCTTGGAGAACGTGCGGAGGATGTATTCGTGATCAGCGGTGACTCCCTCCAAAATCCTCGCGCCGTGCTACTGCTTGAACAGGACCTGCTTGAACAGCTCCAGGCCTGAGCGACTCTGCGAGGCGTTTCCAAAACGCGTTGATACCTGATCAAGAAATACTAACCGGCTTATCAGCCCCGTTTCGAAAAGATCATTCAATCATCGGTTATTTCTTCGTCTGGAAACAGTTCCTCCATGAACCCAAAGGAGGTGAAATCACGGATCCGCATCGGATAAAGAATTCCCAGAAGATGATCCGTCTCATGCTGCACAACACGCGCATGAAAACCACTTACCGTCTTATCGATCGGAAGCCCCTGTTCATCAAAACCGGTATAGCGGATGGTTCGATTGCGGGGAACAACACCGCGCAAACCGGGCACTGACAAGCACCCCTCCCATCCCTCCTCCATTTCTGGACCGACTGGCGTGAGAACCGGGTTGATCAGGACGGTGCGTGGAACCGCCTCCGCATCGGGGTATCGCGGATTCGCAATAACGCCAAAGATGACAAGCTGGAGTCCGACGCCAATCTGAGGTGCCGCCAAACCTGCGCCATTGAGGTGCGCCATGGTGTCTTCCATATCTTGGATTAGCGCATGCAATTCAGGTGTGTTGAAAGTTGCCACGGGTCGCGATGGTTCCAACAGGCGACGGTCTCCCATGCGTAAGACGCTTCGAATCATGCACAAATCCTTTCAATCACGCGCCTTACTCGCGACATGGTCTCCTGCAAAATAGCGTCAATACGTTCAAATTCGATAGTGTTTTTGCTGTCCCCGCGGCCTGCGGCGTGGTTTACAACGACGGCAAGTGCTGCATACTTTAAGTCCAATTCGCGTGCAAGAACAGCCTCGGGCATGCCGGTCATACCTATCATATCGGCACCATCTCGCTCCAGTCGGTTCACTTCCGCCACAGTCTCAAGCCTTGGACCCTGGGTCGATGCGTAAACGGCGCCATCAACCAAGGGTTCTCCGCAGACTGCCGCCGCCGATATGAGAAGTTGCCTTGTGCCAGAGGTATATGGATGTGTGAAATCGACATGCGTTACAGGATTGTCACCACCTTCAAAAAAAGTCTGCCGCCTTCCCCATGTGTAGTCGATCAATTGATCTGGAACAGCGATTACACCGGGTAAAAGGTCCTCGCGTATGCCCCCGACGGATGCCACAGAAATTATTTCCGTCACCCCCTCTGTTTTTAGGGCCCATATATTGGCGCGATAATTGACTTCATGCGGGGGGATGGTATGCCCGTACCCGTGACGCGCGAGAAACGCCACTTCGCAATCACCAATCAACCCGAATGTAATCGGCCCCGACGGCTCCCCATAGGGAGTTCGCACCGCCCGGCGGTGCGTTGCACGCAGACAGGCCAGTTGAGTCAGTCCGCTACCGCCGATAATCGCGAGCATCAAGTTCCTTTCATCGCATAAATTGCAGGAAGGTTGCGCCACAAACCGTGCGCGTCCATGCCACATCCAAATACAAAGCGATCTGGTACAGCAAGGCCGACAAAGTCGGCTCTTATGGGCTTTACCCTGCCGGTGATCTTATCGGTTAGCACCGCTGTGTAGCAGGTTGTCGCGCCCAGTCCGAGAATCCGTTCGCGAATCGCAAACAGGGTGTCTCCGCCATCAAGGATGTCATCTAAAACGAGAACAATGCGACCTTTCACATTCTCGCGCGGGGCGGCCCGCCATGAGATGGCACTACCTGCCAGCGCATTGCCATAACGGGATGCATGTATAAAATCAAATTCAAGCGGAAAATGCAGTTGAGGCAGGAGGTTGCCTGCAAAATATACCGCGCCTCCCATGACCGCCAGAACTAGCGGATAACGGTCTGCAAGTGACGCGCTTATTTCATCGCTCAGCCGAGAAATCGCCGCGCTAACGTCGTTTGCGCTGCTAACCATGTCAGCGTCATTGAGCATGGCCCAAGCCTGATCAACGTTAGCTATCAATGCTCTAGGCTACTCAGATACGCGTTGAACTCGGCTGCAACCTCGGGATGTTTGCGAGCATAGGCAATCGTTGCCTGAAGGTAGCCCAGCTTGGAGCCGCAGTCATAGCGTATCCCCTTAAAACGATACGCTAACACCCGTTCTTCATCAAGCAGCGCCGCGATGGCGTCTGTCAACTGCAGCTCGCCACCAGCCCCCGGCTTACCCCGTTCTAAATGATGAAAGATACGTGGAGTGAGGATATATCGCCCCACAACAGCCAGATTGGACGGTGCTTGTTCGGGCGCCGGCTTTTCCACAATGCTGCTAACTTCCCCCAAATCGGCGCTAATAACTTTCGCCTTCACCATACCGTACTGGCGACTTTGTTCGAGTGGAATTTCCTGAACCCCCAACAACGAACAGTGCTCCAGTTCAAAAACCTTTGCCATCTGGCTGACAATTGGCGGCTCGCCATCAATCAGATCGTCGGCAAGGATCACAGCGAACGGCTCGTCCTGGATAACCGGTTTAGCGCAAAGCACTGCATGCCCCAGCCCGAGCGCTTCAGCCTGCCTGATGTAAATACAATTGACATGCGACGGCAAAATCCCCTGCACCAACTCCAGTAACTCTTTCTTGCCACGGGCGGCGAGTTCCGCCTCTATCTCATAAGCTTTATCGAAATGATCCTCGATTGCACGCTTGTTACGGCCAGTGATAAAGACCATGTCTGTGATACCGGCGGCCACGGCTTCCTCTACAGCATACTGAATCAGCGGTTTGTCGACCACAGGCATCATTTCTTTGGGGCTCGCCTTGGTCGCGGGCAGAAACCGGCTTCCCATGCCTGCAACCGGGAACACCGCTTTGGTTATTTTTTGCACCGATTCTCCTATTTTCCATCCAGCATTGAGCGCAAGCGATTTTCATCGATGACCGCCACCCCAAGTTCCTGTGCCTTTTCCAATTTGCTACCAGCTTCGTTCCCTGCCACAACGTAATCCGTCGACTTGGACACCGAGTTAGTCACCTTTGCACCCGCTGCTTCAATCAGTCGCTTTGCATCGTCCCTTGTCATGTTAGGCAGTGTACCGGTCAAAACAAGGGTTTTACCTGCAAGCGTGCCTTCCCGCACCGCGGAGATGGGCGCTGTCTGCGCATGGACCTCAACCCCTCCGGGAGCGGTGAGTTGTGCAATAACTTCGCGGTTATGCGACTCGGCGAAAAACTTCTCCAGACTGTCCATTAACTCTGGCCCGATTCCCTCGAGAATCTGCGCAAACGGTGCCTCCCCTCTACGCTTACGACCAGCATTGTCCTTTTGTACGTTCTTTTTTTGCTCAGCAATGAGCCTCCAATCCACCGCCATTAGCGCATTCAGTTCCCCGCAATGCCGTGCCAGAATTTTTGCAATCTCTTCACCAACACCCGGAATGCCCAAAGCAAACACAAATCTGGCAAGCGGTTGCCTTTTCGACTGTGCAATGGCATTAACAAGGTTTTTAGCTGACTTTTCCCCCATTCGTTCCAATTCCGACAGGCTGTTTAATCCTAGTCGATAAAGATCCGCTGGCGTTTGTACAAGATTGCGTTCGACCAACTGGTCGATGAGTTTTCCACCAAGTCCCTCAATATCCATTGCTCTTCGGGACGCGAAATGGAGTAAAGATTGCTTGCGTTGTGCGGGGCAGAACAATCCTCCGCTACACCTTGTTGCCGCCTCGCCTTCAAGTTTTACCACCTTAGATAGGCAGGCAGGGCATGCCTGTGGCATTTCAAATCGATCGCCATCGGCCCTCGGACCAGGTTGGGAGACGCGCACGATTTCCGGGATGACATCCCCGGCACGACGAACTACCACGGTGTCGCCGCGCCAGACATCCTTCCGACGCACTTCATCTTCGTTGTGCAACGTGGCGTTGGTTACTGTGACTCCACCGACAAATACCGCGGCGAGGCGTGCAACCGGGGTGAGTGCGCCGGTGCGGCCGACCTGTACCTGGATATCCAGCACCCTGGTCTCCGATTCCGCAGCCGGAAATTTGTGCGCTATGGCAAATCGCGGAGCCCGGGCGACGAAGCCCAAGCGCTGCTGTTGCGAAAGGGAATCGACTTTATAGACAACGCCGTCTATGTCGTAAGGAAGATCAGCACGTCGCTCCCCCATTTTTCCGTAGAAGTCGATTAGCCCATCGATGCCGTCGGTAACGCAACGGTCCGCACAGACTGGGAACCCCAAGTTTGCAAGCCAGTCCATTTGCTCCGAATGGGTTGCAGGCAGATCGAAATCCCGTATGTCGCCCACTCCGTAGGAAAAAAATCGCAATGGCCGTCCAGCTGTGATTTGTGAATTGAGCTGACGCAAACTTCCCGCCGCAGCGTTGCGCGGGTTAACGAATTCTTTTTCGCCCCTTTGACGCTGTTTTTCATTAAGTGAAAGAAAATCCCGCTTGAAAATAAGCACCTCTCCCCTCACCTCCAGGACTGATGGTAATTTTCCGGCCCCACGCAGACGCAGGGGAATGGCGCTGATGGTGCGAAGATTAGCCGTTACATCCTCCCCTTTTTCACCATCCCCGCGTGTCGCACCTGTTATAAATCTACCGGCCTCATAGCGAAGACTGATTGCCAGCCCGTCAAATTTCGGTTCCGCTGCGTAGCGGACGACATTCTCCCCAAGGCTCTCGCGCACACGTCGATCGAAGGCCCTTATTTCATCTTCTGAAAAGGCGTTACTTAGGGATAGCATCGGAACCGAATGCAATATGCTATCGAAGTCCTTAAGCGGTGGAGCGCCTACGCGCTGCGTCGGGGACTCGGCAGTGACTAGATCAGGATGAGCCGCCTCAAGAGTCTGCAATTCACGAAAAAGCGAGTCGTATTCCACATCGCTCACGCTCGGCTCGTCGAGGACGTAATAGCGATAGTTATGCTGTTCGAGCTCCAGGCGAAGTTTCTCTATCCGCAACCTGACTTGCTCGCTTGCCGGCATGCTCAGGAAAATAGGCGCAGGGCCGTCGGGCTGCCTGCGGCAACTCCACGAGCCTCCATATCGCTGTAGAGGACGGCCAGTTGCCTTGCTATCGTTTCAAAGGCTCGATCGCCAAGCGGGTTTCCGTTGTCATCGAGTATCGCCGCATTCAGCCCCTGCGAAAGACGCTGGGCAGTGATTACCATGGCGCGGAAAGTAGCAATACCGCCGGGTGATCGCGGCACGTCAAGCAATAGGGAGACTCCGCGTGTTGTCATACCGCGCATCGTCTCGGCGTGAAAAGCCGTGGATTCCTTATTCGCGAGCGAATACAGGATTACGCCATCGTCATTGCAAAAACTGAATTGCCCATCCGCGGCCAGTACCATGCCTGCAGCTTCGGCCAGTCCTCGCAACTTGGTCCCGGCAAAGGGGACACCGTCACGGGAAACCAAATGAACAGCAATCTGAACATCGACATCTGAGCAAAAAGCATCAAACTCCTTTGCCCGTAGCACGGCAGCAGCAACAGGTTCGGCCGTGGCCATCCCACCCAAGCGCTCTGCAAGCGCAAACGCTCCCCCATTAAAAGAAGCGATATCCCGCTCCAAGACGACGCCTTGCCTGTTGATCATCTGTAGCGCCGCCCGAATATGGGTGCACCTAGAACCGGGACGAATCGATAGCCACCCTCCTCCAGTTTGGGAAATTTCTGCCCATCGAATGCACGGGTTCGATGCTAACTCCGGGGATCCTAAAATAGCTTCAGCGTCCACCTTCTCGGGAAATGTAATAAATACAACATGGTCAATAGATACTTCATCGGCTAGGTTGGCAGGCGTGTCTGTCGGATCCGCCGCCACGGACATGACCGGCTCAATCCGAATCCGCTCATCGGGGGAAATTTCATCTATTTTGGGAAGGCTTGCGTCCATTTCTAACGGCGCTTCTGCCTCTACCTGACCGTGCCGGCTAGGCTTCGCAAGCAGAACATCTTCGTGTCCGGACCGAAAGCTGTCGCTAGTAGTACGGGCAATTCTTCTATCCTGCCATTTGTTGTAGGCGACAACCGCAACAATGACCAGAGCGCCTATTCCAAGAAGACTAATCTGAAATTCGCTCATTCGAAGACACTCATGCTAAAGCGGGAATCCGGCTATCGTCCGCTAGTTTTAGCGCTTGCTCCATATCTACGGCCACGACACGTGACACCCCAGACTCCTGCATAGTCACTCCGACCAATTGGGACGCAAGTTCCATGGTTATCTTATTGTGACTGATAAATACGAATTGGGTTCCCGAAGACATTTTGCGCACCAGCTCACAAAACCGCTCCGTGTTTGTGTCATCAAGCGGCGCGTCCACCTCGTCAAGAAGGCAAAATGGAGCCGGATTGAGTTGAAACATCGAAAATACCAGCGCAATCGCCGTTAGCGCCTTTTCACCACCGGATAAAAGGTGTATCGAGGTATTTTTCTTTCCGGGCGGGTGCGCCATCACCTGGATACCGGCGTCAAGGATTTCCTCCCCCGTCATGATTAATTTTGCCTCGCCGCCGCCAAAGAGAGTCGGGAACATAGTTCCAAAATGGGCGTTGACAGTGTCGAATGTCTGTTGCAGAAGCTCCCGTGTCTCGCGATCGATCTTGCGGATTGCATTTTCGAGCGTAGCGAGGGCCTCGGCAAGGTCGGCCGTCTGGGAGTCGAGAAAGTTCTTGCGCTCCCTGTTTTGCGTTAGTTCATCCAGCGCGGCCATATTGACGGCACCGAGCTCGGCAATGGCGTTGGTCAGGCGTGTAATTTCACCTTGGAGTGGCGCTCCCTTTTGGCCCGCCTCTATTGTCGCCTCCAAGCCGGCTTCGTCCGCACCGGCTTCAAAAAGCTGGTGCGCGAATTGCTCGTAAGCGAGCCGAGCCGCCTGCTCTTTCAGTTTGAGTTCCCCAATTCGTTCGCGCAAGGGATCCAGTTTTTGCTCGGACTCAAGGCGTTGTGACTCTGCAGTGCGCAAGCCGGCGGACACGGATTCCTGATGGTCCCGCGCTGTAGCGAGAGCCTGTTCTTTGACCAGCTTGAGTTCGAGCGCGCCTTGAAGTTGCTCGCGCTGCGAGGTGTCCGAGAGCGTGCTTATCTCCCCCTGAAACTCCCCAATCTGCTCAAGGCCCGTCGCAATTTGTTCAACTAAATTCTTCGATAAAGAGTCTATCTCACTGATTTTAGATAAACATTCCCGTTCATTGAATAGCGCCTGCTGATGTTCGCGATCAGCCTGTTGAATCGCCGCCCGTTGAGCCTCGAGCGCCGACTCCGCAGTCTGAAAGGCAGTCTGCGCAAATTCCAACAGCTCGTGCAAAGCGTCAATTTCACCCTGCAACTGCTCCAGTTTCGCCTCTGCCTGCGTCTGATGCTCCTGCTCAACCTGCTTTTGCTGGTTGATTTCATGCAATTCGAGACCGATTTGGCACGCCCGCTCAGTTATGCGTTCTGCGTTCTGGGCGACACGGACTTGCTCCAATTGCAAGGTATGCGCGTTCTGCCGCACCGTTGCGAGTTGCTGGCTGATTGCAGCTTGCGCATTTTGGCAGGTAGATACGCGCTCTTCAGCCTCGGTCAATACTGATCGTGTAGCTTCGAGTTGAACCTGCCGCTCCTCGCAGTCTTGCGCCAAAGCTCCAATCTCACGCTGGCGCGCAAGGATGCCGGTATCCGCGGGGTCTGGTGCGTGAAAGGTAAGCCCTTGGCGACCGAACTGATGACCGTCCCTGTTGACCAGAACGCTCCCCACCGGCAGACTTAATCGCGTCATCAGACGCGGAATTCCCTCGAAGGCAAGGTAGCCGTCAAGCCATCCTTCAATCAGTGGCGCTATCGCCGGATCCGAGTACCGTACGTAACTGGCTAGTGGGGAGAACTCCCCGGCGGCCGCCGCGCTTGTGGCGCCCCCTGCGGCGAATACGCTCAATTTGGCTGGAGGTGGATTATCCAAAAGGCGTTGGATGTGGTCAGGACTGGCGACTTCGATAGCATGCAGTTTTTCGCGCAAAACCGACTCAACTGCATTTTCCCAGCCAGGCTCGACCGTAATTTTTTGCCAAAGGCGTGGCAGCGAAGACAAGCCCTGCGCTTCTAGCCAATCATGGATTTTCCCGTTTTCGTCCACGCTCTTCTGAATTTGGCGCAACGCGGCCAAGCGACCTTCAAGTCCTCCGGCCTCCTGCTGCAGACGCTGCAACAGCGCTTGGGCTTCCTGCCGCGCTTGGGTAAAGCCCGGAAATTCAGCCTGCAGTTGCCCCAGTGACGCCTCAAGGTCGGCCGCCTGCGCCTGAACCTCAACCAGATCGATCTGCAGCTTCTCGAGAATTTCCGGATCCGGAACGGCCAGCGCCACCTTTTCCGTCGATAACCGCTCTTCCCGTTGCTCAAGACCCTGCAAGGTTTTACCCGCGTGGCTGATGTGCGTCTGCTCAATCTGGAAGGCTTGCGTGGTCCGCGCCATTGTCGCGCGCGACTCGGTAACTCTTTCCCGCTCAGTACGGAACAACTGCTCTGCTTCTGGCAGTTTTCCCGCCTCGTTGGTGGCCTGATCCTGGGTGCCGGCGACTCTTTCGGCCGCCTCCTCATGGCGTTGATGCCACATCAACTTTGCCGACTCCAGCTCGCTGCTTTGGCCTTGCCATTGCTCCAATCGAATCTTTAAGTCGGCTAAGCGTGATTCCAAACGTTGGCGGGTATCCGACATATACCGAATGTCCGCTTCCAAACGGGTGACCTCGGTATTTGCGGAGAACAACTCGGCTTGAGCCGCGCTCAATACGTCGCCCGCGCTGTAGTGCTCGGCGCGAATCGTTTCGAGTCTATTTTCGACTTCACGCAGCTTTGCGGTTTCTTCTTCTAGCTCGTTGGTCGTCTTTTCTACGTCTCGCGCGTAGCGCTGAAAATCGGACTCAGCTTCTTTTTTACGTACCAGCCACAACAGGTTTTGGCGATTCTTGAGCTTGTCTTGAAGTTCCTGATAGGTTTTGGCGACTTCGGCCTGCTTTTCCAGTTTTTCGACCTGGATGCCGAGCTCCTGTTGGATATCAGCGACACGAGAAAGATTTTCCCGCGTGTCGGATAAGCGATTTTCTGTTTCGCGGCGCCTGTCCTTGTATTTCGAGACGCCGGCCGCCTCTTCAAGGAATACGCGTAATTCCTCTGGCTTGGCCTCGATAATGCGCGAGATCATGCCCTGCTCGATGATCGCGTAGGCGCGGGGCCCCAGGCCCGTTCCCATGAAAATATCCTGGATGTCCCGCCTGCGAACGTGCGCATTATTGATGAAGTAGGACGATTCGCCATCGCGCTGCAAAACGCGCTTGACCGCGATTTCCGCGTATTGCGACCACTGTCCGCCAGCTTTACCCATACTGTTGTCGAAATGCAACTCGACACTGGCTCTGGCCACTGGCTTGCGCTGCCCTGACCCGTTGAAAATAACGTCCTGCATCGACTCGCCACGTAGCGCCGAAGCCTTGGACTCGCCTAGCACCCAGCGTACGGCGTCGATTACATTGGACTTGCCGCAGCCGTTAGGGCCGACAACACCTACCAGTTGGCCTGGGACATAGATGGAGGTTGGGTCGACAAACGACTTGAACCCGGAAAGCTTGATTTGAGTAAGGCGCACGGGGGTCGGTAAGAAAGGATCGCTAAGAAAGAAAAACCGGCTACAGGCCGGATTTATTGAGTAAGAATGGCGACCGCTATAATAACACTTTGACCAACCCGCTTCCGACAGAGAAATTCGCGAAATGCCGAACAAACCCAGCAAAACCTTGAATTCCTTCCCCAATCCCAACCCATCGCGGGATTTCCTGATTCATATGGAAATTCCAGAATTTACATGCCTCTGCCCGATGACCGGCCAGCCAGATTTTGCAACATTAGTTCTCGATTACATCGCTGATAAAAAATGCGTCGAACTGAAGAGCCTGAAGCTTTACATTTGGGCTTATCGTGACGTGGGGGCGTATCACGAGGCGGTCACCAACCAGATACTTGACGATATAGTAAAGACTCTGTCGCCGCGGTACGCCCGGTTAAAAGCAAGGTTTTTCGTTCGCGGCGGAATATTCACCACTGTCGTTGCCGAACACCGGCAAAAAAACTGGAAACCGCTCCCAAACGTTGATCTCGGGTCATTTGACGCGGCTACGCCCACCGCCGGATAAAGCCACAGGCAATTGCCCCAGCCTGTCGGTGCGAGTGCCCGCCACGTCCACAATGACAACATGTATTTCCCCCTAAGGATCGCATAAGTGAATCCCCTGCTGGGCAAACTCCAGCCCTATCCCTTTGAAAAACTTCGAAAATTATTTTCCGAAGTTACGCCTGTTCCCGGCATGTCTGCCATTAGCCTTGGCATCGGCGAACCCAAGCATGCAACCCCGGCGTTTATCTGTCGTGCCCTAGCCGAGAATCTTGATGGGCTGGCAAGTTACCCCGCGACAGCGGGCGCTCCGGCGTTGCGCGAAGCGATCGCTGAATGGCTAATGCGGCGCTATGGACTGAACAACGTCGACCCGGCGACGCAGGTTCTGCCGGTCAATGGATCACGCGAAGCCCTGTTCGCAATTGCACAGACAGTGGTGGACGCAAGCTGCGGCGGCATTGTGATCTGCCCCAACCCGTTTTACCAGATATACGAGGGCGCCGCCTTGCTGTCGGGCGCTGAACCTTACTTTGTCAACGCCGATCCGGCGCGCGGCTATAAAGTCAACTATGCGGCGGTGCCCGACGAGGTCTGGCGACGCACCCAACTCGTCTATACCTGCTCTCCAGGCAACCCGACTGGAAATGTGATGTCGCTGGAGGAGTGGCGTGTGCTGTTCGAACTTTCCGAGCGTCACGGCTTTGTGATCGCCTCGGACGAGTGCTACTCGGAACTTTATTACGACGATGAGAATCCCCCCCTCGGCGCGCTTCAAGCGTCCCAAATTCTCGGGATAAACCGGTTCGAACGATTGATCGTGTTTTCCAGCCTGTCCAAGCGGTCCAACGTGCCCGGCATGCGCTCCGGCTTTGTGGCCGGCGACGCCACACTGATGCGACAGTTCTTGTTATATCGGACCTATCAGGGCGGCGCGATGAGTCCGGCCGTACAAACGGCAAGCACCGCAGCCTGGCGTGACGAGGCTCATGTCAGCGACAACCGGCGCCTTTACGCCGAAAAGTTCCGCGAGATCGTACCCATGCTCTCGTCGCTTGGGGCGAATATGCCTGCGGGGGGCTTTTATCTCTGGCTCAAGACGCCAATTCCGGATGACCGCTTCGCTCGGGACCTTTATCGAGACTATAATGTGACGGTCTTGCCAGGGAGCTATCTCGCACGTGAAACGCCTGACGGCAACCCGGGAAAGAACCGTATCCGCATCGCCTTGGTGGCGCCGCTTGCCGAATGTCGCGAAGCGGTGGAGCGCCTTAGAAAATTTATCCTCTCTTTTTGAAAAATCATGTCCGCACAAAATATCGTAGAGCAAGCCTGGGAAGTTCGCGCCGAGATCAATCCCGGCAACGCAAGCGTCGAAGTTCGCAACGCCGTGAACTCGGTCGTAGCTGAGCTCGACAAAGGCCAGTTACGCGTCGCAGAGAAAGTGTCCGGCGTATGGATCACGCACCAGTGGATCAAGAAAGCCGTGCTGCTATCGTTCCGACTTCAGGACAACGGCGAAATGGGCGGTGGTGATCTGCGTTTCTGGGACAAGGTTCCATCCAAATTCGCGGACTGGTCGAAAGATGATTTCGCCGCCGGCGGGTTTCGCGTTGTTCCGCCGGCGTTTGCACGTCGTGGTGCGTACATCGCAAAGAATGCCGTGCTCATGCCCTCTTACGTCAACATCGGCGCTTACGTTGATGAAGGCACCATGGTCGACACTTGGGCCACCGTGGGTTCATGCGCGCAGATTGGCAAGGGTGTGCATCTATCAGGTGGGGTTGGCATAGGGGGCGTGCTCGAACCACTTCAGGCTAACCCGACGATCATCGAAGACAACTGCTTCATTGGTGCACGTTCCGAGGTCGTTGAGGGCGTCATCGTGGAGGAGAATGCAGTTCTCGGAATGGGGGTCTATCTCGGTCAGAGCACAAAAATCTACAACCGCGCCACCGGCGAAGTGAGTTACGGACGGGTACCGGCCGGTTCGGTTGTCGTCGCGGGGAATCTGCCCTCCGCCGACGGCAAGTACAGTCTTTATTGCGCCGTGATTGTGAAGCAGGTCGACGCCAAGACCCGCGCCAAAACCGGCATCAATGACTTGTTGCGCGGAGACTGAGTTCGCGGCACGCATCCGATACGGCGTGCTCAGTGCTGCGTTCCGCGTCAATATCGATTCAGCCTTAAATCGGGAGAGGGCACCATGTCGATAATGAAACGACTTTTCCAGCTGATGGCGGACAAAAAGGCCTCGGATATCTTCATGTCGGTCAGCTCCCCGATCAACATCAAGATCAACGGGACGGCCATCCCCGTCAACCAGCAGGTGATGGATGCAAAAACCATCAAGGAACTGCTTTACGAAGTCCTCAATGAAAAGCAGATCAAGGAGTACGAGGAAACACTCGAACTCAACACGGCTTTCTCGATTGAAGGCGTAGGCAATTTCCGTATAAGCGCCTTCCGGCAAAAAGGTACGCCGGCTGTGGTGGTCCGTTATATACCCGGATCGATTCCCTCTTTTGACTCGCTAGGCCTGCCCTCCGTTCTAAAGGAGGTCATCATGGAAAAGCGCGGGCTTATCCTGATGGTCGGCGCAACCGGATCAGGAAAATCGACCTCGCTCTCGGCAATGCTCGACTACCGCAACGAACAAAAATCCGGGCATATCCTGACCCTGGAAGATCCGGTCGAGTTCATATTCCAGAACAAGAAGTCGATCGTCAACCAGCGCGAAGTTGGGACCGACACGCTCGATTTCAAAACCGCGCTGAAAAATGCACTGCGACAAGCACCCGATTGCATCCTGATCGGAGAAATTCGCGACAAGGACACCATGGCCGCGGCGATCGCCTATGCGCAATCGGGTCACCTCGCGCTCGCCACCTTGCACGCCAATAATGCCTACCACTCGATGAACCGAATCATCAGCTTCTATCCTCTGGAAAATCGTCCCGCGCTTTTGCAGGATCTGGCTGCGACGCTCAAGAGCGTCATATCGCAGCGCCTGATCAAAACCATAAAGGGCGGACGCGCCGCCGCCGTTGAGGTCATGCTCAACAGTCGCCATCTTGCCGAGCTCATAGACAAGGGCGAGATCAACGAGATGAAAGACGCAATGGAGAAGAGCCTCTCACCCGGTTCGCAAACCTTTGAACAGGCATTGTTCAAACTTCTTCGCGATGGCGTCATCAGTCAGGAGGAGGCCTTGGCCAACGCGGATTCTGCGACCAACCTGCTCTGGCTTATCAACAACACCGAGGCCGGGGCCGAACTCGCTGCTGGCAAGGACAGTAAATCTACGTCGTTCGACAAAATGAGTTCGACCCAACCGGTTGTGAGCACCTCATTTAGTGATTTCAAACTCGATGCCGACGACAGCGAACGAGTGGCCTGACACAGTGATTACGGTGTACGGCATTCGCAATTGCGACAAGATAAAACGGACGCTTGCCTGGTTTGGCGCCAACGGCGTAACGGTACGATTTCACGATTATCGCAAAGATGGCCTCAACGAGGCGGATCTGCAATCATGGATGACGGTGCTCGACTGGAGCAGTCTGATCAATCGTTCCAGCACGACATGGCGAAGTCTGCCTGAGCTCGCCAAACAAGGGATAAGCTCGGCCAAGGCTGCTCGAATGCTGATGCTCACCCACCCTACCCTGATCAAACGACCACTAATTGTCGCCGGTGACGCCATTCACGTTGGTTACGACGAAGCCGCTTTAAGTAAAATGTCGACTGTTACTCCGGTCGTGTAATACACAACCATGCACGAAAGGCCTCCCATCGACTGGAAAGGCCCGTTTGGCGCCCCTTTCCAGCCTACGGCTACGCGCATCCTTCGCAATGATAAGTAAGGCCACCGAATCATGAACGCCACACTTGCCCTCGCGCGCGAACTTATTAGCCGCCGCTCAGTAACGCCCGAAGACGGAGGCTGCCAGGCACTGCTTAGTACCCGACTGGCGGCCGCGGGGTTTCAGATCGATCACATACCCAGAGGGGGAGTCGTCAACCTTTGGGCACGGCACGGGAGCGCGGCGCCGGTAGTCTGTTTTGCCGGGCACACAGATGTGGTTCCTCCGGGCCCATTGACCCAGTGGATCAACGATCCATTTTCCCCAGAGGAGCGTGACGGTCGCCTGTACGGTCGCGGTGCGGCTGACATGAAAACCTCCGTAGCGGCCTTCACTGTGGCAGCGGAGCGATTTGTCGCCGAACATCCGAATCATGCGGGGTCTATCGCTATTCTCCTAACATCGGACGAGGAAGGCGACGCGATCGACGGAACCGTCAGGGTTATCGAGACCTTGACCAAACGCGGCGAAGGTATCGACTACGCTATCGTTGGCGAGCCGACGTGCGTGAGCAGATTTGGCGACACAATCAAGAACGGTCGGCGCGGTTCACTCTCTGGAACGCTGCACATCAAAGGCGTACAAGGACATATCGCATACCCGCACCTGGCGAAAAACCCCATCCATCTGGCGATGCCGGCCCTTGCGGAGCTCGGAGAGGTAAGCTGGGATCAGGGTAACGCGCATTTCCCCCCCACCTCGTGGCAGATTTCCAATATCCGCGCCGGCACCGGCGCGTCCAATGTCATCCCTGGAGAATTGACCGTACTCTTCAATTTCCGTTTCTCGACCGCGAGTACCGCTGAGGCGCTTCAGATCCGCGTTCATGAGATTCTTGATCGACATGGGCTTCAGTACGAGCTTAAATGGACCTTGGGCGCACGCCCCTTCCTTACTGTCGCCGGCCCCCTGCTCAAGGCGGCGATCTGCGCCGTAAGTGAGGTCACAGGTGTTGAAGCAGAAGTCAGCACAACGGGAGGCACCTCGGATGGCCGCTTTATCGCGGTGGTTGCCAAAGAAGTCATCGAATTCGGTCCACTCAACGACTCCATCCACAAACTCAACGAATATGTGGAGATTGCAGATATCGAACCGCTGACACGGATTTATGGGCGAATTCTCGAAAAATTGCTGTTAGCTGCCTGACTGCAGTGTCAACAAAACAGACCACCCTGCGCGCCCTGCTGCGCGACTGCACGGCGCAGTTTCGCAAAGCCGGACTACATTACGGGCATGGCACGCACAATGCCGCCGAGGAAGCCTCTTGGCTGTTTTGCCATGTACTTGACGTGCCTTGGGACCGTCTGGCCGCGGCTCTGGACAATGAGCCCAGCGCAAAGGAGCGATTGCGCATCACAACCCTCTGCCAGCGTCGACTGATAGAGCACATTCCCATGGCCTACCTTATCAAGGAGGCGTGGCTTGGCGAGCACCGATTTTACATTGACCAACGCACAATCGTTCCACGCTCCTTCATAGCTGAACTGCTCCACGAAAGTCTATCCCCGTGGGTAAGATTGCCCGGACGCATCACAAATGTGCTCGACATGTGCACCGGATCCGGGTGCCTTGCGATACTTGCAGCACTGACGTTTCCCAAAGCCGCAGTCGATGCTGCAGATATCTCAAGGGCTGCGTTGAAGGTGGCACAGCGCAACGTTGCTGATTATCGGCTGCAAAGCCGCGTAACCCTGCTCAAGTCGGATATTTTCTCTGGAGACGGGTTTGGACAATACGATTTAATCCTGGCCAATCCTCCCTACGTCAATGCAGCCAGCATGCGCCGACTGCCTCGGGAGTACAGACATGAACCCGAACTTGCGCTAGCGTCTGGCAAAGACGGCCTGGATGCGCTAAGGGGTATTCTGAGCGGTGCCGGGAAGCACCTTAAGCCCAAGGGATTGCTCGTGGTTGAAATCGGCCATAACAGAATAGCCGTCGAAAAGGCCTTTCCCCACCTTGCGTTCACCTGGCTGCACGTCAGCGCTGGAGAAGACTTCGTATTTCTTCTGGAGCGCACGCAACTGGATTAGAACCGGGCGACGTTGCGAAGGAAGTCGCAAGATAAGGCCAAAATCGAACTGAACTCGACGGCGCGGGAGGTTGGGGTGGCTGACGGGACTCGAACCCGCGACAACCGGAATCACAATCCGGGACTCTACCAACTGAGCTACAGCCACCATTACCTTACTTAACTTCTTGGCGCACCCGACAGGACTCGAACCTGTAACCGCCGGCTTAGAAGGCCGGTGCTCTATCCAGTTGAGCTACGGGCACTCCGTCGGGCATCGTGCCGTTCACTTTGGGATGAACGGCACATTTATTGGTCGGGGTGGAGAGATTTGAACTCCCGACATCCTGGTCCCAAACCAGGCGCGCTACCAGGCTACGCTACACCCCGAGAGGCGGCGAATTGTACTCCCTTGAAGCGCCCTAGGTCAATGTAAAGTCTTTTCCAACTCGGTCTGCGCCTGAAGGAAATACGGCAAAAGCATAAAAACCAACTCCGCCCCTTTGCTATTTCCAACAAGCCACATCCGCCGCTCGTCATAGGGAAAAGTCGGCTAAGTCCCTGTTTGTACGCGCTCCAATTTATGCCTTGCCGCCTGCATATTTTTCTGGTATCAAGTCGCCTTGGTTTTTTATTTTGGAGCTCGTTTCTAAAATGTCCGTTGATCTCTTGCACAAACAATTCTCGGCCTATGCCCCCAAAAAGGGCGAGGAGTACATGAACGCGAAACAGCGGACGCACTTCCGGAAAATTCTGGAAGCGCTCAAATCCGAACTGGGTCAGGACATCGATCGAACCGTCCATACCATGCAGGATGAAGCCACTGTTTTCGCAGATCCCAATGATCGCGCCAGCCAGGAATCCGATATGGCGCTTGAGCTGCGTAATCGCGATCGCGAACGCAAATTAATCAAAAAAATAGACGAAACAATCGCCAAAATTGATGCTGAAGACTACGGTTATTGTGAAAGTTGCGGCGTCGAAATAGGCCTGAAACGACTGGAAGCACGCCCTACTGCCACGCTCTGCATCGACTGCAAAACGCTCGACGAGCTGCGCGAAAAGCAGGTCGCAAAGTAAATTTCCCGGTCATAAAAAAAGGGCGCCTAGGCGCCCTTTTTTATTTTCCCCGTGAATCAGGCCGGCGTCGCTGGCGTATCTTCGAGAATTGCCTTCATTGAGAGGCGTACGCGGCCTTTTTCGTCAGCCTCGAGAACCTTAACCTTGACCTGCTGGCCTTCCTTGAGGTGGTCGGACACATTGGCAACACGTTCCTTGCTGATTTGCGAAATGTGCAACAAGCCGTCTTTGCCGGGCAGCAATTGCACGATCGCTCCGAAGTCGAGCAATTTGAGTACCGTACCGTCATACACCCGGCCTACTTCGACATCCGCCGTGATGTCTTCAATCTTTTTCTTGGCTATCATGCCGCCATCAGAATTCACGCAGGCAATGGAAATTGTACCGTCATCGCCGATCTCAATGGTCGTGCCGGTTTCTTCCTGAATACCGCGGATGACGACACCACCTTTGCCAATAACGTCGCGGATTTTCTCTGGATTGATCTTGATTTTGATAATGCGCGGCGCAAAGCTCGAGATATCCTGACGCGACGTCCCCAGGGCATCTTTCATGATCCCGAGGATGTGCAAACGAGCCTCACAAGCCTGGGCCAGGGCCACTTGCATGATTTCCTTTGTGATGCCCTCAATCTTGATGTCCATCTGAAGCGCGGTAACGCCGTTCTCGGTTCCGGCCACTTTGAAGTCCATGTCGCCCAGGTGATCCTCGTCTCCAAGAATGTCGGTCAGCACGGCAAAGCGGTTGCCTTCCTTGATAAGTCCCATCGCAATACCGGCTACATGCTCCTTCATGGGAACGCCGGCATCCATCAGCGCGAGGCTACCGCCGCAAACCGAGGCCATCGAAGAGGAGCCGTTTGATTCGGTGATTTCCGATACCACGCGCATGCTGTAGCCGAACTCCTCCGCAGAGGGCAGTACCGCCAGCAGGGCGCGCTTAGCGAGCCGTCCGTGGCCAATCTCGCGACGCTTGGGCGTTCCCACGCGCCCTGTCTCGCCGGTGGCATAGGGAGGCATATTGTAGTGAAGCATGAAGCGGTCTTTATATTCGCCCATGAGCGCATCAATGATTTGCTCATCGCGACCGGTTCCCAGCGTGGCAACCACGATGGCCTGCGTTTCGCCCCGCGTGAACAAAGCAGAACCGTGGGTACGCGGCAGCACACCGGTACGAATGGTGATTGGACGCACCGTACGGGTGTCGCGGCCGTCAATGCGTGGCTCGCCTTCAAGAATCTGCGTACGCACAATTTTGGATTCCATGGCGAAGCAAAGGTCTTTCACGGCATTGGCATTCGGCCCCCCCTCGGTGCCGACGCCAAGCTGTTCAAAAACGCGCTTCCAGATTTCGTCAATTTTGGTCGATCGCGCCTGCTTCTGCTTGATGCCGAAGGCTGCGCGCAGATCCGCTTCCGCAAGAGATGCAATTTTTGCGGCAAGGGGCTCGTCCTTGGCCGGAGGCTGCCAATCCCATGCCGGCTTGCCAGCCTCGTCAGCCAGTTCGTTGATGACCTGGATGGCGACCTGCATCTGTTGGTGACCGAACACCACCGCACCGAGCATGATCTCTTCCGACAGTTGCTTCGCCTCGGACTCGACCATCAGCACCGCATGCTCTGTACCAGCTACGACAAGATTGAGTTTCGATTCTGTCAATTGCGCCGGTGTGGGGTTCAGAACATATTGGTCATTGATGTAGCCGACGCGTGCCGCGCCGATCGGACCGTTGAACGGAATTCCGGCAAGTGTAAGTGCGGCGGAACATCCGATCAGGGAAACGATATCAGGATCGACTTCGGGATTTACTGACATTACCGTCGCGACAACCTGTACTTCGTTGTAGAAACCGTCAGGAAACAGCGGGCGGATCGGACGATCGATTAAGCGGCTAGTCAGGGTTTCCTTCTCTGAAGGCCGGCCCTCGCGCTTGAAGAAGCCACCGGGAATCTTGCCGGCTGCGTAGGTTTTTTCAAGGTAATCGCAAGTCAGGGGGAAAAAATCCTGGCCAGGCTTTGCGTGCTTCGATGCGGTAACCGCGCACAATACGACGGTGTCATCTACGCTGATCAGAACAGCACCGTCGGCCTGGCGGGCAATTTCGCCCGTTTCCAGTGTGACCTGATGCGCACCATAGGTAAATGTCTTCTTGACTGGATTCAAAGTAGTGTCCTTTTCGATCACGAGCGGCACGTGCCGCCGGCGTTACTGGCTGGAGAGAAGATCGCGGAACTTCCGCACGAAACAAAACGCCCACCTGGAGAAAGGTGGGCGTTCGATGAAGCTTTACTTGCGAAGGCCGAGTCGCTCGATCAGCTTGCGGTAGCTATCGGCGTTCTTGCGCTTGAGGTAATCAAGCATCTTGCGCCTCTGGCTTACCATCCGGAGCAAACCGCGACGGGAATGGTGATCCTTGACATGAGCCTTGAAGTGACCGGTAAGCTCATTTATACGTGAGGTCAGGAGCGCAACCTGTACTTCTGGCGATCCGGTATCGCCCTTGATACGTTGATAGTCCTGAATGGTCTGCGCTTTTTGCGCGGAAGTAGCCGGCATGTCGGTACGCTCGTTGAATTAATGAAGCGCGGATTCTACCTTAAAATCATAGCGTTCCACAAGAGAATCCGCCCCTAAATACGGCCTGGATTCAATCCACCCCTCCAGCGTGAATCCTGGTGCGAGGCGGCGAAAAACCCGCTCCTACAAGCTAATCAGTCGCTTAGGATGCAACTGCCCTCCGATGAGCGCTTCGGCCACCCCAAGAAATTGGCCCGTTTCCGAATAGACACGCGTGACACCGGCGGCGATATCCATGCCCGGCAGCGCCTGTCCCTGCAAAAACCGCTTTGTTTGGGATGCATCCAGAGTCACTTTCCCGAGACTTGCAATCAACCAATCCGCAGGCAAGATAAACTCGTCACGTTGCTCGCGTGAGTGCTGCTCAAGGGCAAAGAAGGTGTGTGCCTGCGTGACTGCAAACGGGCCTACGGCGGTCCGACGCAATGCCCCGAGGTGGGCGGCACAGTTGAGGGTTTTGCCGATGTCTTCGGCGAGGACACGTATGTAAGTCCCCTTACTGCATCGCACCTTGATCCGGAACGCATTACCGTCGAAACTAATCAGCTCGATTTGGCTTATCGTTATGTTGCGTGGTTCGCGCTCTAGCGTTTCTCCGGCGCGGGCATATTCGTAAAGTGGCTTTCCATCACGCTTCAGTGCCGAATACATCGGCGGAATCTGTGTCGTCGGACCGAGAAATTGGGCCAGCGCCCGGCCTACTGTTTCAGCGCTGACGCTGACATCGGTGCGCTCAATAACCTCACCCTCCGCATCCCCTGTCGAGGTGCGCTCACCAAGACGCACCAGTGCCTCATATTCCTTGTCTGCATCGAGCAGACCAAAGGAGAATTTGGTGGCTTCACCGAAACATACGGGTAAAAGACCGCTCGCCAGAGGATCGAGCGTGCCTGTGTGCCCCGCGGAGGCCGCTTCGTAGAGCCGTCGCACCTGTTGCAAAGCGGCGTTGGAGGTGAGGCCAAGGGCCTTGTCGAGCAGCAAAACACCGTCCAAAGGACGGGTAATGCGCTTGGGCTTCACTATTCGCTTTTGTCCGCGACCGCTTTGTCGATCAGTTCGGACAAATGCATACCCCGCTCAACCGACGCGTCAAAGACAAAATGCAATTCTGGCATGATGCGCGTTTTTATGCGACGCGCAAGCGCGGAACGCAGGAAACCGGACGCCCTGTTCAGGCCCTCGCCAGTCTGTTCGTGATCGGCTTTAGTCCCCAGCGTAGTGAACCAAATCTTTGCGTGCGAGAGATCAGCGGTCACATCCACACCGGTAAAGGTGACGAAGCCAACCCGCGGGTCCTTCAACTCCAGGCGTATCAGCTCGGAGAGATCGCGTTGAATCTGTTCAGCAATGCGGCTTAGTCGCGCTTTATTGGCCATGGCTTGTCACCTGTCGGGAGCATTGCCCCCGGTGGGGTCGGCGACATGCCGCCACCCAGCGGCTCGGGGGCAAAGCTGTCACCCGGCCGACCTCGTTAAAGGGTCCGCGCAACTTCCTGCACTTCGTAGGTCTCGAGCTGGTCCCCGGCCTCAAGTTCGTTAAAGCCCTTGAGTGACAAGCCGCACTCAAATCCACCTTTGACTTCACGAACGTCGTCCTTGAAGCGCTTGAGCGAATCCAGTTCACCCGTCCAGATCACCACATTGTTGCGCAAGAGGCGAACCATCGAGCCGCGTTTGATGACCCCGTCGAGGACCATACAGCCTGCGACGGTGCCGATCTTGGATATCTTGTAAATCTCGCGGATCTCCACCATTCCGAGCACAGCTTCTTTTTTCTCGGGGGTGAGCATACCTGACAGCGCGTCACGCACCTCATCGACCGCCTGGTAGATGATGTTGTAGTAACGGATGTCGACGCCGTTAGCTTCTGCAAGCTTGCGTGCGGCACCGTCTGCGCGCGTATTGAAACCGATTATGACGGCCTTGGAGGTCAGCGCAAGGTTTACATCAGACTCGGTAATGCCGCCGACGCTGGAGTAAATGACGTTGACCTTTACTTCGCTGGTTGAAAGCTTCGTGAGCGACTGCAGCAGCGCCTCCTGCGAGCCCTGGACATCGGCCTTAATCACCAGTGGCAGCACCTTTGCCGCACCTTCACCGATGTTATCGAATATGTTTTCAAGTTTGGCCGCCTGCTGCTTGGCCAGTTTGACATCCCGATACTTGCCTTGGCGGAACAGCGCGATTTCGCGTGCTTTTTTCTCGTCGGTGAGAACAATCATTTCGTCGCCTGCGTGCGGCACGTCGGCGAGCCCCTGGATTTCAACCGGGATCGATGGGCCGGCCTCTTGGATCGGGCGTCCTGACTCGTCGAGCATAGCGCGAACCCGACCGAATGAAGTGCCTGCGAGCACAATGTCACCCCGCTTGAGCGTGCCCGATTGCACCAGCAGCGTGACCACAGGGCCGCGGCCCTTGTCGAGGCGGGCTTCGATAACGAGTCCTTTGGCCGGAGCTTCCACGGGGGCCTTGAGTTCCAGAACCTCGGCCTGCAGCAATACCTGCTCGAGCAGGGTGTCGATTCCCGCTCCGGTCTTGGCCGATACCGAGACAAACGGCGAATCACCGCCGTATTCCTCGGGCAGCACGTTTTCCGCCACCAGTTCCTGTTTGACGCGGTCGGCATTGGCGTCGGGCTTATCGATTTTATTTATTGCGACGACGATGGGCACACCGGCAACCTTGGCATGCTGTATCGCTTCCTTGGTTTGAGGCATCACCCCGTCATCCGCGGCAACCACCAAAATAACAATGTCCGTCGCCTTGGCGCCACGGGCGCGCATGGCGGTGAACGCCTCATGGCCAGGCGTATCCAGGAAGGTGATCGTACCGCCCGGCGTATCGACATGGTAAGCGCCAATATGCTGGGTAATGCCACCCGCTTCTCCACTTGCCACCTTGGCCCGACGGATGTAGTCGAGCAGTGACGTCTTACCGTGGTCAACGTGGCCCATAACGGTGACCACCGGCGGACGGGTCTTCGATTCCACCTCGTGCTTTTGCTGCTCCGGCACTTCATCGAGGTAGGCCTCGGGATCGTCTAGTTTGGCCGCGATAGGGTTATGCCCCATTTCGGTCACCACGATCATGGCTGTTTCCTGATCAAGCACCTGATTGATTGTGACCATGCTGCCGAGCTTCATCAACACCTTGATGACCTCGGTAGCCTTCACAGCCATCTTATGGGACAGATCAGCCACGGTAATGGTCTCGGGCACATGCACTTCACGAACAATAGGCTCCGACGGCGCGCTGAACTGGTTGGCCGTATTCTCCACATCGGAGGAATGCTTGTTATGGCGCCCACCCTTGGGGTTGTGCCAGCCCGATGCCCCGGCCACATCGCCGCGGGTCTTGATGACCCGGCGCTTGGCAGACTCGTCCTTCCAAACGGTGACTACTTTTTTCTTCGCCTTGGCGTCGCCTTTAGCGGCGCCATCGGCGGCCTTGGGCTTGTGCAGCGTAGTGTCACTGGCCGGGGCTGTAGTGGCGGCGGCGCCGGGCACTACTCCAGCGGCCTTTGCCACAGCTTTTTTCTGCTCCGCTTCACGCATTTCGGCAAGACGCTTGTCGCGCTCCTGCTTTTCCAGCAATTCGGCGGCCTGGCGAGCGGCCAGATTCTGGTCTCGCCGGCGCTCTAATTCGCGCAACTCGAGCTGTTGCGGATCAATGGTATGCACCGGGCGCCGGGGCGCTACAGGCGCAGTCGTCGGTACCGGCGCTGCTGCTGCTACTGCTACTGGAGGCGTTACTACTGCCGCAACAAGTTCAACAGGTGCAACTTGCTCCACTGGAACCACCTTGGCGACCTCAACCACAACCGGCGCAGGAACAGGAGGAGGTACCACTTCCGGCGCGAGCGCAACGACCTCAGGCAATACCGGGACTTCCTTAACCTCAAGCGCGACCGGTGGCGCGACCGCCTCGATCGGCACGACTTCCTCGACCATAGCGGCTGAATCGCCCACTTCAGCATCGCGTTTTACAAACACGCGCTTCTTGCGCACTTCCACCTGGATAGTACGGGCCTTGCCGCTGGAGTCCGATTTCTTGATAATCTCCGACGTCTGCTTTCGTGTAAGAGTGATCTTGTTCTTGGGCTCTGCCGCAGCCCCATGGGACTTGCGCAGATATTCAAGAAGTTTGGTCTTGTCCTGCTCGGTCAGCGTATCTTCGACAAGTTTCTTGATCACACCGGCGGCGCGAAGCTGCTCGATGAGCGCACTGGCGGGCATTTTCAGCTCGCCGGCAAATTGTGAAACGCTGGTAAGGGCCATGATTATTTCTGCTCCTCAGCAAACCAATGTGCGCGAGCTTTCATGATCAGATCCTTCGCACGCTCGGCATCCATGCCTGTCATCTCAGAGAGCTCGTCGACGGCAAGGTCGGCGAGGTCATCTCGGGTCTTGATCTTGTTCGCCGCAAGCGTGGCGGCTAGATCCTTGTCCATTCCGTCAAGGTTTAGCAGATCCTGCTCCATTCCCTCGACCTGCTCTTCCTTGGCAATCGCCTGCACCAGCAGCGCGTCGCGCGCACGGCTGCGCAACTCGTTCACCGTAGTCTCGTCGAAGGCCTCGATTTCCATCATCTCGTTGATGGGGACGTATGCGACTTCCTCCAGGGTGTTGAAACCCTCCTGAATGAGAATGTCCGCCATTTCTTCATCAACATCGAGCTTTTGCATGAACAGAGACCGGGTGACTTCGCTCTCTGCCTTGTTCTTTTCCTGCGACTCGGCCTCAGTCATCAGGTTGATGGTCCAGCCTGTGAGCTCGGATGCCAGGCGCACGTTCTGGCCGTTGCGGCCGATGGCGATCGCCAGATTCTCGTCGTCAACGACGACATCCATAGCGTGCTTGTCTTCGTCCACAAGGATGGAGGAGACCTCAGCAGGCGCAAGCGCCCCGATCACAAATTGGGCCGGATCCGCGTTCCACAAAACAATGTCGACACGCTCGCCTGCCAGTTCCTGCGTAACCGCTTGCACACGCATCCCGCGCATGCCGACGCAAGTCCCGATGGGGTCAATGCGCTTGTCGTTGCTGTGTACTGCGATTTTCGCGCGTACACCCACATCCCTGGCGGCAGACTTGATCTCAAGCAAACCCTGTTCGATTTCGGGAACCTCAAGGCGGAACATCTCAATGATAAAATCCGGCGAGGTCCGCGACAAAACGAGTTGCGGACCGCGGATGCTGCGGTCTATTTTCATCAGCACGGCACGTGCCCTGTCGCCGACGCGCAGGTTTTCCTTTGGAATCATCTGATCGCGCGGCAGGATCGCCTCGACACGGCCGGATTCGATGATCGCGTTTCCGCGTTCCATGCGCTTGATCGTGCCCGAAACCAGCTTTTCATTACGGGCAAGGAAATCCTGCAACACCTGCTCGCGCTCGGCATCGCGAATCTTCTGCAAAATAGTTTGCTTTGCCGCCTGGGCGCCGATGCGACCGAATTCAATGGCCTCAAGCTGCTCTTCGATAAAGTCCTCAACGGTGACGTCACCGTATTGCTTCACCGCTTCGGTAAGCCCGATCTGGTACGGAGGGAACTCGACAGCCTCATCGGCCACGACTTGCCAGCGCCGAAACGACTCAAAGTCACCGGTTTCGCGGTCAATGGCAACCCTCACATCCACCTCATCGGTGAAGCGTTTTTTTGTCGCCGAAGCAATAGCGCTCTCAAGGGCGCCGAACACCACTTCCTGGTGCACGTTTTTCTCACGCGCCAGAGCGTCGACCAGCAGCAGTATCTCGCGGCTCATTTCACTACCTCCAACTTCATAACTTCAAAATTCAATGTTGGGCACCAGTCTCGCCTTATCCATGTTGGCAAGGTCCAGACTCACACTGCCACCCTCAATTTCCAATTCGATCCGACCTTCAGCAACCTGCCGGATTACCCCAGTGAACTTCTTCCGCCCGTCCACCGGCAGGCGCATCTTTACGCTGACCTCTTGGCCGGCGAATCGCTCAAAATCCACCTGTTTCCTTAGAACCCTGTCCATCCCCGGCGAAGAAATCTCCAGCCGGTCGTAATCCACACCCTCCACCGCGAACAAACGTGTCAGCTGGTTGCTGACTGCCTGGCAATCATCCACGGTGATACTTTTTTCTGGCGCGCCAATGCCGTACGGCAGGTCGATAAAGACCTGCAGCATCTTGCCCCGGTTGGACTGCTCGACATCGACCAGTTCGTATCCCATCCCAGCCAGGGTCGTTTCCAGCAAATTGACCAAAGCGTTCATTCTCGCGCCACAAATAAAAAAAGGGCCGGACAGCCCATATCTAAAGCCTTAATAGTATAGCAATAAAAACGCCCCCAGACAATGCGGATAGCGCTTTACGGAGCTGAAACCGGCTCCCCGACTTAGGCCGGCTTAGCCGCCAAGGCAGCTTCCAGGCTGCCGATTTCCTCCGGGCGCAAGTCGCGCAATTTGCCCTGCCGCAACTGCGGTGGCAAGGAAATGGGCCCATATCGCACGCGCATCAAGCGGCTAACGGTAAGCCCGAGTGATTCAAAAATACGCCTGACTTCGCGATTCCTTCCTTCGTGCAACATAACGCGGTACCAGCGGTTGGTGCCGGTGCCCCCGCCCGTTTCGATGCTGTCGAAGCGCGCCGGCCCGTCCTCCAACTCCACACTGAGCACAAGCTGCCGCCGCTGCTCCTGCGTCAATTCGCCGTTGACGCGCACGGCATACTCGCGCTCTACCTCATTGCGCGGATGCATCAGTTTTTCAGCCAAGTCGCCGGAATTGGTAAATAGCAGCAAGCCGCTGGTATTGAAATCCAGCCGCCCAACCGCGATCCAGCGCCCGCCCCTGATTGGGGGCAGATGGTCGAAAACGCTCGCCCTGCCCTCTGGGTCGGCCCGGCTGACAATCTCCCCGGGCGGCTTATGGTAAATCAGAACCCGCGTGTCGACGTCGCCAAAACTCAGTCGAACCGGGCGACCGCGAACCTGCACTCGGTCCGTAGGAGCCACCCGCTGACCTATCGTCGCGACCTCCCCGTTGACCGTCACCAAACCAGCGGCGATAAGGGCCTCCATATCGCGACGCGATCCCAGCCCGGACTGGGCTAGCGCTTTCTGTAACTTGGGTGGGCCTCCGGCCTCAGCCGGTCGTACCTGAGGGGCCGTGCCGCTCCCCGTCCCGGTTTTGGAGTTGATCCTCGATCGATTCTGTGGGGACTTCGGACTGTGCGGGCCCTTCTGGCTCGCCGACCTCGATGGGCTCGGCCGCAGCGGGCTCGCTTTGGACGGGACCGGCTTCTGCGGGCTCGAACTGCGCGGCCCCGTTGGTCTCTGAGGCCTCGATGGCGTGCCCTTGGAAGCCTGGGAGCGGCGTTGCGGCGAGCGTGGGCGGGACTTCGGTGCGTTCAATGGACCTCGCAATCTCCTCTAACGGCGGCAGTTCCTGCAAGGAGCGCAGGCCCAAGTCGTCGAGAAAGGCCTTGGTGGTGGCGTATAGGGCCGGCTTGCCCGGTACATCGCGATGGCCGACGGTGTCGATCCACCCACGATCTTCAAGTTTCTTGATGACGTCGGTGGAAACCACCACGCCACGAATGTCCTCAACGTCGCCACGCGTAACCGGCTGACGGTAAGCGATGATAGCCAGAGTCTCCAGCACTGCGCGCGAATAACGCGGCGGCCTTTCACCGCTGACCCGCTCAAGGTATTGTTGGTACTCAACCTTGGTCTGGAAACGCCATCCTGTCGCCAGATTGACCAGCTCCACGGCGCGGCCATTCCAGTCGCCCCGGAGTTCATCGAGGAGGCGCCGCAGGGTGTCCGTGCCCACGTCCTCCTCGAACAGCTTCCTGAGTTCGGCCAAGCTTAGCGGCTGCTGGCTGGACAGGAGCGCGGCTTCAAGAACCAGTTTTACGTCGGCGGTGTTTAGCATGATCTTCGCTGCAGATTGATGGATTGAAGGAACTGTCCGGTATTACTCGACGTGGATCGCCTGCTGGCGCAGCTTTACATAAATGGGCGCATAAGGCTCGGACTGCGCAACTTCAATCAGCGTCTCACGGGTCAGTTCAAGCACCGCAAGAAAATTGACTACGAGCACCGAAACACCGCGTGTCACGTCGAACAATTGCGCAAACTCGACAAAAGCACCCGGCGCCAGGCGCCGCATGATCAGGGTCATGTGCTCGCGCACCGACAATTCGTCCTGCCTGACCTTGTGGTGGGTGCGAACGCGCGCCTGACGCAACAGCACACGCCAAGCATTCTCCAGGTCTGCGGCATTAACTTGCGGCAGGCGCTGGGTGAGCGTCTGCTCAATCCACACCTCGACCGAATAGAAATCGCGCCCCAGATGCGGCAGCGCATCGATCTCCAGTGCCGCCTGCTTCATCTGCTCGTACTCGAGCAGGCGTCGCACAAGTTCGGCGCGCGGATCGAGGTCCTCGTCGCCGGCAACGACGCGCGGGCGCGGCAACAACATGCGCGATTTGATTTCGATCAGGATTGCCGCCATCACGAGGTAGTCTGCGGCAAGTTCTAGGTTCTTGTGCCGCATCGCCTCGACATAGACCAGATACTGCTCGGTCAGGCGAGCCATCGGAATGTCCAGGATGTCGACATTGGCCTTGCGAATCAGGTAGAGCAGAAGGTCTAGCGGCCCCTCGAATGTCTCGAAAAAGACCTCCAGCGCATCAGGCGGAATATACAGATCCGTCGGCAACTCGGTCATCATTTCCCCGCGCACCTTGGCCGAATGCGGCAGCGCCTGAGGCGTCGGAATACTTGCCTGCGCCGGATCCTGATCCTCGGCGAAACGAAGCTCGCTCATGAGTAGTTCAGTCCCATAACGTCGCGAACCTCGCGCATGGTCTCGATCGCCAGCTTGCGCGCTTTCTCACAGCCGTCGGCGACGATATTGCGCACCAGCGTCGGATCGTCGATATAGCGCTGCGCGCGCTCGCGCATAGGGCCTTGTTCCGCAAGCACCCGGTCGATTACCGGCTGCTTGCATTCGAGGCAACCTATGCCCGCGCTAGCACAACCCTTTTGCACCCAGTCCTGAACCTTTGAATCCGAGTAAACGAGATGAAACTGCCACACGGGACATTTTTCCGGTGTGCCAGGATCGGTGCGCTTCACCCGCGCCGGATCCGTCGGCATGGTGCGGATTTTCTTTTGCACCAATTCCGGATCTTCGCGCAGCGCGATGGCATTGTTATAGGACTTTGACATTTTCTGGCCATCCAGCCCGGGCAACCGCGAGGCCTCGGTGAGCAGCACGTCGGGCTCGACCAGGATCATCCGTCCGCCCCCCTCCAAGTAGCCAAACAGGCGCTCCCGGTCTCCGACGGCGAGGTTTTGCTGCTCGTCGAGCAAGGCCTTGGCCGATTCGAGCGCCGCATCCTCGCCCTGCTGCTGGTAACGGCTGCGCAATTCCAGATAAAGCTTGGCTTTCTTGCTGCCCATTTTTTTTGCAGCTGCAAGCGCCTTTTCCTCGAAGCCCGGCTCCTTGCCATAGACATGATTAAAACGCCTTGCGATTTCACGCATGAACTCGATATGCGGCACCTGGTCTTCACCCACAGGAACAAAGCTTGCACGATAGATCAACACGTCGGCCGCCTGCAGCAAGGGATAACCGAGAAATCCGTAGGTTGCCAGATCGCGGTCGGCCAGCTTTTCCTGCTGGTCCTTGTAGGTAGGCACGCGCTCCAGCCAGCCGAGGGGGGTAATCATCGACAGCAATGTGTGCAGCTCGGCGTGCTCGGGCACGCGTGATTGGATAAACAGCGTTGACTGCGATGGATCCACTCCGGCGGCCAGCCAGTCTATGACCATTTCCCAAACGCTGTCTTCGATCGATGCCGAGTCCTCGTAGTGGGTGGTGAGGGCGTGCCAATCGGCAACAAAGAAATAACACGGGTATTCACTCTGCAGTCTGACCCAATTTTTCAGTGCGCCATGATAATGCCCCAGGTGCAGGGCACCTGTCGGGCGCATACCGGAGACAACCCTTTCTGCGTACATATTTTGCTTACTTCCGCTTAAAGCTGAAAAATGGTTTCGATGAGCCCGATTGATGCGAGCACCATCGGATTGAGGACGACTCCGAGCATGTTGGTGAACAGCAACACCAGCAGTATGGGAAAACCATAGGGCTCGAGCCTCGAATACGGATAGGCCAGGCGATCAGGCAGCAGACTCACCACGATTCTCCCGCCATCGAGAGGCAGGATCGGAAGCAGATTCAGTACCATAAGCACAACATTGACAGTAATTCCCGCCTCAGCCATCAGGCCCATCGGGAGTGAAAATGCATTGTTCGCCATCAACGTCGAGAATTTGAGCAGTCCCGCCCATCCCAGCGCCATTATCAGGTTCGAAGCAGGGCCTGCGGCGGCTACCCACAACATGTCGCGCTTGGGGCGGCGCAGGTTGCCGAAATTGACCGGTACCGGCTTTGCCCAGCCGAACAGGATCCCCGCCCCGCCAAAGAGCTTGCTGGTAATGACAATCACCAGCGGCAGAATAATCGTGCCAACCAGGTCGACATGACGTAGGGGGTTGAGGCTGATGCGCCCTTGCCGCTCCGCCGTGTCGTCGCCAAAGTATCGCGCCACGTAACCGTGGGCGGCCTCATGCATGGTGATGGCGAAAATGACCGGCAGCGCGTAAATCGCGATGGTCTGTACTAGGTTGAATTCCATGCTGAAGAGTGAGGCGAAAGCGCGATTTTACCTGTTTAGTCCAAACCGAGCGACTCAATCGGCCCCTTGCCCTTACGCAACAGCCTCGGCACCTCACCGCTCAGGTCAATCACGGTAGAAACCTCAAGTCCGCAGGGCCCGGCATCCAGCACCAAGTCGATCTGGTGCTCCAGTTGCTCCCGGATTTCATGCGCATCGTCAAGCGGCGTGTCTTGTCCGGCAAGGATCAGCGTACTCGAGAGCAGCGGTTCATTCAACTCCTCGAGCAGCGCATGCGCCACCGGGTGTCCCGGGACGCGCAAACCTATGGTGCGCCGCTTGGCGTGCAACAATCGACGCGGCAATTCGCGGCTTGCCTCCAGAATAAAGGTGTAGCTCCCGGGCGTGAGCTTTTTCAGCAGGCGGTACTGGCGGTTATCGACACGCGCAAACAGCGCTATCTCGGACAGGTCGCGGCACATCAGTGTGAGATGGTGCGTGTCCTCGAATCCACGGATCTCGCGCAAGCGAACCATGGCATCCTTGTCGCCGATATGGCAGCCCAGGGCGAAACAGGAGTCGGTTGGATAGGCGATCACGCCGCCCTTGCGAACGATCTCAGCCGCACGCGTGATCAGGCGCGGCTGCGGGTGTGTCGGGTGAACTTCAAAGTACTGGGCCATGTTTCGCTTTGTCTGTGTACGCGCCGGGACCGCTCAGGATTGGGTGCGCGTGCAGCACTGTTCAACGTTCAACGCCTTAAGGTCGGCAATTGGCCCCTACCAGCGCCGCCACACCGGCTCCAAGTCATCGGGTAATTGCGGCAGGCGACCGAGTTCAGTATGGCTTTCTCCCGGGCCGTGAAAGTCCGAACCGCGTGCGGCAAGGAAACCGTACTCGCGCGCCAGAATCGCAAACTCTCCGTACTGGTGCGCCGTATGGCTGCCTGTTATAACCTCGATGCCCTCGCCCCCGAGCTCGCGGAATTCAGCAAAGAATGCACGCAGCGCCGGCCGCTTTATCTTGTAACGTCCGGGGTGTGCGACCACGGCGACCCCGCCGGCGGCGTGAATCCAGCTCACCGCATCGGCCACACTGGCCCACTCGTGCGCCACATAGCCGGGCTTGCCGCTCACCAGGTAATTGCGAAACACGGCGGAGATATCCTTGGCATAACGATTTTCGACAAGAAAGCGGGCAAAATGTGTCCGACTGATCAGTTGCGGGTTCTCGGCGTAGGCCATGGCTCCTTCGAGGCTGCCACGAATGCCCGCCATTTCAAGCTGTACCGCCATTTTTTTGGCACGGGCGATGCGTCCGATACGGGTCTCATCCAGCCCCTTTAGCAGCACGGCGTTTGCGGGATCCACATTCAGACCAACGATATGGATGGTGACTTCGCGCCAACTGATGGAGATTTCCACACCGTTGATGAAATCAATGCCAAACGCCGCGGCGGCATCGCGCGCCTCCGCGAGTCCGCCTATCTCGTCGTGATCGGTGAGCGAGAGCGTCGTCACGCCGTTCACTGCCGCACGCGCCACCAAGTCGTGCGGCGTGAGCATACCGTCGGACACTTTAGAATGGCAGTGCAGGTCGAAATTCAATATTTCCCCCGAATAAACAGACAATTATAGCTTAGCCACCCGCCTCCGCGGGCACGAAAACATGTTTCAACACTGGCAGGAATCCGGACGGCGAGTAAAATTGCGGGAGCCTATCGGCCCAATACTTTTGCAAATATTTCCATTCTCGGCATCCATCCCCATCAACGTCGCAAAAAATAACAAGGCGCGACGATTGGCAAATCGCAATCTTGAACTTGCGTCGCCGATAATATCGGACGTGTGGCACTCAATTCCAGACACACAAGCCCCGCCCAGACGAAACCCCAAACGCCCACTTTGAACCGCCCCTTTCACGTGCAATGAGCGACCACATCGAAGCCTTGTACCGCTCACGCGATGCGTTTGCCGTCCCCAAAATATGGGTCGCGCTCGCTTTGTCTTTGCTGCTTCACATTGCAACGCTGTGGCAGTGGCATTCGCGTCCTCCCCAGGATCGCAAGATCCCGGGCATGGTCGAGGCACCCCATCGCATGAAAGCCCAATTGCTGCCGCCTGCCGACAATCGGCCCACTCCTATGACACCCGCCCCGACTGAGCCCCCGCGCCGGGCTGCGCCGCCACCACAAGCTAAACGCGCGCCCCCGCCACCACCGCCCTCCGCCCCACCGGCGCTGGATCGGCCCTCTCCCGTCAAGCCCGCCCCGGTTGAGCCCCCGCGCCGGACTGCGCCACCACTAGAGCCTCCACCGCAAGCGAAACGCGCACCGCCGTCGCCACCGTCCCCCGCGCCGCCAGTGCTTGCAATGAATCGACCCACCCCGGCCGCGCCGGCGGTGTCCCCGACGCCGGCAACACCAACGGCGTCCAGAGTACCGGCCGAGCAGGCGCAGGATATGAATGCGATGATCGAAGCACGTCGCCGGGCACGCGAGACACCACCTTCGCCAGCACAGATCGTGGCAGCCGAACCTAGCCCGGCTGAAGATGACAAGGAGCGACGCGCCCGCAACCAAACCGCCAATATGGGCATGGGACAGCCACAAATTTTTGGCTATGATCCGCGCAAAAGCGGCGGCATATTCCAGATAGAACGCCTCGGCATTGATTCGGCCGATTTCAAATTCTTTGGCTGGAATCGGGACATCAAGCGCAACACCCTTCAAAACATCGAGGTGCGCCGCGGTAACGACGCCGACATTCGCCTCGCCGTAGTGCGCAAAATGATCGCCATTATTCGCGAGTACGAATCTGGGGACTTCCAGTGGGAGTCGCACAAACTGCGCCGCTGGGTGACGCTTTCCGCCCGGAACTCCGACAACGCCGGCCTGGAAGATTTCATGTTGCGCGAATTTTTCGATATCGGCCGCTAAGGCCTAACAGAGTGAAGGGTGAGGGGTGAGGGTTAGCCTACCCATCAACGAACACCGGGAACCTCAGCCTCATCAAGAAGCCGCTGAGCGGTCCAACGCATGCGCGGCAAGATAGGCTTGGATCAGATGGGCTAATTGTTCGGGTTGGTCGTGGTGCAGCATGTGCCCGGCATCGGCAAGCACATGCGCCTCAATACTAGCAAAGCAGGCCCTGCGCGCGGCAAGATCCTGCGTAGAGAGCCCGATATGGCCAGGCGTCTTGCTGTCCGCACCTTCGATCCATAACACCGGTGCCAGCACCTGGCGCCAACAGGCTTCTGCCTCGTCCAGGCGGTAAAGCACCGGGTTGATGCGCTTGTGTGCCGGATCGGCCCGCAACACCACACGGGCGCCCTGCTCCCGTCCCCAATGCCGCGCCAGAAACAGCGCGCGCTCCGTAGCCAGACGCGGATTGTTCTTTTGCAGGCGTGCCGCCAAGGATTCAAAATCGTCGTAGTCACGCGAAGTCTCGTCGGCGTCGATTTCCGCGAGCCACTCCGCATAGCGTTGCGGCGCCGCCGCGGGCTTGCGAGCCGACATACCAAAACCCTCAAGATTGACCAGGCGCGCGACGCGGGCTGGACGCACACCGGCGTACAGGCAGGCGACATTCCCGCCCATGCTGTGGCCGATTAGCGTGACCGGCGAACCCGGCTGGTAGTGCGCCAGTAACCGATCGAGGTCGGCAAGATAGTCAGGAAACCAGTAACTGTCATTACCCGACCACCCGGTAAGGCCGTAACCGCGCCAGTCCGGCGCGATCACCTGCCATTCGCCCGAAAGGGCATCAACAAGAAACTGGAAAGAAGCGGATACATCCATCCAGCCATGCAGGCAAAAGAGGCGCGGCGCGTCTTCGCGGCCCCAGATGCGGCAGTGATAGTTGATACCGCGGATTTTCAATATTTCGGAGCGACAGACTTTCATGCGGCGATTTTACCAAGCCCCGGCATTCTGTCGCACCACACTCGGCGCAGGCAGACAAAAAATTAGCGCCGAACTCGTGCTGCGTAAGGATATCGTGGTAAAACAAAACATCAAACTGGAGCAATAGGCTCATGCCCGCCTTTTCAATCGGAGAACGACAGGTCAGCTTTCTCGGCAGCGAACGCTTTGTCGCGCCCGACGCCACACTGATCGGCTCGGTCACCCTGGGAAACCGAGCTAATATCTGGTTCAAGGTTGTGGTTCGCGCAGACAATGAACACATTGACATCGGCGAGAACGTCAACGTCCAAGACGGCAGCGTACTGCACGCTGACCCTGGATTTCCGCTGAAACTGGCAAAGGACGTCAGTGTTGGCCACATGGCCCTTTTACACGGTTGCACTGTCGGCGAGGGCAGCCTGGTCGGCATGGGCAGCATCATCATGAACGGCGCGGTCATAGGTAAAAATTCCATCGTTGGCGCCGGCGCACTAATCCCCGAAGGCAAGGCTTTTCGCGACGGTGTGCTTATCGTCGGCTCTCCGGGCAAGGTGATCCGCGACCTCACCCCCGATGAAATCGTGAAAATACGCGCCACCGCATCAAACTACGCCGAACGCGCGCGGCGCTACCAACGGGATCTGAAACCACAGGCGATTCCTGCCTGAGCACCAAAATACCAGATGCGAGCGCCTGGAAAGCCCCGTCAATAGGGGCTTTCCAGCCGGTTGGCAATAAAAAGGCGACCAAGGTCGCCTTTTTTTATGCGCCGCATTGCGCATGGGGCTTCTGAACAGCTTACTTCGGTGCCATCCTGATCGCGCCATCCAGACGGATGGTTTCGCCGTTAAGCATTTCATTTTCGACGATGTGCTTTATCAAGCTGGCGTAATCGGCCGGTTTCCCCAGGCGTGGCGGGAACGGAACCGCCCTCGCCAGGGAGTCCTGCACGTCCTGCGGCATGCCCAGCATCATCGGTGTTTCGAAAATACCGGGGGCGATGGTGACCACACGAATGCCATCGCGTGACAGGTCGCGTGCAATGGGCAGCGTCATGCCGACAATCCCGCCCTTGGATGCGGCGTAGGCCGCCTGCCCGATCTGGCCGTCATAGGCGGCGACTGATGCGGTGTTTACAATGACACCACGTTCATTAACCGCATTGGGCTGGCCCTTGCCCATCGCGGTTGCCGCCAGCCGGATCATGTTGAAACTGCCAATCAGATTGATGTTGATAACGCGCGCGAATGTCGCCAGGGCGTGAGGCCCGTTCTTGCCCACTGTTTTTTCGCCGATCGCAATGCCGGCGCAGTTCACCAGCCCCTGCAAAGCGCCGAACTCCTTCAGGGCGAGGTCCACCGCGGCCTGGCCATCGGCTTCGGCCGTGACATCGGTCTTGATGAACCGAACCTGTTTGCCCAACTCAGCCGCCAGCGCCTGCCCTTTGTCCGCCTGCACATCGGCAATGACCGCGTTGGCCCCATTGGCGACCAACATGCGCACCGTGCCCTCTCCCAGGCCGGAGGCGCCGCCTGTGACAAGAAATGTAGTCCCCTTCAATTGCATGACAACCTCACTTTTGAAATGAAATAGGTGAAATAGGATACGAAATGAATCTCGACCATGGCCGCGCCAAGGCTGTCACGCATCGCGCCAGCCCGCTTGCGCGCCAGCACCTCAATTGGCGGCACCCGCGAGAAACGGTACGACGAGCGAAACCGGCTTGAGTGGAAAAGCCTGTGGATGGCATACCGACCGAAAAAATTATCAAATCCGCAAGCAATGCGCAACGCATGATGCCCCCCTGTCAGGCAAGTTATATCCCTATCTGCCAGCTTCCTTAAAGGATGCGTCACCGCGTGATTTGCACCAGACTTGCAACAATGCACCAACACACCCTTACGCAATTTGCGTCGGATAGGGACTGGTGTCGGCGTGGGCGATCATCGCCCTGGCCAGGCGCTCGGTCATCTCTGCGCGAAGACCGCGCGACCCGGGTTCGTCCCAAAGGTTGTGCAATTCGTCCGGGTCGGCGGCGCGGTCGTACAACTCCCCCCATCGGACGCCGTCATAAACCGAAATACGGCAATGCCCGTGCAGCAGGCTGCGCAGGCGCACGCGATCGGGAAAGCCCATGTAGTAGCGCTGCCCCTCCTCCTCGATCAGCAGGTCCTCGCGCACGCCGTCGACTTGTCCGTTCGCGGTGGCGAGCAAGGAGCGTCCCTGCATGCCATTCCAGGCCTCGACGCCGGCGCGCTCCAGAATCGTCGGTGCGATGTCTGTGGTCTGTCCGAAGCTTGACGAACGGCCCGCCCGATTCGCGGCCGGGTCCGACCAGATGAATGGCACGCGCGTCAGTCCGCGGTAGTGCACCGGCCCTTTGAGCAACAACTGGTGGTCGCCAAGAAAATCAGCGTGATCGGCGGTAAAGGCGACGACAGTATTCTTGTCCAGACCCAGACGGCGCAACTCGGCAAGCACGCGGCCTATGGCATCGTCGATCATGCTGATCGAACCATAGTTGAGGGCAATGGCCTCACGCGCCTCCCGCTCGGTGCAGGAAAACAGCGCCTGTGTGTTTTTCACCGCTGTCTTGTCTTCGCGGCGCGCATACAGCCATTGCAGGTGCGGCGGGAGTTTTTTATGCGCGGCGTGAAAAGACGCCGGGGCCGGAACATCCTCCGGACGGTACATATCCCAGTACTTTCCCGGCGGTGTATAGGGGTGATGGGGATCCGGGAAGGAGCAATGCATAAAAAACGGCCTTCCCCCAGCCTTCATGTCCCCGAGTCGGGAGATGGCGCGGTCGGCAATCCAGGATGTTGGATAAAGCTCCTCGGGAACACGCGTGCGCCAGGCCTGCTGAAATTTGCTCAGCTCGAATTCCGGCGTGGGTATCGCATTGGCCGGGCCGATCAGCTTGTCCGCGTCCTTGGTCTGGGCGCGAATCCAGCGCCGCCAGTGACCGTATTCGTCATCCGCATGATGAATGCACAAATCCACCGTCTCAAAACCGTAAAACGGCGTCTCGATATCCCAATCCGGATTATCCTCCCAGCGTTTCCATATCTCTTGTCCGTGCCGTCCGGCGCTTTCCCGGCGCGCTTCGCGTCCAAGCCGCGGATCGCCGGCTTTGGGAAACCCCGCCGGCTTGATTTCGATGTTTTGCAGATGCGATTTGCCGACATGCGCCGTGGCATATCCGGCGTCGAGCAAGGTTTGCGGCAGGGTTCTCTCATCCAACGAAAGCTCGATGCCGTTATGGCGCACACCGTGACGAGAGGGCATGCGTCCGGTCATCAGCGATGCACGGTTGGGCATGCAGATTGGTGTTGCGACATGAAATTCGTCGGCGACCCAGCCCGCGGCGGCCAGCGCGTCCAGATGCGGGGTGCGCACGATAGGGTTGCCGTAGCAGCCGAGATGGTCGGCGCGGTGCTGGTCGGTGATGAATAAAATGAAATTCGGTTTCTGCTTCATGGTGCGTCCTGCTTTCTTGAATAAAAGTCCCGCCGGCTACTCAGCCTTGATATTGCCCGCCTTGACCACTGCGGCCCATTTGGCGAGGTCTGCGTCGATGCGGTGCGAGAGGTCGGCACCTTCCAGCCACAGCATGTCCAGACCCAGCACGCCAAGACGCTCGCGCGTGTCCTTGTCGTCCCAGATGCGGCGCACATCGTTGCGCAGCTGTGCGGTGATCGCAGCCGGCGTACCCGGCGGTGCATATAGCATGTAGGTATTGGTCGACACCAGCCCCGGGTAAGTCGCCGCGAGCGTCGGCAGTTCGGGAACCAGCGGTGAGACAGCGGTACTGGTGACGCCCACGGCGCGCAGCTTGCCGCTTTTGACATGCGGCAGGCCCTGCGGAATCGGTCCGCAAAACATCGACACCTCGCCGGCCAGCGCCGCGGTCATCGCCGGCGCGGCGCCCTTGTAGGGCACGTGCACGATATCAATGCCGGCGCTGGAGCGCAGCATTTCGGCGCACAAATGGCCCGGCGAGGCCGGACCGGCGGACGAGAAGGTCAGCACGCCGGGTTTTTTCTTCGCAATGGCAACCAGCTCGGCCAGCGTCGTCGCGCCCACCGATGGGTGCACCACCAGCATGCTTGCGCTTTCGGCCAGCAGCACGATGGGTGTGAATCCCTTGCGCGGGTCGTACGGCGTCTTGATCAGCGCCGGCGCCATCACGATGGGCAGGTCCACGGTGAATAGCAGCGTATAGCCATCGGGCGCCGCCTTGGCGACGGCATCGGCGCCTATCGTTCCGGTGGCACCGACGCGGTTTTCCACCACCACCGCCTGCCCCCAGCGCTCGCCGAGCTTTTGCGCATAAACACGCGCCAGAATATCGGCCGGACCGGTGGCCGGGGTGGCGACAATGAACCGGACCGGCTTGGTCGGGTAGCGCTCCTGGGCGGGCGCCTGGCTTACCAGCACCGCCGCGGTGACGACGCCGGCAAGCAGTTTGAGCAAGCGGCCAGGGCGCGATCCGCAGATATGCAGTCTTTTCAAGGCAATGTCCCTCCCTGGGTTCTGTCCAGTCTGTTCACAGAGTGCGATTCGCACCATGTCGCAAAACCCCACAAATTCCTGACAGGTTTATTTACAACAGCAGGCCCTGAATTATAAGCTAGCGCACATGATCACACCCTTCCCGACATTCCCCTGGAAAAAACTCGCCTTCTGGGCCGGTGGCCTTGTTGCGCTCGTTGGCATCACTGGCTTTTTTATCCTGCCGCCGCTGGTTAAATCGATCGCGCTAAAGCAATTGGGCGCCAAACTGCACCGCGAAGTGACAATCGAAAAAATCGCCATCAACCCCTACGCGCTTACCCTTACTGTCAACGGGGTTGCCATAAAAGAACGTGAAGGCGGCGGCAGCTTTGTCGCGTTCGACGAATTATTCGTCGACGTCGGACTTGCCTCCGTGATAAGACTGGCGCCGGTGCTCAAGGAGTTGCGCCTCACCGGCCCGCGCATCAGACTCGCCCATGTGGAGCCTGGCCGCTTCAATTTCTCGGACATCCTCGACGAAATACTGGCAAAACCCAGCGACGGGCCGACGCCGCGCTTTGCGCTGCACAACATCCAGATCAGCCGGGGACGCATCGACATCGACGACAAACCCGCAAGCGCGAAACACGAGATCGCCGACATCAACCTGGGAATACCATTCATATCCAGCATCCCCAGCCAGACCGATATTTTTATCGAGCCGAAATTTAGCGCAAAAGTGAATGGCGCCCCGTTAGAAGTGGCCGGTAAGAGCAAGCTGTTTCGTGAATCACTCGATACTGAAATCGCCATTGAAATAGACAAATTTGAATTGCCGCGACTAAACGACTACCTACCCCGCGACCTCAGGATAAAAATCCCCACGGGGCAGTTCGACACCAGGCTAGCCCTGAAATTTCAGCGCCAGCCCGACAAATCCGCGACGCTCAATATCTCCGGTGAAGCCAGCGTGTCCGGCCTTACGATCACCGAAACGAGCGGCAAACCCCTGCTCAAACTGCCGCGACTCAAGCTCACCCTGACCGACCTCGCGCCGCTGGCACGGCATGCGCGGATATCCAAACTTGAACTCGAGGGTGCGGAACTCTTCGTCCGCCGCGACGAAGCTGCGCAACTAAACTGGCTGGCGGTGCTGCCAAAAGCGAAAACCACGACTCCGTCAACCGGGCCGGCTACGCCATTTCTGCTGGAACTGGACGAATTATCGTTGACCAGGGCAAAGCACAGCTTTGAAAACGATGCATCCAGCACACCCTGGCGCGCCACCATCGAGGCGATAGATCTTTCAGTTAAAAACTATTCGAGCGCCAACACGGTTCCGCTAAAAGCCGATGTCTCGCTTGGCGGACTGCGGCTCACCAAGAACGGCGGCAAGGACGAGGTGCTCCGCTTGCCCCTGCTGCAAATCAAGGGCGCCACCGTCGACATCGCCGGGCTCGCGCTGACCATGGGTGAACTCTCAAGCAACGGCGGGCGCCTTGCCATAATGCGCGACGAAAGCGGCCTGATAGACCTGCAATCCATGTTGGCACCAAAGGCGGTGCCGCTGCGTTCCACTGCGCTCACGATAGCTACCACCACGGCCGACGCCAGGGTCAAGACCACCCCGTCCGAATGGGTCGTCACTGCGCAGAAAATCGAGTTAACGGACTACAGCCTGATGCTCAACGACAAAGCCGAAGGTCGCAACGTCAAACTTTCAGCCGACGGCATGCTGCTCTCCGTACAAGATTTTTCCACACGCAGGGATGCAAAGGGAAAGTTCGACCTCAAGACATCCCTCAACAAGAAGGGGGCGGTCAACGTATCAGGAACAATGAGCTTGCTGCCGCTTGCGGGCGAAATGAATGTCGACATCAAAGGGACAAGCGTTCTGCCCTTCCAGCCCTACTTCGCCGACAAACTCAACATTGAGCTCACCAGCGGCGATATCGCCCTCAAGGGCACGACAAAATGGAAGTTGGCAGCACCAGGAGAAGCCGCAACGGGACAGTCACCGGTGACCGGTGATTTTTCCGCTGTGCTGGATGTGACGGAGTTTGCCTCCATTGAGCGCCGCAGCGCGGAGGATCTGCTCAAATGGAAATCGTTGCGGGTAGGCGCCTTGCGCGGCAACCTCTCCCCGCTTAGCCTGCAAATCGACGAAATCGCGCTGACCGATTTTTACTCGCGCCTCATCGTCCTGCCTGAAGGCAGGCTCAACGTGCAGGACATCGTGCGCCGTCCCGAATCCGCAACAGCGGCTGCCACCCCAACAGGAGCGCCGCCCCCCGCCCCATCCCCGACCGACAAGGAGGCCCTCGTGTCGCCGGCTCGCACCGCGACGGCACCGGCCAATCCGTTGACACAAATCGGGCGCATTACGCTGCAAGGGGGCAACGTCAGCTTCACCGACCGTTTCATCAAGCCCAGTCACACCGCCAATTTGACGCAGTTGGGTGGAACGATAACCCGCATCACCACCGAAACACCGGCAGAGCTCGATATCCGGGGCACCTTGGACAATTCGGCGCCGCTGTTGATCGCCGGCAAACTCAATCCGCTATCGAAAAACTTGTTCCTCGACATCAAAGCCAGCGTCAAGGGCTTCGACCTGTCGCCGATGTCGCCTTATTCTGGACGCTACATCGGCTACGGCATAGAAAAAGGCAAATTGTCGCTGGAGGTCGATTACAAGCTTGAAAACCGAACACTTAGTGCGCAGAACCATCTTTTCCTAGACCAAATCACGCTGGGGGACAAAGTTGACAGTCCCGATGCCACCAAACTCCCGGTGTCGTTCGCCCTATCGTTGCTGAAGGATCGCAAGGGCAACATCGACCTCAACCTGCCTATTTCGGGCTCACTCGATGATCCGCAGTTCAGCATCGCCGGTCTGGTCTTTCAAGTCATAGGCAATCTCATCGTCAAAGCGGTAACAGCCCCGTTTGCACTGCTCGGATCGCTGTTCGGCGGCGGCGAGGAATTGTCCTGGCTTGAGTTCCCCTACGGTTATGCCTCGATAGACCTGACCTCGGCCGCAAAGCTCGACACCCTGGTCAAAGCGCTTACCGAGCGGCCGGCGCTCAAGCTCGAAATCGCCGGCCGCGTCGACCCCGAGCAGGACAGGGAAGGACTGCGCAAGGCCGGTTTGGAAAAGAGCATAAAGACGCAAAAATTCCGTGACCTCGCCCGTCAGGGCAAGCCGGCTGTATCGCTAAACGAGGTGCGGGTTGAACCTTCCGAATACCTGAAATACCTTGAGGCCGCCTACGCCGCAGAAAAATTTGCAAAGCCACGCAATGTCGTCGGTCTGAGCAAATCGCTGCCCAGGGAAGAAATGGAAAAATTGATGCTGACTAACACCAGCGTTAGTGATGAAGACTTGCGCCAACTCGCCGAACAGCGCGCGCTGAGCGTGCAACAAGCCCTGCTAAAGGCCGGCATCCCCGCCGAGCGCATTTTCCTGCTCGCCTCGCGTATCGAAACGCCCCCGGCGAAGGAAAAAGCCAAGGCAAGCCGCAGCGATCTAAGCCTGAAATAGCGACGGTATAGCCCAGAGACGACCGATTGGCGCGGATTACCGGCCACTCTGCTGTGCGCTGGTGTGTGTTGGTGTACGAAACCACGCCCCCCCCAAGGCGGGCTGAGCTGCGCGGGAATTGACGCCGGAACAGCAACCCAGGGAACGGCGCCCCTTGCGCTGTCGCTCTGTCATCTATGCGGCAAGTTCCTCAGCGACCGGCACGTCGCGCGGTATCATCGCGGCAGGAGTAATCAAGCTCATCCCAAGCAATGCCTGGAAAAGGGAAGTCAGAAAATGAAACTACTGCTCGCCATCGCCATGTTGGCCCTCTCAACGCAAGTCACCGCGGCCTTTCCTGAAAAGCCCGTCAAGATCATCATCGGCTTTCCCGCCGGTGGCCCCCTCGACACGCATGCACGCGTGCTTGCGGATCAGCTCACCAAAATTCTCGGCCAACCAGTAGTCATAGACTACAAACCAGGTGCAGGTGGCACCATAGGCGCGGATTTCGTTTCCAAATCCGCGCCCGATGGCTACACGCTTTTGATGGCCAACACCGGCACCATGGTCATCAACCCCTTCATCTACAAAAACAGCTATGAAACATTGCGCGACTTCACGCCCGTCGCGCGCACAGCGCAACAGCCGCTGGCGCTGGTGGTGAGTCCTGCAGTTCCGGCCAAAACTCTGGGCGAGTTCATCGCCTATGCGAAAGCCAATCCGGGCAAGCTTAACTACGGCTCGGCCGGAACGGGGGGCATCTCCCATCTGGTGCCCGAGATGCTGCAGACGGCGACCGGCATGCAAATCGTGCACGTACCGTACAAGGGTAGCGCACCGGCCTTCACCGACCTCTTGGCCGGACAGGTCCAATTCATCGCCGAGTCGATCCCGCAGGTCGCGCAGTATGTAAAAATTGGCAAGGTGCGCGCACTCGCCATGACCGGCAGCGAGCGTAACGCAGCGATACCTGATGTGCCGACCATGAAGGAAGCCGGCGTAAAGGACTTCGAGGTGGTCGGTTTTTACGGTGTACTGGCGCCGCCAAAAATGCCAGCTGATGTGACGGCAATCCTGACCCAGGCTTTCCAGAAAGCGCTCGCCTCGGAGGAAGTGCGAACGCGCATGATTTCACAGGGGGCCGACCCGGCGTATTTAGACGCGGCCTCGTTCAGCACCTATCTGAAGACCGAGCTGGGTCGCTGGGGTGCTGCAGTCAAAAAAGCCGGTGTAAAGCTGGATTAATGCGCGCATGACGCGCACCGGGTCGCCCTGCCCGGCTAAGGCAATAAAAAAACGGGGTAAAAAGCCCCGTTTTTTATTGCATCACCTGAAAAACGCCGTCTGGCGCAATGGGTTTCCAGGCTGCTATTCAGACAGGTAGTGCGGAATTTTTTCCGTCGAGCCAGTCTTGCCCGCGCTTGTACAGCGCTTGAACGATATCGCCTTTCAGGCCAGGCATGTCGGACTTAACCTTGAATCCGAGTCGCGTCTGCAAGTAGGCAAGATTGCGATAACCGATAGGAAAGCTCTCAAGCAAGGCCTTATCGAGCGATACCTTATCCGACGGATGAACCGGCTTCATATGATCACGTTCGTAAATCGGCTGTCGCCGCACGATGCCCCACTGGCCCTCGCGCTTCTCAAAAAAATCGTAGAACCGTCCGGTGCACACCACCTCGATTTCCACCCCCTCCACTGGACCGCGCTGGGTGATCGTCATTTTGGTCTGCGCAATGGCACGGTCGCCGGCGAGGTCAACGGTCACACCGCCCAGAAAATGCAGGATGATGTTTCCAGCCTCAAAACCCTTGATGCTATGACCAATAAATTCTTCGGCGGGCCCCTGAAACCAAGTAGCGCTCATCCAGCCTTCCTTGTGCCAAACCGTGCGAAAGCGGTCCCAAAACCCGGCATCGCGCCACAACGCCCAATTGTTGACAACTTCGGCAATGGCGAGTCTTTCCTGCATCAGCAATTCCAATTTAAATTTCCTGTTAATCCGGTTAAGCACGCTGCGACCTAGCGGTCGCAAGGACATTATTCTACAAAACGACCACACCGTAGCCGACACATCATCATGTGCGTCCCGCCGGCGCCAGCCAGGCCTGACCGGATCGCGGGGTGCGGGGTGCGGGGTGCGGGCGCCAATCCCAGTCGCCATCCTTTTTTGTTCGCACCATCCACAAGGCGAGCAACAAAGATGCCGCCATCACCACTACGAAAAAAACCCAGGATCGGGCGAATCCGCGCGCATCCGTCACTTGTTGCGGATCAATCAAATCAGCCTTCAAAAACATGCCGTTTATGGCACCACAAAAGCAAACGCCGCCGCCGCTTACATGGTCATGGGGGCGGACAAAACAGATCCCTGATTAAAGTGTGCAAGCTTTGTCAACTCAGGCCTCGCGTTCCGTCGCAGCCAAGCCAGTCCAGCGTTTGGCCTTGTCGTTTTGAAAGCCGAAAAGATCAAGCACGCGCGCGACGGTGTGATTGACAATATCGTCCACTGTTTTCGGTCGGTTATAGAAGGCGGGCATAGGCGGCAGGACAATGGCGCCGATTTCCGTGACCGCTGTCAGGGTGCGCAGATGCCCCAGGTGCAACGGCGTTTCGCGCACCATCAACACCAGTCGACGCCGTTCCTTGAGCACCACGTCTGCGGCACGCGTCAACAGCCCTGAGGTGACGCCGGAGGCAATTTCGGACACGCTGCGAATGGCGCAAGGGGCGACGACCATGCCATCAGTGATAAAGGAACCGCTCGAGATCGCCGCGCCGATATTGTTCTGCGGGTACCAGACATCGGCCAGCGCGCGCACATCCTTGATTTTCAGATCGGTTTCAGCCGTGATGGTTACCTCGGCCGACTTGGACATGACCAAGTGCGTCTCAACGCCAATTTCCCGCAGGTTCTGCAGCAGGCGGATGCCGTAAATCGCGCCGGAGGCGCCCGAAATACCAACGATGATGCGGCGTGGTTTGGCTGGGGAATTTTTCATGGACATAAGCTTAACAGGGTGCGGATCCGGCGTAATGTTTTTGCTTCAGTCACGTGTTTGCAAGGACACTCCGGACGGCGGTATGCCTAGCGACCACCAGCACTGATCAGGATCGCGGCTATTTCGCGAAACTCCCGTTGCAGTGCATGCTGCAAGGCGCTTAGACCGGCATGATCGCGGATGCTCAGATCCGCGCCAGCCTTGACGAGAAACCGCACAGTGTCTGCGTGTCGCCTCCCCCCGTCGCCCATGACAATGGTTTCGATTAGCGCGGTCCTGCCGGCGCGCGTAACCTGATTTAGTTCCGCACCACCGCGCAACAATTCCAGAGTTACCGCGCCGTGCCCGTGCCGGGCCGCACGGATAAGTGCGCTGGCGTTGCCACCGTCACGGCTGTCCAGGTTGGCGCCGCGCCGCAGGGCCAGTTTGACCAAATCAATATTGGCATTGGAAACTGCAATCAAGAATGCACTTTGTCCCGAACTGTCCTGACGATTGACGTCGGCACCAGCTTCTATCAGAGCACGCGCAGCCTCCGTCTGATTGCGGTAGGCCGCTGCAATCAGCGCCGTTGCGCCACTCGGTTCAGTTGCATCGGGACGGACGCCTTCTTGCAGCAGCCGCCCGATCAAGGGTATATCACCTTTCCCCGCGGCCTCGCGCAGCAGCACTTCTGCCGCAAACGACTGCGCATTAGCCGGCCGGACGGTGCACCAAGCAAGGAACGAAAAAAAACAAATTAAAAGGATCGTCCGTCGCATTCGCCTATGCCTTTTCAGACGACCGCGCGCCGCCGTGCCGTCTGTGGCTCGTCGACCGAACCATCGGCCGCGATACTCACACCAAAAAACTGCTGCGCCTGTTGCAGCGTGTAATAGCCGCGACTGACGTCATTGGCCACCGCCTGTGGATCACGCGCGAACGGCCGCCCGAATCCGCCGCCACCCGGTGTGGACACCTCAATCCGGTCTCCAGCACTAATGCTGATGTCCTGGTCCTTGGATGTATGCGGCGGGTGATAGGTTTTGCCTCCCTGCAACACCGCCACCGTATTCAGGCCTCCGTCGCCGCCGCCCTGTGCGCCCAACGGGCCGGAGCGGCCGTGGTCCATCACCATGGAGGCGCGTGCCTCGCCGCGACGCAGCTTGATCTTGTAATTCACGCCAAACCCACCGCGGTGTTCGCCCGGGCCACCTGAACCTTCATGCAGCGAAAACTCCTCGAACAACACCGGGTAGTATTGCTCCATGACTTCTATGGGCGTGGTCTTGGATATCCCAATGGTCGAGCAGCCGTTGGAAATGCCGTCGCCTATCGGCGATCCACCATAGCCACCGCCAGAAATGACATACATCACATAAGAACGCTGTCGCTTCGGGTCGTAACCACCGATGGAGAGATTACCCGATGTTCCGGCCGGTGCCGCGAACATGCGTTCGGGCATGGCTTTGACCAGTGCGGCAAACACCGCCTCGGCGATGCGCTGGCTCACTTCGGCGGCACAACCCGATACCGGACGTGGATAGCGTGCATACAGGAAAGTGTTTTCCGGCTCGACGATATCCAGTGGCTCAAAGGTGCCGGCGTTGATGGGCACGTCCGGAAAAATATGCTTGATCGCAAGATAAATCGAACTTTTTGTTGTGGCGATGACACTGTTCATCGGCCCACGGCAAGGCGGCGAGGAACCGCTCATGTCGAAATGCAGCCCGTCGCCTTTTTTTGTGATGGTCATGACAATCTTCAGCGGCGCATCGACAACGCCATCGGTATCGACAAAAGCCTCGCCGGTGTAGGTTCCATCCGGGATCGTTGCAATACACGCACGCATTTGCTGCGAGGCCCGCGTCTTGAGTTCCGCGATCGCATCATCCACAAGATCAGCGCCATACCGGTCGAGCATTTCAGCCAGGCGCTTTTCGCCTATGGCAAGCGCCGCGGCCTGCGCCTTGATGTCGCCGATGCGCTGGTCGGCGACGCGGATGTTCGACTGTATGATCGCAAGAATTTCCTGGTCAAGTTGGCCCTGCTTGAACAGCTTGACGGGCGGCAGGCGCAGGCCTTCTTGCTCGACCTCGGTGGCGTTGGCGGAAAAACCGCCCGGTACCATGCCACCGGTGTCGGGCCAGTGGCCGGTATTGGACAACCAGGCGAACAGCTTGCCTTGGTAAAAAAACGGTTTGACGAATTTCACGTCCATGAGGTGGGTGCCGCCAAGGTAAGGATCGTTGAGGATAAAAATATCCCCCTCGTGCAGCGGCGTGCCGCGCGCCTTGACCACGTCGATCACCGCCTGGGTGGAAAACTGCATGGTGCCCACAAATACCGGCAGGCCCAGTTCCCCCTGGGCGATCAGTTCACCGTTGTCGCGATGATAAATGCCGTCCGATCGGTCCATCGCCTCGGATATGACCGGACTGAACGCGGCACGACAGAAAGCCAGATCCATTTCGTTGCAGACCTGCTGCAACCCGTTTTGAATGACGACAAGCGTGATTGGATCAATGACGGATCTGGCCATGCTCATGCTCCGTAAGCATCGTAACAACGAAAAAACCAGTCGCTGCCGGCGGTGAGGCCGATCATGCGTTGCGACCAGGGTGTGCCGACAGCCTCCTGCCATGGCGCGCTTCGGGTGACGTCGGCCTGCGATAACTCGTAGAGCGCAATGTGGCGGGGCTTTCCTGCAGGGGAAAAAAACCGCCGCGCGCGCAGCACGCCAGGCACCTTTTCCAACATCGGGACGTGCTCTTCGTCATACCATTTATTGAACTCAAGCTCGTGCTCAGCGGGTGTATCGCCAATCGCCACCATAAGCGCCCTGGCCTCCGGCGCCGGCAATGCGTCCCCGGGCAGCGTCTGGCTTGCCGCCCAGCGTCGAGACAGCAACGCTTTGGCAAGGCAACGCTTGCTCCAAGGCGTGAAATGTTCGCCGGCATGCGCAAGATATTCGGGGGCTGTCAGCACATCAGTGCCGGTCAGCTCGTAGGTCGCCAGATACTTGCCGCTGCCAGGCTTGGCCCTGGGATAAACCCAACGTCGCGCCGAGATGAATCCCGGTATGGCCAGGCGCTCCACGATGTGTTCGGTGTCATACCAGGCGTTGAATTCCTCCTCCATCGCCTGGGTGGGCTCGGTCATGGTCAGCAATAGTCCCAGTTGCTTCATAGCGTCACTTTCAAAATCAGGTTACCGAGTTTGTCCACGGTGACGGTATTGCCAGGTTCGACCACGATCGTGCTGTCAAGTTGCTCAACGATTGCCGGTCCGTTGAAGTTTGCCTCCACCGGAAGGTATTCGCGCCGGTACACCGGCGTGTCGACCCAGCCGCCTTGTTCGAACCACACTTGGCGACGCTCCACTTCAGCATCCTTTACCGTGTTGCGCGGCTCGCCTTTGGAGAGATCGAGCAGCGACACCGGACGTCGCTTGCCGATGACCGCCGTATGCAGGTTGACCAAAACAGGCCGAATCTCTTTGAGTTCGACGCCAAAACGTGTCCAGTAAGCGGCCTCGAACAGCTTGTGCAATTGCTCGCGAGTGATGTCCAGTTCCGGCAGGGCGACCGAGAGAATGTGACTCTGGCCCTGGAACTGCATGTCGGCCCGATGCAGCGTTTCGAAACCCTCCACCTGCACGCGCTCCCGCGCGACGGTGGCCTTACCCTCGACGATCTGCCCTTCTAGAATAGTCCCTATTGTTTCGGACTCCACTTCGCCCAGCGGTTTGTTTATGGTGCGGACAAAATCGTGACGCACACTGGCGGCAACGCAGCCTAGGGCATTGGTCAGGCCTGGACGCGCCGGAATCAGCACGCGGGGGATAGATAATTCCCGCGCCAATGCCGCCGCGTGCAAGGGACCTGCACCGCCAAAGGCGAACAGCGCGAAATCGCGCGGGTCGTGCCCGCGTGCCAGGCTGACCATGCGTATGGCCCCCGCCATACGGTCGTTGGCAATGCGCAGGATGGCGGCGGCGGCCTTGTCCGGCTGCAAACCCAGCGGCTTGCCGACGTAGAGTTCAATCTGCCGCCTGACATAGTCAATCGACACCGGACTTTCCACCGCCAGCAGTTTTTTCGGATTGAGCCGCCCCAGCACCAGGTTGGCATCGGTGATGGTCGGACGCTCGCCGCCACGCGCGTAGCAAATCGGCCCCGGTGTCGCGCCTGCGCTCTCGGGCCCGACGCGCAGCATGCCCGCCGCGTCGACATGCGCGAGCGACCCGCCACCCGCGCCTATGGTGTGCACATCGACCATGGGCACATGGATGGGCATCGCGTATTCGAGCTCAAGCTCGGTGGAAACCTGCGGCATGCCGCCCTGAATCAGCGCCACATCGCTGGAGGTGCCGCCCATGTCATAGGTGACAACGTTGGGAAAACCGGCCTGGCTCGCCGTGTAGGCGGCGGCAATCACCCCGGATGCGGGCCCGGACATCACGGTATTGACCGCGACCTCCGCGACGATGCTCGATGCGACCGTGCCGCCATTACCCTGCATCACCAGCAGCTCGCTGCCGAAGCCCTTGGATGCGAGTTCGTTCTGAAGCCGCTCGATGTAACGCGACAAGACAGGCTGGATCGCCGCGTTGACCGTTGCCGTCACCCCCCGTTCGTATTCGCGGTACTCGGAAATGATGGCGTGGCCTGCGGTGACGTAAGGATTGGGCCACAGGCTGCGCACGATTTCAGCAGCGCGTTTCTCGTGCGCGGAATTGATGTAGCTGTGCAGAAAATGGATGACCACTGATTCGGCGCCCAGGGCGATAAGCTTTTTCGCCGCCTCGGCCACTTCTGCTTCCTCTAGCGCGGTCACCACTTCGCCGTCGCAGTCCATGCGTTCGGTCACTTCAAGGCGCAGCTCGCGCGGGATCAAGGGCACGAACCTGCCGGTCAGTCCGTAGGCGGTGGGGCGTGTGCGCCTTCCCAGTTCCAGCACGTCACGAAAACCGCGCGTGGTGATGAGTCCCACCTTGGCGATCTTGCGCTCCAGCATGGCGTTGGTCGTGGTGGTGGTGCCATGCACGATGGCCGACAGCTCGGCCAGGGTGGCGCCGGTCTGCTCCAGCGCGGCCATTACGCCGAAGGCCTGGTTGTCCGCCGTGGTCGGTACCTTGGCCAGGCGCACTTCGCCGGTGACTTCGTCAATGAGGATGAGGTCGGTAAAGGTGCCACCCACATCAATACCCGCTATTTTTGCCATGATTCGTCTTTACAGTGCGAGGTAGGTGGCGCGCACCTCCTCGTTGGCGTTGAGTTCGGCAATAGTGCCGGAAAAACGAATGCGGCCTTTTTCTATGATGTAGGCGCGGTCGGACACCTCAGTGGCGAAATGCAGGTTTTGCTCCGACAGCAGCACCGACACGCCTTCACGCTTGAGTTCGCCTATGGCGGCGGCCATCTGGTCGACGATCACCGGCGCAAGCCCCTCAGAGGGTTCGTCCAGCAGTATGCACAGCGGGTTGCCCATCAAGGTGCGCGCAATGGTCAGCATTTGCTGCTCCCCCCCCGACATGCGGCCGCCGGGACGGTCTTTCATTTCACCGAGATTGGGAAACAGGCGGAACAGCTTTTGCGCGGTCCACTCGGGCACACCGGCACGCTTGGGCTGGCGGCCGACCTCGAGGTTCTCCATCACCGTGAGGTCGGTGAAAATGCGCCGGTCCTCGGGCACATAGCCCAGGCCCGTCTTGGCGATCTGGAAGGGCGCGAGGCCACCTATCGATTGGCCCATGAAGCTGACCGTGCCGGAACGCGCCGGTGCCAGCCCCATGATGGATTTCATCGTCGTCGATTTGCCCGCGCCATTGCGCCCGAGCAACACCACCACTTCGCCGCGCCCGACTTCAAGTCCGACGTCGGACAGGATGTGCGCCTGGCCGTAATAGGTATTGAGTCCGGCGGCCTTGAGCATCAGTGCCTCGACCCCAGATAGACCTGCTGCACCTGGGCATTGCCGCGCACCTCGGCCGGGGTGCCGGCGGCGATCAGGCGGCCGCGATTGAGGACGATCAGGCGGTCGGCGTGGGCGAACACCACATCCATATCGTGTTCGGTAAATAGTACGGCAATACCGCGCTCGCGCACGATTTCCGCGGTCAGGGCCATCAGCGCAATGCGCTCCTGCGGTGCCATGCCGGCGGTCGGTTCATCCATTAATAGCAGGCGCGGCTCATTGGCCAGCGCCACGGCGAGTTCAACCCGCTTGAGATCGCCGTAGGCAAGAATGGAACAGGGACGCTCGGCCTGCTCGAGCATACCGACGCGCGACAGCAGCTTGTCTGCTGCGTCGCGATACATCTCTGCCGCCCGTTTCCAGAAATTGGCCAGGCGCCGGTGATACGACAACAAGGCCATTTGCACGTTCTCGCGCACCGTCATCGACGGGAAGGTCGCGGTGATCTGGAAGGTGCGGCCCACGCCCATGCGCCAGACTTCGCGCGGTTTTTTTCCCACCACCTCGACACCGTCGATTTTCACGCTGCCCGAGTCCGGTGCGAGCTGGCCGTTGAGCATGTTGAAGCAAGTGGTCTTGCCGGCACCGTTAGGGCCGATCAGAGCCAGCAGCGTGCCCGGCTCGACGCTGAAACTCACCCCCTGCACCGCCTGCACGCCACCAAAGGACTTTTTCAAGTCCTGCACGGCCAGAACGTTCAGGCGTTCTCCTTGTGGTGCGCTCAGGCGTTCTCCTTGTGGCGCGCTCACGTGTCCTCCCGGCGAGTAAAACGCGAGCGGATGAAGCCGACGATGCCTTGCGGGAAGGCCAGCACCAGCACGATGATGGTCATGCCAAGCAATGCGCGCCAGTAATCGGTGTTGCGCGCGATGGTGTCCTGCAGCCATGTGAACACCACGGCGCCCACCACCGGTCCGGACAAGGTCTGCACGCCGCCTAGCAATACCATCACCAGGCCGTCGACCGAGCGCGCAATGCTCATGACATCGGGGGAAATGCTGCCCTTGGAATACGCATACACGGCGCCGGCAAGGCCGCCGAACATGCCGACCACGACAAAGGCGCTCCACTGCAGGCGCGCGAGATCCATGCCTATGGCGTCGCAGCGCAGTGGCGAATCACGACCGGCGCGCAGCGCATAGCCCCAGGGTGAGAACAGCATGTGCCTCAACATCCAGATGCCGGCGCCGCACAGCACCAACGCGAGGTAGTAAAACGCCGTCTTGCCCGACAGCCACGCCGCCGGCCAGATACCCACCAGGCCGTTGGACCCGCCGGTGAATTCGTCCCATTGGAACATCACCGACCAGGCAATCTGCGCGAACGCCAGGGTCAGCATGGCAAGATAGACCCCGGACAGGCGCACACAAAACCAGCCGAATACCAAGGCTCCGACCCCGGCCAGCAAAGGCGCGGCGAGCAGCGAAACTTCCATCGGCGCGCCGGCGTTCTTGAGCAGCAGCCCGGCGCCGTAGGCCCCGAGGCCCATGTATGCGGCGTGACCGAAGGAAACCATGCCGGCCGGCCCCATCATGAAATGCAGGCTGGCGGCAAACAAGGCGAACACCAGGATGTCTATGCCCAGAATGACCGTGTAGGGCGTCGAAATAAAAGGCAAGGCAAGCAGCAGCGTAAGCAAGGCCCAGGCGCCGCGTTGCAATTTCGGGCCGGCCGGACGCAGCGGCGGCTCAACATGAGCGCTGGAAACATGCGCCACCGATTGCGGCCGGCCGAGCAGCCCCCAGGGTCGCACGATCAGGACCACGGCCATGACAAGAAATTCCACCACCAGCGTCAACTTGGACAGCGAAATCACCGTGCCAAACAGCGTCACCTGCCCGATGCCATAGCACAAGGCCTTGATTTCGGAGATGAGCAAGGCGGCGAGAAACGCCCCCGGAATACTGCCCATGCCACCGATCACCACCACGACAAAGGCATCTGAAATAGTGGTCAGGTCGAGGAACAATTGTGCCGGTTCACGCGGAATCTGCAGCGCGCCGCCCAGGCCCGCCAGTAAGGAACCGAGGGCAAACACACCGGTGAACAGCCACTTCTGGTTCACGCCGAGCGCACCCACCATGTCGCGATCCTGCGTCGCCGCCCGCACCAGCGTGCCCCAGCGCGTGCGATTGAGCAGCAGCCAGAGCAGGCCCAGCACCGCCGGTCCGATGAATATGAGCAGCAAATCGTACTCGGGCAGCGGCTTGCCCAGCACGTCTATCGAACTGCCCAGGCCGGGGGCGCGCGGCCCGAGCAAGTCCTCGGCGCCCCAAATCCACAGCGCGGCGTCCTTGATCACCAGCGTCAGCCCAAAGGTGGCCAGTAGCTGGAACAGTTCGGGCGCATGGTAGATGCGCCGCAACAACACCATCTCGATCAGCGCGCCAAGCAGGCCCACCGCCAGCGCCGCCAGAGCGATGCCGGTCCAGAAGCCCAGCGCCCCGCCGCCCAGTTTGGCGATCAGGCTGTAGGCGATATAAATGCCCACCATGTACAAGGACCCGTGGGCGAAATTGACAATGCGCGTAACGCCAAAAATAAGCGACAGGCCGGCCGCCACCAGGAACAGCGTGGAGGCGCCGGCAAGGCCGTTGAGGAACTGGATGACAAAACTGGACATGGATTCAGGGCAAAAAGAAACCGCGGCATAACGCTTCGAACCGAGCTTGCAAATCTCGCATCCGTGCTATCCGCGTTACGCTGCGGTGGTCTGTGCCTCGGTCAGTTTGCCGGCCGCATCTTTTTTACGTCGGCATCGCTGGGCAGGAATTTCGCGCCGTCCTGGTAGGACCACCCCGGCAACATCACGCCCTTGCCGTCTTTTTTACCGATGCGCCCGACATACGCGCCCATGGTGGACTGGTTGTCCTGGGTGCGGTAGGTCACCTTGCCAAAGGGCGTATCGACCTGCAGGCCCTGCATCGCGGCAAGCAGTTTCTCGGTGTCGACGCTGCCGGCCTTGCGCAGGACGGCGGCGGCCGACATCACCGTGGCATAGCCGACTATGGAACCGAGGCGCGGATAATCGTTGAATTTCTTCTGGTAGGCATCGAGAAACTTCTTGTGCTCGGGCGTCTTGATTTCGGACCACGGGTAACCGGTGACATACCAGCCTTCTGGCGTGTCGTCCTTGAGCGGATCGAGGTACTCTGGTTCGCCGGCCAGAAGGTTGAACACCGCGGTGTTCTTGAACAGGCCGCGCACGTTGATTTCACGCGCGAACTTGGACAGGTCGCCGCCGAACAACGATGAGAAAATGGCGTCCGGCTTGGCATCTGCCAGCGCCTGGGCCACCGCACCTGCGTCGATCTTGCCCAGTGTGACGGCCTGCTCGCTGACAAACTCCACGTCCGGCTGGGCTTTTTTCAACAGTTCCTTAAACGCCGCCGTCGCCGACTGGCCGTATTCATAGTTCGGGTAAATGATCGCCCAGCGCTTTTTCTTCAGCTTGGCCGCCTCGGGGATCAGCATCGCCGTCTGCATGTAGGTCGATGCACGCAGGCGGTAGGTGTAGCGGTTGCCGTTTTGCCAGACGATCTTGTCGGTCAGCGGTTCTGCGGCGATGAACAGCACTTTTTTCTGCTTGGCAAAATCGGCGACGGCAAGACCGATGTTGGACGGGAAGGTACCGATGAGGAACTGCACGTTCTCGCGTGACAGCAGTTCTTCGGCGACGCGGACGGCGTCGCCGGTGGTGCCGTTGTCATCGCGGGAAATCACTTCGATCTTGCGTCCGAACACGCCGCCGGCGGCGTTGACCTCATCAACAGCAAGATCGATACCACGCTTGTAGGGCTCAAGGAAAGCCGGGAACACCTTGTAGCTGTTGAGTTCACCGATCTTGATCGTACCCTGGGCCGCAACCGGCGCGGCGAGGCCGGCCGAAATGGCGAGCATGGCTGCTGTTGCGAGAAACTGCTTGCGTGCTGTCATAGCTACTCTCCCGAAAATGAAACTGCTGATATTGATCTAACAGGAAGCAAAAACCGCGGACAAGGACCGCCGACTTTGCAGGCCATCCTCATTTTTGTCCGTCACCCACCTTGATTTCTGAGACCTTCATGCCGCCAACGCGCGCATGTACGCGCGGGCCGGTGGTCATCGCCAGAATATACACAATTTCATCCGGCCGGGGCGCGTCCGGAACACCCATCTCCACCGAGTCAAAATGGCTGCGCACATAGGCGGCTTCGCGATGGTGGATGGGAATGTCTATGCGCGTGCCGGCAGCCCCGACCTTGCCCGCCGACGGAACAATAGCCTTCGAGTTGTCGAGCAGTTCCCTCATGCCATAGCCGCCAGGTACATGCCAGAGCGCGCAGTGTTCGGTCTCACCGGCCGTGCCGACAATGGCGCCTTTGCCATAGGCCTCGATCTTTTTCGCTCCGCCCAGCGCGGCGATCAGGCGTGCCGCCATATCCAATCCCAGCGGTTTCATCGCTTCCATCAGTGGCATGATGTCGTCAACATAGCCGCCCGCGTACGGATTCTTGATCACTACGGCAATCGCGCCGCGACGGTGCGGTGTTTTCGCCACCGGTCCGCCTTCGTGGCTGATGTCCTCGACCATCAGTACTATCTTGCGAATCTCAACTTTGGGTGCCTTGCTTGCCCCGGCGGCCTTGCCGGCCTTGGACACCTTTGACGCCTTGGAGACCTTAAGGCCCTTGACCGCGTTTTTCGACTTCGCTTTACCCGCCATTGCCGCCTCCCTGATTCATGTTCATGAATGTGCCAGTTCCGTCGACGCACCTGCGCGAAGCGCGCGCTCTGGCGCGAGCATGCGAACTCGTTGCTGCAAAAACAGCGCTGCACCACGCACCAGTCCCGCGGCGATGAGCTCTTTCGCCTTGGCGTGCCCCCGGTCAAGGGCTTGGTCTATTTTCTCCGGCGACAGCGGCCCCACTGCTATCGTCACCAGGCGCGCTCCAAGATCACTGTCATCCTTGATCGAACACGCCGGTTTGCGCGCGATGACAGCGTCATCGACATTGACCGCGTTGGCGATAATCGTCGCCGCCGCATCCGCGGCGGCGGCGTTGACGGCAAGCACCGTTACGCTGTCGGCGATGCCAAGGCTAAAACTCCTGCCCCGCCATCCGCTTGTGGCCACGCCGCCGATGCCGGCATTGGCGCCAACCGAGATGTGGCCGGCCATCTTTTCGAATCCCTGCGCCACACCAACCTTGAATACCTCTCCCGGCCCGAGATGAAGGGCGATGTCGCCGCCATTATTGACGTAGGCCTTTCTAATGTCGCCGTCCACCAGGGCATCCAACACCTCATCGGACACAGCCCCGGCCACTGCGGCCATCGGCGTGATGAAGACTTCGCGATAAGGCCAGCAGGCCTTAAGCATGCGGCGCGCCACGGGGCCGCGCACCGGTTGCGCCTGTGCCACGTCGCGTCGCAGCAGCGACAATTCGCCACTCAAGACTTCCAACAGTCGCTGAAACCGCTGCCAGGCGCGTTCATACGCAAGCCTTACCGCCTCGGCGTCGCCCTGAGCCTCGATAATCAGATCGATGGGGCCGTGCTGAAAATGGGCACGCGCCCCATCGAGCATCGCGAATAACGGGCCGCTCATGGCTTCACCGGATCATCCGAGACGACATCGGCCGCGACGAGGGGCCACGGGTTCGCCGCATCCCAATCAATGATCTTGTGTTGCGCCGTCGACAGTACGGCTTCGAGCGACTGCACCCGGTCCATATGGCCGCCAAGCTGCTCGTAATCGGCAAGCTTCATACTGAACTCCACCGGCGCGACAATGGCCGGCGTTGGCACCCAGCCAAAGGATTGATCGGGCATTTTCATCACATCGGTCATCACCATGATGCCGCCACCGGGCCAGACGTAAGCCGGCGCGCCACCGCAGGTGACCTGGACCAGTGCATCTTTGATCGAGAGCGTCAGCGCGATGGGGTTTTCTGTCACACCCGCGCGCAGAGATCCTCCCGCCCCGCCCATGAAGAGCACCGTACAAAGCGCCGGTTCGCAATTCTCGCCGATGCGATCGACGACTTTCTTGATCGCTGCGGGCATGTCAGCCGGCTGCGGTTGCAGCTTGTCATCAAGAATGAAGTAGGCCCAATCCTCCCCTGTGGTCGACACAAAGAGGATGCGTTCGCCAGGCCATGCCGTCTTCGGATCGATGGCTTTGATGATTTTCAGCGGATCGGTAATATCCGTCCCTCCCCAGCCCGCGCCGGGATTAGCGACCTGGAAGTAGCGGCCGGGCGTGGACTTGCGGCCTATGACCTTGACGCCGCCATCGCGCATGCCGAGGAACTTGCCCGCCTGATGCTCGGACAGCACGCCGGTGATGTGATCGTCCACCACCACCACCTCGTCAACGTGGCCCTCCCACTGCTTGGCGAAAATGCCAATAGTGGCGGAGCCGCAGCCGACCCGCATGCGCTGTTCCTCCACACCGTTGATGATCGGCGCCCTACCCGCCTGCACGACGATCTTTGCCCCGCCTTCGATGTCCAGTTCAACCGCCAGCTTGTTGCCGAGCGCCATCATCACGTCGCAGGTGACGCGGCCTTCTTTTTTGCTTCCGCCGGTGAGATGGTGAACGCCACCGATAGACAGCATTTGCGAGCCGTACTCGATGGTCGTGACGTGCCCGACTGCCTCACCGTCAACGCGGATGGTCGCCTGTTCCGGACCAAGATAGCGGTCGGTGTCGATTTTCAGCTTGAAACTGCAGTAACTGAAAATGCCCTCAGTCACCACCGTGACCATATCGACGCCATGATGCTTTGACGAAACAATAAACGGTGCCGGCTTGTAGTCCGGATACGTCGTCCCAGAGCCCACGCCGGACACAAACAGCTCTTGCGCATCGCCGCCGGACTCGGGGTTTGCGAGTACCACCTCCTGGAAAGGCGCGACAGGATTGCCGTTCCAGCCGGCATCGCTGGAAAAGCGCACCAGGCGGGGGTTTTCAGCCGGTCGTCGCATCAACACCAGCGGATCGACGCGGGTCAGCACGCCCGCCACGTTGGCATAGCGGTCGCAGGCGCCGGAACGTCCGGCTGTGATATTGCAAAGTACCGGGCAGGCGTTGCAGACAATTTTTCCTGATCCGGCTTCGACGGCATCAGGAATCAGATCCGGAGCCGGATCCGCATGGGTGGTCGCCATCAGGGCTCCTTCGTGCCAAAGCTACCATCGCTGTCATCGCTGCAATAGGACTCACCCGTGTTGCCGGGATTCAAACAGGACATTGGCGAGACCATGCGGCCCCCGGAGTGAGGCCCACGACGGGCGCCGGCGCAATGGCTACCCGGTTCACGCTTTTTGATCCCGCAACAGCTTACGCAGACGGTCGGGCGTTGCTGGCGCGTGGCGGACGATCACCCCGGTGGCGTGGCGTATGGCGCCGAATATGGCCGGCGCGGTGGCGATCAGCGCCGGTTCGCCCACGCCTTTGGCGCCGTACGGGCCCAGCGGTTCGGCATCCTCGACCAGGAACACGTCTATTGGCGGGATGTCGCCGATGGTAGGAATAAGGTAATCGTGCAGGTTGTCGGTCTTGCCGGCCTGGTAATCCTCCATCAGCGCGAAGCCCAGCCCCTGCGCCACGCCGCCGTGGATTTGGCCTTCCACTTGGGTCAGGTTGAGTGCCCGGCCGACATCGTGGGCGGCGCCTATGCGCAACACCTTTACCGTGCCCAGCTCGATATCGACTTCCACCTCGGCCATTTGCGCGGCAAAGGCATAGGTTGCGTAAGGCACGCCCTGCCCGTCCTTGTCCAGCGCGATGGTCGGCGGATTAAACGTGCCCTCGCCGGTGAGGACGTTGCCGCGCTCGTCGCAGGACAGCTCGGACAGATTGATGCGATGTTCACCCGCGCTGTCGCTGGCGATGAGTTCGCCATGTTCCAAGCGAAGTTTGGCGTCGGCTTTGGCCTCCACCAGCGCGAGCATGCGCGCGCGCAACTGCTCGCCGGCAAGGCGTGATGCGCTGCCCGAAACAAAGGCCTGGCGCGAGGCCGAGGTCTTGCCCGCGTCTGCGGTAAGGTCGGTGTCGCCCATGACAAAATCAATGTCTGACATGCGCAGACCCAGCGCGTCGGCCAGCACCTGCAGCAGCGTGGTGTTGGAACCCTGGCCAATGTCGACCGCGCCGTTGTAAAACATGATGCGGCCCTTGCGCGTCAGGCCGGCGCGAAGTGTCGACGGATTGGCCATGCCGGTATTGCCGCAGCCATACCACATGCAGGCGACACCAACGCCGCGGCGCACTTTGCCGGCCTTGCCCGCCAGATTGAACGCTTCGCATTCGGCCTGCGCCTTGAGCCAGCGCGGCTTGAGCGCTTTGAGGCATTGGTCCAGGCCGGCGCTGGCCTTGAGCACCTGGCCGGTGGCCGTGGCCTGGCCGGCGCGAAGGGCATTGATGAGCCGGAACTCCAGCCTGTCGATGCCGGTCTTTTCTGCCAGGTCGTCGAGCAGGGTTTCATGCGCGATGGTCGATTGCGGCACGCCAAAACCGCGAAACGCCCCGGCGATGGCGTTGTTGGTATAGACGGCGCGCGTCGCTGCCCTGAAGTGCGGAACGAAATACGGGCCGGAGGCGTGAATCGGCACGCGATTGGCGACGGTAGTGCCCCAGGAGGCATACGCGCCGGTGTTGAAGTCGCCCTCAAAATCGGCGGCGAGCAGCCGCCCTTTTGCGTCACAGGCAAAACGCACCTGCATGGCGGCCGGATGACGTTTGGTCGTCGAGACCATGGTCTCGGGCCGGGAATACACCCCGCGCACCGGACGCTTGAGCTTCCACGCCGCCACCGCCAGCATCGGCTGGATGGCAATGTCGAGCTTGCCGCCGAAGCCGCCGCCCACCGCCGAGGGGATGATGTGTACCTGCGTTGCCTGCAGTTTCAGGATGCGCGCGACTTCATCGCGGTCCATATAAGGCGTCTGGGTGCAGGCGAATATGCGTATGCGCTCCACGCCCTTCTCGGTGATGCACTCGGCATAACCGGCCTCGGGCTCGATATAGCCGTGTTCCACATGACTGGTGGTGAACCGCCCTTCGGCGACAAAAGCCGCGGCGGCCAGCGCCTTGGCGGCGTCTCCCTTTACCACGCGACCGTGTATCAGCACGTTGTCGGGATTATTGGCGTGCAAGGGCTCGCGCGTGTCGGCCAGCGCCTGCTCCGATTCGAGCAGTGGCACTTGTACCTGCCAGGTGACGGGCACCTCCTCGTCGCGAACGCGCAGCAGGGTTTCGTAATCGCCGACCAACGCACACAGCGCTTCGCCGCGAAACCTGACCCGCATATCGCCGAAGACCGGCTGGTCTTTCACATCCGGGAAGGTGCCAAAGCTGTTTTCCGCCACGTCACGCGCGGTGACAATATCCACCAGGCCCGGGTATTTGGCCAACAGCGGCTTGAAATCGCCAAAGGAAAATGTCGCCCGCGCGTGCGGCGAACGCACCGCGCGCAGCCACAGCGAACCTGCTGGCGCCTTGTCCGCGCCGTACAGTTCGGCGCCGGTCAATTTGGCCATGCCATCGGTCTTGGGCGCGCGGCTGCCGACCGCCTCGCCCGCCGCCGGCTCATCCACAGCGAGATCGCCCATGGCCACCGCCAGCACCGCTTCGATGATCTTGCGATAGCCGGTGCAGCGGCACAGCACGCCACCCAGCGCATCCTGCACCGCCTGCTCGTCCGGGTTGGCGTTGCGTGCCAGCAGGTCGGTTGCGGCCATCAGCATGCCCGGCGTGCAAATGCCGCATTGCGCCGCGCCATGCTTGTGAAAAGCCTGCTGCAGGGCATTGAGCTTGCCGTCGGCCCCGGCAAGGCCTTCCACAGTGGTGACCGAGCGCCCGGCGCACTGGCCCAGGCCGACGATGCAGGAACACACCTGCTGCCCGTCCAGCAGTACGGTGCAGGCGCCGCAGTCGCCGGCGTGGCAGCCGATTTTGGTTCCGGTAAGGCCCAACTCGTCACGCAATACGTCGGACAGGCGACTTGCCGGATGCGCCTGCGCTGTGACCGGTTTGCCGTTGACTCGCAGTTCGGTGGACATGTTTTGCGCCGGCTTGTTCATGCCGCGATCCTCGCCAGCGCGCGCTTGAGCAGGGTCTGCACCACATCCAGGCGGTATTCGGCCGTACCGCGTACATCGGCAATCGGGCTGAGCGGCTGCAAATCGGCTGCCGTGACCAGATCGGCCAAGGATGGTGTGAGGCGTTTGCCGGTGAGTTTTTGCTCCAGCCCCGGCAGGCGTTGCGCCACCGCGGAACAGGCGCCCACGGCGATGCCGCAACGCGTGATGAGACCGTTCGCATCGACGGCGATGACAGTGGACACCATGGCAATGGATATCACCAGGTATTTGCGCGAGCCGAGCTTGAAAAAATCGGCACGCGTTCCGGCCGGCCACTTGGGCACGCGCAGACCGGTCACCAGTTCGTCCGGCTTGCGCGCTGTCTTGCGATTGGCGAGCAAGAACGCCGCCAGCGGCAGGCTGCGCAGGCCTTGCGGGCCGGCCAGTTGCACGTCGGCATTGAGCGCCAGCAGGGCCGGGACGCCGTCGGCCGCAGGCGAGGCGTTGCAGATATTGCCGGCAAGCGTGCCGGTATTCTGTATTTGCACACCGCCGACCTCGCGCGCCGCCAGTTTCAGGCCGGCAAAGCACTCGGGCAAGGCCGCCTGAATGAGTTCGCTCCAGGTCACCAGCGCACCAATGTGCCAGTAGTCTGCGTCCGCCACCTCGCGAATTCCGCGCAGGTCGTCAATGCGGCTGATATCAAGCACATCCTCTTCTATCAAGCGCCCCACCCGCGCCGGATAGAAGTCGGTGCCACCGGCAAGCACCACATAGGGCTTGGACGACAAAGCGGAAAAAGCTTCGGTCAGACGGGTCGGGCGCAGGTATTGGCTCATTCTGGTATTCCAAGGATGGGGTCATGTTTTAAGTAAACGCTTCAAACCGGGCTCTACTGTAGCCCAGCCTTGAAGCTATTTCAACGGCTTATCGCATCCTTCTCGGCTGCCCTTGCGCGCCAGCCCGGACACCGGTGCGTCTGCGGCCGATACAGCCGGAGGGCGGATTGCAGGCACTAGGAAAATACTTTAAGCTTGAAGCAATTGCCGGGCGAGCATCGTCGGGCACCCGGCCCTGGCATCGCGGATGCCAGCCTGGAACCGCAACGCTCAGGATCACCCGCGCAAGCATGTGGAAGCCGCCGCAGCGAATCAAGTTTCATCCCAACCCAGGCCGGGTGCCCTCGGCAGAGGAAGCTGGCGCATCGCGACTCTTCAGCACCGCGCGCATCGGCGCGCTCGAACTGGAGCAACGCACCTGGGTCCCGGCGATGGTGCCGTGGCGCTCTAACGAAGACGGTGTTGTCACCGCAGATGTGCTGCAATGGTACGAGCGCTTTGCGCGTGGACGCCCCGGGGCGATAGTCATCGAAGCAACGGGCATACGCGACATCCCCAGCGGGCCGCTGCTGCGCATCAGTCACGACCGCTACATCGCCGGCCTGCGCGAACTGGTTGAGACGATACGCCGCGCCAGCGCAGGGCATACGCGGGTCTTCATCCAGATCATCGATTTCCTCAGCATCCGCCGCCGTCCCGAAGCGGAAAAATTCTTCCAGCGGTTTTTGCGGATAAGCGAGCGCCATCGTGCACGCCTGAACGCCGTCGACTGGCCCGAACAGGCGATCCGTGACCATCTCGCAGCCCTTCCGGAAGCCGATTTGGAAAGCATACTGGACGCGCGCGAATGGGAAGCGCTGCAATTCGGCGCGCGCGAACGCGTGACCGACATGGCCTTGCCGCACATCCGGGCCTTACCGCAAACCCTTCCCGCCCTGTTTTCTGACGCCGCAAGGCGTGCCCAAGGGGCCGGATTCGACGGTGTGGAACTGCATTACGCCCACGCCTACACCATGGCGTCCTTCCTCTCGGCGATCAACAATCGCGCCGACGGCTACGGTGGCAGCCGCGAGAACCGTGTGCGGCTTCCGCTCGAGGTCTACCAGGCGGTCAGGCAGGCCGTCGGCCCCGATTACGTCGTCGGCTGCCGTTACCTCGCCGAAGAATGCATTGAAGGCGGCAACACCGTCGAGGACGCAAGCTGGTTCGGTGTCGAATTTGCCCGGGCCGGCATGGATTTTATTTCCACCTCGCGTGGCGGCAAATTCGATGACGCAAAACAGCCGGGTGTCGGCTCATCGGCCTATCCCTACACCGGACCCAGCGGTTATGAGTGCATGCCGCAATATTTGTCAGATGAATTCGGCCCGTTCGGCCGCAATATCGCGCCAACGGCGGCGATACGCCGCGCCATCCGCGACGCCGGCCTGCCAACCCCTGTGGTGTGTACCGGAGGCGTGCATAATTTCGACATGGCGGAGGCGATGCTGGAGCGCAATGACTGCGACATTGTCGGCACGGCAAGACAAAGTCTCGCCGACCCGGACTGGACGCTGAAAACGCTGCTCGGACTGGGTCATGAGGTGCGCTTGTGCGAGTACACCAATTATTGCGAAGGCCTCGACCAGAAGCACAAGCAGGTTACCTGCCAGCTGTGGGACCGCCAGCAGACAGATGAACCGGGTATCCGCCTGAGCAGTGACGGCAAACGCCGCCTGACCGCCCCGCCCTGGACGCCGCCGGCGGGTTGATGTTCGCCCCACTGCAGCACACCGGTTACGCCGACAGCTTCGCGCGCGACCATCTGCCACCGCGCGAACAGTGGCCGGAAATGATTTTCGAGTTGCCGGAATTAATCTATCCGGACCGCCTCAATTGCGCCGCGGCGTTTGTCGACACGCACGTCGCGAGCGGACACGGCTCCGCAACCGCATTGATCGGTGCCGAGGAACGGCTGGACTACGCCGCCTTGCAGGCACGCGCCAATCGCATCGCCAGGGTGTTGACCGAGGACCTCAAGCTTCCCAGCGGCAGCCGGGTGCTGCTGCGCAGCGGCAATAAGCCCTTCCTCGCGGCAAGCTGGCTGGGCGTTATCAAGGCCGGCTGCATCGCTGTGACGACCATGCCGCTACTGCGCGAGCGCGAGCTTTCGACCATTGTGCGCAAGGCAAACATCGCCGCAGCTATTTGTGATCACGCGCTGGCGGCGGAAATGGATCTCACCCGCTCGGCCAGCCCCGGATTGCGCAGCGTGCTGTACTTCAGCGCTCCCGCCGGACACCCTGACCGGATCGAGCCGCTTATGGAGCGCAAGGCGGCGACCTTTACCAACGTCGATAGCGCCGCCGACGACGTGGCGATGATCGCCTTCACCTCCGGCACCACAGGCGTACCCAAGGGAACCATGCATTTCCATCGCGACGTCCTGGCTATTTGCGACGTGTTGTCGCACCAGATCATCGCGCCGCACCCGACCGATGTGTTCATCGGCACCCCGCCGCTCGCCTTCACCTTCGGCCTTGGCGGCCTGTTTTTATTCCCCTTACGCGCAGGTGCCGCCAGCGTGCTGATCGAGCAATGGACGCCGGAAAGCCTGCTGCAGGGCATTGCGCGTTTCAAGACCAGCGTCTGCTTTACTGCGCCGACCTTCTATCGCAAGATGGCGCCGCTCGCCAAAAACCACGACCTGCGCTCCCTGCGCATTGCCGTTTCTTCGGGCGAAATGCTGCCCGCGGACACGCGCACCGCCTGGCGCGAGGCCAGCGGCATTGAAATGACCGAGTGCCTGGGATCGACCGAACTGCTGCACGCCTTCATCGCCTGCAAACCCGGCGACATCCGCCCCGGCGCCACCGGCCGCGTCGTGCCCGGCTACCGCGCCTGCGTTCTTGGCGAGGACGGCCAGCCCCTGCCGCCGGGAACCATCGGCCGTCTTGCCATTAAAGGTCCTACCGGGTGCCGCTACCTTGACGACGCACGCCAGCTCAGCTACGTGCAAAACGGCTGGAACCTGACCGGTGACGCCTACCTCATGGACGAAGACGGTTACTACTGGTACCAGTCGCGCACCGACGACATGATCATCAGCGCCGGCTACAACATTGCCGGGCCCGAGGTCGAGGACATACTGTTGACCCATCCTGCGGTGGCCGAGTGCGGCGTCGTCGGCGTGCCAGATGCTGCACGCGGACAAATCGTCAAGGCCTATGTTGTTCTGCGGCCCGGCCACAAGCCTGACGAAGCCACAACGCTTGTCCTGCAGGCATTGGTAAAAAATACCATCGCCCCCTATAAATATCCGCGTGCTGTAGAGTTCGTCGCAGCACTGCCGCGTACCGAGAATGGAAAAATCCAGCGCTACAAGCTGCGGCGCGGCGAACTCGCCTGAATAACACGGAGAAAGACATCATGAGCACCCCCAAGCAGATGGACCGCTACAACGCTCTGATGGACGTGGTACGTAACCGCATGACCACGCGCCAATTCGACTCCTCCTACGTTGTGCCGCGCGAACATTATGAGCTGATACTGGATGCGGCCCGCCACGGCCCTTCCGGCGCGAACGCCCAGCCTTGGCATTACATCGTGGTGAGCAAGCCAGAAACCAAAGAGGCGATTGCCGATTATTTCGTCGAAGAACAGCGGCTGCGCGCCAAACTGAAGATGAAGTTCCCGACGCCCAACTACCGCGGCCTCGAAGACGCACCCGGATTCATCGTCGTCGCTTCGGACTTTCGCTGGACGCGCGCTTTTCCGGTGCTCATGGACGGGTCGGATCTGGACAAGCAATACCATGAGAATGCCGAGCGCATCCTGCTTCAGTCGGTCGCGGCATCAACCATGTCGGCCCATCTCGCGGCGGCCGCACTCGGTTACAACGTCTGGTGGGTCACGGCCATCGGCCAGGAATCGGCCCAGAACGCGCTTAAACCGCTGCTTGGCATTCCGGACGATCTGGCGGTAATAGACATCTTTCTGTTCGGGCCGCCGGCCAAACCACCGTACAAGCGCTGGAAAAAAACCCTGCCACAAATCATGAATTGGGACAGATTCAACATGGACAACTACATGTCCGTGGAACAGATCGATGAATGGGTGCGCGAAAAACGTCACCATGTGATGTACAAGGACGAGAGCAAGATCGACTGAGGCCCCCTTGCGGACGCCAAACCGGGGTTGGGGCAAGGCTGGAAGCCGCCGTCGAATAACCCCACGAAATATACGGCCTAATTTAATTTTTTAACCGTTTGGTTAAAACCGGCGCCTATGGCAGGCGCTGGAAAGAGGCAGTTTATTCGGCTATAATCCAAGCAAATTACGACCTAGCACGCAGTTAAGCAAACACTTAACTGCGCCGTTTTAGCCAGAGGATGCCATGACCCACGTTGTTACCGAAAGCTGCATCAAGTGCAAGCACACCGACTGCGTAGATGTCTGCCCAGTTGATTGTTTCAAGGAAGGCCCGAACTTCCTCGTCATTGATCCTGACGAGTGCATCGACTGTGCCGTCTGTATTCCCGAATGTCCCGTGAACGCCATTTTTGCCGAAGAAGATCTGCCGGCCGGCCAGGAAAAATTCACCGCACTGAACGCTGATCTGGCCAAGATCTGGCCGCTGATTACCGACACCAAGCCCGCGCTACCGGACGCTGAAAAATGGGCCGATGTGACGGACAAGCTGCAATACCTCGAAAAGTAACACCGCCCCGGTCCCGGACAACCGGGAAGTACCCGGTAGCGCAATTTTTCTAGACTCCCGCCTGTTGCGCGGCTGCCCCGCAGCGGGAGTGACAGGATGCCATCCATGCCCACACTCTCGCTGGCCCACGGCCTCGCCTTTTCCGATTTGTATTGCCGCGACGGTCTGTCGCGCATCGATGCCGCGTTTCTCTCCTGGCTTGGCGACGCGGATCCCGAACTCGTCGCCCGCCTATCCGCCGCGCGCGCAGAGCCCGATGCCCTCGCCAAAAAGGACGAGTCGGCCCTGATTCTCGCTGCAGGGCCGCACCTTGATGACTTTGTCGCAGACTTGTTCGGCATAGCCGGCGAAGTAAGGGCGCTTTCCGCACGGCATCATGTTCTAGCGCCCATCTACACAATCAAACGCCAGTTCGTGCAACGCAAAGCGCTTGCGAAATACAAAGCCGAGGCCGCTGCAGGATTTGACGGCGCAGCACTGGAGGCGACGCTGACAAACCGCTTTGGCCACGCGTTCAGCGAGCTGGCCTACGCCGAGGCAATCGAAACCTGGCTAAAGGACGAGCCCACCAACGAAGAGTCCATAGATCTCGCCCTGCGTTACGCCGCTTGGGCCTTGCTCACCCCGGCCGGTCGCGAGCGCAACCAGGCTGGTGTGCTGTTCAAGACGGCAGCCAAGCTCGATCCGCAAAACCTTCTGCCGCACGCGCAAAAGCATGAAACGAACGGGTTGACCACGTTCACCATCAAGCCCGAACACATCCGCCGGCGCGAAGGATTCGCACTCACCGACAAGGGCAGCGATCTCACCGGCGCCTTATCGGAGGCCAACTATTGCATCTGGTGCCACACTCAGGGCAAGGATTCCTGCTCCACCGGTCTGAAAGAAAAGGCCGGGCCCGACGGCAAAGCTGCATTCAAGAAAAATTCCTTCGGCACCACGCTCGCGGGCTGTCCGCTGGAGGAAAAGATTTCCGAATTCCACACGCTCAAGGTGGCCGGACACGCGTTGTCGGCGCTGGCCGTCATCACCGTCGACAACCCGCTAGCCGCAGCGACGGGGCACCGCATCTGCAACGACTGCATGAAATCCTGCATCTACCAGAAACAGGAACCTGTCAATATTCCCCAGGTCGAAACACGCACGCTCAAGGATGTGCTGGAACTGCCCTGGGGCTTTGAGATCTATTCGCTGCTGACGCGCTGGAACCCGCTCAATATCCGCCGCCCGTTGCCGCGCGCCAGCACCGGCTACCGCGTACTGGTCGCAGGCATGGGGCCGGCCGGCTTCGCGCTCTCGCACCACCTTATGAACGACGGCCACGCGGTGGTGGGCATAGACGGCCTCAAGATAGAACCGCTGCCGCCGCATTTGTCGGGCGTCAACGCAGACGGAAGCCGCGCCCGCTTCGATCCGGTGCATGACGTCAACATACTCTACGAAGCCCTGGGCGAAAGAACCATGGCCGGCTTCGGTGGCGTGGCGGAATACGGCATTACAGTGCGCTGGGACAAGAATTTTCTCAAGGTCATCCGCCTGCTGCTCGAAAGACGCGCCGAGTTTGCCTTGTTTGGCGGCGTGCGCTTCGGCGGCACGCTCACTTCGGATGACGCCTTTGGCATGGGCTTCGACCACATCGCGCTGGCTATGGGCGCCGGCAAGCCGACAGTACTGGATATCCCCAACGGCCTTGCCCGCGGCGTGCGCACCGCCTCAGACTTCCTGATGGCACTGCAACTGACCGGTGCGGCCAAGCCCGACTCCATCGCCAACATGCAAGTGCGCCTGCCCGTTGTCGTCATCGGTGGCGGCCTTACCGCCATCGACACCGCAACCGAATCACTCGCCTATTACCCCATACAGACGGAAAAATTCCTGCAGCGCTATGAAGTGCTGGCCAGGGAAAAGGGCGAAGACGCAGTGCGCGCATCCTGGAGCCCGGAAGAGCGCGAGATCGCCGAGGAATTCCTCGCCCACGCCCGTGCCATCCGCAAGGAGCGCGCCACCGCTGCGACCCAAAATCGCGAGCCTCACATCATTGAATTGCTCCGCTCCTGGGGCGGCGCAACCATAGCCTACCGCCGCCGCCTGCTCGACAGCCCCTCTTACACGCTCAATCACGAAGAGGTGGAAAAAGCGCTGGAAGAAGGCATCAGCTTCGCCGAGGCCCTTACGCCGCTGTCGGTCGACGTAGATGATTATGCCGCGGCGCGCGGCATCAACTTCACCCGCCAGGCCATGGGCGAGGATGGCAAGTGGGTCAGCACAGGTGAGCTTCACCTGCCGGCCAGTACGATTTTTGTTGCCGCAGGCACCTCGCCCAACACCGTGCTGGCGCGCGAGCACCCGCAACACTTTGGCACTGACGGCAAGTACTTCCAGGCCTGCGACGAAAACGGCCTGCCGCTCAAGCCGCAGTTCTCCATATCCAAACCGGAAAAAATAGACGTGCTGCTGTCGCGCGTGGCGGACGGCCGCTTTGTTTCCTTTTTCGGTGACCTGCATCCCTCGTACTTCGGCAACGTCGTCAAAGCCATGGGCAGTGCAAAACAAGGCTACCCGGTGGTGACCCATGTGCTGGGCAAGCACCCCCCGGCCAGCAAAGCGGACAACGCCGCTTTCTTTGCCGCGCTGGCGGGCGACCTGCTCGCAACGGTCGAGCGCGTCGAGCGCCTCACGCCAACGATTGTTGAAATCGTGCTCAAGGCGCCGCTCGCAGCGCGAAAATTCCGTCCCGGCCAGTTTTACCGCCTGCAGAACTTTGAGACCCTGTCCCCGGTAAGCCACGGTACGCGGCTGCAAATGGAAGGACTTGCGCTCACTGGCGCATGGACCGATCCTGCCAAGGGTCTGGTGTCGACCATCGTTCTGGAAATGGGAGGATCCGCCGATTTGTGCGCCATGTTAAAGCCAGGCGAACCAGTCGTATTGATGGGCCCGACCGGAACACCAACCCATATCGCACCCAATGAAACGGTGATCCTCGTCGGCGGCGGCCTTGGCAATGCCGTGCTGTTCTCCATCGGACAGGCTTTCCGCACCCAGGGATCGAAGGTACTTTATTTTGCCGGCTACAAGAAAGTTATAGACCGCTACAAGGTCAGGGACATCGAGGCTGCAGCAGACGTCATTGTCTGGTGTTGCGACGAACAGCCCGGGTTCACGCCGGGGCGCCCCCAAGACCGGTCTTTTGTCGGCAACATCGTCCAGGCCATGGATGCGTATGCCTCCGGACGACTTGGAAGCCCCGAGATCGCCATGACCGAGGCCGACCGCCTCATCGCCATCGGCTCCGATCGCATGATGTCAGCCGTTGCCCGCGCCCGGCACGAGGTGTTGAAGCCGCACCTCAAGCCGCATCATTTCGCCATCGGTTCAATCAACTCGCCAATGCAGTGCATGATGAAAGAAATCTGCGCGCAATGCCTGCAACCGCAGCGCGATCCGCATACCGGCAAGATCAGCTATGTCTTCTCCTGCTTCAACCAGGATCAGGACCTCGACTGCGTCGACTTTGCCGGATTATCCGAACGCTTGACGCAGAATTCAATGCAGGAAAAGCTGACCAAGCAATGGCTCGCCTACTGCATGCCTGATTTGAAAAAGCAGCGCAGCCTGGTCTGATTAAAAGCGCATCTTCCGGCGTCGCGATGCGAAAGCCGCCTTCGGCTAGACGCCAAGCAAGCACTGATCAAGTCCTGCAAGTAAGAGTCCCCTGACAAGCTTCCCGCTGACGCGGGGGATATACGGGGTGCTTGCCCCCTTTTCAGTGAATCCCGATTATTTCCCGGCCGAAAACACAGCCCGCGAGGTACATAGGCGGCGTCAGTCCTTGTGCTTGCGCAGATGATTGAGCACGACCTCTGTGATATGGGCAAGGTGATCCGCTTGCGCGACCGGCGACATCAGATCGCGTCCCAGCACGGTCGAAAGGGTGTAGCGATTGGACAGATAAAAGTAGCCCAGAGCCGCGATCATGATATAGATCTGGCTTGGATCCAGGCCGCTCCGAAAGACCCCGCATTCCTGTCCGCGCACCAGCAGCGCCCGCAGCATGCCCAGCGCAGGAGATACCAGGTCGGTGAGGTGCTTTGACTTTTTCAGGAACTTCGCCTGATGCTGGTTCTCGGTGTTGAGCAGCCGGATGAATTCAGGATGCGCGACGTAATAACTCCAGGTGAACTCCACCAGACGCGATATCCCGGGTATCGGCTCAAGGTGATCGAGCCTTAATTTGCTCTCCGCGCGCCAGAACCCCAGATAAGCCTCCTCGAGCACGGCAACGAACAGCTTGTCCTTGCTGTCAAAATAATAGTAGAGCATGCGCTCGTTGCTACGCGCCCTGGCCGCGATCTGATCGACGCGCGCCCCGCCCAGCCCATTGCGCGCGAACTCGGTGGTGGCGGCGGCAAGGATGCGTGCCTTGGTGCGGTGCGGATCGCGCTTCACCTTGTCTGCTGCCACGGTCTTGCATGGAGCGGGTTGAGCCATTTTTTGCAAATTTTTCTTTTCGGAAACGGACTCGGAAAATGCTGCCGATGCTGAGATTGTCGGACTGTCTGTGCATTAGTTCCAGCAGTTTAGCCGAGCATCACCTGCCGCATCGCCCGGCACTCCCCTAGCGGCTGCCTGCAATCTGCAAAAGCTGTGAGGCGAGACCTGGATTGAGTTTTACGAGTCGCTCATGGATGGCAGCCAGTTCGGCGCGTCTGCCGGTGCGCGCATAGCTCACGCCCAGACCGTACCAAGCGTCGGCCATACCCGCGTCAAGGCCGATCGCCTGCACGTAGCTCGGGGCTGCGCGTTCGTAAAGATTGATGTCCCGATAACTCTCGCCGAGCAGGAAAAAGCTCATTGCCGAATCAGACTTGATCAGCAACGCCTGCTCGATGGTGCGTATGGCACGCTCGGGTTCGTTGATGGTGCGATACGACTGTGCGAGCAGGTTCCAGGTGTAGATATCGTCCGGGCTCAGGCGTATAGCCGTCTGGTAGAAGGGAATCGCCTGCACGTGCTGGCCCATTTGCGTGTTGGCGAACCCGGCAATCAGCCACCAGTCGTGGCTATTGCCGTCACGCTGCAGCTTGCCCTGGGCCAGCTTGAGGATGCCCGGCCAGTCGTTTTTGGCCTCAAGCTCGGAAATACGCCGCACATTGGCATCGTCGGCGTGGCCGGACAGCTTGCTTGCCACGTTGACCCCGGTACTGATCAGCGACAAAGCGGTGCAAGCGCCCAGGGCAAGCATGACAATCAGGGCAGACGCGGCGCCGGCAAGCCGCGCCGCAAGCAAGCGCGGCGCTTCAGACCTTGTTTTGATAGACGTAGGCCTGCTGCTTGACCTCGGATTCACTGTCGCGGCGCAAGGCATCAGGATCCGCCTTTTTGTCCCACCACATCGCGCGGCCCTTTTTTTGCTCTTCGACAATCTGCGGCTTTTTCGCCAACAGGTCGCGCATGAACAGGGTGATTTCGGATTCGTAATTACGATTCATGGCGGTGCTTCCTGGGTTATGCAATGGACGCGTCGTGCAATGCGCTGATTATAGCGCGTCACACAGCTTCCACCCCATGCGCCGGGACCTAAGCCCGGAGAAGATCGACCGGCTGGAAACGCCCGCCCAGAGCGGCTTTTGCGTCGTTGCCCCACCACTTTTCCAGAACCGTGGCATAGAGGCTGCGAAAATCGATGCTGTGGACGAGATTACCGTTGTCCAACCGGTCCAGTTGCGGTGCCGGACCATACAGCCCGCCGCGAACCTGGCCGCCCATGGCGAAATGGCTGTTGGCGGTGCCATGGTCGGTGCCGTTGGAATTGTTTTCCGCTGCGCGGCGCCCGAATTCGGCGTAGGTCATCACCAGTGCCGAATTCCAGCGGTTGAGTTCCTGCAAGGCCGCCTTGAACGCGACCAGGCCCTCGGCCAGTTGCTGGAGCAGCTTGGCCTGTTGTCCCGGCTGATTCTGGTGGGTATCAAAGCCATTCAAGCTGACCCGCACCGCGGCAACGCCAGCCTGACTGGCAATCACCTGCGAGGCTGTGCGCATGGCGTTGCCAAACTCGCCATTGGGAAACTCGGTGCGCAGTGGCGCACCGGCGCCAAACTTGCCCGCGGCCTGGACGATCTCGCCTTCGACCTTGAGGATATGCGAGAGCGCCGCGTTGCCGCGCTTCGCCGATGACGTGGCAAGCCGCGACTGGCGCAGGAACTGTTCGGTGTTGCTCAGCGCGACCGCGCGTGCTCCCCCTGCAAACGGCCCCATCTCCTGGCTGCCCACCACCACGCCGTCTGCGACATAGCCCGCGGGAACCGGGTTGGCGGCAAACGCGCGCGCCAGCCAGCCTTCAGTGAGGTACTGCTCGCTGCCGGAGGCCGTGTCCCATATCTCGATGGAACGAAAATGCGACTGATTGGGCTTGGGGTAACCGAGGCCTTGCACCACGGCCAGTTCTCGCCCCTGCCACAAAGACATCAGCGCGCCAAGCGAAGGATGCAGTCCCACGCGGTCGGACAATTGCATCACCTCCTCGCGCTTGATGGCGATGCGCGGCCGCAGGCGGTAGTAGTTCGGATCGGCGTAAGGCACGACCGTATTGAGCCCGTCATTACCGCCTTTTAACTCCACCAGCACCAGCAGGTTGCGATAGCCATACGGCGCAGCGACGCCCGCGGCAATGGCCCCCGGCATCCAGGCGCTCACCACGGAGCCCGCCGCCAATCCAAGAAAGTCCCGTCGCAACATATTCATCTCCGGCTTATTTCAACTGAAATGCAGGATCGAGCACGAGCTGGCGCAGCCAATCCTTCTCCGCAAGCGTGCCCGGCGTCATCAGCGCATCGTCGACAGGGTCGGTGGCGAGCACCGCGCGCCGCGCCAGCGGCGCATAGCCGCCCAGCCCCTTGAACCATGCCGCGCTATCAAAATGAATGTCCGTCAGCGCGCGCACAAAGCGCTCGCGCCCCTCCTCGCCCAGCCGACCCTGGCCTTTGACCTTGGCGAAGTCCTTCATCCGCGCGCCGTCGGCCATCGCCTGGTTCGACATGGCCTGGGGCGGCATCTCCTGCGCGCGAAACAGTCGCTCAAGGAATTGCTTGCGCGCCAGCAAGGTGCTCGAATTGATCCACGCCTCGCCGCCGGGCCAGCCCTTGACGTTGGGCGGGGCAAACAGGTTCTGGCCAAGACTGGCGGTGACCATGGCAAAGGGCAGCGCATCACCGGTCTGGAACTGAAAACTGCGTACAGTTCCGACGACCAGGTCGGCCGGGGACTTGACCAGGCTGCCGCGCGCCTCCTGCGACCAGAACGCCGGAGACAGCAACAGCCAGCGCAGCGCGGTGCGCGTGTCATAACCGCTTTCACGAAAACGCGCGGCAATGCGCCTGACTTCGCGCTCATCGGGCAGCGGCGAGACGAATTCGCGCCACAGCTTGCGCGTGATGAATTCGGCCGTCGCCGGTCGCGCCAGCAGGATGTCGAGTACGGCGTCGCCGTCAAAGTTGCCGCTGGCGCCGAGCACCGTTTTCTGCCCCTCGTCGTGCAAGAAAGGCCGCCAGCGGTATTCGCCGGTCTCCGGCTCGATGGACCAGCCGGTAAATGCGCGCGCGGCCTCGCGAATATCCGCCTCACCGTACTGGCCCTCGCCCATGGTGAACAACTCCATCACCTCGCGCGCAAAATTCTCGTTCGGCTGTCCCTTGCGATTGCTCGCCGAGTCGAGGTAAAGAATCATCGCCGGGTCCTTGGCGGCGGCGTGGAGCAAGGCGGCGAAATTGCCAAGGGCATGCTGGCGCAGCAACAGGTTCTGGCGATACATCAGCTGCACGTACCTGACTTTTTGCTGGCTGGAGACAAAGTGGTTGTGCCAGAACAGCGTCATGCGCTCGACCAGGGGCGAAGGCGTGACAATCATCTCCGCCAGCCACCAGCCGCGCAACTCAAAGCCGCGCCTTACCTGCTCCTGCTGGAAGGCCTTGCGCGCCGACTCTCCGGCATCGCGCAACTGCCGTGGCGGCGTGATGGCTTCGTTGACCCACGCCGGTACTGGCTGTGCTGCGACTGTCCTGGCGGGCCGCAACAGGCGCTCAACCGCCTGTTCGCGGGTGAGCATGGAGAATTCGGCGATTTCTCCCGGACTGGCGCCAAATCCGCTGCGATTGAGCAAATGCCGGGCTTCGTCAAATCCCATCCCGGCGCCGTTCGCGCGTACGCTAGGCGAAAAAACCAAGACGCCCAGACCGAGCAGCAGCACCCAGTAGCCAATACGCGTCAGTAGATCTCTCATGTCATGGGAACCAAGACGGGGACGAAGGATATCGAAGCGCGTCGCCCTAGGGCCGCTGTGGCCGGCCCTGCCCCTGGCCTTGCCCTTGCCAGGATCGCTGTCCGCCCGACTGACCGCCGTAAATATCCCGCCCATGATCGCTGATGTCGCGGCGCAGTTGCTGGCGCTCGTCACTGCTCATCGAGCGCCTCTCGGTCTGGCGGTCGCGCTCATCGCGACGACCGGCGCGCTCGCGAACCGCGCGATCGCGCTCCGCCGGCGACATCTGTTGCCACCGCTGGCGATCGGGCGATTGCTGTGCCCCCGCCCACGTCGGGGCCAGCGCGAGGGCGCACAGCAAGGTGGCGACGATGTGGGCGTTCATGGTCTTTCCTTTGCCGCGAAGCGGCGATTTAACAAAAAAACATCCAATTGCGTGTTATCCGGGGCGACCGGGCTTTGCCGGTACAAGGACAAAGACCCGCCCTCCAGCCTAACAAGCTTCCTTGCCAAGACTCCTCGTCAAGGTCTCGTCTGCTCTGTTGATGACGCATGGTAATACCAAGGTGTAAGCATACTGTTGAGAGGGGGGGGAAGTTTGTAAGAAATTGTTGCAAAGTCCACTTTGGCAACGCCTTGTTACCGGCGCCATCGCCTCGCCCTGTGGCACCGAACGGCCACTAGGGCTAGGATACGCACATGCCAGAAGCCAAAACAAAGATCCTCGTCGTCGACGACGACCTCAGACTGCGCGACCTGCTCGACCGCTACCTGGCCGAACAGGGCTTTGCCGTGCGCTCCGCAAGTGACGCCGCCGCCATGGATAAGCTGCTCGTGCGCGAACGCTTTGACCTGCTGGTTCTGGACTTGATGATGCCGGGCGAAGATGGTCTGTCGATATGCCGTCGCCTGCGCGGTGCCAAGAACATGGTGCCCATCATCATGCTTACCGCCAAAGGCGAGGACGTCGACCGTATTGTCGGCCTCGAAATGGGCGCGGACGACTACCTGCCCAAACCCTTCAACCCGCGCGAGCTCGTTGCCCGCATCAACGCCGTCATGCGGCGGCGTACCGATCCGCTGCCGCCGGGCGCACCCGGGGAGCAGGGCGAGGTCGAGTTTGGCGGCATGGTGGTCAATCTGGCCACTCGCACCCTCACCAAGAACGGCGTCGCCGCCGCGCTCACCACCGGCGAGTTTGCCCTGCTCAAAGTCCTGGTCACGCATGCGCGCACGCCACTGTCGCGCGACAAGCTGATGGAACTGGCGCGCGGCCGCGAATACGAGGTGTTTGACCGCTCCATTGACGTGCAGATATCGCGCCTGCGCAAACTTATCGAAGCCGATCCTGCCCATCCCACCCACATCCAGACGGTCTGGGGATTCGGCTACGTGTTCATTCCGGACGGCAAGCCCACTTAGTTTCGCGCCCAAGACCGCAGGCGGCCCGCAAGCAGGGGCGCAGCCTTACCTTCACTCCGCTCCGACCTCCGATGTCCCTCCTCCCCCGCTCACTGTTCTGGCGCACGTTTCTCCTGATCGCGCTGCTGGTGCTGGTGTCGACGCTGGCCTGGTTCCAGATTTTCAGCTTTTACGAGCGCGGACCGCGTATCCACCAGATCGCCCAGACGGTGGCGAGCGTGGTCAACCTGACGCGCACAGCCCTGGTGACCGCGCACGCGGAAAAGCGCCGCGACCTGTTACTGCAATTGTCCGAACACGAAGGCATCCGGATTTATCCGGTCGAGGACGATGAACACATCATTCTTCCCCCCGCCGATATGCCATCGATGCAAATGATCGCCGACGAAGTGCGCCTGCACCTTGGTGAAAAGACGCGCTTTGCCATGCAGCGCAACGGTGTTTCGGGTTTCTGGGTGACCTTTCGCGTCGAAGAAGACGAATACTGGGTGCGCCTGCCGCGCGAGCGCATCGAGCGCCAGGCGACGCTACAGTGGCTGGGCTGGGGCTCGGTGGCCCTGCTGCTCTCGCTGGCTGCTGCCGGCCTGCTGGTGTCGCGCCTGAGCCGGCCGCTCAAGGCCTTGTCGCGCGCCGCGACGGAAATCGGCCGCGGACGCCAGCCCGAACCGGTGGCCGAAACCGGACCGGCCGAAGTGGCCACCCTCACCCGCGCCTTCAACCAGATGTCGCGCGACCTAGCGCGCCTCGATGAAGACCGCGCACTCATACTGGCAGGTGTGTCGCACGACCTGAGAACGCCACTTTCACGCATGCGCCTAGGTATCGAGATGAGCAACACCGATGAAGCGATGAAGGACGGCATGATCGCCGACATCGAGGAAATGGACCGCATCATCAGCCAGTTTCTCGACTTCGCCCGCGCCGACGGCGGCGAGGCTTTGTCTGAGCTTTCGATGGCAACGCTGGCATCGGAAATCGCCGACCGCTACCAAAAGCTCGGCCAGAAGATCAGCGCCAGTTGCACGCCGGTGCGCGAAGTGCCGATGCGGGCCATGGCCATGCGGCGGGTGATGAACAATCTTGTCGATAACGCCATGCGCTACGGCAGCGCCGAGGTGGCGTTACTGGTACGCGAAGATGCGATCGGCGTCATTCTCGAGGTGTGTGACCGCGGCCCCGGTATTCCCCCCGCCGATGCCGAACGGCTCAAGCAGCCTTTCACGCGCCTCGAAACCGCGCGCAGCGGCAAAGGCGGATCAGGCCTGGGACTGGCCATTGTCGATCGCATCGTGCGCGCCCACGGCGGCCGCTTCGACCTCCTGCCGCGCGAGGGCGGCGGCCTGGTTGCCCGCGTCAGCCTGCCATTTGAGAAATATCGCGGCAAGGCATGACCCGCCCCGATGTTCTGTTTCCGCACTAGCAGGATGGCTGGAAACCCTCGCCAGACGGGCATTTCCAGCCATTTAGCCCGAACTGAGCAGTCCGGTTTGAGGCATACCTGGAGCCTAGTCACCACCTGTAGATTCGAACCTGGCTTTCTCCAGCAGCACAACTGCCTCCGCGGCAATGCCCTCGCCACGCCCGGTAAAACCAAGAAACTCGGTAGTCTTGGCCTTGACGTTGACGTCCCCCGCAGCGATGCCGACATCCTCGGCGATGCGTTTCACCATTGCCGGAATGTGCGGCGCCATTTTCGGTGCTTGCGCGATGATGGTCGCATCGATGTTGACCACGGCGAAGCCGGCTTCACGTACCCGTTTGGCGGCCTCGCGCAGCAGTACGCGACTGTCGGCACCTTTGAATTTGGGATCGGTATCCGGAAAATGCCGGCCGATGTCGCCAAGTCCCGCCCCACCGAACAAGGCGTCGGTGATGGCGTGCAGCAGCACGTCGGCATCGGAATGCCCGTCCAGGCCCTTCTCGAACGGGATAGCAACCCCGCCGATAATGAGCTTGCGCCCGACCACCAGCGCGTGCACGTCAAAGCCCTGACCTATCCTCATTTCCGTCCTTTCAGCAGGCTCTCCGCCATGACGATGTCGGCGGGGTAAGTCACCTTGAGATTGTTGCGCGAGCCCTCAACCAGCAGCGGCCGCATACCCAATTGTTCCACCGCAGAGGCCTCATCCGTCACTTGCCCGGCTTTGTTCAGCGCTTCGAGCAGCACGCCGTGGCGAAACATTTGCGGAGTCTGCGCCTGCCACAGGCCTTCGCGTGAGGGCGTGCTCTGCGCCCGCCCCGCTGCATTCGCGCGCTTGAGCGTGTCGGCGACAGGAACCGCCAGCAAACCACCGCTGCCGTCCGCCATGACCGCGTCAATCAGCTTTAACAGGTCGGCGCGCGCAAGACACGGCCGCGCAGCGTCGTGCACCAGCACCCAATCGTCGGGGTCGAGCAGGCTCGATGCCGCGATCAGGCCGTTGAGCACGCTGTCGCGCCGTGACATGCCGCCGCAATAAAGCGGTGCGATCCTGTGCGCATCGGCGCCAAAATTCAGGTCACGAAAATACCCGTCACCCGGCGTGAGCACGACAAACACGGTTTCGACGGCGGGCACGGCCAGCAGCGCGCCCACCGCGTGTTCCAGCATCGGACGGCCGGCGAGCTCGATGTACTGCTTGGGCCTATCCTCGCCCATGCGCGCGCCGGACCCGGCGGCGGGAATCAGGCCGAAAAGTCCTGCTGCCATAGCTGAAATAGGTGGGGAGCAAGGGAAATTGGAGGATACAACACGGTATAATTATATAGGTCTCGCGTAACCCCGCGTAACGACTGGAGCCGGCTCTACCCCCGGTTTTCGTCGAACGCGGGTTTTGCTATTTCTGCGAGCGAATTAACACCAGTCTCTCCATCATCAACGGCCTGCATTTTGTGAATGACGAGTTCCTCGCTTTGAACGCACCTGAAGCCAAACCGCGGGGTGGCACCCCGCCTGGCCACAAAGTCATATTCAGCGGCCTGGCCGGCTCGGCTGATGCGCTGGCGCTCGCCCGCTGCGCGCGTGAGCACGGCCCGCTGGTGGTAATTTGCGCGCAGGCGGCCGAGACGCAGCGGTTGCGCGAAGAGACGGCGTGGTTCGACGCCGATTTGCGCACGCTGCTGCTGCCCGACTGGGAGACCCTGCCCTACGACCACTTCTCGCCGCACAGCGACCTGGTATCGGAGCGGCTTGCCACGCTATACCAGATCTCGCGCAGTGAATTTGATCTGGTGTTCATCCCGGCATCGACGGCGCTTTACCGCCTCGGGCCGCCGTCCTATCTTGCCGCGTACACCTTCTTTCTGAAAGAAGGCCTCGCACTGGAACTCGAAGCCCTGCGCAAGCAACTGTCCCTTGCCGCCTACAGCCATGTCAGCCAGGTGGTGGCGCCGGGCGAGTATTGCGTGCGCGGCGGCCTGGTGGATCTTTTTCCCATGGGCAGCGCGCTGCCCTACCGCATCGACCTGATGGACGACCAGGTCGAGTCCATCCGCACCTTCGATGTGGATTCGCAGCGCACGCTTTATCCGGTCAAGGAAGTGCGCCTGTTGCCGGCGCGCGAATTTCCACTTGACGAGGCCGGGCGCAACCGTTTTCGCAGTCGCTGGCGCGAGGTGTTTGAGGGCGATCCGACGCGCAGCTCAACCTACAAGGATGTCAGCAGCGGCATCGCCCCGGCCGGCATCGAGTACTACCTGCCGCTATTTTTCGAAGGGACGGCAACGCTATTCGATTATCTTCCGTCGGGCGTGACACTCGCCATGCACCATGACGTGCACGCCGCCGCGCTCGATTTCTGGCGCGACGCCAATTCGCGCCACAAGCTCCTTGACGGCGACCGCACCCGGCCGATTTTGCCCCCCGCGGAGTTATTCCTCGGCGCCGAGGAATTTTTCATCGCCGCCGCGGCGCTCCCGCGCATCGAAATAAAGCCCGCGGGCGGCGACGCAGGCGCAACGCAAACACTTAGCACGTCCGTATTGCCGGAAGTCGCCGTGGAACGCCGTGCCGACGATCCGCTGCAAAAACTCAAGGATTTATTGCGCGACAAGGGCGTGCGCACCCTGCTAATCGCCGAATCGGCGGGACGGCGCGAAACCATGCTGCAGTATTTGCATGAATACGGCGTCAAACCCGCCGCCGCCGCCGGTTTCAAGGCGTTTTCCGATTCAAGTGAGCCCTTCGCCTTGTCCGTCGGCCCCTTGCTCAACGGCTTTGCCGTCGACAGCGAGCAGTGGCGCGTCATTACCGAATCCGAACTCTATGCCGGCACCGCGCGCTCGCGCAGCCTGCGCGACAAGGCGCGCCAGAGTTCGGTCGAAAATATGCTGCGCGACTTGTCTGAACTCAAGGTCGGCGACCCGGTGGTCCATACCGAGCACGGGATCGGACGCTATCAGGGGCTGGTGAACCTTGATTTTGGCGAAGGCGAGACCGAGTTTCTACTGCTCGAATATGCCGGCAACGACAAACTCTATGTTCCAGTCGCGCAATTGCATGTCATCGGCCGTTATTCGGGCGGACCGCCCGAAGCGGCGCCCATGCACAGGCTAGGCGGAGAACAATGGGAAAAAGCCAAGAAGAAAGCCGCCGCCCAGGTCCGCGACACCGCCGCAGAACTACTGCATTTGTATGCCTTGCGCGCGGCAAGAAAAGGCCATGCCTTCGATGTCAAAACCCATGATATCGAGGCCTTCAGCGAAGGCTTCGGTTTCGAGGAAACGCCCGACCAAATGGCGGCAATCAACGCCGTGATTGAGGACATGCGCGCAGGCAAGCCGATGGACCGCTTGGTTTGCGGCGACGTCGGCTTCGGCAAGACCGAAGTGGCGCTGCGCGCCGCCTTCGTTGCGATCGCCGATGGCAAGCAGGTAGCCGTGCTCGCGCCCACCACGCTGCTGGCGGAACAACATTTCCAGACTTTTTCCGACCGTTTTGCCGACTGGCCGGTCAAACTGGCGGAGTTGTCGCGCTTTCGCACCGGCAAGGAAACAACTGCGGCGATAAAGGGCATAGGCGAGGGCAGCATAGACATCGTCATAGGCACCCACAAGCTGCTGCAAAACGACGTCAAATTTCCCCGCCTAGGCCTGGTCATTGTCGACGAGGAGCACCGCTTCGGCGTGCGTCAAAAAGAACGACTAAAGGCGCTGCGTGCGGAGGTCGATATCCTGACCCTGACTGCCACGCCGATCCCGCGCACCCTTGCCATGTCTTTGGAAGGCCTGCGTGAACTTTCCGTGATCGCCACCGCACCAGCCAAGCGCCTCGCCATCAAGACTTTTGTCAGCACCTACGGCGACGGGCTCATCCGGGAAGCTGTCCTGCGCGAACTCAAGCGCGGCGGCCAGGTGTATTTCCTCCACAACGAAGTGGACACCATCGAACTGATGCGCGCCAAGCTGACCAAGCTCCTGCCCGAGGCGCGCATCACGGTGGCGCACGGGCAACTGCGCGAGCGCGAGCTCGAGCGTGTGATGCGCGAATTCCTGCAGCAGCGGCACAACGTTCTGATCTGCTCGACCATCATCGAGACGGGCATAGACATCCCGACCGTCAACACCATCCTGATCAACCGTGCCGACCGCTTTGGACTCGCGCAATTGCACCAACTTCGCGGCCGCGTCGGGCGTTCTCACCATCAGGCCTATGCCTACCTGCTGATTCCGGACGAAGCGGCGCTATCGCCCCTCGCCAAGAAACGCCTCGAGGCGATCCAGATGATGGAAGAGCTGGGTTCAGGCTTTTATCTGGCCATGCACGACCTGGAGATCCGCGGCGCAGGCGAAGTGCTGGGCGAATCGCAGTCCGGGGAGATGCAGGAAATCGGCTTCAACCTGTACAACGACATGCTCAACATGGCGATCCGTTCGCTCAAGCAGGGCAAGGAACCCGACCTTACCCAGCCCTTTGAAGTCACGACCGAGATCAACCTGCACACCCCCGCCCTGCTGACCAATGAATATTGCTCTGACGTGCACGAGCGCCTGACCCTCTACAAACGCCTGGCCAATTGCGGCAGCGAAGAGGAACTTGAGCGCCTTCACGAAGAATTGATCGATCGCTTTGGTTTGCCCCCCGAGCAGACGCAGGCTTTACTCGACAGCCACCGCCTGCGCATCCTCGGCAAACCGCTCGGTGTCGCGCGGGTTGACGCCACCGGAGATTCCGTGCAACTGCAATTTACAGAGCACCCACCGCTGGACGCCGGCCGCATGATGGTCCTGATGAAAAAAAACGGCTGGCGCCTGATGGGCCCCAACCGGTTGCGCGCCAACGCTAAAGGCGAAACCCCGTCCGCGCGCGCCGATGAGGCCCGGCGCATTCTCGAAACCCTCATACAGGCCGTCGCCACCTGAAGCGCAACCCTGTTCGCAGGGGCCGCATAACCGGAAAAAAACCAACTACTTATGTCCACCAATCTCATCATCCAGGGTGCCGCCGAGTCCGCAGACATCCACAAGCTCGCCGGCCTCAGCGGCGCCGCCGGAATGGACACGCTGTCGGCAACGGCTTGGCGGCTGAAGTTTACGAAACAGCGCGAGGGCGTCGCCGAGTACTGCGAATCGGCCAAGCTTGATCACGCATTCGTGCCGGCGGGCAGGAAGCTCGCCGACTTTGGTCTCGTTGCCATGGACATGGACTCAACGCTGATCACCATTGAGTGCATCGACGAGATCGCCGCGCTCATGGGCGTGGGCGACAGGGTGGCCGAGATCACCGCCAGCGCAATGCGCGGCGAAATTGAATTTCAGGAGAGCCTGCTGCAGCGCGTGGCACTGCTCGCCGGCTTGAAGGAAACAGAACTGCAGCGCGTCTACGACCAGCGGCTTAAACTTTCGCCCGGCGCCGAAGTCATGCTGGAGCGACTCAAGGCCCTTGGCATCCGGACCCTGCTGGTATCCGGTGGTTTTTCCTTTTTCACCGATCGCCTGCAGCGACGCCTCGGCCTCGACTACACCCTTGCCAACACGTTCGAGATAGAAAACGGAAAGCTCACGGGTCGCCTGTACGGCGCTATCATCGGCGCACGCGCCAAGGCCGATGAACTGGTTCGATGCGCGCGTGAACTCGGACTTAGCCGCGACCGCATGATTGCCATCGGAGACGGCGCCAACGACCTGCCCATGCTGGCCGCCGCCGGCGTCTCCATCGCCTACCACGCCAAGCCGGCCGTCCGTGAAAAGGCCACCTACCGGCTCGACCATGTCGGCCTGGACGGACTACTCAATCTTTTTTCCTGAAACGACCACAGCGACTGGAAAAGCGCGCCAGATAAGGCTTTCCGGGCAGTTTCCCGGCAGGGTCGCAGGCACCCACTGAGGGCCTTATTCGGACTCTTCGATCCAGGCCATTTGTATAGCTTCAAGGATTTTTTCACCGGACTTATCCGCATCATCATCAAACCCATCCAATTCCATGACCCATTTATGCAGGTCGGTAAAGCGGATCTTCAGCGGATCAACTTCAGGATGTTTCTCCGCCAGTTGGATGGCTATTTCAAGGGTATCGGTCCACTTCACGCTAATGCTCCTCTTTGGCGTGGTTGATGGTGTACCTGGGAATCTCAATGGTTAGATCTGCATCATTGACCATTGCCTGACACGCCAGGCGCGATTGGGGCGCAAGCCCCCATGCCCGGTCGAGCAAATCATCCTCCTCCTCGCTGGACGGATCCAGCGCGGCGAAGCCCTCTCTGACGATCACGTGGCAGGTCGTGCAGGCGCGCGATTTCTCGCATGCGTGCTCGATCTCAATGTGGTTGGCAAGCAGGTTGTCGCAAATGGACACACCGGGTTTGGCGTCAAATGCGGCGCCATCCGGGCAAAGCTCCGCATTGGGAAGAACAATAATTTGTGGCATGGTCAGAGACTCAGATTTTCAATGTTTTTGCCTGCAAGCGCACGCCTGACCGAGCGGTCCATACGGCGTGCGGCGAAATCTTCAGTCACTTTATTGACGCGTTCGACATGGCTTTTGATGCGGCGATGGTCGGTGCATTCTAGCGCATGCGCCAGGGCGCTGATCTCCGTATCGATCGAGGCAGACTCCGCCGGCGACAGCAAAGCGCGGTCCTCGGCCAGCGCTGCCTCCGTCGCCTCCAGCAGGCGACGTCCCTCGACCTGTTGCTCGCGCAAGGCGCGCGCGTGAACATCGTCCTTGGCGTGGTCAAAGGAATCGCGCAGCATGCGCGTGATGTCTTCGTCCGCAAGGCCGTAAGAGGGTTTTACGGCGACCGATGCCTCGATTCCGGTGCTCATTTCACGCGCGGAAACGGCCAGCAAACCATCCGCATCCACCTGAAAGCTGACGAGGATACGGGCCGCGCCGGCGACCATGGGCGGAATACCACGTAATTCAAAACGTGCCAACGCGCGGCAGTCCGACACCAATTCGCGCTCGCCCTGCACCACCTGCACGGACATCGCCGTCTGGCCGTCCTTGAAGGTGGTGAACTCCTGCGCGCGCGCCACTGGAATGGTGGAGTTGCGCGGGATGATTTTCTCCACCAGCCCACCCATGGTCTCCAGCCCCAGCGAAAGCGGAATAACATCCAGCAACAGCCAATCGTCGCCTTCCGCACGGTTACCGGCGAGTGCGTTCGCCTGCATGGCCGCGCCCAGCGCGACCACTTTGTCCGGATCAAGATTGTTTAGCGGGGACTGCTTGAACAAAGCGCCAACGGCCTGCTGCACATGTGGCATGCGCGTCGCGCCACCGACCATGACAACACCCTTGACCTCCTCCACGCTGAGTCCGGCGTCGCGCAAGGCCTTACGGGTCGGTGAAAGCGTTTTGGTCACCAGATGCTGGGTCATGTCCTGGAAAACCTGCCGGGTGAGCTTGAGGTTGACCATTTCGCCGCTGCCCAGTTTGGCCGAAATTTGGGCGATATCGTGCGCGGTAAGGTGCTCCTTGGCTGTGCGGGATCTGGCCAGCAACAGGCGCATGTCCTCATCGGACAGCGGCGCAAGTCGTGCCTGATCGACGATCCAGCACATCAGTCGATGGTCAAAGTCATCCCCCCCCAAAGACGCATCACCGCTGGTGGCCATGACTTCAAAAACACCTTTGGACAGGCGCAAGATGGACAGATCAAAGGTACCTCCGCCAAGATCATAAACGGCGTAAATTCCCTCGGCTGCATTGTCCAGACCGTACGCGATCGCGGCGGCGGTCGGCTCGTTGAGCAAGCGCAGCACATGTATTCCGGCCAAGCTCGCCGCATCCTTGGTTGCCTGGCGCTGGGCATCGTCGAAATACGCCGGCACCGTGATGACCGCGCCATGCAGCTCACCGCCCAGTGATTCTTCGGCACGCCGGCGCAACACTTTGAGAATTTCAGCCGACACTTCGACCGGGCTCTTCGGGCCTGCAACGGTGCGAAGCTGCAGCATGCCCGGCGCATCAATGAAGGCGTAGGACGTGTTTTCGGCGTGCGCATCCTTGAGTCCGCGCCCCATGAAACGCTTCACCGAGGCAATGGTGTTTTTAGGATCCTTCGCCTGCATCGCATGTGCCGCACGCCCCACCTCCGGCTGCCCGTCGGCGAGGTAACGCACGATAGAGGGCAGCAGCACCTGGCCCTCGGCATCCGGCAGCGCAACCGCGATGCTGTTCCTGACCGTCGCGACCAGGGAATTGGTTGTTCCAAGGTCTATGCCGGCGGCAAGGCGCGCCTGATGTGGTTCCGGTGACTCGCCTGGTTCGGAAATCTGCAACAGCGCCATCAGTCGTCCAGTTCCGTGATGGCGTAATGAATTTCTTCGCCCAGTTTTTCTAGAAACATCAGCTTACGAAAGGTCAAAGCGGCCGCCGCGTAATCATGGCGCGCGTCAATTTCAGCTTCAGCATCGCGATAAAGCCCATCCATCCCGGTCCGCAGCAAGGCCTCAAGTGCGGACAGCCTAGCTCCGTCATGCAAAGCCGCCGCCTCTTCGAGTGCCTCGCGCCACTCCATCTGCTCGACGAGGAAATCATGCGGCATACTGGTGTTGGTTTCAATTTTCGGGTCGATGCCGTGCAATGAAAGCAGGTAGCCGGTGCGCTTGATCGGCTTTTTAAGGGTCTGATAAGCCTCATTCACGTGCATAGCCCATTGCATCGACATGCGGCGCTCGTTTTCGCCCGCATGGATGAAGCGATCCGGATGCACCTCGGCCTGCAGTCGCCGATAAACCTGGTCCAATTGCTCCAGCGGCAGGCGGAAGCCTTCGGTCAGACCGAACAGCTTGAAGTGATTCTGCTTGATGTCGAGAGTCATGCGCGCTCAATAAAAAAGGGGCCATCGCCCCTTTTTCAAGCGTGGCCGGCGATCAGACGTTGAAACTTTCACCGCAACCACATGCGTCCTTGACGTTGGGATTGTTGAACTTGAACCCTTCGTTCAGACCTTCCTTGGTAAAGTCCAGTTCGGTCCCGTCCAGGTAAGGCATGCTCTTGGGGTCGACCACGACCTTGACGCCGTGGCTTTCGAACAACTGGTCTTCGGGCTGGACCTCATCGGCATATTCCAGCTTGTAGGCAAGACCGGAGCAGCCTGAGGTGCGTACGCCAAGGCGCAGCGCGATGCCCTTTCCGCGTTTGGAAAGAAAACTCGAAACGTGGGTTGCGGCTTTTTCTGTCAGTGTGATTGCCATGTTTTGCCTCAGGCGACAGCCTTTTGCACCGGGGTGGCGATGCCGTGCTTCTTGCGGTAGTCATCAACCGCGGCCTTGATCGCGTCCTCGGCCAGGATGGAGCAATGTATCTTCACCGGCGGCAGCGCGAGCTCCTCGGCGATCTGCGTGTTTTTGATGCTGGCAGCCTCGTCGATCGATTTGCCCTTTACCCACTCGGTCACAAGCGAAGATGAGGCGATGGCAGAACCACAGCCGTAAGTCTTGAAACGCGCATCCTCGATGATGCCCTGCTCATTCACCTTGATCTGCAGCTTCATCACGTCACCGCAAGCCGGGGCGCCGACCATACCGGTTCCAACGCTATCATCACCCTTGTCAAAAGAGCCGACGTTGCGCGGGTTTTCGTAGTGATCCAGTACTTTTTCGCTGTATGCCATTTTAGGTCTCCAAAAGCGTAAATCGTAAAAGGTGAATGATCAATGGTAAAAACATCTCAACCAATCAGCTTTTCGCCATTTTCTATTTCCCGTTTGCCATTCACCGCATTCAATGCGCAGCCCATTGAACGGAATTCAAATCAACGCCATCTTTGAACATTTCCCACAGCGGCGACAGTTCGCGCAATTTACCAATTTTTGCACGCAACAGATCGATGGTGAAATCGATCTCCTCCTCGGTGGTGAAACGACCGATGGTAAAACGAATCGAACTATGCGCCAGCTCATCCGAGCGGCCCAGCGCCCGCAGCACATACGATGGCTCCAGGCTGGCCGAGGTGCAGGCCGACCCCGAGGACACGGCGACGTCCTTGATCGCCATGATCAGCGACTCGCCCTCGACGAAATTGAAACTGATGTTCAGGTTGTGCGGAATACGGTGCGCCATGTCACCATTAACGTACACCTCTTCCATGTCCTTGAAACCGTCATGAAGCTTGTCGCGCAATGCGCGAATTCGTACGTTTTCAGCCCCCATTTCGGCCTTGGCGATGCGAAAGGCCTCGCCCATCCCGACGATCTGGTGCGTTGGCAACGTGCCCGAGCGCAGGCCGCGCTCATGACCGCCGCCGTGGATTTGCGCCTCAATACGCACACGCGGCTTGCGCCGCACGTACAGCGCGCCTATCCCCTTGGGGCCGTATGCCTTGTGCGCGGTGACCGTCAGCAGGTCGACCTTGAGCTTTTGTGTGTCAATCAGGATTTTTCCCGCGGCCTGGACGGCATCACAATGAAAAATGATGCCCTTTTCCCGGCAGATCTCTCCGATCTCGGCAACCGGCTGGATGACGCCGATTTCGTTGTTGACCATCATCACTGAAACGACAATCGTGTCCGGCCGGATCGCAGCCTTGAATTTTTCCAGATCCAGCAGGCCGTCTGGCTCGGGTTGCAGGTAGGTCGCCTCAAAACCCTGACGCTCCAACTCACGCACGGTGTCGAGCGTCGCCTTGTGCTCGGTCTTGACGGTGATGATGTGCCGGCCTTTGCCCTTATAAAAATTGGCCGCCCCCTTGATCGCAAGATTGTTGCCTTCGGTCGCGCCTGAGGTCCAGACAATCTCTTTCGAATCGGCGTTGAGCAGGGCGGCGACGTCTTCGCGCGCCTCCTCCACCGCATGTTCGGCCGTCCAGCCATAAGCGTGTGAGCGGCTCGCCGGGTTACCGAAATGTTCGGTCAAAAAAGGGATCATCTTTGCGGCAACGCGCGGATCAACCGGCGTGGTCGCAGAATAATCGAGGTAGATGGGAAACTTCAACGCTGACTCCTGTGTGATTTTCTAAACACCCTTGAACTCAGGCCGGCACAACGGCCGGGCGCGGACGCTTGTCCTGAAGCACAGTAATCTTGGGATCTGTCGGGCGACCAAGCGCCTTTTGTTCCGCAACCAGATCCGAGAGCTTCACCGAACTCAGGTACTCATACATTTTGGTGTTGAGGCGCGCCCACAACTCATGGGTCATGCAGCGCGTTTCCTCGTGGCAATTTTCCTTGCCACCACACTGCGTCGCGTCCAGCGGTTCATCAACGGCACGTATGATGTCCGCGACAGACAAGTCTTCGGTTGTGCGTGCCAGGCAATAGCCGCCGCCAGGACCGCGTACGCTTTCAACAAGAGCATGCCGGCGCAATTTGCCGAACAACTGCTCAAGATAAGACAGTGAAATGCTCTGACGTTTGCTGATACCCGAAAGCGTGACAGGACCGCCCCTATCGTTCAGGGCCAGATCAAGCATTGCCGTCACGGCAAAACGTCCTTTAGTAGTGAGTCGCATCAGGCAACCTTTCTAATCCCGACCAGATCTGTCAACTATACCCAAACCCGACTAGACTAGTCAACTACTACTTTTCCGAGACTTTACGTAGGGGCTGCGGATCAAAGCGGTCGGCGACCGCTAGATCATCGGTGCGACGGGCGCGCAAGGATTCCAGTTCTAAAAGAATCCTCGCCAGGCGACGATCGACCTCAAGCGAATGGTCGAGCAATCCTTCAAGCGCCTTGGAAACCGGGTCATCTTCCGCCCTGGCAGTGACGGCATAGGCGGAAAATCCCAGTCTTGCCGCCTTTTCCTCTCGCGATTTGTCAGCCTCATCGAGAATGATCCGCGCCGGGATGCCTACCGCAGTTGCCCCTGGCGGAACATCTCTGACCACCACCGCATTGGAGCCAATTTTCGCCCCCTCCCCAATCAGAATAGGTCCCAGAACCTTGGCGCCGGCGCCAATGACCACGCCATTGGCCAGCGTAGGATGGCGTTTGCCTTTGTTCCATGAGGTACCACCTAGCGTAACTCCATGATACAAAGTGCAATTTTCCCCTATTTCCGCAGTCTCACCAATCACGATACCCATACCGTGGTCGATAAACACGCGACGACCAATGGTCGCGCCAGGATGAATCTCAATGCCCGTCAGCCAGCGCCCCAAATGTGACAAAAGCCGGGCAAACAAATGCAATTGCATCGTCCACAGTTGATGCGAAAGCCGATGAATCTGTAAGGCATGGAAACCGGGGTAACACGTCAGCACCTCAAGCGTGGACCGCGCAGCCGGGTCGCGCTCGAATACTGATGCGATATCTTCTCGTATGCGCGAAAACATATTAATTCAATAAGTTGCCAATTTTTTATAATGTAAATTATAGGAGAAATCCGAGCCGTGAGCGCCGCGCTTATTCAAGACTTCGGCCGCGTCACCTGCGCTGCAAGAGACCCTGCTTTGAATGGTACAAATTTCCGAGTGTTTCAGTCAACTTTATCCGGCCGACCTTCCGCCATACGCTTATCCCATTCGGTCAGGATGCCACGAAGGATATTGACCTCCTCCTTCTCCAGCCGGGCGCGGCCAAACAGGCGGCGGAGGCGTTCCATCAACTTTTTGGGATAGGCCGGATCAAGAAAGCCACTGCTGGTGAGATTGAGTTGAAGATGCGTATAAAAACGCTCTATATCGCCAATTTTTGCCGGCTCCTGAAAGGGTGGAACCCCGACCACGCCCCCCAGCAAGCCCATCCGCAATTCATACGCCAGCAACTGGACGGAAGCCGCAAGATTAAGCGAAGAGTAGCCCTTCACCGCCGGGATCATCGCCGCGAGCTGGCATTTGAGCACCTCGTCGTTGGAAAGCCCCGACATCTCGGTGCCAAACACCAGCGCCACCTCAAACTTACCGGCCTCGGCAAGAACCTGGGACGCCGCAACGCGAATATTCACCGGATCGTAAGCCAGTTCGCGTATCCGGGCCGTCATCGCAACCGCAAAACCGGTCGATTCAAGGGCTTCATCGAGAGAGGCGCAAACCCGCGCCCCGGCCAGCACATCGTCCGCGCCGCTCGCCATCGCGGTTGCCTGCGGGTCCGGAAAAAATCGCGGCTCTACCAATACGAGACGGCTGAGTCCCATGGTCTTCATCGCCCGCGCCGCAGCGCCGATGTTGCCCGGATGCGTGGTGCGAACCAAAACAACGCTTATGCGCTGCAGCAAGTCGGCCTGGTCAATCACGCGCAGATCCGCGTGCAATACCCCCCCCAAGCCCGATAATCGGGGCCGGCTGATACCCTTGCCCTGCTAGAATCCATACTTCGCACCTCAAGTACCCCGCTCTTTATCATGCAACCAATGCTCAACATCGCCGTGAAAGCGGCCCGCCGCGCCAGCAGTATCATCAATCGTGCGTCGCGCGACGTCGAAGGACTCACGGTGGTGAAAAAACGCCACAACGACTTTGTGACCGAAGTGGACAAGGCCGCAGAAGAGGCGATCATCAACACACTGCTGGAGGCCTACCCGAAGCATGCGATTCTAGCAGAGGAGTCCGGCGCATCCGGCGAGTCGGAATACGTTTGGATCATCGATCCGCTCGACGGCACGACCAACTTCATCCATGGTTTCCCGCAATACTCGATTTCGATCGCCCTTTCGCACAAGGGCGTACTCACCCATGCCCTCGTCTACGACCCGACGCGCAATGAGTTGTTCACCGCCAGCCGCGGCCATGGCGCCTATCTCAACGACCGGCGCATTCGCGTGTCAAAGCGCACGCAGATGCGGGATAGCCTGATCGGAACGGGCTTCCCGTTTCGCGATATGGAATGCCTCGACGAGTACATGGAGATGCACAAGAGCGTTATCCAGAAATCCGCGGGCGTGCGCCGGGCCGGCTCGGCAGCGCTTGACCTGGCGTACGTCGCCAGCGGCCGTCTCGACGGCTTCTGGGAAATGGGCCTCGCCCCCTGGGATATGGCGGCAGGCGCACTGCTGATTCTCGAAGCCGGCGGCCTGATCTCCGATTTCGAGGGTAACGAAGACTACCTTGAGAGCGGACATGTGGTCTGCGGCAACCCCAGGGTGTTCAGCCAGTTGATGCAGGCGATAGCGCCACAGGCTCTGCCAATTCCAAGCGCCGCCCCGAAAACCGTCAAGACCATCGCCCCCAAAGCCCGGAAAGGCTAAGTCCTGTTCGAAGCGCTGCGCAAACTGCTAGCCGGCACCGCCCGCACTGACGCCAGCCGGCAATCCGCACTCGATGCGGCGATCGCCTTGCACGAGGCTGGGCAACTCGACAGTGCAGAGGCGGCCTACCGCACACTTCTGGCGCGCGCGCCCGGGCACGGCGCCGCGATCCACCTGCTTGGCTTGATCAGCCATCAACGCGGCGATCACTTCACCGCGCTGCGCGAGATCGAGCGCGCCATCGCGATAGACAATGCCGTGCCGCTCTATCACTTCAATCGCGGTAACGTCCTGCTTGCGCTCGGCAGACCGGATGAAGCTTGCATGGCTTTTAACGCCGCGCTGGTGATCAAGCCGGACTATGCGGCGGCACGCTACAACCACGCCAAATCATTGGCACAACTGCAGCGGTACGCCGAGGCGATTAGCGCGTTTCGGACCCTGCCAGCCGACCTGCCCGGGCTACGGCACGACTTTGCCATGGCCCTGCTCGGCGAGGCGGCCAGGCATGGCGGCGATGAAAACGCGCTTTTGGACGAGGCGATCGGGCTGCAGGCCAAATCCTGGCAGTCCGCCCCCGATCCGTTCGAAGCACGGGCGGCGCTTGGCTGGGCGCTGGAACAGCGCAAACGCTGGAGCGAAGCGGCCGGGGAGTACGAAGGTGCACTAGCGCTCAATCCGGGCTCGGCAAAGGTGCACAACAACCTTGCCAATTGCTACAACCAGCTGGGGCGCATCAGCGAGGCGGTGGAACATTACCGCACGCTGTATGCGATCGCCCCGGATTTTCCCGATGCCCTGACCAGCGTGCTGGCCAACCTCAACTATGATCCGGCGGCGACCCCGCAACAAGTGTTCGAGGAACACTGCGCCTGGGCTCAAGCGGCGGCGTCCCCGCATTACCGCTCCGAGCCTCGCTTCGACAACAATGCTGACGCGGCGCGTCCCCTGCGCGTGGGCTTTATTTCTCCCGACCTGCGCCGCCACCCGGTGAGTTATATTTTTGCGCCCATTCTCGCCGCCTTCGATCCGCGCAAAGTTGAAACGGTCTGCTATTACAACTTCCCGCAAAAGGATGTCGTCACCGAAAGGCTGCAAGCGCTGGCGCACACCTGGCGTGACGTCGCCGCGCTGTCCGACGAGCAATTGCATGACCTCGTTCGAAGTGACCGCATAGACATCCTGGTGGACCTTGCCGGTCACACCATCCATAACCGCCTGATGGTGTTTGCCCGCCGCGCAGCGCCGCTGCAGGTTAGTTGGCTCGGTTATTTCAATACCACCGGCCTCGCAAGCATGGATTACTTCATTTCCGATCCGCACTCGTCCCCAGCGGGTCAGGAGCAGTATTTCAGCGAAAAGCTGCTCCGCCTGCCAGACACGCGCTTCTGTTACCAAGCCTCGGAATTCATGCCGCCGGTTAGCCAGCCGCCTTTCTTGCGCAACGGCCATATCAGCTTCGGCTGTTTCAACAACCTGTCCAAGGTGAACGCGCGCGTTTTGCAGGTTTGGGCGGGCGTGCTCGCCGCAGTTCCGCAATCGCGCCTGATATTGCAGGCTTCGGCCCTCGATGATGTTTCAAACCGCGAACGCTTCACGCAGCTTGCAAGCCGCGCCGGGATCGCGCCTGAGCGGCTGCAGTTGCACGGCTTCAAGCCGGTTGCCGCCGCGCCCTTCGCCTATCACGATATCGACATCGCACTCGATCCATTTCCTTTTTGCGGCGGCATGACCAGCCTCGAGTCGCTATGGATGGGCGTGCCGGTCGTCACCCTGGCACAGACGATGATCGCCGGACGCCAGACTATGTCCCTGTTGGCTAACCTGGGGCTGGATGACCTGGTTGCAGAAGACGAGCAAGCCTATATCGACATCGCCAACAGGCTGGCACAAGACCGCGTCCGCTTGGCCGAACTGCGCAAAACCCTGCGCCCCCGATTCGCAGCGTCCCCGTTGCAGGACTATGCAAAATTCACCCGCTCGCTCGAAGACGCCTTCCACGGCATGTGGCGTACCCGGCTGGCAGCAAGAACGGGCCCGTAATACCGGCAGGCCCGAAATCAATACCAGCGATTACACTGTAGCCATGCTGACAAAACATCACCTAAAACTTAAGCGCTTCCTGCGAAGCATCGCACTTTTGTTTTTCGCCTCGCTCGCCATCGCCGCGCAGGCCGCACAGCTGCGTATCGGGCTTGGGGCGGATGTGACTTCGATCGACCCGCATCAGATCAATATCGCTCCCAACAACGCGGTTGACTGGCATATTTTCGAGGCGCTGACACATGTGGACGCCGACACGCGCCTTGTTCCGGGGCTGGCGACGTCATGGCGTGCCATCGACGGCACAACCTGGGAGTTCAAGCTGCGCCGCGGCGTGAAATTTCACGATGGCGCAGAGTTTACGGCAGAAGACGTGGCTTTTTCCATTGACCGCGCCACCGAACTTGGTGCCAAGGGCGGACAGTTCGCCAATTTCGTCAAGCCCATCGTGTCGAGACAAATCCTTGACCCCTACACCATCCGCTTCAAAACTGCGACGCCCTACGCCATATTGCCTTACGACCTGAATTCGATCTATATCGTTTCGCGCAAGTCGGCAGCCGGCGCCGGCACGGAAGATTTCAATTCGGGCAAGGCCGCCATTGGCACCGGCCCCTTCAAGCTGGCCACATTCAGGCGCGGCGATCGCGTTGAATTGGTCCGGAATGAAAGCTACTGGGCTGACAAGCCTGTCTGGCAGAAAGTGACCTTGCGCATCCTGCCCAGCGACCCGGCTCGAACCGCCGCGCTGCTGGCCGGCGACGTCGACGCCATTGAAAACATACCAACCGCCGATACAGCACGCATCAAGGCGAACGCCAATTTTCGGCTTGAGCAAAAGGTCTCCTGGCGAACAATTTTTTTCCATCTTGACCAGTACCGCGACCATCCTCCCGGCGTGACTGACAAAAACGGCAAGACCCTGGCAAAAAACCCATTCCAGGATGTGCGTGTGCGTGAAGCGCTCGCCCTTGCCATTAACCGTCAGGCTATTGTCGAGCGCGCCATGGAAGGCTTTGCCGTGGCGGCGGGCAATATCGTCGCGCCACCGGTATTCGGCCATAACGCCACCGTCAAGCCAGCCGCTTACGATCCAGATGCCGCGAAAAAATTGCTCGCCGCCGCCGGTTACCCAGACGGATTTTCGATCGTCCTTGCCGCACCCAACAATCGCTATGTCAATGATGACCAGGTCGCTCAGGTCGTCGCGCAAATGCTGGCAAGAGTCGGTATCAGCGTATCGCGTGTCGAAACCCATCCAGCCGCGAGCTATTTCACCAAGGCGCGTAATGGCGACTTTGCTTTTGCCATGCTCGGCTGGGGATCGTTTGGCGCGGACTTGGCGCTGCGCACACTGGTGGCCACCAGCAATGCCGAAAAGGGATACGGCACCTGGAATTGGGGGCGCTACAGCAACCCGCGGGTTGATCAATTAGTCGAACAGGCGCTTGCCTCGGTCGACCCGGCCAGACGCGAAGCGGCGGCACGCGAAGCCATGGGCATCGCCATGAGGGACTATGCCCTCATCCCGGTGCACCACCAGATCGCCTCTTGGGCGATGAAAAAGGGACTCGCCTATACGCCCCGCACCGATGAGTTTACTTTCGCGCAACACTTCCGGCCGCAGTAAGCGCAAAGCACTGACAGAATGCTCGTCTACATCATCCGCCGGTTGATGCAAAGCGTGTTGGTGCTGTTCGCCATGTCTGTTCTGGTCTTCGCCGGGGTATTTGCCATCGGCAATCCGGTCGACATCCTCATCAACCCGCAGGCGGACCAGGCGGAGATTGCCCGGGTTACCACCGCCATGGGACTGGACAAACCGCTTTGGGAGCAATACACCGTGTTCCTCAAGCAGGCGGCGGTGGGTGATCTGGGCAAATCATTTGTCTACAACATACCGGCGATAAAACTCATTCTCGAACGCCTGCCCGCGACGATGGAATTAGCCCTCTCAGCCATGCTGATTGCCGTGTTGCTGGGAATTCCGCTCGGACTATGGGCCGGCATGCGTCCGGATTCCTGGCCCGGCAGGTTGATCATGAGCGGATCCATACTCGGCTTTTCCCTGCCCACCTTCTGGGTCGGACTGATGCTGATCATGGTGTTCTCCGTTCAACTCGGATGGCTGCCCTCCAACGGCCGCGGCGAGACGCGCGAGCTATTGGGCGTGGCGGTCAGTTTTCTCACCATCGACGGCCTGTCCCATCTGCTCATGCCGGCCGTCAATCTGGCTTTGTTCAAACTCTCTCTGATCATACGGCTCACCCGGTCGGGCACCCGCGAGGCCCTGCAGCAGGACTACGTGAAGTTCGCCCGCGCCAAGGGTCTGCCCATGCGCCGCGTGATCGGCGTGCACGTGCTAAAAAACATCATGATTCCCATTATCACGGTCATAGGCTTGGAGTTTGGATCGGTCATCGCCTTCGCCATCGTCACCGAATCGGTGTTCGCCTGGCCAGGCATGGGCAAGCTCATCATCGACTCGATCAACCTGCTAGACCGTCCCGTCATCGTGGCGTATCTGTGCGTCATCGTGATCTTGTTCATATTCATCAATCTCGCCGTCGACCTGGTGTATTCGCTACTCGACCCCAGGGTGCGCCTCGTCGATGCGCAGCGCTGAATCATGACAGCCGACCAGACGCCTTTTCAGCGCATTTGTGCCGATTTCGCCGCCAGCCGGACGGCCCTTGCCGGGCTCGCCCTGCTCGTCCTTATTCTGCTCGTTGCGGTCCTCGCGCCCCTCGTTTCACCACAAAACCCCTACGACCTCGCGCAACTGGATGTGCTGGACAGCCGACTGCCGCCGGGTGCGCAGTCGGGCGACGGAAAAATGACCCACTGGCTTGGCACCGACGATCAGGGGCGCGACATGCTATCGGGCATTTTTTACGGGCTGCGCATCTCCATCTTTGTCGGCATCAGCGCCACTGTGGCCGCGCTGAGCATCGGCCTGGCGGTCGGCCTGTTGGCGGCCTACTTTGGCGGCAGGACTGACACCATCATCATGCGCATCGTCGATATCCAGCTGTCGTTTCCCGCCATACTCATCGCTCTCATTCTGCTGGCATTGCTTGGCCAGGGCACTGGCAAGATCATCATTGCCCTGATCACCGTGCAATGGGCCTACTACGCGCGCACCGTGCGCGGCACCGCACTGGTGGAGCGGCGCAAGGAATACATCGAGGCCGCCGCATGCCTCGCGCTCTCCCCCACCCGCATTGTGTTCCGCCACCTGCTGCCAAACTGCCTTCCACCGCTGATCGTGGTTGCAACGGTTCAGGTCGCGGCGGCGATCGCCCTCGAAGCCACGCTATCTTTCCTTGGCCTCGGCCTGCCCATTACCGAACCTTCGCTTGGCCTGCTGATCGCCAATGGATTTTCCTACTTGCTCTCGGGAAAGTACTGGATAAGTTTTTTCCCCGGACTGGCGCTGCTGCTCACCATCGTAAGCATCAACCTCGTCGCCGACCAACTGCGCGACGTGCTCAACCCAAGGCTGCAAAAATGAGCGACACGGTGTTGAGCGTAAAGGGATTGCAAACGCATTTTTTTACCAGGCAGGGCGTGATCCGGGCCGTGGATGACGTCAGCTTTTCAGTCGCACGCGGCAAGATCATGGGACTGGTGGGCGAATCCGGATCTGGAAAATCGATGACCGGCTATTCCCTCATGGGCCTGATTGATCCGCCGGGGCAGATAGTTTCGGGGCAGATTCTGCTGAACGGGCAGGACCTGCGCACCCTCGGCCCCGCGGCCATGCAGAAGCTGCGCGGCGATCGCATCGCGATGATCTTTCAGGATCCAATGATGACGCTCAACCCGGTGTTACGCGTGGACACCCAGATGGTCGAGGCCATCCACGCACATCGAAATATTTCCGCGAAGGCCGCGCTTGCCGAGGCGCGTGATGCGCTGGAGCGCGTCGGCATCCCCTCCCCCGACGAGCGCCTGAAGTCCTACCCCCACCAGTTCTCCGGCGGAATGCGCCAGCGCGTGGCTATCGCCATCGCCCTGCTCAACAAGCCCGATCTCATCATTGCCGATGAACCCACCACCGCGCTGGACGTCACCATCCAGGGGCAGATACTTCACGAAATGCAAAAGCTTTGCCGTGAATCGGGCACGGCGCTCATATGGATCACCCACGACTTGTCGGTCATCGCGGGGCTCGCCGACGAAGTCAGCGTCATGTATGCCGGAAAACTGGTCGAACAAGGCGGCGTCGACGATGTTCTGTCCCACCCCGCACATCCCTACACGCGCGGACTGATCCGGTCGGTTCCGGGCAGCAATGTGCGCGGAAAACCCCTGCATCAGATTCCCGGCATGACGCCATCCCTGCTGGACTTGCCCGTTGGATGCGCGTTTCGCGAGCGCTGCGACCGCGCCAGTGCCAGGTGCAACGCGGACCCTCTGCCGGAGCGGCGAACAAACGGCGGCGTATTCCGTTGCTTTCACTCCTGCGACGAAACAACATTGATGGAAGCCACGACGGAAAAACCGACTGCAGCAACACCATGACCCTACCCGCCCTGCTGCAACTTCACGGCGTTTCGCGCCGCTTCGTCAAACAACTGGATGCCGCTGAAAAACTGGCAAATCTTCTCGGCGCAAATATTCGGGAAGAAGTGGTTCATGCCGTGGACAAGGTCGATCTGTGCGTCACGCAGGGCGAAGTGGTCGGCCTGGTGGGCGAGTCGGGCTGCGGCAAATCCACCCTGGGACGTCTTGCCACGGGCTTGCAACTTCCCGATGAGGGCGAGCGCCTTTGGCGCGGCAAGCCGGTCGCGACCATGCAGGCGGGCGAAAAACGCACGACGCAGTTGGCGATACAGATGATTTTTCAAGATCCCTACGCCTCACTCAATCCGCGCATGCGTGTCGAAGACATTGTTGGCGAGGCGCCAATCGTGCACGGACTGGTTTCAGTCGGAGAAAAGCGGGACTACGTCGCCAGCCTGCTGGAGAAAGTCGGCATGGACCCCAGCCTGATGCGACGGTTTCCGCATCAATTCTCAGGCGGGCAGCGCAGTCGCATCGGTATCGCGCGCGCCCTGGCGGTAAAACCGGAGTTTCTGGTCTGCGACGAGGCCGTGGCGGCGCTCGATGTATCCATACAGGCACAGGTTCTGAACCTGTTCATGGCTCTGCGCCACGATCTGGCGCTAACCTATTTGTTCATCAGCCACGACCTCGGCGTGGTACGCCACCTGTCCGACCGTGTCGTCATCATGTACCTTGGACGCGTGCTCGAAACCGCACCAACCGAAGCGCTTTTTTCCAGCCCCAATCATCCGTACACACAAGCCCTGCTTGCCGAAGTGCCGCGCCTTGATCTTCGACACCGCAGCTACGCGCTGATCAAGGGTGAAATCCCCTCACCGCTGCATCCTCCCTCCGGCTGCCATTTTCATCCGCGCTGCCCCCACGCCATGCCACGCTGCAAGACCGAACAACCCGCCCTGCGCGAAGTCGCCCCGCTGCGATTTACCGCATGCCATCTCAATGACCAGCCATGAACAGGCTTGAGCGCGGATGAATAGCCTGAAGAAGCACGACTGGCGCGGGTTTTCAGACTATTGTACGGGCGCGCGTCCGCCATGCGCCCCTGGCACAAACCACGCCTCCGGCCGCGCACCATGGCGGAGCCGTCCGTGAGCAGCGCCACGCCAGGAGCACAAAGCAGCTACGCTGTTTTTCGCATTCGCGACTATCGCTTGCTGATCGGAGGATCTTTTCTCACGACCATCCTGCAACAAACCCAGGCCGTCGCTCTGGGCTGGGATATATACGAGCGTACCGGTTCGGCCATGGCCCTGGCCTTTATGGGACTTGTCCAATTCATCCCCGTCATGCTGCTATTTCTGCCCGCCGGCCAACTCGCCGACCGCTACGACCGGCGCTGGATCATGGTGCTGTCGCAATTGCTGTGGTGCGCCGGATCTATCGAGCTCGCCGTGACTGCCTGGACCAATGCCAGTGTCAGTTGGATGTATATCGGGCTTGCCACCAGCGGCGCGGCGATGATGATCAATCGCCCCTCGCGCGATGCGCTGGTGCCACAGGTCGTACCACTGCCCCTGCTCGCCCGCGCGGTGGCATGGAACTCAAGCAGCTTTCAGATTGCATCGGTCGTCGGTCCGATGTTGGCGGGTATTTTTATCGCAATGGGCGGCGCCATGCCTGTCTATGCGCTCAACGCCGTCCTGGCGATTGTTTCACTCGGGCTGACAATCGCTATCGGAGTACGTCCATCGGCAACAAAGCAGCGCGCAATTTCCTGGGGCGAGGCCTTCGCCGGGCTAGCCCATGTATGGAGGACCAAAGTCATCCTCGGACTGATGGCGATCGATTTGTTTGTCATCATCATGGGCGGCGTTTCTGCCTTGTTACCGATCTTCGCCAAGGACATCCTTCATGTCGGTCCCGCCGGTCTGGGCTGGCTCTCGGCCGCCCCGGCGCTCGGAGCCATTGCCATGGCCCTGCTGCAAGGCCATCGCCGGCCTTACAAAAGAAGCGGTCGCATCTTCATCGTGGCGATGGCCGGATATAGCACGGCCATGCTGACCTTCGGATTATCGCACTGGTTCTGGCTGTCGTTCGCCGCGTTGCTGTTCGGCGGAGCCTGTGATTTCACCGGTGCGGTCATACGCCAGACCGTATTGCAGCTGCAAACACCCGACAATTTGAGGGGCCGCGTATCCGCGGTCAACCGCGTTTTCATCAGCTCATCCAACGAACTCGGTGCCTTCCGCGCCGGCCTGCTAACCTCTTTAGGCAGCCCGGCGGTAACCGTAGTGGCAGGCGGCATCGCCACGCTGGCGTTCGTGGCTGTCGGCATCCGCCTGTTCCCATCCTTGCGCCGGCTAGGCCGGCTTGAATAACGCGGCAGCCCTGCGCTGTCACGACGTCCATAGCTCGGGCTTGGCAATCACATAACCCTGAACACCGGAAACACCGAGTTTGCTCAGGACATCAATCGACTGCTCTTCTTCAATGCCCTGGGCGATAACCGGAATGTCCAGCGACTGCGAAATGCGAACCAGTGAAGTGACGAGAAAGCGCGCCTCAGCGCTGGTGAACAAATCGGCGGTAAACTTTGATGACAGTTTGATGTAAAACGGCAGCAAGCTCTCAAGCCGTTTAAGCGCCTCACCGCTAACCAGGAAATTATCCAGTGCGAATTGCGCCCCCGCCAGTCGAACCCGCGCGGCAAAAACCGGCGTGGCCTCGATATTCTCGATAAAGGCGGCTTCGCTCGTCTCGAACACCAGCCGCCGCGCCAATCGCGGCGCGAGAGCGAGACGCGCACCCAGATGATCCAGAAACACCGCGTCGCGCAACGACGCTCCGCACACATTGACGGCAATGATCCCGGCCTCATCCACCGGATCGATAGCGAGTCTATCCATGACCATGTCCAAAACCGTCGCATCGAGGCGTGGCCCGAGCTGGTGACGAAGCGCCATTGGCACGAACAATCTGGCCTCCACGGGAAGCCCTCCGGACTCCTGCAAACGCACGTTGATTTCCTTGTGCAGCGGCACCCTCGCAGGCAGACCGACAACGCTCTGCCCATATAGTGACAAGCACCTCGCCGCCAGTGCCTGCTCGATCAATTTCCGCCAATCACCGGAACCGCGCGTACCGGCATCGGCTTGCGCAAGCTTGACTATTTCGCAGGCGCCGCGACCGAACGCGGCGGCGCGCGCCAGCGCAAGATCTGCGGCGGAGAGTAGTCGAGAAAAATGCTGTCCGAGACTTTCAAATTGAACCGCGCCTGCGCGGATCGACGACACGCCGCCGAGGTCCCCCCCCCCTGAAGCAGGGTCTGCAGCTTGACGCACAAGTCGGTGACATGGCTTGCCGCAAGCTCCGCGCCACCACCTGTTAGCAAAACCACAAACGTTGCCCCGTTCAGGCGACCGACGCACACATCCGGAGCCCTGCCTGTCGCCGCCAGCATGTCCGCAACCTGGCGCAGCAGCTCATCGGCTTTTTGAAATCCAAATTTGGCATTGAATTCAGTCAGGCCGGCAATTTCGAACAGTGCGAGGGTACCGGGCTTTATCCCCTCGGCGGAACCGAGGATTTGTTGCACCTGTATTTCCAGGCCGCGCCGGTTGTAGACCCCGGTTAGCGGATCCATGAAAGCATCGTGGCGATACTGCTCGGCACGATTGACCTCTTCATCAATCGCCGAACGAATTTTCTGCGATAGCGTGTTGAATGCCGCAACAACGCTCTTTAATTCCCGGGCGCGCGGATGAATGTCGATGACGCCGAACTTCCGCTCCCCCAGATCCCGCGCCGCCACCTCGATCGCAGACAAGGCACTGAGAACCAGCGCCAGCATGCCGCGCAATCCGAGCAAGGCAAGCAAATAAAGGGCGAACAACCAAGCTGCGGTCTGGATGGTACTCTGCCAGAGATGGGCATAGGCAAGAGCCGGACGCGTCGTCACCACAACCCGCCCGATCTGCCGCCACCCGGCGCTAATCAACGATTGCCCGCCTGGTGCGTGGATGGGGAACAGTCGTTGAAACCATTCTGGAATCCCCGATTCAGCAGCTTGCAGCTTGCGGCTGACCAGCGTGCCGCCGGTCACCGCGATGATGTCTATACGCTCGAATTGCCCACGGTCGAACACCGGATTGACAATGGTTTCCAGCAGCACGCTATCGCCGGGATCCGCAGAGGAACCGATCGCGAGTGCCAGAAACGTTGCTGTTTCCTGGGCATGCGCTTCCAGTTGGTTCTGCAGGTAGCTGCGCGTGCCTGAGACCGCCATGAAGCCCACCCCTGCCAACATGAGCGCGAACAGCAGTGAGACAGACAGCAGCAAATAGTGACTCAGTTTCATACAACTCCCCGGTATGAACTCATAGAGTTGATTCCCTTTCCAAGCGATCGATCAGGCCTTGCCAGGCGCGAATTTGTGACGAACTGCCTTTGCGATTACCCTGGATGATCACGACATCCTCGTCATTGAAACTAAAGACCGGGACAAGGTCGGTGCGCTCGGAGGCCGGACGGATCCCACCCTCCAGATTATCCAGTATCAAGGGTTCACTGCCCGGACTGGCGTAATAGGCCAGGACCATATGCGGCTGGTTGAGCTTGATTGCACGAACATAGGTGATACGCAAACGTTCCACCGGTACGCCGAGTTCCTTCAGCAGGAAATATTTCGCTATGGCGAAGTCTTCGCAGTCGCCACCATGACTGCCATAGGTTTCCGCTGGAGTCGCCCAATAATCGAGCCGCCCCCAGTGCTTCTGATCCTCGAAAAAGGGCACTGTGTTAACGAAGGCGTTGACCGAAGTCAGTGGCGCAGACTCCGGACCCGGCAACGACCCCTGCGCTTTGGTGCCGCGCTGCTTATGGACGAAATCAGTCCAAGCACCAACACGCAGCTTCGCGCTGTCACCGAAACGGTTTATGAGATTGGTGATAAGACCCGGCGTGACCGTTGTGGAAAACCCAAGCTCCACCGCCGCAAGGCAAAGTACGGAAGCGAGGGCAACACCAGACACAAGAGCACAAAAAACCGCTCTCGTTCTGACAGACCGGTAACCGGGAACCCCGGAGCAGTCAAATTGCATCGAAACAAACCCTGTTTGCCCACATCAACACGTTTCGGGCAAGCCTAGCACCGGTAGCAAAAAAAAAGGGCCGGCTCCGGCTATTTCGAAGCACCGGCGAAAGGCCTCCCGGAAAACTCCGCATCAACGGGGACGCCGGTATTGCCGGCAGCTTGCGGCAACCATTGCGGGCGCGCGCCTGATGAGCCGCTCAGCAATTGTGGCTCGCGCACCGAACCTCGGGCATTACGTGCAACGATACGCTGTTCGTAGTCCTTGGCGAGCATTTCATCCCGCTTTGCGATCAACTCCGTGACCCGCGTGGTTTCTTTGACGGGGAAAAATTGTGCGGTTTCTCGATTGTTTTTGTGGGCAAATTTTATTTCAACAATATCGCCAGTTTGGATTCCAGACTGCGACGCGGTGATCAAAGCCCTGGCTGCGCCGGCGCCATTTGCGAGCAAATCTGGAAAATCAACGTCAACCCAACGTTCGGCGCTCTTGCGCAGGGTTTCAGGCGCGCGGTCCAGCGCCAGAAAAACCCCTGGCGCAACTCTGAGGTAAATATCGGAAACCCTTCCGGTCGTCTTCGTTCCACCAACATGGCCGTCAGTGCGCGACTCCCTAGCCGCCTTTGGCGTTTCGCGCAAAGCGTTGGCGGAAGCCAGGCCCGCAGCGCTTGGCGGCATGGCATTGAGGTCGTGGGAAAGCTTGTCTTCTATGATCAAATCACCCCTATCGTGGCCGGGGAGCACGAATATCATCGCCAGCAAAGCGCCGGTAACCACAACCAATATCAGGGATACGCTTCGCTCGGTCATCATATTTCCCCACAATGCAAATATTTGCTTGAACTAAACGTTTTCTGTTCTGGATAACGGCAGTATTCCCGAAAAATTGAGGGAAATCGCCATAATTATCAGAAATTAGCGCATTTTTCTGACCCCAAGCTACAAGATAAGCACCACAACGCAGCTCTATTCGTCAACTTGCTTCGGCTACCCAGAACTACAACATTAAAATGCGTAACGCTTCCACTCATCAAGTGTAACAATTTCACCCTTCCTTCGAGTCTATTATCTCCAACAAAAACAAGCTTGAAGATGATCAAGGGACGCACGATCTGGGTCGAGTGGCAAGCAGGATGTAAAATGCAACGTTAAATATGGACTCGGCGACGGGTGAAACGCGCACCGATACCTGATGCGACCGCAGCCGCCCCACCAACGACTTCGTCGAAACCGCTCCTGACGACCATGCTTGAAGCAATCAACCTCGAATGCGTGCGCGGTGAGCGACAGTTGTTCGCCGGCCTTAACATGACCCTGGCGCCTGGCCAACTGCTGCATGTATCGGGCAAAAACGGCAGCGGCAAGACCAGTTTTTTGCGTATTTTGTGCGGACTGCACAAACCCTATGCCGGATCGGTTCAATGGCGCGGGCGGGTGATTTCGTCTTACACAGACGAATTTAATCGCGACCTGTGCTACATCGGCCATCTTAGCGGTGTGAAGGAGGAACTGAGTCCGATGGAGAATCTGCTCATCGCCAGCTCTCTCGCCGGAACGAAGCCCGGCACGGCGCGCCTTCTGCAGTCCTTGGACGATTTCGGTATCCTCGACCGCGCCGAACTTCCGGTCCGATACCTCTCACAAGGCCAGAAACGTCGCGTGGCGCTGGCGCGGCTGGCCCTGTCCGGCACATCGCCATTGTGGATTCTTGACGAACCATTCAATGCGCTAGACAAAGCCGCCGTAAGCAGGCTACGCAGTTTGCTTGCCGCACACGTACTTGGCGGCGGCATGATCGTACTCACCACCCACCTCGATATCGCCATAGACGGTGTCGAGCCGCAGCACATCAATCTCGACCGGCCGTGGGAATTATCATGATCGGCACCTTTGCCTGCGTCTTCCAGCGCGATCTGTCGCTGGCGTTCAGGCGCAAGGGTGAAACGCTCAATACCCTGGTCTTTTTTGTCATCGTAACCAGCCTGTTTCCCCTTGGGGTCGGTGCGGAGCCCAATCTGCTGCGCGAAATCGCCCCCGGGATCTTATGGGTGGCCGCCCTACTCGCAGCGCTGCTCTCGCTAAACCGTATGTTTGAACCCGATTATGCCGACGGCACCTTGGAGCAGCTCGCATTGGTCAGCGAGCCATTTCCGATTATCGTGATGGCAAAAATAGCCGCCCACTGGGTCATGACGGGCCTGCCGCTTAGCTTGCTAGCGCCCGTCATCGCGCTGCAATTTGACCTGCCCGGCGCTACCATCTGGCTACTGTTCCTGACGCTGCTGATCGGCACGCCGGTGCTCAGCCTGCTCGGGGCCATCGCCGCCGCACTCACCCTTGGCCTGCGTGGTGGCGGCGTCTTATCCGCCCTGTTGGTGCTGCCCCTTTACATTCCCCTGCTAATATTCGGCGCCGGCGCCGCTGGCGCAGCGAGTGCAGGTCTGGGCGGTCACGCCCATCTTTTCCTGATTGGCGCATTTCTGCTTGTTTCCGGGGCTATCTCGCCTTGGGCTACTGCCAGCGCACTGCGCATTGCAATGGACTGAAGGCGACAGGTACTAACAAGGAACAAAAAAACAGTAGAGGAACTCAGCGCATGACCAACACCGCCAAACCGCACGAAAAACCGAGCAATCAAGCCGCTGCATCAGCCATACCCCCCGGCAACCGCTGGTTTAAATACGCTTCACCCCAGACATTTTATGGCCCCGCCGGCAAACTCGCGCCGTGGTTCGCTGTGCTGTCGGCGCTCCTCTGCATAGCCGGACTGTACGTGGGGCTGTTTTTGGCACCGACCGACGCACAGCAAGGTGATTCATACCGCATCATCTATATCCATGTTCCTGCCGCCTGGATGTCGATGTTTATCTATCTTGTCATGGCGGCTTGGGCCGCCGTCGGGCTGGTGCTCAATACCCGGCTTTCTTCGATGATGGCCTCCGCACTCGCCCCGACCGGCGCCATATTCACCTTTATCGCACTTTGGACCGGCGCCCTTTGGGGCAAGCCGACCTGGGGAACCTGGTGGGTGTGGGATGCCCGCCTCACCTCGGAATTAATTCTGTTGTTCCTTTATTTTGGTTTCATGGCACTACAGGCCGCCATCGACGATCCGCGACGCGCCGATCGCGCCGGCGCAATCCTCGCCTTGGTGGGCGTCATAAACGTCCCGATCATCTATTACTCAGTCAAATGGTGGAATACCCTGCACCAAGGCGCCTCGGTCAGCCTCAACAGCGCGCCAACCATGGCCATGATCATGTTTGTCGGCATGATGTTGATCGCCCTTTCGTTCTGGATGTACACGATTGCCGTGACCCTGCTGCGGGTTCGCTGCCTCATCCTTGAGCGCGAACGCAACACCGATTGGGCGGCGCAATGGGCTCCTGGCGCCCGGGGAGTACAAGCATGAACTGGGCAAGTTGGAGTGATTTTTTCGCCATGGGCGGTTACGCGAGCTACGTTTGGGGCTCGTATGCCGTCACCTTCGGCCTACTGTGCCTTGAAATTGTGCAATTGCGCCAACGCAGCCGGAAGGCTCGCGATAAAATAGTCGCTCACTTAAAACTCAAAGCAAGCCTCTCTCAGTGAAACCACGGCATAAACGCCTGATTCTTGTCGCATCCGGTATCGCCGCCATTGCTGCGGCCGGCGTACTGGTCCTGGGTGCTTTTCAACAGAATCTGGTGTTTTTTTTCACGCCGACCCAAGTAGCAGCCAACGAAGCGCCGACCGGACGCAGCTTTCGCATCGGCGGCCTTGTTGAAAACGGCAGCGTAAAGCGCAAACCCGACGGCGTGACGGTGCAGTTCACCGTCACGGACACCGTAAAAAATGTGCCCGTGGAGTACCGGGGCCCGCTGCCCGACCTCTTCCGCGAAGGCAAAGGCGTTGTTTCCCAGGGGCGCCTCGGCACGGACGGGGTGTTCCGCGCCGACGAGGTTCTGGCGAAACACGACGAAAATTACATGCCTCCGGAAGCCAAGCACGCGCTCGAACAAGCCGGAAAGGCAGGAAAAACCCTGGTCAAGTGACCCGACGACTGCATTATTCGTCCACCGCACGAGCCTCGCGAAAACCGTACCGGACCAACATCGCGCCACCAGCCGTCCCCTCAGCTGAACTTCCTGTGCAAGACAAACAATCTGATGCATCGCCCAAGGCGTGAGCCAAACAAACCATGATCCATCGCTGCCCCTGGCCTGCTGCCGTGCACGCCCCGTCGTCCTTGCAAGCCAGGGCACATTTATCACGAAAGCCCCCTCATGATTCCTGAACTCGGACACTTCGCGCTGATATTGGCCTTGTGCGTGGCCATGGCACAAGCGACCCTCCCCCTTGCCGGTGCTGCCATCGGCAAGCATGTATGGATGGCCCTGGCGCGTCCCGCCGCGCTGGCGCAAGCCTTGTTCGTCTCGATCGCATTCGGCTGCCTCGCCTACGCCTTTCTTAGCAACGATTTTTCGGTTTCCTACGTTGCGCAGCACTCCAACACAAAACTGCCCGCGGCATATCGCTTCGCCGGCGTATGGGGCGGACACGAAGGTTCCATGCTGCTGTGGGCACTGATGCTATGCGGCTGGTCGGTTGGTGTCGCCGCATTAAGCGGGCACCTGCCTGACAAAATGGTCGCCCGTGTGCTGAGCGTGATGGGCCTCATCAGCGTTGGCTTCCTGGTGTTCATGCTGTTCGCATCGAACCCCTTCGAACGGCTGTTCCCGGCGGCGGCCGACGGACGCGACTTGAATCCGCTATTGCAGGACCCGGGCATGGTAATCCATCCGCCCATGCTGTACATGGGTTACGTCGGATTTTCTGTGGCCTTCGCCTTCGCTATCGCCGCTCTGCTGCAAGGACGACTCGATGCGACCTGGGCCCGTTGGTCGCGCCCCTGGACGATCGCCGCATGGTCGTTCCTGACGCTCGGAATCGCGCTGGGCAGCGGCTGGGCCTACTACGAGCTGGGCTGGGGCGGATGGTGGTTCTGGGATCCGGTGGAAAACGCTTCCTTCATGCCCTGGCTGGTTGGCACTGCGCTGCTGCACTCGCTACCCATCGCGGAAAAGCGCGGTGGCTTCAAGGCCTGGGCTGCGCTGCTCGCCATCGCGGCATTCTCGCTCAGCCTCCTTGGCACCTTTCTTGTCCGATCCGGCGTGCTGACCTCGGTGCATGCGTTTGCAACCGATCCGACGCGCGGGGTCTTCATCCTGGCTTTACTGACTATCGTTGTGGGCGGATCCTTGCTGCTGTTCGCCCTGCGCGCGCACAAGATCGGACTGGGCGAGGGATTTGAACTCGTTTCGCGCGAGTCCATGCTGCTGACCAACAACGTACTTCTCGCCGTGGCCACCGCCGCGGTGATGCTTGGCACGCTGTACCCGCTGGCACTCGATGCCTTGAACCTGGGGAAGATTTCCGTCGGAGCCCCTTATTTCGAGGCGGTATTTGTGCCACTGATGGCACCGGCGATTTTCCTCATGGGCATCGGCCCCATTGCGAAGTGGAAACGCGATGCCATGCGCGATATTGCCCTCAAACTGCGCTGGCCCGCCCTGGCCGCGATCCTACTGTCGGTCGCCGTGCCTTTTGCCATGGGCCGCTGGAGCGCCATGGTTTTTCTCGGGCTGTTCCTCGCGATTTGGGTGGTGATCACGACCCTTGCCGGCGCCCGCAGCCGCGTTGCCAGTGCAGGCGCCGGGAGCACCGCGAGGGGACTGCGCCTCCTGCCCAGCTCTTACTACGGCATGGTGTTCGCCCATCTTGGCGTCGCAGTGTTCATCCTCGGCGTAACCATTTCGCGTGGCTACGAGACCGAATCGGATGTAAAAATGAACATAGGCGACACAACACAGCTGGCTGGATTCACCTTTAAACTGAGCGCGATCAACGGCGTCAATGGGCCCAATTACCAAGCGGCACGAGCCACGGTGGAAGTATTTAAGGGCGAGGCCCGTGTGGCCGTACTCAGCCCGGAAAAACGCCTTTACATCGTGCAGAACATGCCGATGACCGAAGCCGCCATCGATGCGGGCGTGTTTCGCCATCTCTACGTGTCACTGGGCGAGGAGGTCGAAGCGCGCGCCTGGACGCTGCGCATTTACCACAAGCCGCTCATAAGCTGGATCTGGGCGGGCTGCCTGCTCATGGCCCTTGGGGGAGCCCTTGCGGTTTTCGACCGGCGCTACCGCACCAAGGCCAAGGCGGCACCTGCTGTGTCTAGCGCCGCACAGCCGGCAACCTCCTAGTTAATGGACACCTAATGGTCAAAGCACGCTTTCTCATCCCGCTGATCCTTTTTCTCTTGCTGCTCATTCTGTTGGGTGTGGGCCTCAAACTCAATCCACGCGAAGTCCCGTCCCCGCTAATCGGCAAGCCCGCGCCGCAATTTGACCTTCCCCAGCTCGATGAAAGCGGCAAGGCCAAATCGTTCAGCCACAAGGATATGCTGGGCAAGGTGTGGATGGTCAACGTCTGGGCCTCCTGGTGCGTGTCTTGCCGCGAGGAGCATCCGCTGTTGGTCAATTTTGCCAAAAGCGGCGTGGTGCCGATTCTGGGTCTCAATTACAAGGACGAGCGGGCCGATGGTTTGCGCTGGCTCGCACAGTTCGGCAACCCCTACACACTGTCGGTTTACGACCATGACGGACGACTGGGCATCGACTACGGCGTATATGGCGTGCCCGAAACCTTCATCATCGACAAACGGGGCGTCATCCGCTACAAGCAAATCGGCGTTCTGACCCCGGAAATCCTGCAGAAAAAAATCTTGCCTCTCATAAAGGAACTTGAAGCCAATGCGTAAGCTGATCTTCGCCTTGTGCCTGGCCCTGTCGTTTGCGGCAACGGCAAAGGAAGCCGCCCCCCTTGTCGCCGACCCGGCCCTGGAAAAGCGCGCGATGGCCCTGTCCGAGGAACTTCGTTGCCTCGTCTGCCAAAATCAAACCATCGCCGAATCGCATGCCGGGCTGGCCATCGACCTGAAAAACCAGATCCGCGAACAACTCGCTGCCGGCAAAAGCGACGCTGAGATTCTCGACTACATGGTCGCGCGTTATGGGGACTTCGTCTTGTACCGGCCCCCGGTCAAGGCCAGCACGCTGCTTTTGTGGTTTGGCCCCTTCGCCTTGCTCTTTGGCGCAGTCATGTTCTTGCTCCTCAACATCCGGCGGCGCCGTAATGCGCTGTTGCAGAGGCCCACAGAGCTGACGGATGCCGAGCGCGCGCGCGCGAAAGAACTGCTCGAAGATGTACCCGAAGGAACACAGGCATGAGCCTCTTTGTAGGCATTTGCATTTTTCTGATAGTCGTGGCCCTGCTGTTCCTGATAACGCCGCTGCTTTCGCGCAAACCCCTGCCGGGCACCAGCGCGCCCGCGTCCGCACGCAACGCAACGGTGTACCAAGACCAACTCGCGGAAATTGACGCCGAACTGGGCCGTGAGGCCATCACCCAAGCGCAGTGGGCGGCGTCACGCGCGGCCATCGAGCGCCGTGCCCTGGACGAAGCAGAAGAAACCCCGAATTCACCGCGCGTGAGCGCAGCGACCGCGCCGGCGCGACGCGCCAGCATCACGGCATCGATCCTTGGGATCCTGCTGCCGCTCGCCGCGGTTGGCTTGTATATCCTGCTGGGTGCGCCACAGGCGCTCTCGCCTGCCCCGGATGAAGGCCAGCAGGCGGTGACATCCGAACAAATCGAAGCCATGGTCACAAAACTGGCAGAGCGCCTCAAAACCAATGCCGGTGATACCGATGGCTGGATCATGCTGGGGCGCTCTTACGCCGCCATGGGTCGCTTTCAGGACTCTGCGAATGCTTTCTCCAAAGCCGCCGCGCAGCGCCCCGCCGACGCCCAGCTTCTCGCCGATTATGCTGATGCGCTTGGCATGGCAAATGGCCGCAACCTCAAAGGTGAGCCCGAGGCGCTTATCACCCGCGCGCTCAAGGCCGACAGCGGCAACATCAAGGCACTCACGCTGGCCGGAACCATCGCCTACCAAAACGCGGACTATCGCAAGGCAATCGCACTGTGGGAGGCTATCCTGCCCAAAGTGCCGGCGGAGGATCCGTTTGCCGAATCGGTGCGCGGCATCATCAGCGACGCCAAGATGCAACTGGAAAACACCGCAACAAAGAAAGGCCGTACACCTCAATCCAGCGCAAAGGACGATGCCGCCCAAACCGGGGCGGCGTCGCTGCAGGGAACGGTCAGTCTTGCCCCTGCGCTCAAATCAAAAGTAAACCCGGACGACACCGTTTTCATCTACGCCAGAGCCACCTCCGGCCCGCGCATGCCGCTGGCCATCATGCGCAGTACGGTGCGGCAATTGCCGGTGCAATTCTCCCTGGACGATTCAAACGCGATGAGTCCGACGATGAAACTATCGGCATTTGACAAGGTTGTCGTCGTCGCACGCGTGTCCAGGTCAGGCAATCCCGCCCCGCAAAAGGGTGATCTGGAAGGCGTCACGTCAGAAATGGCGCCGCGCGCACGCGGCTTGAAAGTGGAAATCAGCAGCACCATCAATTAAATAACTCTCGGCCGACCATCGCAGCAGAGCCCTCTCCATGAAGCCCGCGTCGCCAACTACAGCACCAGCACACACGCCGATGATGGTCCAATACTTGGGCCTGAAGGCGCAGCATCCGGACATCCTGCTGTTTTATCGCATGGGTGACTTTTACGAGATGTTTTTCGAAGACGCCGAAAAGGCCGCGCGACTGCTCGACATCACGCTCACGTCACGCGGGCAGTCAGCCGGCGTTCCCATCAGCATGGCCGGAATTCCATGGCATTCGGCCGAACAATACCTCGCCAAACTGGTCAAGCTCGGCGAGTCTGTCGCCATCTGTGAGCAAATAGGCGATCCGGCCACATCAAAAGGCCCGGTCGAGCGGCGCGTAACGCGTATCGTCACGCCCGGCACGCTCACCGACTCGGCCCTGCTTGATGACAAAACAGACAATGTCCTGCTCGCCCTGTCCGCGGAAAGTGCCGCGGTAGGCCTCGCCTGGCTCAACCTGTCCAGCGGCGAACTGCGCGTCACCGAAGTTGCGCCGCAACTTCTGGCCGCAGAACTGCGCCGCATCGGACCGGCGGAGATCCTCGCAGCCGATGCCGGGTCGGCGGAACTGGCCGGATTCACCGTGACGCGCCTGCAAGCATGGCATTTCGAATTCGAGGCGGCACGCAAGTTAGTACTGGCGCAACTGGGTGCCAGCAGCCTGGACGGCTATGGTTGCGAGGACTTGCGTCCGGGTATCGCTGCGGCCGGAGCCTTGCTCGAATACGCGAAAAAAACCCAGGGCCAGGCACTGGTTCACGTCACCGCTATCATTCCGGAGCACATCAGCGAATACGTGCGTCTCGATGCCGCCACGCGACGCAATCTGGAACTGACTGAAACTCTTCGCGGCGAGCCCTCCCCGACGCTGTTTTCCGTGCTCGATGAATGCGCGACCGGCATGGGCAGCCGCCTGCTCCGCCATTGGCTGCACCACCCACTGCGTGAACGCGGCATATTGAACGGACGCCAGGATGCAGTGAGTGCACTCGGAGGCGATACGCCGACACACGCTGCCGTACATGCGCTGCTCCGGCGTTTTGCCGATGTCGAACGCATTACCGGACGCATCGCGCTGCAGACGGCGCGACCGCGCGACCTCTCGTCACTGCGAACGAGCCTCGCGTTGCTGCACGAAATCCCCGGATCACTGCCTGCGGGGCCGGCCGGCGTACTCGATGCGCTTCGCAAGGACCTTGCCGTGCCGCTGCCATGCCTTGATCTGCTGCAACGCGCGGTGCTCGAAGAGCCGTCCGTACTGCTCAGAGAGGGCGGTGTGATCGCCGACGGCTACTCGGACGATCTCGACGAATTGCGCGCGCTTCAAACGCACTCGGGGGATTTTCTCGCCAAACTCGAACTGCGGGAGCGCGAGCGCACCGGCATTCCCAATCTTCGTGTCGAATACAACCGGGTGCACGGCTTTTACATCGAAGTCACCAACGCGCAATCTGAAAAGGTTCCCGACGACTACCGCCGCCGGCAGACCCTCAAGAACGCTGAGCGCTACATAACGCCGGAACTCAAGACCTTCGAGGACAAGGCCTTGTCGGCGCGTGATCGCGCCCTCGCTCTGGAAAAATCCCTCTACGACGATTTGCTCTCCAGACTGCTGCCGCATGTGCCGGTGCTGCAACGTACCGGCCGGGCACTGGCCCAACTTGATGTGCTGGCCTGCTTCGCCGCGATCGCGGCGCGCCGCGGACACTGCCGGCCACGGTTCACCGAAGAGCCGCAAATCTCGATTGAATCCGGAAGACACCCGGTAGTCGAGGGACAGATCGAGACTTTCATCCCCAACGATTGCCAACTATCCCCGTCAAGGCAACTGCTGCTCATCACCGGCCCGAACATGGGTGGAAAATCAACCTACATGCGCCAGGTTGCCTTGATCGTGCTGCTGGCCCATGTTGGCGCTTGCGTCCCGGCCAAGTCGGCCAGCATCGGCCCCATTGACCAGATATTTACCCGTATCGGCGCATCCGATGACCTCGCTGGCGGGCGTTCCACCTTCATGGTCGAGATGACCGAGTCGGCCAACATCCTGCACAACGCCACCGACAAAAGCCTGGTGTTGATGGACGAGGTCGGCCGCGGTACCTCGACCTTTGACGGCCTTGCGCTGGCCTGGGCCATCGCCCGCCACCTGCTCGAAAAAAGCCGCGCCTATACCTTGTTCGCCACCCATTACTTTGAGCTGACCCGTCTCTCTCTTGAGTACAAGCAGGCAATTAACGTGCACCTTGACGCGGTCGAGCACAAGGATTCCATCGTTTTCCTGCACGCCGTCGAGGAAGGACCGGCGAGCCGGAGTTACGGCCTCCAAGTCGCGGCGCTCGCAGGGGTGCCCAAACCGGTGATAAAAAGCGCGCGCAAGTACCTGCAACTGCTTGAGAACGACAGTTTGTCACGGGGCGGCCAGCCCGACCTGTTCTCGCCGGGGCAGGCCGCGCCCGAGCCTGAGCCAGAGGTCGATGCCGCCCGTGCGCTGCTCGACACAGTCAACCCGGATGAACTCAGTCCGCGCGAAGCACTCGAACTACTGTACCGTCTGAAGCGACTCTAAGCTGCCCGGTCACCCCATCGCCCCCCCGCTCATTCCAGCACTCCTGACACGAAAGCATCCATGCGTCGTTTTCTCGCCCCCCTTCTTGCAGTCGTACTTTGCGCCTGCAGCGTGCAACCACCGATCCCGCCCGGCGGCTGGAATTTTGCCGTCATCGGCGACACGCCCTACGATGCGCGCGAAGAGGCTTTGCTGCGCCCGATGATCCAGGCGATGAACGGCGAGGACTTGGCATTTGTCGTCCACGTCGGCGATATCATTATCGGCAATGGCCGCTGCACCGATGCTATTTTCGAACAACGTAAAGCCTTGTTCCAGGGCTTCACCCATCCATTCATTCTCGTGCCCGGAGACAACGATTGGACAGACTGCCACCGCGGCGGCATGGACCCGATGGAACGACTGGGCCGTTTCCGCCAGTTATTTTCCACAGGAGACGCAGGACTGGGCCGACATGGCGCAAAACTCGAGCGCCAATCCGAATCGGATAGCCGTTATAGCGAATACGCCGAAAACGTGCGTTGGAAAATAAAAAACGTGATGTTCGTAGGGCTGAACGTTCCTGGCAGCAACAACAACCTTGGGCGCAACGCGCAAATGGACGCCGAGCACAGGCGGCGCATGGATGCCAACTTCGAGTGGCTTGACCAGGCCGTAAAAAAAGCCGAACGGCAGGACGTTGCCGCGCTGGTTGTGCTGATTCAGGCCAATCCCGATTTTGAGGGCACTTGGAAACGCCCGCCGGGCGTGCCCGACGGATTTGAATCGCTGCGCAAGGTACTCGCCACCCACGCGCTTTGGCTGAAAAAGCCGCTGCTGTTCATCCACGGCGACACGCACAGTTTCCAGGTCGACCGGCCGATGAAGAACCCGGCAGACGCAAGCTCAATAAAAAATATGCTGCGACTGGAAGTGGACGGCTCACCGCGGGTCGGCTGGGCACGTATCAATGTCAATACCGACACGCCCGGGCTGTTTACCATCCGCCGCGAGCAGGCGCCGCAGCCGCCGCAGAAAATGGAATAGCCGGCGCCACGGCGCAGCTAAAAGGCGAAAACCTCGCTCTGCATCCTGAAGCGGTCGAGGCATTGATGGCCAAGCCGCCGACAAAAATCCGCTTCTACATTGATTACTCGGGCTGGCAGCCGGGACAGTTGCGCAGCGAAGCAATCTCATCGACGGGCGATTGCCTGCGCGGCGGCGACGAGATTGTCTGCGCGGCGACGAGATTGCTTCGTCGCTGCGCGCCTCGCAATGACAGGAGTGATGGCCGGAAACGCCCTACTGGCGGGAACTGATAGACCGCATGCGCGGCGTCACCGCGTTGGCGGCGGTGGAACAGGTCGCAGCCCTTCGCTGAAAATCCACTACCTTGTCATTGCGAGCGCAGCGAAGCAATCTCGTCGACGGGCGATTGTCTGCGCCGCGGCGACGAGATTGCTTCGTCGCTTCGCGCCTCGCAATGACAGGAGAGGTGGCCGGAAACGCCCTATTGGCGAGGGTTTTCAGCCGACTGGAAAGCCTTATCCGACGGGCCTTTCCAGCCGGTTTTCCAAGGCTCAGTGCTCCTTTTCCTGCGTAGCGGCGGCTGCGACCTGCGCGGACTTTGCAAAAATCATCGCGCTTTTTTTCCAGTCAACCTTGATCAAATCCTTCGGGCCAAAGCGACCCTCGAGAATTTCCCGCGACAGCGGATTCTCCAGTTGCTGCTGGATTGCGCGCTTCAACGGCCGCGCCCCATAAACCGGGTCGAAACCGGCACGTGCCAGTTCGGCCAGCGCGGCATCCGTAACCTCGAGTTCGATCTCCAGCTTGGCCAGACGCCGCTCAAGCAGGCGCAACTGTATCTTGGCGATACCCTGGATATGCTTCTCATCCAACGCATGGAACACCACGATCTCGTCGATGCGGTTGACGAACTCCGGGCGGAAATGCGATTTCACCTCACCCATGACGGCGAGCTTGATCACGCCCGGATCGCTGCCTGACATGCTCTGTATCATCTGCGACCCCAGATTGGAGGTCATTACGATAACGGTGTTCTTAAAATCTACAGTGCGCCCCTGGCCATCGGTCATCCGACCATCGTCCAGCACCTGCAGCAACACGCCAAACACATCCGGATGCGCCTTCTCAACTTCATCGAGCAGGATCACAGAATAGGGTTTCCGGCGTACCGCTTCGGTCAGGTATCCGCCCTCGTCATAGCCCACATAGCCCGGCGGCGCGCCGATCAAGCGCGCAACCGAATGCTTTTCCATAAACTCGGACATGTCGATGCGAATGAGGTGATCTTCCGAGTCGAACAAAAAACTGGCGAGCGCCTTGCACAACTCGGTCTTGCCCACACCTGTGGGTCCGAGAAAAAGAAACGAACCGTAGGGCTTGTCCGGATCGGACAGACCGGCGCGCGAGCGGCGTATCGCGTCAGAGACAAGCCGCACGGCCTCGTTCTGGCCGACCACGCGATCGTGCAGCTTGGCCTCCATGCTCAACAACTTGTCGCGCTCGCCCTGCATCATCTTTGCAACAGGAATACCGGTGGCGCGCGAAACCACCTCGGCGATCTCCTCCGCACCGACCTGCGTGCGCAGCAACCGCGGCTTCTCGCCTTCGGCCGGGCCTTTCTCGGCCTTCTTCAATTGCGCCTCGAGTTGCGGCATTTTGCCGTATTGCAACTCCGACACCCGCTGCCAGTCGCCCTTGCGCGTGGCCGCCTCCATCTCGAGCTTGACCTTTTCAAGGTCCTCTTTGATGTGCTGCGAACCCTGCACGCTGGCCTTCTCGGCCTTCCATATCTCTTCAAGGTCTGAATATTCACGATCGAGTTTTTTTATCTCGTCTTCAATCAAGCCAAGCCTGCGCTGCGAACCGTCGTCCTTCTCGCGCTTCATCGCCTCGCGCTCAATCTTGAGCTGTATAAGCCGGCGGTCGAGTTTATCCATGACCTCGGGCTTGGAGTCGATTTCCATTTTGATGCGCGCCGCCGCCTCGTCTATGAGGTCGATAGCCTTGTCCGGCAGGAAACGATCGGTGATATAGCGGTGCGACAATTCCGCTGCAGCGACGATGGCCGGGTCGGTGATATCGACACCATGGTGAACCTCGTATTTTTCCTGCAGGCCGCGCAGGATGGCGATGGTCGACTCAACCGACGGCTCCTGCACCATAACCTTCTGGAAACGCCGTTCGAGTGCGGCGTCTTTTTCGACATATTTTCGATACTCATCCAGCGTGGTCGCGCCGACGCAATGCAACTCGCCGCGCGCAAGCGCCGGCTTGAGCATGTTGCCCGCATCCATGGCACCCTCGGCCTTGCCGGCGCCAACCATGGTGTGCAATTCGTCAATGAACACGATGATACGGCCCTCATCAAGGGAGATTTCCTTGAGCACTGACTTGAGCCGCTCCTCGAATTCACCGCGATATTTTGCCCCGGCAAGCAAGGAGGCCATGTCCAGCGACAACACGCGCTTGCCCTTGAGCGTCTCGGGAACCTCATCGTTGATGATGCGCTGGGCAAGGCCCTCGACGATGGCGGTCTTGCCCACTCCTGGTTCGCCGATCAACACTGGATTGTTCTTGGAGCGGCGCTGCAATATCTGTATCACACGCCGTATTTCATCGTCGCGCCCGATGACCGGGTCAAGCTTGCCCTTGCGCGCAAGTTCGGTCAGGTCGACACAGTATTTTTTTAGCGCTTCGCGCTGGCCCTCGGCTTCCGGACTCGCCACCGACTCGCCGCCTCGCACCGCCTTGACCGCTTCCTCAATCGCTTTTTTGCTGCCTCCGGCTTCCTTGAGTAGTCGCCCAGCCTCCCCTTTGTCCGACGCGAGCGTGAGCAAAAACAACTCCGAAGAGATGTACTGGTCACCAAGCTTTTGCGCCTCTTTGTCAGTGAGATTGAACAGGTTGTTCAATTCACGCGATATCTGCACCTCCCCGCCTGCGCCCTCGACTTTAGGCAAACCTGAGATGGCCTGTTTGAGCGATTCACGCAGACGCGCAAGGTTCACCCCGGCGCGAGCCGCAAGCGATGCGGTGCCGCCGTCTTCCTGCGCAAGCAGCGCCGAGAGCAGGTGTATGGGCTCAATGTAAGGGTTGTCGTTACCAAGGGCGAGACTTTGCCCATCAGCCAAAGCCTGTTGGAATTTGGTCGTTAATTTGTCAAGGCGCATACCTGGCTCCGCAGTTGATATCGGTATATCCACAATGGGGCCAAGGGATTGTTTTTCAAGGGTAGCGTCGCTAAAATTCACCGTAATGGCTTGTTTGGCTTAGACTCAGCCTGCTGCGGCACTTATGACATCGACATGAAATTCGAGCTTGAAGAGCACATCGGGAAGTACCAGGTAATCGAGGAAATCGGCAAGGGTTCGACCAGCCGCGTTTACCTCGGCCGCGATCCCTTCACAGGCCGCGAAGTCGCCATCAAGGTTTTCCTGTTCGACGACAATCTTTCCGAGCAGACGGCGCGGATGCTGAAAAAGGGCTTTCTTGCAGAGGCCGGCCTGGCGGGCAAACTGCAGCACCCGCATATCGTCGAAATTCTCGACGCCGCCAGCGACAGCGAGCGCAGCTACCTCGTCATGGACTATGTGCCCGGGACGACGCTCGAAGCCTACTGCGATGTCACCACCCTGCTGCCACTGCACAAAGTGGTCGAGATTATATTCAAGATCATCCGCGCACTGGACTACGCCTTCCAGCACGGCGTAATCCACCGCGACATCAAGCCGGGCAATATTCTGCTGTCGGCCGGCGGCGACATCAAGGTCAGTGACTTCGGCTCATCTTTCCAGCGTGTTCACGGGCATGAGACGACACAATTGTCCGGCATCGGCTCACCGGCCTATATGTCGCCAGAGCAGATCCGCCTCGAGGAGGTCAGCCACCAGACCGACATTTACTCGCTCGGCGTGCTGATGTACAAGCTGCTGACCGGTCGCCTGCCCTACACCGCGTCCAACCAGGTCAGCCTCACCTACGAAATCCTCAACGTGCCGCCGCAGCGACCCTCGACCTTCAGACCGGACCTACCGCCGCTGCTCGACGAAATCGTACTCAAGGCCATGGAAAAGGACGCCTCACGACGCTATACGACCTGGATTGATTTCGGTAAAGACCTGGCCCGCGCCTTCAATTCACTGCGCATGGCCGGAGAACAGGCCACCGACTCGGAAAAATTCACCGAACTGCGTCGATTGCCATTTTTTTCCGACTTTGACGACGTCGCGCTTTGGGAGGTTTTGCGCATTGGCGCATGGCGTTCCATGCCCCCCGACGAGTTCATCATCCGCGAAGGCGAACAGGGCGACAGCCTTTTCATGCTGGTATATGGCGAAGTTGCTGTCACCCTCACGGGCAAGTCGCTTAGCGTGATCAAGCGCGGCGGCTGCTTTGGCGAGATGCTTTACTTCAGTGAAAATGCCGCAAGCCGCAGCACGACGGTCACGACGCTCACCGATGTGACTGTCATCGAGATAAAAGCCAAGGCCTTGAATGCGGCGACGGAAGCCACCCAGGTTGGTTTCAACAAGGCGTTCATGCGCGTGCTTATTGAACGCCTTACCCAGGCCAACGTGCGGCTCGCCGACCACGCCTAAGCCGATTCGCCGGCGCCCACCCGTCTGCCCCTCAACCGAGCCGACACCTTCATTGCGCAACCGCCCGCTGGCTGGGCCTGATCAGAATCCCACAGCAATGCGCGCCCGCCGGGCATCGCCTCGATGACCGGGTCGGTCGCTCGGCGGCATAGGCAAACCACAAGGTCGTCTCAGCACGCGCCTTGTCCCAGATCACAAGCTGTTCGACATCGGCAAGAAGCTTATATGCCTGCTTGAGCACGCGCTGGACTGCGCACGTGAATGTCATCCCGGGCAGGGGAACAGGTGAACAAGGCAAGCCCCAACTCTTCTTCCAGCGCCGGCATCTGCGCCGACAAAGCAGGCTGGCTGAGATGCAGCTTTTCAGAGGCCTTGGTCAAATGCCCCAATTCCACCACCGTCTCAAATGCCTTGAGGGCGTAAATTTCCATGGGCTGGGCATTAAATCTTCAGTCTTTCGGCCAGGATTACACCCAATATACCGCATTGCAACATAGACTTAGCAGGGTCATTTGCGGCGCCGATATCCCCTATCCAAATATCTGATTGGAATTAGTCTAAAAGAACACTTATCTTGTGTATGTGCAGTGCACCATTTGTTTTTAATCAGTAGTATAAAAGGAGTATGCCATGAAGCTCGCATTCCCACATTACGAAGGCGATAGCATTCTTCGCCCATTTATATCACCCGTTTTAGCCCCCGCGATCAAGCGCGTAAAAGCAGCCGAATTGCTGCCAAGCAACATTCCCGCGATCAATCAAGATCCTGTCGCCTTCAGCAGCCTCGATCTGGATTCGCAAGTTCGCAGCTTGCGCCGCGAGTATCTGCGCGAATGGATAAAAGGCATTTTCGACCGTAAGAGCAACTAAGCAAGCTACAGCGTACGCAGCGATCGTGGGGCGGTCGACTTTCGCCTCCTCAACGTCAATCTCACGTTCGTCCGCGCCTGTCGCGCCAGGGATTGATCCAAATAAAGGAGGAAACGCAGATGAGTACGCTAGAAATCAGCAAACCACTCAAGCTCGACGCGGAACTAGCCGTTGCTGTTTCGGGCATGCTGGCCGCCTTTACCGCCCGCTTGGCCACATGGCGGCTGAACGTCGAGCAGCGTGATCTGGAAGCGTATCTGGGCGCAGCGCAGAACATGGCTGACCTTGATCGCAGGCTGCGTCACGCCCAGGACACGATGCACCAGACTTGGCTCTGAAGCGTGCCAGCAGAACTGGGTTTGCGTTTGCCTGCCTTCGATCTCGACCAGGCCCAAATCCGAGTAGGCTGGTTTGGCAGACGACGGGCCCGCTAAAGTTTCCCCTGAGTTTTCCCCTGAGTAGCGGTGCGCGACCTCCTCCCGCTATCCGGTACTGGCGTCCATCACGGCGGACGCCGCGCAAGCAGCAATCCTGGTTGCGTCAGGGACCGGTTTATCGGCTTCCGGGCTAATGCAGCACCGAGCGCACCGTCCACAAACCCAGCAGGGTGAGAAGGATGGAGCCCGCAAGATGGCCGGCGACATGGAGCAACGCCACCTCGTAGCGTCCGGCCTGTAGCAGTGAGAGCGACTCTGCAGAAAACGTCGAAAAGGTCGTCAACCCACCCAAAAATCCGGTGATTACGAACAAGCGCAGCTCGGGGGACATGGCCCCCGTCTGGGCGATCCATCCCATCGACACACCGATTAGGTAGCCACCGACAAGATTGGCGAGCAGTGTTCCGAGTGGAAACAAGGGCAGAACATGATTGAGGGCCAGACCAAGGGCCCAGCGCAACCAGGCACCCAGCGCGGCACCCACACCTACTGCCGCAAAGCCAGCAGCCGACATTTCAGCTCCCGGCTTTCCAGCGCGCGGTCGCATCCTCATCCGACGCCCGAGCCTCGACCCAGCGCCCCCCCTTGTCCGTCTGTTCTTTTTTCCAGAATGGCGCCTCGGTCTTGAGGTAATCCATGATGAACTCACAGGCGGCAAACGCCTCGCCGCGATGCGCGGAACTGACGACCACGAGCACAATCTGGTCAGTGGGCCTGAGTGCGCCGATGCGATGAACCACCAGCGCGTCAAGAATATCCCAGCGCTCTCGCGCCCTGACCACAATCGCCTCAAGCGCCTTTTCGGTCATGCCCGGGTAATGCTCCAGGGTCATCACGGCAACATCGTCACCCTCGTTGATGTCGCGTACCAGACCGATGAAGCTCGCGATCGCGCCGATCTTTGGATTGCCCCGGCGCAGCGCCAGAATCTCGGCACCAACGTCAAAATCCGCAAGTTGCACACGCACGCTCATATCAGCCCCCGGTCACCGGGGGGAAAAAAGCCACCTCATCGCCGGCCTTGACGCATGTTTCCGCCTTGGCCATGTCCTGGTTCACGGCGACACGCAGCGCACGTTTTTCACCCAGCGCCATTTGCCACGCTTCACCGCGTGTCATCAGGTGGGCGCGCAAGGCAGCAACGGTCGCAACGCCGCCCGGAAGCTCGCATTCCTCGGTACCGACACCAAGTTGCTCGCGCAGGCTGGCAAAAAAAAGGATTTTTACGCTCACTGGAACAGCTCCGAATAAGCCAGCAATTGCACCGTATCGCCGTGCCGGATCGTGTGGCGCGGCGGATTGTCTACCAGCCCATCGGCCCATACGGTGGATGTCATGACGGCCGAATCCTGGGATGCAAAAAGATCAAGCCCTCCCTTGGCATTCCATTTTACGCGCAGAAATTCGCGTCGCGAGTCTGGCTCCACCCAATCAAAATCCGCACGCGCCGCGATCGTACGGGGCATCGGGTTGGACAGGCCCTGGGTCTTTAGCAAGAACGGGCGCACAAAAATAAGAAAAGTTACAAAACTGGACACCGGATTCCCGGGCAAGCCGATGAAACTCGCCGCCCCGACACGACCAAAAGCCAGCGGGCGCCCCGGCTTCATGGCGATTTTCCACATCAGGAGCTTGCCTTCGGCCTCAACGGCCGGCTTGACGAAATCGGCATCGCCCACCGATACACCGCCGGATGTGACAATGATGTCGTTTTCGGCAGCCGCGCGACGCAGTACCTCGCGGGTCGCCGCGAGATTGTCGGGCACGATGCCGTAGTCGCGAACATCGCAACCGAACATCTGGCCCAGACCGTTGAGCGTGAAACGGTTTGAGTTATAGATGCGCCCCGGCGCCAATGGATCCCCGGGCATAACCAGCTCATCGCCGGTAAAAAAGAAACCCAGCCGAACGCGTCGGCGCACCGGAAGCGCGGCAATGCCGACAGACGCTGCAAGGCCGGTGTCCTGCGGTCGCAGGCGAATACCCGCGGGAAGAATTTCCCCGCCGGCCTGAATATCGCTGGCCACGCGGCGCACCCATTCACCCGGCTTAGGCAACTGATTTACGATCACCGCGCCCTCCTCGACACTGCACTGCTCCTGCATGACCACGGCATCGGCACCCTCTGGAATCGGCGCCCCGGTGAAAATACGAGCGGCCGAACCGGCCTCGAGCGCAGAGCCCACCGCGCCGGCAAAAATACGTTGCGTGACGCGCAGACGCGTTCCGGGCCCGGCAAGATCGGCCAGGCGCAGTGCGTAGCCATCCATCGCGCTGTTATCCAGAGGCGGCACATCCATGCCGGAGCGTTGCGCGACGGCGAGCACCCTGCCAGTGGCCGCCAAGGTGGCAACGGTCTCGGTTTCGGTGACGGCTTTGGCGCCATCAAGCAGCTGTATCAGCGCTTCTTCAACGGAAAGCAGGCCTTTGTTCATTTCAGTTCCAAGTATTGTGTGATGAAGGTGGCAATGCGCGCTGGCTCATCGAGGTCGAACCGTGGCAGCGTTGTGGCAAGCTCATGATCGGAGGCAATTGCCACGATGTGCGGATCTTCAGGGTGCAACAGGCGTTTGCCGTTGGAAAAACGCGCGATTTCGAGCTTGGGCAGGGCGCTGAATTTGTAGCCTTCTACCAGCACCAGATCGCAAGGGCTGAGCCGTTCTATCTGCTCATCCAGCGTCGGCTCGGCGGCACCGCGTGATTCATGCATCAACGCCCAGCGCCGCTCCGACACCACCATCACCTCCTGACAACCGGCCTCGCGATGCCGCCATGAATCCTTGCCGGGCTGGTCGACATCAAATGCATGGTGGGCGTGCTTGATCAGAGAAACCTTCAGCCCCTGCGCAATAAAACAGGGAATGAGTTTCTCGATCAGTGTGGTCTTGCCACTACCGGACCAGCCGGCGAAACCGAATGTCTTCATTGCCGCGAGACCTGCACCGCGCCATGGCCGGGCAGATGAATGAATAGGACTTCATTATATCAGCGCGACTATAACGGGTCTCCAAGCGCATGCCAGCGGGGGCAGCTTCGGCCAAAGCCTGGCGCAAAAACCATCCGGAGCGAAATGCTGAAAAGGTCCGCCAATCGGGCATTTCCAGCCATCGTCCCTTGCTTGGCGATGCATTCACCACGCCAACGCTGGCACGGCCTCATACCGGAGCGATCCGCCCATACTCGATGTGCAGACGTGCCATCCCCGGCAGATCGATCAGTTCGCGGTCATGGCAGGCAATCAGCACCGTGGCGCGGTCCTCGGCGCAGATTGCCGCAATCAGCGCGATCACCTGTTCGCGCGATTCGGGGTCGAGACTGGATGTCGGCTCATCGAGCAGCAGCAATTTCGGTTCGAGCAGCCAGGCGCGGGCGAGCGCCACGCGCTGCCGCTCCCCCCCCGATAATTTATGCGGTGGCGTGAGCCTAACCGCCTGCAGGCGTGCCCACGCAATCGCCCGATCGACTTGTTGCGCAATACCCGCAGAAGGTGCGCCGCGCGCCCTAAGACCGTAGGCGATATTTTTTTCCACGCTGGTTTGAAAGAGGTAAGGATGTTGATGCACATAAATGATCTCGCGACGAACGTGGCCCGGATAGCTGCCGAGCGCGAATTCGCAGCTTTCGAAGTGCAGCCTTCCCTGTGCCGGCTCAAGCCCCGCAAATATGCGCAGCAAGGTGCTCTTGCCGCTGCCGTTGTCTCCGGTAAGCACATAGGCGCGGCCGGCCCCGAGCGCGATCCCTGCGCCGTCGAGGATCATGCGGTCACCGAAGCGCTTGTGCACTCCCTCCAGCGCCGCCCATTGCCCGAATTGCCCGCTCACTTCATTCCCCCTTCACCTTGCAAAAAAGCCAAGGCGGCGTTTACGGCCAGGGCGAGCACCATGAGAACCAAGCCCAATGCGATACCCTGGGCAAACTCTCCCTTGCTCGTTTCCAGGGCAATGGCGGTCGTGATGTTGCGCGTCAACCCGGCGATATTGCCGCCAATCATGAGCGCGCAACCGACCTCGGAAATGGCACGACCAAAGCCGTTCAGCACGGCGGCGACCACGGCGAAACGAACTTCGTTGAGCGTGGTGAGGGCCGCACGCCACGGCCCGGCACCCAGACCCACGGCTGTCTCATGCGCACGCGGGTCAGCCCCCTGCACGGCCGAAAGCGTGAAGGCAGCAAGAATAGGGAAAGCCAGGATAGCCTGGCCGAGGATCATCGCGTCCTGCGTGAACAGCAATTGCCAGCCACCCATGGGACCGTGCCGCGAAAGCAGCATATACAAGACCAGGCCCACCACCACCGTGGGGAAGGACAACAGACTTTGCACCATGATCACCAACGCGCGACGTCCGGGGAAACGCCTCATTGCCAGCATGTAGCCGGCGGCGATGCCAGGAACCAGCGCCAGCACCAATCCGAGCACAGCGACCTTGATGGACACCCAGATAACGCCCCAGAGCTCCGCATCGCCGCCAAACAGCAGACGCAAAGCCTCGCTCAAGGCGTCAAGGAAGTTCATGCCTATCTTGCGCTCGGAAAGAACATCTGCTCACCGCTCACCTTAAAATCGGCAATGGCGTTCTGCCCTTCGGCCGAGATAATCCAGTTGATCAGATCCACGGCACCATCGTAATTGACACCCGGATATTTTTTCGGATTAACCGCGATGATGCCGTAGGGGTTGAACATTTTCGCATCTCCAGCGAGCACAATGTCCAGGCCGGTTTTGGCGCGATAAGCGGCATAAGTCGCACGATCCGACAGCGTATAGCCCTGCATTTCCGCAGCCATGGTCAGCACTTCACCCATGCCCAGCCCCGCAGAAACAAACCACGCCCCCGCTGGCGCAACGCCCGCCTCCTTCCAATAAGCCTTTTCCATCTGGTCGGTGCCCGAGTTGTCGCCACGCGAGATGAACTTCGCCTTTCCCAGCCCCATAGCTTTGAAGGCCTCGATAACGCTTTTCTGATTTTTCAGGCCCAGTGGATCGGATTTCGGACCGACGATAATAAAGTCGTTGTACATCACGTCCTTGCGGTTGACACCGCTGCCTTCGGCAACAAACTTGTCCTCGGCCGGACGGGCATGCACCAGCACGACATCGACATCGCCATTTTTCCCCAACTCAAGCGCTTTTCCTGTTCCAACCGAAATGACCAGAACCCTGCACCCGCACCTGGCCTCGTATTTGGGTAGCAACACCTTGAGCAGGCCGGAATTGTCGGTGCTGGTGGTGGTGGACATCTTGATGTCGCGCGCCGACGCCGCGGTCGCTGACACCAGAAGCAGCATTACGAACAAGAGCTTTTGCATGCGATTTTTCCTGTTAAATCTGGTAACTTGGACTGATATTAGGGTATTGGTCGCAAGTGACAAATAGGAACAGCTGTGCATATGCTTAAGCTCGAGATCCGATATCAGTGGCAATCGCGCCCAGACCAGCCTCTATCAATAGAGCCTGTGCTGTTTCGCGTGCTTAACGCGACGCGTGAAACCGGCTCCCTGGCCGGCGCGGCGCGAAAAGTCGCAATGTCCTACCGCCATGTCTGGGGTCTCATGGCCAAGTGGGAGCGGATTTTTGGGCGACCCATGGTCGTACTCCGTCAGGGAAAAGGCGCGCAACTGACCACCTTCGGTACAAAGCTATTGTGGGCAGAGCATTTGGTGCAGGCCAAACTCACCGCGGAATTACACCATGTAGGTGGGGAAATAGGGCAAGCGCTGGCACAGACCATGGCAGAAGCCCCTCCCAGACTGAGCGTACATGCCAGTCATGACCTTGCCCTCGCGCAATTGCGCGATAAGCTGGCCGAGCAAAAGGGCTTGCAACTTGACCTGCACGTGAAAGGCAGTATCGACAGCCTTGCGGCCTTGGCAAAAAATCAATGCATCCTGGCCGGATTTCACATTGCCGAGGGTATGGAACAGAGTGCCGCCGCCCGATTCCGACATTACCTCAACCCACGCCAGTTCCGACTGATAGGCCTGGCGATACGCGTGCAGGGCTTGATGCTCGCGCCGGGTAATCCAAAGCGCATCCTCAGCCTCGCAGACCTTATGCAAAAAGACGTCCGATTCATTAACAGGCAGGCAGACTCTGGCAGTCGCCTTGAATTCGACCAGCTATTGTCGGGTGCGGGCATCGTTGCGTCGGCGATAAAAGGCTACCGGGATGTGGAGTTCACCCATCTGGCCGTCGCTGCCACCGTCGCCACCAACAAGGCGGACGCCTGCTACGGCATCAAGGCGGCAGCCCTGAGCTGCAAGCTGGACTTTATTCCGATGCTTACCGAACGGTATTACCTGGCGTGCCGTAAAGAAGCCCTGGATAATCCGGCCATTGTCGATTTGATAGGTATTTTGGGTGGATCAGATTTCAAGGGCATCGTTAACGGCCTCGGCGGCTACGGCACCGCTATTAGCGGAAAACTCTATGACATCACCAAGGTGATGCCGGCGAAACGCCCCCCTCATCGCCTCCCGGCGGCATTGAAGACTAACCACCCCGCCTAGACGCCCCGTTTGCTTCGCAAAAGCGCTAACGCCGGTCCAGCGACACGCCCTTGACCATCGCGTAGATACGCATCCCGGGTAAAAGTTGCAACTGACTGACTGAACGGCGTGTGATTCGCGACCGCAACGCAATCGCGCCCACCTTAAGCACCACGTCGACAGCGCCAGCACGCGGCGCCTCGATAGACTCGATTATCCCCGGCAGCACATTGAGAATACTGACGCCAGAGGGTGGCAGCAAGGCCAGCGACACATCCCGTGCACGCACCCGCATGCGCACCGTCTCGCCGACCAAAGCCTCGACGTCGGGAACGAGCAGGCGGCCGCCATCGAAGCCGATGACACTGATGTCATCGTCGAGATTTTGCTCGAGCACCCGGCCTTCGATGACTGTGCCACCCTCGAAACTTCCGGCCAGATGCCTCAGCTCAGGCCGTCCCATGACCTCTGCCACAGATCCGGCCGCAGCCACCCTGCCCTCCGCAATAATCACCACCTGATCGGCCAGACGCACCACTTCGTCGACGGCATGACTGACATAGATAATGGGCAGGTCGATACTGTCGCGCATCAGTTCGATGTAATCGAGAATTTCTGTCTTGCGATGACCATCGAGCGAAGCGAGCGGCTCATCCATCAAAAGCAAACGCGGATTGGCCAGCAAGGCCCGCCCGATCGCCACACGTTGCTTTTCGCCACCGGACAGCGCTGCAGGTCGCCTGTCCATCAAATGCTCAAGGCCGAGCAAGGCGGTGACCGTAGCCGGTTCGGCCAAACGCGGACCCACATCGGCTTTGCCAAACCCATAGAGCAGGTTCTGCCTTACCGTAAGATGCGGAAATAGTCTGCCTTCCTGAAAAACATAACCGACCCGCCGATGCTCGATTGGCACGTTAATACGCAGGGCGCTGTCGAACAGCACTTCGCCGTTAAGCTCGATACGGCCGCGCGAGGGCCGGTTGATTCCGGCGATGGCATTGATGATCGAGGTCTTGCCCGACCCGGAGCGCCCGAACAGGGCTGTGACCGGCTGCGTCGAACTGAATGCGATATTCAGGTCGAAATTTCCCAATCGTTGCTCAAGTTCAACGTTCAGCATCATGACCCATGATGCGCTTGGTCGCACGACGAACCAGCAACTCCGAGATGAACAAGGCCGCCAGCGAAAGCAAGACCGCTATCAGAGACAGCCTTAGCGCCTGCACGTCCCCCCCAGGGGTCTGGGTGTAGCCATATATAGCCAGCGGCAGTGTCTGTGTTTCGCCCGGGATATTCGACACAAAGGTTATGGTGGCGCCAAACTCACCAAGGCTGCGGGCGAAGGACAGCAGCATGCCGGTAAGAATACCTGGCAAGGCGAGAGGCAGTGTCACCGTCAGGAATACGCGCATCGCGTCGGCGCCCAGCGTCCGCGCCGCTGCCTCAAGCTTGAGGTCGATCGACTCGAGCGAAAGTCGGATCGCCCGCACCATCAGTGGGAAGCCCATGATCGCCGCAGCCAAAGCGGCGCCGGTCCATTTGAAAGCAATCACCAATCCGAACCAATCGTCCAACCATGCTCCCAGTGGCCCCTGCCGTCCGAAAAGCAGCAGCAAAAGGAATCCCACGACCACCGGCGGCAGCACCAGCGGCAGGTGAACAAAAGCGTCAAACAAAGTCTTCCCCGGGAAACGTCCGCGCGCCAGCAACATGGCAACCGCCACCGCCGGGGGCAGGCTGATCAGCACGCTCCAGAACGCGACGCGCAGACTGAGGCCCAGCACGTCCCACTCTTGCGGAGTCAGAAAATTCATGGCGGCAAAAATCCGTATTTCTCCCAAACCGTGCGAGCCGATGGCGCACCGAGAAATTGCAATAATCGAGCGGCGCCAGGGGACTTGGCCGCGGTGGTCACTGCGGCCGGATAGACAATCGGCCGGTGCGATGTCGCCGCAAATTCAGCCACGATCCGCACACCGCGCTCTGCTTGGGCATCCGTTCGATAAACAATTCCAAGTGGCGCCTCGCCTCGCGCAACGAGCAGCAGGCAGGCGCGCACGTTTTCCACGCGCGCGACACGCGCCGCAATGCCTGACCAGAGTCCAAGCGATTCCAGCGCGGCCCTGCCGTATTTTCCCGCCGGCACATGATCCGGGTCGGCCATCACCAAGCGGTCGCGTCCGAGCAGGCCGGCCAAGTCGAGTCCTGGTTTCAGTTCAAAATTAATTTTTCCACCCGCAGGCGCAATCATGACAAGCCGGTTGGAAAGCAGATTTATGCGACTGTCTGCCCGTATCAGTTTGCGTGCGGCAAGATAATCCATCCATTCGAGATCTGCCGAAATGAACAGCCCCGCGGGCGCGCCGTTCTCGATCTGGCGCGCCAGCGCCGAACTGGCCGCATAGGAAACGACGACGCGGTCGCCGCTGCCCGCCTCGTAGCGTTTCGCCAGGTCGTCCAGCGCCTCACGAAGGCTTGCTGCGGCGAACACGGTAAGCGTTTCAGCTACCGCTTGTTGAGACGCGCCAAGGGCAAGCAAAAGCAGAAAGAAACACGCAAAGCGTTTAATCACGGGCAATTTCGTCGTATCCGCTTGAACATAACGTAAGGTCAAGAATAACAGCAATCGCCTTGCACTAGCGCCGGCGCAACAGTTTGGCAAAACGTCCCAGTTCAGCCCTGACAGCACGCCCGGCGGCAAGCTCCATCAGGCGATAGCGCCGCAGCACCTCCAGCCCGAATGGCGTCAGGACGGCACCGCCACCCCGCCGACCTCCGGTTGCGGTGGTGACGAGCACCTGCTTGAAACTCAAGTTAACCGCCTCGACCAGTAACCATGCGCGTCGATAGGACATACCCATTTCACGCCCCGCCGCCGAAATGGATCCGGTGCGCTCGATCGCCTGGAGCAGATCCGCCTTGCCCGGACCGATGGCCACCACAGCGCCGATAAGAATTCGAATTTTGGGTTGAAGCTTGGAAGGCATGGGTTGAAGTGCGTGCGCGTGCGCGACTGGACGCTGTCATTCTACACACGGACGCAGCCACCGTTGCCGGAGCGCGTCGGCTTGCGCATACCGGGATGCTGCACAATCTTATCCTCAGAGCTATTTTCCGACGATCGTGAGATGCTCGCGCAGGGGATGATTGTTTATGATGCCACCAGATACTATTAAGCTGCGGACACAGCGAAGCTCAGAACACGGGATTCTAAAAATAAAATGACCAACACCTCAAAACCCCCGCCAGTCGGCCTTTTTCAGGCATTTCTCTACTGGCTCAAGCTTGGATTCATCAGCTTCGGCGGCCCAGCCGGACAAATTGCGATGATGCATCAGGAACTGGTGGAGCGACGCCGCTGGATTTCGGAAAAGCGCTTCTTGCATGCGCTCAATTACTGCATGGTGCTGCCCGGCCCCGAGGCCCAGCAACTGGCCACCTATATCGGCTGGATGATGCATCGCAGCTGGGGCGGAATCATCGCCGGCGGCCTGTTCGTCCTGCCCTCCCTCTTCATCCTGATTGCTTTGACCTGGGTGTACCTCGTCTACGGCCAAGTGCCGGCGGTGGCTGGCTTTTTGTACGGGATCAAACCGGCGGTGACGGCGCTGGTTTTGTTCGCCGCCTGGCGCATCGGGTCGCGTGCACTAAAGAACGCCTGGCTCTGGAGCATCAGTGCCGCCGCCTTCATCGCGATTTTTGCCCTCAAACTGCCGTTCCCCTTGATTGTTCTTGCCGCCGGCGTCATCGGCTATGTTGGCGGGCGTGTTGCCCCTGAAAAATTCACCACCGGCGGTCACGGTTCATCGGCCAAGCACTACGGTCCTGCGCTTATCGACGATGACACGCCAACGCCGCAGCATGCCTTGTTCAATTGGCGCAGGCTCGCGCTGGTTGCCGTGTTGTTCGTCGCAATCTGGGCCGGCGGCCTTGGCGCCCTGACCGCCTATTATGGCTGGCCGCATCCATTGACCCAAATGGGCTGGTTCTTCACCAAAGCAGCCCTGCTGACCTTTGGCGGCGCCTACGCGGTGCTGCCCTACGTCTACCAGGCCAGCGTTGAAAACTATCAGTGGCTGACGGCCGCACAAATGATAGACGGGTTGGCCCTCGGCGAAACCACGCCCGGGCCCTTGATCATGATCGTGGCCTTCGTCGGCTTTGTCGGCGCCTGGACCAAGCAGGTGTTTGGACCCGAAGCGCTGTTGCTGGCCGGGTGCGCAGGAGCCGTGGTTGCGACGTTCTTCACCTTTCTTCCCTCCTTTCTTTTTATCCTCGCTGGCGGGCCGTTGGTAGAAACCACGCATGGAAATCTCAAGTTCACCGCACCGCTGACCGCCATCACTGCCGCGGTGGTCGGTGTCATCGTCAACCTCGCGGTGTTCTTTGCCTGGCACGTGTTGTGGCCGGCCGGATTTTCCGGCCGCTTCGAATGGTTTGGCGCGCTGATCGGCCTTGCGGCGTTTATCGCCCTGTTTCGCTTCAAGGCCGGCATGATCCCGGTTATCCTGAGCAGCGGAATGCTCGGATTGGCCTACACAACAATTAACTGAGCAATTACCTAAGGAGAAAACATGCCCGCTTATCTCATCGCAGAAGTGGATGTCACCAACCCTACCGCCTACGAGGAATACAAGAAACTCGCGCCTGCGGCGATCGCCCGGCATGGCGGGCGCTACCTCGTCCGCGGCGGCGCGTCTGAAACGCTGGAAGGGCCGGCGATGACCCACCGCATGGTGATACTCCAGTTCGAAAGTATGGAACAGGCGCGCGGTTTCTATCACTCTCCCGAATACAGTGCCGCCCGCGAAAAGCGCAAGGATGCCGCTAGCGCGCGCTTTGTCATTGTCGAAGGCTTGTAGCCTGCGACGCAGCAATCAGCAACCGCCCGCCGCAAAACAAAGGGCACCTTGCGGTGCCCCCTGCCCTCTTTCCTCCTTGATGCTCGTTTGCCTGCCGGTTATTTTTTTACCGGCTTGGCGGATTTTGCGGCAGCAGCGGGTGATGCTGCGGCCATTTGCGGCTTGACATCCTTGCCCTTGGCTTTTTGTTCCTTGATGTAACGCGCCGCGACCCTGTCCTCAGCGGTCGCCAGCAGCGCCTTGTCCTTCGCCGCTGCCTCATCGGCTTTGGCCTTTGCCTCGGCGACTTTTACCGGATCGGGCGGCGTGGCCGGTGGCGGCAGCTTCGCCCACACAGTGCTGCCAAAGCTTAGCGCAAATGCGGCCAGAATAAGTTTTGTTTTCATGTCAGTCGTCTCCTCCCTGGGTTTGGCCCGCGCGAGGCGTGGCCTCAGCGACGGGCTTGATCTTGCCCGCCTTGATATCGTCGTACCAGTACTCATGGTGCTCCTTGGCCCAGGTCTCGTCGACCTCGCCGGTACGCATGGCCTGGTATGCCCCGGCAACGCCGACAGTACCCATGTAGATATGCCCAAGGGCACCAAGAATAAACATCAGCGACCCGACCATATGCACGATGTTGGCGATTTGCATGGTATTCCGGGTCTGGCCGAAGTTGGGAAAATCGAGCACAAGCCCCGACGCGCCAACGATCAGGCCAAGGCTTGCGAGCCCCCCCCAGAACCAGACTTTCTCGCCCGCATTGAAGCGGTGGGAAGGCACGTGTTCGTCGGAGAAAAGGCCGCCGAATTTGCGCACCCAGATGAAGTCATACACACGCGGGAGGTTGTCCTTGACGAAGGTGAAAAACAGCATCAGCGCACAAAGGATAAACAAGGGGCCGACAAAATTGTGCAGGCCTTTGGCCAGTTGCGTCAACCACGCGAACAAAGTATGGCCGATCAAGGGCAACAGCACATGCTTGCCAAACAGGATGATCAAGCCTGAGATACCGAGTATCGAAAAACTGATCGCGGTGCTCCAATGAACGATGCGCTCCCAAGGGGAAAACCGTGAAATTTTCTTCCCGGTCGGCGCGTCATGCAGGGGGATGGTCCCCTTGATTTTATAAAATGCCCCGATCACCAGCATCATCGCGACAAGCGCCCAGCCGCCAATCACCGTCACCGGACCATTGCGGATCCGACGCCATGTTTCGCCGCCCGACTGAATGAGGACGCCCGCTTCCGGCCCTTTGTCCGCGGTATAAGCCTCTTGGCCGGACCGAACATCGCGCCACGTGGGTGCATTGTTATACGGCTGAGACTGCTGGCGCTGCGCCTGACTTTCCTGCGCAGGCTGACCGGTTTGTGCGACGACGGCCCCGCTTGACAAAGCCATCGCGACAAACACCACAGTCAGACTGCACGAAGCGAACATGGGGAATCTCATGGTTATCGCGTCCTATTCGGCCCGGGTGTACTCATTTTGCGACTGGGTGCGCGTTTTGATTGCCGTTTCCCACTGCGCCTGGTTGCCCTTGAACTGGTCATTCTCCCAAGGCTTGGAGTCAGGCTTGCCCTGATATTTACCTTGCTTGTAAACAATGACCTGCTCTTTTTCACCGCAAGCGGAAAGACTGAGCGTGGAGACGACAGCCAGTGTGGCTGCGGCAACGATGCTGCCGCGGATCACGACTTGGCTCCTGCGACCGGCGCCGGTGCGGGCTGCGCGGCGGGGGCCTGAGCGCCTTTGGGCGGGCCATAGGCCGTGCCCCAACCCCAGACCTCGGAGCCTTTGCCGCGCTTTGTCACGCGCTCACGATAGATGTTCGCGATGACATCGCCGTCACCGCCGAGCAGCGCCTTGGTCGAGCACATTTCCGCGCATGCGGGCAACTTGCCTTCCGCCAGTCGGTTGCGGCCGTATTTGCTGTACTCCTCGGGGGAATTGTCCTTTTCCGGACCACCGGCACAGAAGGTGCACTTGTCCATTTTGCCGCGCAGGCCAAAAGCGCCGGCCTGGGGAAACTGCGGCGCGCCGAACGGGCAGGCATAAAAGCAGTAACCGCAACCAATGCAAAGGTCCTTGTCATGCAGGACCACGCCCTCATCGGTGCGATAGAAGCAGTCCACCGGGCAGACCGCCATGCACGGCGCGTCCGAGCAGTGCATGCACGCGACAGATATTGATTTTTCTCCGGGCACGCCGTCATTGAGGGTCACAACACGGCGTCGGTTCACCCCCCATGGCACCTCGTGCTCTTGTTTGCATGCCGTTACGCAACCGTTGCACTCGATGCATCGTTCGGCATCACACAAAAATTTCATTCTAGCCATCTTGTTATCCTCCTGATTGGCGACCTTGACCCGGCCGTCCTTGAGTCTTTAGTCTTAGGTCTTAGGTCTTAGGCCTTGACGATCTGGCAGAGCGTGGTCTTGGTTTCTTGCATCATGGTGACGCGGTCATAACCGTAGGTCGTTGCAGTGTTCACCGCATCGCCGCGCACGATAGGCGCAGCACCATCGGGGTAGTAGGGCAGCAGGTCCTTGCCCTGCCACCAACCGGAGAAGTGGAAGGGCACGAACGCGTGATCCGCGCCCACCCGCTCGGTCACCATGGCCTTGACCTTTATCTGCGCACCGGTGGGTGACTTCACCCACACATACTCGCCGTTACGAATACCACGGTCGTTGGCCGACTTGGGATTGATCTCAACGAAATTATCCGGCTGCAATTCAGCCAGCCACGGATTGGAGCGCGTCTCCTCACCGCCCCCCTCATATTCGGTCAGGCGGCCGGAGGTAAGGACGATCGGAAACTCCTTGGAGATGTCCTTGTTCTTTTGCTGCACCGACTTGTACAGGGTCGGCAACCGCCATAGGGTTTTCACGTCATCGTGAGTCGGATATTTATCGATGAGATCCGGGCGCGGCGAGTAAAGCGGTTCACGATGCTGCGGCACGCCGTCCGGGAAGTTCCACACCACCGCACGCGCCTTGGCGTTACCAAAAGGATGGCAGCCATGCACCTGCATCACCACGCGCTGGATACCGCCGGAGAGATCGGTCTTCCAGTTCTTTCCCTCGGCTTCGGTCTTTTCCGCCTCCGTGAGCTCATCCCACCAGCCGAGCTTTTTCATCAGCACATGATCGAATTCCGGATAGCCTGTGGTGAGCTCTGCACCCTTGGAATGGGAACCGTCCTCGGCCAGCAGGTTGACGCCATCGCGCTCGACGCCAAAGTTTGCACGGAAGTTGCCGCCCCCCTCCATCACGTGTTTGGAGGTGTCGTAAAGGTTGGGTGATCCAGGGTGCTTCATTTCCGGTGTGCCGTAGCAAGGCCAGGGCAGGCCAAAATACTCGCCATCGCAAGGCCCGCCTTTGGCGCGCAGGGTCTTCACATCAAAGGTATGCATGTTCTTCATGTGAAGCTTGAGGCGCTCGGGCGACTGTCCCGTGTAACCGATCGTCCAGGTGCCCTTGTTGATTTCATTGCGCAGGATGTCTTCGGCCATCGGCTCGTCGTTCTTGCCAAGGCGGATTGTCTGCCTGCCGTCCTTTTTGCCAAGCAGCTGGTCGGCAAATCCGAGCTTTTTCGCCAGCAGATACATGATGGTCTGATCGGCCTTGGATTCGAACAGCGGCTCCACCACCTTTTCACGCCACTGGATAGAACGATTGGAGGCCGTACACGAACCGTCTGTTTCAAACTGCGTTGCTGCAGGCAACAGGTAGACCGAACGCCCCTTTTTCTCCTCGACGCCCTCGACCGGCATGTTGGCCATCGCCGCCGTCGCTGACGGATACGGATCGACCACCACCAGCAGGTCGAGCAGCTTCATCGCCTTGGCCATCTCCAGCCCGCGGCTCTGGCTATTGGGCGCATGGCCCCAGAAAAATATGCCGCGAATATTCGATTCCTGGTCTATGACTTCGTTCTTTTCCATCACACCGTCAATCCAGCGCGACACCGTGATACCGGGCTTTTCCATCATCGCCTGGCTGGCGAAACGGCCCTTCATCCATTCATAGTCGACATTCCAGACGCGCGCCCAGTGCTTCCATGCACCGGTGGCAATGCCGTAATAGCCGGGCAGTGAATCGGGGTTGGGGCCGACGTCAGTCGCGCCCTGCACGTTGTCGTGACCGCGATAGATGTTGGCGCCGCCGCCCGAAACACCGATATTGCCCAGGGCCAGTTGCAGGATGCAAGAAGCACGCACCATGGCGTTGCCGATGGTGTGTTGTGTCTGGCCCATGCACCAGATAATGCTGGCAGGTTTGCTCTTGGCCATGGTCTCGGCCGCAAGCAAAACCACATCCCCGGGCACGCCGGTGACCTCCAGAACCTTTTCCGGCGTCCACTTGGTCAGCGCCTCTTCCTTGATCTTGTCCATGCCATAAACACGGGCCTTGATGTATTCCTTGTCTTCCCAGCCATTCTTGAAAATGTGATGCAACATTCCCATCAGGAAGGCAATATCGGTGCCCGAGCGCAGCCGCACATACTGGTCGGCCTTGGCTGCGGTGCGTGTGAAGCGCGGGTCGCAGACGATGATCTTGGCGCCCGACTCCTTGGCATGTAGCGCATGCAACATCGACACCGGATGCGCTTCAGCGGCATTCGAGCCGATAAACATCATGCACTTGGTGTTCTGCAGGTCGTTGTAGGAGTTGGTCATCGCGCCATAACCCCAGGTGTTCGCCACGCCCGCCACCGTAGTGGAGTGACAGATGCGCGCCTGATGGTCGCAGTTGTTGGTACCCCAGAGCGATACCCACTTGCGCATCAGTTGCGCCTGCTCGTTATTGTGTTTTGATGAACCGACAAAGTACAAGGAATCCGGTCCGGACTCCTTGCGCAGGGCCGTCATCTTGTCGCCGATCTCGTTGACCGCCTGCTCCCAGGAGATACGCTGATACTTGCCGTTGACCAGTTTCATCGGCGTCTTCAAGCGGTGCGAATCATGCGTCATGCCGTGCTCGCGCACCGCCGCGCCCTTGGCGCAGTGAGCACCCAGATTGATCGGCGAATCAAAAACCGGTTCCTGCCGTATCCAAACGCCATTTTGAACCACGGCATCGACGGCACAGCCGACCGAACAGTGGGTGCAGACCGTACGTTTGACTTCGAGTTTGCCGCCTTCTTTTTTCTCGTCGGCGGCCTCGACCCTGCCTATCATGTTGAACGGAAGCTGGCCGGCAAATGCGCCCACCCCGGCGGCGACGCCGGAACGCTTGAGAAAGCTTCGGCGATCGAGCGTTTTGCCCATCAACCCGGCAAGACTGCGGCGCAGTTTGCTCGCGCCCTGAACCTGTGGCGACTGGACGTCGGCGGACTTTCTTGTAAGCAGCATGGTCATGGTCGTTATCCTCGATCAGACTTCTGTTGTGCGGTAGTAATTACGAATATGGGCGGTTTCCTGATAGCCCTGACCGGATTTTTTGTCCTTGTCATTAGGGTCGCGTACTTCGGAGACACGTTGCGGCGCCAATTTGGCCGCGATAGCGGCAACCGTCGCGGCACCACCTGCGCCGGCAGCCAAAAGAAATGTTCTTCGACTTGTTTTAATTGCCTTGGTGTCCGACATATCGTGCTCCTCGTTTTTCCGAAAAGAATACCTATCACTACCCACTACCTATTACCACTACTACCGCTGCCTGTCGCCGCTACGCTATTCCCCATTAACGCCTAAACCATGGAGAGCGCTTCCGCTTCAATTTCAAAAAACGCCTTCGAAAAACGCCCTACATGCCGATAAAAAAGCGTTTCATCACACGCATCCAAGGCAATTGAAAACCGTCTGAAACTAGGCTCAATATAGTTGATAAATAACTGTTTTTGTTGCTGCGCCGCAGCAACCGTTGATCCGCGCATGACCAGATGGCGCATGATTTCGCAAAGCGCGGCAATATGGTCTTCATAAATACCCGCCCCACCCAGCCTGGCCAAACCCAGACCGGCGAGCTCTTCGCGTAGTTGCACCAACCTTCTTTCCTTCATTGAATCAGATGCATAGTGAAGTGCATAGGGCGTGACCAAGGCCTTGCCTGTGCTGATGAAAACCCGCGAATACTCAAACCCGACCGCCTCAGGGTCGGCCTGCCGGCAAGCCAACTGCAGCGCGGCCCAACTGGATGCAAAAGCTGCCCCCGCCTCCGCATCCACCGGTGCCGCTGCTGCAATTGCGGCAAGTAGCCCCGCATCCGGACCATCAAAGTAAAGCCTCGCGAGCAGCGCGTAGTACTCAGCACGGGCGCGATCCTCGTCATTAAGCATGGGCTCGAACTGCATTGGTAGGGAACTCATTCGGACCTCCTCAGGCGCATCTCAAGCCGTCAAGGCTTGGGGTTCTTCACGTCATGAATCGACATTTCATTTTGGTTTTCCATCATGTCAATGACACGGCAGTCGGCGCACATCATCAGACGCTTGAGCGCGCCTTCACCGGCAAACATCGCATGCAGCTTGAGCTTCGCCGTCATGTTCGCGACCATCTGGCGCGTTCCGAAGGGCTTGGCGCATTTGACGCAATTGAAGGGCTCGGCCTCGTTGAGAACACGCTCTTCCCTCGCCGCAGCAGTCAGCAGCAGGCGCGGCGTCAGGCTGATGGCTTTTTCAGGGCAGGTCGTTTCGCACAGCCCGCATTGCACGCAATTGCGCTCGATGAACTTGAGCATGGGTTTGTCGCGCCCGTCGACCAGCGCCGACTCCGGGCATGCGCCTACGCATGACATGCACAGGGTGCAGGTATCTTTGTTGACACTAACCGTACCCCAGGGTGCACCGGCAGCAAGCGCAATCTCATCTGTGGCCTTCGGGGCGTTTTTTGCGAGATGTTCGAAAATAAACTCAAGAGAACCGCGCTTCTCGTTGGCCAGGTTGAACAAGCCCGGTTTGGCGACGCCACGCGCCGGCTTAAGTTCCCACAGCGCCGTTTCCAGCGCCTTGACCTCAAGATCGCGAAGCAGGCTGAGATGCCTGCCCTCATAACCCAGCGCGTTCAGGATGGTCTGGCCGAAGCCCATTTGCGTTTCGATTGCCCCACCATAGTGCTCGGCCTCGTCCCCCGTCGCGAACACCACAATCTGGCTCGCGCCATAGGCAATCGCCCCGAGCAGCACATCCAAGCCGACAGAAGCGACATGATGGACTTCGAGCGGCATGACGCGCGCTGGGAGGCCTTTGCCACGACGCGCCATGCGCGCGAGCTGCTCACGTCCCTGGGCGCCACTATGCAACAGTACGCAGCCGTCCTTGCCACCGGCCTGTGCATAGGTGGTGAGCAGCTTCTTTAGTCTCGCCCCGAGCTCAGGCACCTTCGGGTAGCCGTAAGTCAATGCGCCAGACGGACAGACCGTGGCGCAACCGCCACAACCCATGCAAAGATGCGGCTCGACCCTGATCTTGTCACCGGCCGACACGATCGCCTGGGTGGAGCAGGTGTCAATGCAATTGGTGCACCCGGTCTTGCCCGAGCGTCCGTGGGCGCACAGCTTTTCGTTGTACTGGAAATACTTCGGCTTTTCGAACTCCCCGACCAATTGCCCCAGCGTGGCGACGGCAAGAGCCTGCGCTAGCGGGTCGGCACCAGGCGCAAAATAGCCTTGTGGCAGTTGGGGCGTCTTCAGCGACGGTGTACGCGACAAGTCGAGCACAATGTCAAAGCTCTCGCTGCGACTGGTATCTTTCCTCGCAAAATCGATGGCACCGATCGCACCGCAGGCCTTGACGCAAGCGCGGTGCGACTTGCACTTGTCCATGTCGACCTGGTAGGAAAAATCGATGGCCTGTTCGGGACAGGCGTTGATGCAGGCGTTACAGCGTGTACACGCCTCCAGGTCGATCGCATTGGCCTGTTCCCAGTGCACTTGAAAGGCACCGAGCCAGCCCCCGACAGAGGTCACCTTCCCCGACCAGACCGGATAGCCGCGCTCGCTTGGCAATTCCGCGCCGGCTTTGCCGGCACCGGTCATCAGCACGTTCACGTCGAGCTGTCCGGCCAGTTTTTCTGCCCAGGCAAGTGCGGCGGCCCCCTCGCCGATGATCAGCAGTTGTCCGCCCGACTGATACGCAACACTGGACACCGGCTCGGGTTCGGGCAGGTCTGCCATCGCCAGCAAAGCGGCAATTTTGGGCGTGGCGAACTTGCCTTCCTTAGACCAACCGGCGGCTTCGCGGATATTGATGAACTTGAGCGCGACCGGCGCACCAGCCTCGCCGGCGAGGTCATTGAACAGCGGCGCCTCCTGGGTGCAGGCGACCACGCAGCTCTCATCCTGCAACGCGGCAACGAAACTATCCGCCTCGCCGCGGCAAAGCTCGTGATGAATGCGGATGGGTTGCCCCAGTTGCAACGCTTTTTCCAGAGCCTTGGCATCTAGCGCCATGGTCTGGTTGCAATCGCATAATTTCAATGTCTTGCCGACGAGCGCCATAGGGTCTGCCACTTACTTAAGGGTTCAATTAAGGGTTCAGTTGCCAATATGAAAGCCCGCGCATGGTAGCAGGGAAGCAGCCGCCGGCAAGGCGCCTATCCGCGCTTGGTCGCTTCCGGCTTCAGGGCGCTAGGCGCTAGTGACTGCGCCGGATCGAGCGCCATCGGTGCTATTGGTGACACGGCTGACACGGGTGACAGCGATGCAGGCGTCCCGTCGTCGGCAGGCACCGCAGCCGGCTGCGGAACCACGTCAACAATAAGCTGGTCCGGATCCGTGCCCTCCGCCTTTTTTTCCTCGAATAGAAACAGACTTTTAGACTGGTTGAGTTTGCGTAGCAGCGCCTCCGGGATGGGATCCTCTATGCTGTAATCGTCGATGTAGATATCGAGCTTGTCCATGGCCGCAAAACCAAAATGCGGATCATTGAACAGCTTTTTAAGCGCAGCGCGCTTGAGGACCTCATCGACGCCAGGTTTGAGGAACTCGTGATACTCCGACGCAATACCCCGCAACGAATCCACCGGCGGCAAGGGGACCACCGGCGCCGCTGCCGTCGGCGCACCGGCCTCCTTGCCTGCGCTGACGGGCTGGCCATCGCTTACAGGCAGGGAAGCCTGCGCCGCCTCTGTCGCTGCAGTTTCCTGCGCGTCTTTGGCCGCGATCTTGCGGCTAGACCAGCGCGATAAAAACGGCGGTTCTTCGCGTTCTGTCATACTTTTTTCGTATCACCTCGATCACGCTTCGCCCCGAGAAACGATGGCGGACGGCTGCGCTTTTTCACCTCGGGCTTGTAATGCGTCACAACGTAAGCGGAGAGCCAGTCGTGCAGTTGCGGCGGAAGGGGCACGCCGTCCACACGCTCTTGCGCGTCCATCATGCGTGCCGCCTCGTTATAACTGAGGGTCACAGCTGAGGGTCGCGGTGGCCCGTCCTCCTGCCGCCAAACCACAAAGGCAAAAGCCTGTTCGGCGCTGATATTGAGGTAATAACCCTCCGCCTCGTCCCGATACAGCGCAATAACTAATCCGGGGTGCAACCACAATTCCTGCTTGTCGCCCGCTTTCAGGCATCGCGGTGGGGCCCCGGCCGGTTCTTCATCGGGCACCACGCCAACGGCTTCCCATTGTTCGGATTGCCAACGGTTGTCCAGCAGGGTTTTCTGCATGACCACCGCCACAGCAAGACTTGGACGCTCCATCGGATGCTCTATACTAATAGGGTTTGCGAATAACCCTGACTAATCAGGGGCTATACGACTTAGCATACCCCAGCGAATGACCGACCGCATCATACCCATCACCGACGCACGCCGTGCCAAACCCCTGCCGCAAAGCACGGCGCCGGCTGCGAGAGTGCCTGACTCCGCCCTGTCTGACGCACGCGGACGACGCCTGCACGACCTGCGCATCTCGGTTACGGACCGCTGTAATTTTCGCTGCACCTATTGCATGCCCAAGGAAGTCTTCGACAAGGACTACGCCTACCTGCCCCATGCAGCGCTGCTGTCCTTTGAGGAAATCACGCGCATCGCGCGCGTCTTCGCCGAGCAGGGGGTGCAGAAAATCCGCCTCACCGGCGGCGAACCGCTGCTGCGCAAGAACATCGAAAAGCTGATCGAGATGCTCGCCGCGATTCCCAACATCGACCTCACGCTGACCACCAACGGCTCGCTACTGGCGAAAAAAGCCCGCTCACTCAAAAGCGCCGGTCTCAACCGCGTGACGGTCAGCCTCGACGCCATTGACGATGCCACCTTCAAGGCCATGAACGACGCCGATTATCCGGTAGCCGACGTGCTGGAGGGCATCGCCGCCGCCGCTGCCGCGGGCTTCTCGCCCATAAAGGTCAACATGGTGGTCAAGCGCGGCGCCAATGAACACGCCATCTTGCCCATGGCGCACCACTTCAAGGGCAGCGGTCACATCCTGCGGTTTATAGAATTCATGGACGTCGGTGCGAGCAACGGCTGGCGCATGGACGATGTCATACCATCGGCCGAGGTGGTGGCGATGATCAATGCCGAGGCGCCGCTTGTGGTCGCCGATCCCAACTACAGCGGCGAAGTTGCCGAGCGCTGGCGCTACGCCGATGGCACGGGCGAGATCGGTGTGATTTCATCAGTCACACAGGCTTTTTGCAGCACCTGCACACGCCTGCGACTATCGACCGAAGGCATGGTCTACACCTGCCTGTTTGCCACCGATGGCTATGACCTTCGCGGCATGTTGCGTGGCGATGCCGACGACGCGGCGCTCAAAGATGCCATCAGCCGAATCTGGCGCGCCCGCAGCGACCGCTATTCGGAAATCCGCACCGCCGACACCGTGCGCGACAGCAAAATAGAAATGAGCTACATCGGCGGATGACAGCCTCCCTCAAACCGGCTATCACCCGCGCCTCCCGCCCCCTCACCTTCGAGGTCGAGGCGGAAAACGAGCGCGGCGAAACGACAACGACGCCCATCGCCGGCGAAAACCCGCTCACCCTGTATATCGACAAGCGCGAGATCGTCACGCTGATGACGCTGGGCCAGGCACCCGAAGCCCTCGCCATAGGCTATTTGCGCAACCAGCGGCTGGTCCGCTCGATAGCCGACATTAAAGCGGTGCAGGTCGACTGGGAAACCGATTCGGTCGCGGTCACCACGCGCCAAGGCATCAAGGGTCTCGACGACAAAATGAAAAAGCGTACCGTCACGACCGGATGCGGCCAGGGCACGGTGTTTGGCGACTTGATGGAAGAAATCGACACCATCAAGCTGCGCGATGACGTGACGCTATCGGAAGAAACCCTCTACAGCCTGCTCGAAGCGGTCCGCCAGCATGAAACGATCTACAAATCGGCCGGCGCCGTGCACGGTTGCGCCCTTGCGAGCAACACCCCCGCCGGTTCTCAGATCATCAGCTTTGTCGAGGACGTCGGCCGCCACAACGCGGTGGACGCCATTGCCGGTCGCATGTGGCTCGATGGCATAGATGGGTCGGACAAGATTTTTTACACCACTGGCAGACTCACCTCCGAAATGGTGATCAAGGCGGCACAAATGCAAATTCCCTTTCTAGTTTCGCGCTCCGGACTGACGCAAATGGGCTGGAATATCGCCGCGCGCATCGGCATCACGATGCTCGGACGCGCCGTCAACAAGCATTACCTGCTGTTCACCGGCAAGCAGCGCTTCGTCAAGCCGGTTTCGCCCACCCTGCTGGCATGAGCTTGATCGGAAACCTCCTGCGCAGCACGTCGGCACGCCCCGCCGCGAAGGTCGACGCCGATGCCGATGCCGCCGGCAAGGAGACCGCAGAACTGCGCCGGCTATACCTCGACATGCTGCAGCGAACCATCATCAACACCGTCTACGAAGACCCGGCGCAAACCTTTGGCACCACCTATCAGCCGGAAGTGCGTGAGATAGGCAACCGGCGCATGAGCAGCCTGCGCCGCGCCTGCGAGGACGTGATCGCCGAACGCATCCCGGGCGACTTCATCGAGACCGGCGTGTGGCGTGGCGGCGCCTGCATCCTGATGCGCGCCGTACTCAAGGCCTGGAACATCACCGACCGCTGCGTTTGGGTCGCCGACTCCTTCGAGGGTCTGCCCCCGCCCACACCGGACAAATACCCGGCCGACCGCGGCGACAATTCCTTCGAATATCGCGAACTCGCGGTTTCAATCGAGCAGGTACGGGAGAACTTCGCCAAATACGAATTACTCGACGCGCAGGTGCGTTTTTTGAAGGGCTGGTTCAAGGACACCCTGCCATCGGCGCCGATAGAACGCCTCGCCATACTGCGCCTGGATGGCGACCTGTACGAATCAACCATGGATGCACTCAATGCGCTTTATCACAAGGTGTCGCCTGGTGGCTTTATCATCGTCGATGATTTCATCCTGCCCAAGTGCCGTGCCGCCATCGCCGATTTTCGCTGGGCCAGGGGCATTAGCGAAGACATCATCGACATCGACGGCGCCGGCGTGTACTGGCGCAAGCTGAAATGATCGCGTCCGACCACCTCAACCAGATCACCGGCATGATCCTCGCCGGCGGCCAGGGTCGGCGTATGGGCGGCGTCGACAAAGGCCTCAAGAGCTTCCGCGGCAAGCGCCTCGTCGATCACGCCTTCGAGCGACTGACACCGCAGGTGGCGGGCGTAATCATCAATGCCAACCAGAACCTGAGTGCCTACCGCGAACTCGGCGTACGTGTGGTCAGCGACGCCATCGAAGGCTATGCCGGCCCGCTCGCGGGACTGCATGCGGGCCTGTCGGTGTCCAAGCGCCCTTACCTCGCCACGGTGCCCTGCGACTCACCCTTCCTGCCCGCCGACCTGGTCGCCCGCCTTTACAGCCATATTGATGATGCCGGTGCCGAGATCGCGGTGGCCAAAACCGGAAACCAGGCGCATCCGGTGTTCTGCCTGGTGCGGCGCGGCGTACTCAACCATCTCACCGACTTTCTCAAGGGCGGTGGCCGCAAGATCGACGCTTGGTATTCGACCCTGTTCATTGTGGAAGTCGCCTTCGACGACCAGCCGGACGCCTTCTCCAACATCAACACACTCGAAGAATTACAGGCACACGAGAAAAAGCCGGCATGAGCACGCTACAGCACCTTATCAGCTGCATGGACGACTACGATCCAAACGCCTTGCACGTGGACAAGGCGCGCGAGGTCATCCGCTCATTTCTCGTACCGATACGCGAAGCCGAGCGCCTGCCGGTACGCCTGGCCCTGGGACGCATCCTCGCCGAGGACATTGTCTCGACCATGAACGTGCCCGCACACGACAACTCGGCCATGGATGGCTATGCCTTACGCCACGCCGATCTCGCCGGCGACGGCCCGACAACGCTCAAGGTCATAGGAACCGCATTCGCCGGCAAGGCGTTTGGCGGCGCGCCGGCAAAGGGTGAATGCGTGCGTGTCATGACCGGTGCCGTCATGCCCGCCGGTTGCGACACCGTGGTGATCCAGGAAGTCGTCAAGGCCGAGGGCGATATCGCGCTGATTCCGCCCGGCCAGAAACAGGGCCAGAACCGCCGCTTTGCCGGTGAAGACCTCACCCTGGGAAATGTCGTACTCAAATCCGGCCAAGCGATACGCCCGGCCGAGCTCGGACTCATCGCCTCGCTGGGCATAGGCGAAGTCACGGTACGCCGTCGCCTGCGCGTAGCGTTTTTTTCCACCGGCGACGAACTCGTCTCGGTCGGCACGCCGCTAAAGGAAGGCCAGGTCTACGACAGTAATCGCTACACGCTGTGGGGCATGCTGGCACGGTTGGACATCGAAATAATCGACCTCGGTGTGGTGCCCGATGATCCGCACAGTCTCGAGTACGCATTCAATAACGCCGCCGCCAAAGCCGACGTTGTCATCACCTCCGGCGGCGTTTCTGTGGGCGAAGCCGACTTCACGCGCAAGCTGCTTGGCGAGAAGGGCGAAGTGCTGTTTTGGAAAATCGCCATGAAACCGGGGCGCCCGATGGCCTTTGGCAAGATAGGCAAAGCGCATTTTTTCGGTCTGCCGGGCAATCCGGTTGCGGTGATGGTGACCTTTCACCAGTTCGTGCGCGATGCCCTGCTTCGCATAGCCGGACGCACCGACGACACCACCCTGCCCCTGCTCAAAATGTCCTGCACGAGCGCCATCAAGAAATCCCCCGGTCGTACCGAATATGTTCGCGGACGCATGACGCAAAGCACATCCGGTGACTGGCAGGTGGCCATTACCGGTTCGCAGGGTTCGGGCGTGCTGCGCTCCATGTCCGAGGCCAACTGTTTCATCGTCCTCGGCCACGAGCAATCCGGCATAAAGCCCGGCGATCTTGTCAGCGTCCAGGTGTTTGACGGCCTGAGCTGATAAGAGTCACCCGGAAACCCTTTACTGGCGAGGCTTTCCAGCCACCCATACCCGTCTAAGCGGCGTCATCCTCTTCCGGAACGTCCGCCTTGCCGAGCAAGGCCTCCGCCGCGGGCACCGGCAGTGCCTCAACATCCTTGAGCTTACGCGTCATTTGCCGCGTGCGCGTCTCGGCCTGGCCTATGGAATTGGTGACCGTCTGTAACTGCGCCTTGGTCTTGGCGAGCACATCGCCAAAACGGCCGAACTCCGTTTTCACCGCCGAGAGCAACTCCCACACTTCGCTGGAACGCTGCTCGATGGCGAGCGTGCGGAAGCCCATTTGCAGACTGTTGAGCAAGGCTGAAAGCGTGGTCGGCCCGGCGATGGACACGCGGTATTCGCGTTGTACGAAATCGGCAAGCCCGGGCCGGCGCAGGGCCTCGGCGTACAAGCCCTCGGTCGGCAGGAACAGGATGGCAAAGTCCGTGGTGTGCGGCGGCGCGATGTATTTCTCGCGAATGGTTTTCGCCTCGAGCTTGATGCGGTTATCTATGGCTTTGCAGGCCTCTTCCACGCCGGCAATATCGGCGCGCTCCTGGGCACCAAGCAGGCGCTCATAATCCTCGACCGGGAACTTCGAGTCGATGGGCAGCCACACCGGCGAGCGCACGTCCTGCCCCGGCAGCTTGATGGCGAATTCAACGATGTCACGCGAACCGGGCACGGTGGCGACATTTTTGGCGTACTGCTCGGCGGTGAGCGTCTGCTCGAGCAGTGCCGACAACTGCACCTCGCCCCAGGTGCCGCGCGATTTCACATTGGTCAGCACGCGCTTGAGATCGCCCACGCCGGCGGCGAGAGTCTGCATTTCGCCCAAGCCCTTGTGCACCGCCTCGAGCCTGTCGCTGACCTGCTTGAACGACTCCCCCAACCTTTTTTCCAGCGTGGCGTGGAGTTTTTCGTCAACGGTCTTGCGCATTTCCTCCAGGCGCGTGGCGTTGTCGGTCTGCAACTCCTTGAGCTTGGTTTCCAGCGTAAGTCGCACCTCACCGAGACGCTTTTCATTCGACTCGACCAGCTTGGCGAGCTGCTGCGCAAACGAATCGATCTGGTTGTTCTGCACGCCGGCGATGGTGGCCATTTGCTGCTGCAGCGTTTTGCTGAACTCGGCCATGCTCGCCGAGAGCTCGGCGCGCTGCGCCAGCGCGCCTTCCTGCGACTCCTTGCGTCCAAGTGCAATGTCGGCGCGCAGTTCGCGCTCAAGGCGTTCGCCAATTTCATCCGACCGCCGGGCCAGTCGGTCAAGACTGTCCTGCGCCAGTCCCTGGCGCTTGCGTAACAGAATGACAAGCTGCAGGACAATCATCACCAGCGCCGCCGCCAGCAGAACGATCAGCAAAGCTTCGGTCATTGCGTTTTAATCCTCACGTCGTTCCACCCTTCACGTCTTCTTTAATCTTCAGGCTTGTTTAACCGGCAGGTCTTTTTAACCCCCACATCTTTTTAACCCTCACGATTGCGCATCCAGTCGGCGGTTTGCAAAAAAGCATTGTAAAGCCCCTGCCGCAATCCCTCCTCGACCCCGACGTCCGCCATCGCCCGCCTCATGCAATCCATCCACTGATCGCGCTCGCTGATTCCTATTGCGAAGGGCAGATGGCGGGCACGCAACATCGGATGGCCGTACTTTTCCATGTAAAGGCTGGGGCCGCCAAGCCATCCGGACAGGAACATATACAGTTTTTCGCGCGAGGTCTCCATCGACGGCGGGTGCAGCTTGCGTATGCCGGAGTATGCCTGCTCAATATCCATCAAGTCGTAAAAGCGATCCACCATCTCGCGCACTTTGGCATCCCCGCCCATCTGCGCATAAAGCGTCTTGCCCGGTTCGTCGATCATGCTTCCCTCATCCATCCCCTATGCCTCTCTCAGAGCCAAAATGGGAGGGCGGCTGAGTGCGGCGCGCGCGCCGGACCAGGCGTTGTAGCCAACGCAGGCCAGACCGAGGATCGGACCGGCCAGCCAGATCCAGCCATTCATTCGATACGCAAACTGGAACACAAAATGCGCCACGGCCCAGCCTATGGCCACCGCCGCAGCAGAGGCCAGCAGCCCGGAAATGATGCCCAGCGCGGCAAATTCCACGCGTTGCGCCGCCACCACTTGGGCGCGACTCGCCCCCAGCGCGCGCATCACAGCCGCCTCCTGCATGCGCTCATCCTGCGTGGCGAGCAAGGCGGCGTAAAGCACCAATACCCCGGCGCCCAGCGCGAACAGAAAAACAAACTGCACCGCACGCACCACCTGCTCTATCAAAGCCTGCGCCTGCGCCATGATCGCGCTCATGTCGACCAAGGTCAGGTTGGTAAAGGCCTGCGACAATTTGCTGGTGAAGCCGGCATCTGCGACAGGTAAATTAAAACTGGTGACAAAACTGGCCGGAAAGTCACCCAGCAAACCGGGTGTGGCAATGACAAAAAAATTCACCCGCATCGAATCCCAGTCGAGCTTGCGCACGCTGGTGATAGGCGCCGAGAACGTTCGCCCGGCCACCTGCCAGCTCAGCACGTCACCGAGCTTCCAACCCAGTGTCCTGGCGATTCCCTCCTCGACCGACAAGGCGCCTTTTCTCTGGTCGTCCTCGCTGAACCAGCGGCCGGCAACCACGCTGTTGTGCGCCGGCTTTGCAGCCATGTAAGACAGGTTGAACTCGCGCTCGACCAGGCGCCGCGCCCGCTCCTCAAAATCATTTTCGCTCACCGCCTGGCCATTTTTTGCGATGTAGCGTCCGCGAATCATCGGGTACACCACCGGTTCGGCAAGCTTGGCGTTGCGAAAAAACGCCAACACTCCGGAACGCTGCTCCGGCTGGATGTTGACGATGAAGCGGTTGGGCGCATCGGGGGGCACCTTGGAGCGCCAGGTTTCGAGCAGATCGCCCCGCGTGAACGTGAGCATCAATATGGCGGCGAGGCCCAGCGACAAGGCGATAATCTGCACCGTATTCGCGCCAGCACGGCGGCGCAAACTGGCGAGGCCGTAGCGCCACGACAAGCCGCCCCCGCCGGAAAACCGCCCAAGACCATGCAAAGCAGCGTAGCCCGAAGCGGCAAAGACAACACCCGCCGCCGCAAAGCCGCCAAGCACAATCAGGCCGAGCTTGGCATCTCCGGCCTGCCAGATCAGCAGTCCGGCGATAGTCAGCGTGCCGGCGGCATAGCCGGCCAGCGCCCCCTGGCGCGGCGCGCCAACGTCACGACGTATCACGCGCAGCGCCGGCACATTCTTCAGTTGCAGCAGTGGGGGCAGCGAAAACCCCAGCAGCAAGCACAGGCCAACCAGCATGCCCTGCATCGCCGGCAACAGCGTGGGCTGCGGCAACTCGACCAGCATCAGCCCGGACACCATCGCGGCGATGACGTATTGCGCCGCGTAGCCGGCGAGACCGCCGGCGATGGCTGCCGCCACGCCCAGCAGCAGGAATTCCCAGGCAAACAGCGCGAACAGGCGCGACTGGCTGGCGCCAAAGCAGCGCATCACCGCATAACCGTCCAGATGGCGCTGGCTGTAGCGACGCGTCGATAGCCCCACCGCCACCGCCGCCAGGATCACCGCCAGCAAGGCGGTCAGCCCGATGAGTTGCTGCGAGCGATCGATGGAGGCGCGTATTTCCGGGCGCGCGTTCTCCAGACTTTGCAGGTTTTCGCCACGCGCCAGCTTGGGTTTGACCCAGGCCTCGAACTGCGCCACCGGTTCGCGCTCGCCCGAGGCGAGCAGCGTGTACCAGATGCGGCTGCCCGCCTGCACCAGGCCGGTGGCGGCGATTTCATCGTCGCGCAGCATCAGGCGCGGCGCGATGTTAAAAAACGACGCACCGCGGTCCGGTTCCAGTGTAAGGATCGCGCCAATCTTGAAACTGCTATTACCCAGTTCGATACCATCGCCGACGCGCGCAGCCAGCGTTGCCGCCAGCCTCTCATCGACCCACACCGTGCCCGGTGCGGGGATCCCGGTCGCCGCCGCATCGGGCGCATTGACCTGTGGCGCGGTGCGCAACCTGCCGCGCAGCGGATAGCCCTCGGACACGCCCTTGACGCCGGCGAGCTGCGCGTTCTCGCCTTTACGCACCATGCTGACAAAGCCGGTGCTTTGCGCCTGGCGCAGGCCACGGCGCCTGAGCTCGTCGCGCAACTCGCCGCGCACCGGCCGGTCGCCCTGCACCACCAGGTCGGCGCCTATGAGTTGTTGCGCCTCGCGCGCCAGCGCCTGGCGCACCCGGTCGGCAAAAAAGCCGACGCTGGCGACACTCGCCACGGCCAGCACCAGCGCCAGCGCGAGCACGCGCAGCTCGCCGGCGCGCCAGTCGCGCAACAACATGCGCCAGGCGAGGCTCAGCGTTGCCATGACAGAAAATCAGTCATTGCGAGCGCAGCGAAACAATCTCGTTGCGCTTGGGCATGGCCGGAACTGCCGCGAGATTGCTTCGCTGCGCACGCAATGACAACCGCTCAATCTGGAATAGACGCTTGCTCACGACACAATTCTTCCAGCCGCCAGCCGGATCTGCCGCCCGCAGCGCGCTGCGAGCGATTCATCGTGGGTCACCAGCAACAGCGTCGTGCCGGCCTCGGCATTGAGCTGGAATAGCAAATCGATGATGGAAGCGCCGGTCTCGGCATCGAGGTTGCCGGTGGGTTCGTCCGCCATCAGCAGCTTGGGGCGCATGACAAAGGCCCGCGCCAGCGCCACGCGCTGCTGCTCGCCGCCCGAAAGCGTGCGCGGATAGTGGCGCAGGCGCTCGCCCAGGCCGACGCGCTCGAGCATGGCGGTGGCCAGCGCGGCGGGGTTGTCCCGCCCGGCGAGCTCCAGCGGCAGCATGACGTTCTCCAGCGCGTTCAGCGCCGGCAGCAACTGAAAGGACTGGAACACGAAACCGAGCAGCCGCGCGCGCAGCGCGGCGCGCCCGTCTTCATCCAGGTCAAACAATTCTTCGCCGTCGAGCCGAACGTTTCCGCTGCTGGGAACGTCCAACCCGGCGAGCAAACCGAGCAGCGTCGACTTGCCCGAGCCCGAAGCACCAACAATCGCCAACGCATCACCGGGCATCACCGTAAGGTCGATATGCTGCAAAATAGCCAGCTGCATATCGCCATTGGGAACGCTTTTGGCGAGACCGCACACCTCAATAATGGCTTGATCTGAACGACTGGGACTTGAATTGGACATATTCGGAAAGAGTGTAAGCGTCTCGTTGCAATGGTTGCATCTGTTGCTATTACTGCCACCCGCGCTCCCCATGGCGGCCTACGCCCAATCGGCCTCGGCGCTGGCGACAATGAGCACGCCCGCCGCCTTGCCCGCCAAACCCGGGGCGCCAAATATCGTTATTTATGGAGACAGCCTCTCGGCTGCCTACGGATTACCCCAAGGTGCGGGCTGGCCGACACTGTTGCAAGAGCGCCTGAAGCAAAAGAAGTTCAATTATAACGTTGTGAATGCCAGCATCAGCGGCGAAACGAGCGCCGGCGGCGCGGCGCGCATCGCCATCACCGTGCGCGAAACCAGACCGGCTGTGCTGGTGCTCGCCCTGGGCGCCAACGACGGCTTGCGCGGCTTGCCGGTCGCACAGCTGCGTGACAACCTCGCCGCCATCATCAAGGCCGCCAGGGCGGTCAAATGCCAGGTAATCGTGGTGGGCATGCGTATGCCGCCCAACTACGGCCAGCGCTACACCGAACAGTTCCAGAGCAGCTTTACCGACCTGGCCAAAGCGCAGCGTCTGGCACTGGTACCGTTCTTGCTGGAGGGTGTGGCACAACGGCCGGAATTATTTCAACAGGATCAGCTCCATCCGACCGAGGCAGCACAGCCGCTCATCCTGGAGAACATATGGAAAGCCCTGCAACCTCTGTTGAAGAAATGAACAAGCGTGTCGTAAGCCTGACAGAACCAGACCGCCTGCCTGTCTACCAGGTGGAAGAAGTGCTGGCTGAACGCCGCCTGCGCACAGGTAAGCATTTAATCGAACAAAACGGCATCCGCGTCGAATTCGAGCGCCGCAAAGCGGACTGAGTTTCCCCTCGCCCTTCGAGCCGGGTTTCTGGGCTGCTGCCGTCGATCTTGGGAAATCGACCGCAACAGCCCGCCCTTAAGAGGCATAGCGGGCGTCCGCCGGGCCCCGCGGTGGCGACGCCGCCTCTTTCTCGACATCAGGCGCCGGCCCGGGCTTACGCGATTACAATAGCCTCCCCAGGCCCGGCATCCGCCCTTGCCGCCAGAACAAGCCAGCAAGACTCAGGATTGCCCGCGTGAAATATCCGGAAAAAGTCGGCGTTGCCAGCATTGACGATTTCGCCGAAGTCATCGATGTACGTTCGCCGGCCGAATTTGCCGACGACCATGTTCCGGGTGCCATCAGCGCGCCGGTGCTAAGCAACGACGAACGCGCGCAAATCGGCACGCTGCACAAGCAGGCATCGCCCTTTGAGGCAAAAAAAGCCGGTGCCGCACTGGTGTCGCGCAACATCGCCACCCACCTGGAAACGCTTTTTGCCGGCCGCGAGCGCGACTGGCGCCCGCTGGTCTATTGCTGGCGCGGTGGCAAACGCTCCGGCGCCATGGCGCATATCCTGCGCGAAATCGGCTGGCACGCGGCGTCCCTGGAGGGCGGCTACAAGGCCTATCGCACCGGGGTGCTGGCGCAACTGGCCGAACTGCCGGGACGTTTTTCCTTTCGCGTCATCTGTGGCGAAACCGGCAGTGCAAAAAGTCGCCTGCTGGAGGCGCTGGACGCCGAGGGCGCGCAAGTACTCGACCTGGAGCAGTTGGCCAGCCACAAGGGCTCGCTGCTAGGCGGCCTGCCGGGCAGGCCGCAGCCGGCGCAGCGCATGTTCGAGAGCATGGTGTGGCACAAGCTGCGGCACTTTGATCCGGCCAAACCGGTCTTCGTCGAGTCCGAGTCAAAGAAAGTCGGTCAGGTGCAGGTGCCAGACGCCCTTATCCTAGCCATGCGTGCGGCCGATTGCATCCACATCGAGACTGAACTGGCCTCACGTGTGGCTTTTCTCATCGGCGACTACGCCCACTTTCTGGCCGACGCATCCAGTCTCAGGGATCGCCTCAACTGTCTGGTCGAACTGCACGGTCGGGAAGTTATCGCACGCTGGAATGCCGCAATCGAGGCCGGCGACTGGACCACTCTGGTCGCCGATTTATTGCAAAACCACTACGACCCCGCCTACAGCAAATCCATGCCGAAGAACTACCGGCGCTTTGAACAGGCCGACAGCCTGCGGCCGGCGGACTTGACGCCCGAGGGCATCCGTCAGGCGGCCAGGATGCTGCTGAGCACGACCTGAGCAGCGCCGCTGGCTGCAACAAAAGCGATCCAGGCAACCGGCAACGGCGTGGATGCCGTATGGGTTAGCGGCCGGAAAGACAAGCCTGAGTGCACTTTCCAGCCGTCGATCGCGGCACTGGCGAGGCAAGCACGCAGCCCCAAAAAAAACCCGCAGTCACAAATCACCAAGCGCCTTGATGTGCTGGACAACACTGCGGCCAAGCGCGGATAAGGCGTAGCCACCCTCGAGCATGGAAACAATCCGGCCCTTTGCATGGCGGTCGGCGACCGCCTTGATCTGCTTGGTCAACCAGGCATAGTCGGCATCGGACAGGCGCAACATCGCCATATCGTCCTCAGCGTGCGCGTCAAAACCGGCGGAAAAGAAAATCATTTGCGGCTTGAACGCCTCGAGCGCCGGCAACCAGACCCCGGTCACCGCCTCGCGCAAAGCCGCACTGCCCGCCCCGGCTGCCAGCGGGACGTTGAGCATGTTTGCCGCCGGCCTTTCGGTGCCGCTGTAAGGGTAAAACGGATGCTGAAAAATACCCGTCATCAGCACGCGCTCATCGCCTGCGAAAATATCCTCGGTGCCGTTGCCGTGATGGACATCAAAGTCAACGATGGCAACGCGTTCAAGCCCGTGATGCTCGAGCGCATGCTTGGCCGCCACGGCGACGTTGTTAAAAAAGCAAAACCCCATGGCGCGTGCACGCATGGCGTGGTGCCCCGGCGGTCGCACGCTGCAAAATGCATTGTCCACCTCACCGGCCATCACCAGGTCGGTCGCAAGCACCGCCGCGCCGGTGCCGCGCAGCAGGGCCTCCCATGTGCCCGCGCACATCGCCGTGTCCGGATCGATGTGCACGATCCCGGTCTGTGGCGCCGCGTTGCGGATTTCGACGATGTAATCCATCGGATGCACGCGCTCGATATCGGCCAACCTGCCCTGCGGCGCATCGATGCGCGTCAGTAGCGGCGCAATGCCCGAGGCAATCAGCTGGTCCTCTATGGCCATCAAGCGGGCCGGTTGCTCCGGATGGTGGCTGCCCATGTCATGCTTGAGAAAAGCCGGATGCGTAATAAATGCGGTGGTCATCGTTTCAGGCCGTGCGTAAAAAATCCGACAAAAAAAGTGCCATTAAAGAGTAAGGACAGCGCGCCCGCGCCGATATGCAGGAACGCAAGGAAAATTTGACCTTGATGCTGCAATACGGCTTCAATCATATCGGAATTCCAAGCTAAACTTGAGCCCTGAACCTCATCATCCTCTCCATGAACAATCCCTCCATCAACCAAGTCATCCAGCAGGCCGGCAAGATCGTTTTAGGCAAGGAACACCAAATCCGCCTGGCACTGGCCTGCCTGCTCGCACGCGGTCATCTTCTCATCGAAGACCTGCCCGGTGTGGGCAAGACCACCCTCGCCCATGCCCTGGCCAGGCTTCTGGGCCTGAATTTCCACCGCATTCAGTTCACCAGCGACATGCTGCCGGCGGACATCATCGGCGTATCCGTCTATGACCGCAACAGCGCCCGTTTCAAGTTTCATCCCGGCCCCATTTTCGCGCAGCTCATCCTTGCCGACGAGGTCAACCGCGCCACGCCAAAAACCCAGTCGGCACTGCTCGAGGCGATGGAGGAGCACCAAGTCACCGCCGAGGGCGAAACACGCGCCCTGCCTGAGCCATTTTTTGTGATCGCGACGCAAAACCCCTCAAGCCAGGTCGGCACCTTTGCCCTGCCCGAATCGCAGCTTGACCGGTTTTTAATGCGCATAGAGCTAGGCTATCCCGACCGTGCCGCAGAACGCGAACTGTTGCAGGGTGTTGAACGGCGCGACCTCATCGCCTCTGTCCAACCCTGCCTGCAACCGGGAGAATTAGCGGAACTGCAAAATTTGGTCGGCACCGTGTACGCATCCCCCGCGCTGATCGATTACATCCAGGCCTTGACCGAACATACGCGCCGCTCGCCGGCCTACGCCTGCGGGCTTTCGCCCCGCGCCGCACTGGCACTGCTGCACGGCGCCCGTGCGTGGGCGCTGATAGCAGGGCGCGACAAAGTGCTGCCAGAAGATGTGCAGGCGATCCTGCCCGGCGTTGCCGGCCACCGACTTCGCCCGGCCCACGACGGCGTGAGTCAGGGTAGCGCGGATATCGCGCGAACGCTGATCGAAGCGGTGTCCATTCCCTGACCATGCCTGAGTGCGCCTGAACATGCGCCGGAACATCCGCGCAAGCCAGAAGATCGGCCGCAAAGCCCCGTCTGGCGCGACTTTCCAGCTTCCCTGCCGCGCCGCACTGCGGACAAACTGAACAGCGAACCGTGAACTTCGACCGCGTATTACGCTCCTCGCAGCTCTACAACCTGCTGATCCCGCGCAAGGAACCCGAGCCCGGAGTCGTCTTTTTGTCGCAACGTCGCGTCTATATCCTGCCCACGCGGCAGGGGCTCACCTTCTGCCTTGCGTTGCTGGTGATGCTAATCGGCTCCATTAACTACAATCTGTCGCTGGGCTACGTGCTGACATTCCTGCTGGCGGGCGTGGGTATCGTTTCAATACTGCACACCTTCCGTAACCTTGCGCATCTTTACATCAGCCCCGGCCGCGTCGAGCCGGTGTTCAGCGGCAACGACGCCCATTTCCAGCTGCACATCGAAAACCGCAGCCACCACGAACGCTTTGCCATCGCACTCAATCGCGCCGGCGTCACCACAGGCTGCGACATTGCGCCGGCTTCGACCGTCAGCGTCACACTCATCATTCCGACACAAAAGCGCGGACTGATGCCCATCGGGCGCGTCACCTTCGACACGCGCTATCCCCTCGGCCTGCTGCGCGCCTGGAGTTACGTTTCGCCCGACCTGCACTGCCTGGTCTACCCGCAGCCTGACAGCTCGCGCCTGCCACCGCCGCAGCCACAAGAAAACAGCGGCGATACCCTTGCCCTTGGCACCGGCACCGACGATTTTTCCGGCCTGCGACCCTACCAGCCGGGGGACTCACCGCGCCACGTTGCCTGGAAGGCCTCCACGCGCGAAGGACCGCTGCTAACCAAACAGTTCAGCGGACGGGCGGCGGCACAGATGTGGTTCAACTGGAGCGACCTGCCGGGGGCGCTGGACATCGAGGCAAGGATGTCGCGCCTGACCCGCTGGGTGCTGCTGGCCAACGCCGGCGGTATCGCCTTCGGACTGCGCCTGCCCGGACTGGAAATCCCCATAGGCGCGGGCGAAACACACTGCCTCGCCTGCCTGCGGGAACTCGCCTTACACGATCCCGGGGCGTCACGCGAGGCTAGGCGCGCATGAACATGCCTGCCACCCCGACGCCCCTGCGCTTCAGCAACCTCGCCTGGCTGCTGGGCGGACTCGCCCTGGCCGCGGCACCGCATGCCGAGCGCCTGCCGGCCTGGATCTCCGTCATCGCGCTGACGCTGTTGTGCTGGCGCGGCTATCTCGCCTGGACGGGCGAACCGCTGCCGCGCCAATGGCTGCTGGTTCCGTTTGTCGGTGCCTGCGTGTTTGGCGTCTACATGAACTTCAACACCATATTCGGACGCGATGCCGGAGTCTCGCTGCTGGTCGTTTTCCTCGGCCTCAAACTCATGGAAATGAAATCCTACCGCGACGTGTATATCGTGATGTTCCTTGCCTACTTCATCGCGCTAACCAATTTTTTCTATTCACAAAGCATCCCCACCGCCAGCCTGATGATGCTAACGGTGTTGACGATCACCGCCAGCCTGGTGAGCTTTCAGGCGCCCTCACGCCCGCAACGAGAGAATTTCAAGACCGGCGGCCTGCTGCTGGCGCAGGCGGCACCGCTGATGCTGTTACTATTTTTCCTGTTTCCGCGCGTGCAAGGCCCGCTGTGGGGCCTGCCACAAGATGCCTACAGCGGCATAACCGGCCTGTCCGACTCGATGGCCCCCGGCAACATCAGCCAGCTTTCGCAGTCAGACGCGGTGGCCTTTCGCGCCAAGTTCGACGGCCCGATGCCGCCGCGGCGGCAGCTTTACTGGCGCGGCCCGGTATTTTGGAATTTTGATGGTCGCACCTGGCGGCCGGGCGAGACGCGTTTGCGCGGCGGCACCTACAAATTCGAGGGCTTCGAGCCCCGCTACGACTACGCCGTAACGCTGGAACCACATAATCGCAACTGGCTGTTCGCGCTGGAACTGGCGGCCAACATCCCGCCGCGTGCGCGCGTCACCGCCGACTATCAGCTGCTATCGCTGCCACCTGTGCGCAGCCGCATCCGTTACGAGATGCGTTCCTACACCAACTACAAGGCACTGGAGGCAGACAACGAGGAGGAGCTCGATCTCGCGCTCAAGCTGCCGGCGAAGCTCAACCCGCGAACACTGGAACTGGGCCGGCGCTGGAAGCGAGAGACCGGCGGGAATACGGATGCCATCGTCGAGCGCGGGCTGACCCTGTTCCGCAACGGCGGCTTCAACTACACGCTGGAACCACCCCTGCTCACTTCTGCGCATACCGTCGACCAATTCATTTTCGACAGCAAGCTGGGCTTTTGCGAGCACTTTTCCGGCGCCTTCGCCATCCTGATGCGCTCGGCCGGCGTTCCCGCGCGTATTGTCACCGGCTACCAAGGCGGCGATATCAACCCGGTCGACCAGCAATTGATCGTGCGCCAGTCCGACGCCCATGCCTGGGTCGAGATATGGAGGGACAGTGCCGGATGGCAGCGCATCGACCCGACCGCCGTGGTCGTGCCGGTGCGCGTCGAATCGGGTATTGCGCGAGCGGTGCCCGACGGACAACCGGTACCCTTCATGGTGCGCACAGACCGCCTGTGGCTGCTGCAAATGCGCTACCAGATCGAGGCGATGGCGCACAAATGGAACATCTGGGTGCTTGGCTACAACCCGGAGCGCCAGCGCGAAATGCTGTCCTTCATCGGCATGGACGCCGCCTCCTGGCAAGCCCTTGCCATGGCCTTGTTCTGGGGCATTGCCGGCGTCATCGGCCTGCTCGCGCTATGGTTGCTACGACGCCTGCGCCTCGACGATCCGGTGCAGCGCCACTGGAAGCGCTTTTGCGACAAGATGGGACGCGCTGGGCTGTCGCGCGCACCGAGTGAGGGGCCCTTGGACTTTGCCGGGCGCGCTGCGCAGCGCTTTCCGCACCGCGCCGAAGCGGTGAACAGCATCGCCACGCTCTACATGGACTTACGCTACGGCGCGAGGCCAGACGGCACAAAACAGACCAAGCGCGCGGACATTCAGCGACTACAGCAACTGATCAGGCGGTTCAAACCATGATGCGCTTGCTGCTACTTGCCCTGCTGTGCGTGCTGCTGCGAAGCGGCGCGCTTGTTGCGGCGCCAGCGCCTTACCTGACACGCGCGGAGGTAAAAACATTCATCGACGAGATGGCACAAAAGCACGGCTTCGTCAAAAACCAGCTCGAGTCCTTGTTCAGCCGTGTCCGCCATCAAAGCGCGGTCATGAAGGCCATCCAACCCGGCGCTCCCGGAGTGCGCTCCTGGCAAAGCTACCGCGCACGCTTTGTGAATCCGCTGCGCATTCAGTCGGGCATCGAATTCTGGTCACGGCACGAGGAAACCCTCGCGCGCGCCGAGCAGGAGTTCGGCGTGCCGGCAGAAATCATCGCCTCCATCATAGGCGTGGAAACGGTCTACGGTCGCAACATGGGGAACTTTCGCGTCATGGACGCGCTGACCACCCTCGCCTTCGACTATCCCAGGCGCGCCGAATTTTTCCGCACAGAATTGGAGAGCTTTCTCTTGCTTGCGCGCGAAACCAAGCGAGACGTGTTCAGCATCAAGGGCTCCTACGCCGGCGCCATCGGCATTCCGCAATTCATGCCCGGCAGCTACCGTCGCTACGCCGTCGACTTTGACGGCTCGGGCAACACCGACTTGAGAGGCAGCCCCGCGGACGCGATCGGCAGCGTTGCTAACTTCCTCAAATCCCATGGCTGGGTGGCCGGCAGCATGACTGCCGTGCCGGTGAGCGTCAGCGGTCAATCCTTTCGCAGCCTGCTCGACGCCGGCCTCAAGCCGAGCACCTCCGCGGCGGATTTGGCAACACTGGGGGTGGCCTTGTCCGCCCCCCTGCAAGCGGACACCTTGTGCGCGCTGATCGAGTTGGAAACACCGGGACAACCCGGGGAGTTCCTCGCCGGATTGCAGAATTTCTGGGTGATCACCCGCTACAACCGCTCGAGCTTTTACGCCGCCTCGGTGATCGAACTCGCCGCCGCACTCAAGGCCGAACGCGCCAACGCCAGCCCCGGAGCACAGCCCGTACCGCCACCGGCCGCAAGGTAGTCGAATCCGGTCGGGCTTTCGACTATCATGGCAGATTGAAACGTCTTCACCACCGCGCGCCCGGCATCCTGCCCGGTGCGCCAACGCTGCGGTTCCCTTACCCGCATAATAAAAAGGTTTCACCATGAACCAGCCGCAACGGCAGTACCGCTATTACGAGTTCGTAATGGCAGCCTTCGTTACCATCCTCATTTGCTCAAACCTTATCGGCCCGGCGAAGATTTGCCAGATGGATTTGCCCCTGGTAGGGATCGTGACCTTCGGTGCCGGTGTGTTGTTTTTCCCGATATCCTATGTGTTCGGCGACGTACTTACCGAGGTCTATGGTTACGCCAAGGCCCGTCGCGTGATCTGGGCAGGTTTTGCCGCGCTGGCATTTGCATCCGTCATGGCAACCGTCGTTGTGGCCCTGCCGCCCGCCCCTTTCTGGAACAACCAGACGGCTTACGAAATCGCATTCGGCACCACCTGGCGCATCGCCCTGGCATCCATGTTTGCCTACTTTTGCGGCGAGTTCGTCAATTCCTTCATTCTTGCAAAAATGAAAATATGGCATAAAGGGCGGCATCTTTGGGCGCGCACCATCGGCTCCACCGTCTTTGGCGAGGCGATTGATTCAGCGCTGTTTTACCCCCTGGCCTTTTACGGCACGGGCATCATTCCGAACGACAAACTGCCGCTGGTCATGTTGGCACAATTCATCGTCAAAGTCGGCGTGGAAGTCATGCTCACACCGCTCACCTACAAGATCGTAAATGCACTAAAAAAAGCCGAGCATGAAGACTATTATGACCGCGGCACGGACTTCACTCCATTCAGCCTAAAGTCATGATTTTTTTGACAATGCCATAAAAATTGACGTTGTCATAATTTGCCTTTCACCGCACGGTGGAATAAGATTTCCCTCTGGCGTTCAACTGGTAAGTTCAATCAAGAGCCCCCAGCCTATCCAGGAGCCCGGTTGGATAATTACAGCAATGATCACGATGTCAGTCAGCGGGTTAAAACCACCGACCCGACCAGCGTCCAGAAGGAAATCGACCGGATCTTCCTGGACCTCTATCCGCGTGCTTCCACCCACCCTCTCGACCGCGCGTTTCACGATATCGAGCGACTTTATAGCGGCGATTATCCCGGTTTTCTGATCTGCGATACCGCATACCACGATATCCAGCACGTCCTTGATGTCACGCTTGCCATGGCGCGCCTGCTTGATGGCTATGAGCGCGGCCGCGGTGGCGCCGAACCGATAGGACAGGATTTATTCCAGCTGGGCGTCGTCACCGCGCTCTTCCACGATTGCGGCTACTTGCGCCACGATTCCGAGGCTGACCGCAATGGCGCGGAATTCACCCGGACGCATGTGACACGCGGCGCGAACTTTCTCAAGGATTACCTCGCCACACTGGGACTCCCGCAATACGGCGGGGCCGCCGCCGACCTGGTGCATTTCACCGGCTACGAGCGGCCGGTGGCGAGCATTACGATACCCAACCTGAACATGCGCCTCATCGGCTACCTGCTAGGATCGGCCGATATCATTGCCCAGATGGCGGATCGCTGCTACCTGGAAAAATGCCGTGACCGGCTCTATCCGGAATTTGTCGCAGGCGGCATCGCCAAAATGAATCTGCCTAACGGCGACTCACAGGTTATTTTCTCCTCTGGCGACGACTTGGTAATGAAAACGCCGAAGTTTTATGCCGGCGCCAGCCGACGACTCAATGGCGACCTGCAGGGGCTGCACACCTTCGCCGGCAAGCACTTTGGCGGCCAACAGCTCTATCAGGAAGAAATCGACAAAAATATCAAGTTCGCAGAAATGGTCGGCAAGGAGCAGGATACCTCCGTGCTTCGCCGCACGCCGCCGGACACCCTCGCCCCGGAAACTGGTCCTGACAAGGCCTGATGGCCTTTTATTACACTTGATGGCGCCGGCATAGCCAGGCGCAGCCAACCGCCTGAACAGCCTCAGGCCGGACGCGCAGGCAGGAATTTAGCCGGGTCAACCGGTTTGCCCAGACGGCGTATTTCAAAATGCAACTTCGTCTGATCGGCATCGGTGTTACCCACCTCCGCAATTTTCTGGCCCTTCACCACGGTCTGCCCCTCCTTCACAAGGATCTCCTTGTTATGGGCATAGGCAGATAGAAACGTGTTGTTGTGCTTGATGATGATGAGCTTGCCGTAACCGCGCAGGCCTTGCCCGCTGTACACGACCCGCCCCCCCGCCGAAGCGAACACCGGATCACCCTGCTTGCCGGCGATATCAATGCCCTTGTTGGTCGCCTCTGAGAAACCGGCGATAAGTTTGCCTGGAACCGGCCATCCCCAATCAACTTTGTCATCGTCCTCTGAGGCCGGCACGGCTTGGCTGGGCGTGGGCGGCGGCTTGGGCGCAGGCTGCGGTTTCGCTTCGCCGCCTTTTTGCATTAAGGCGACATTTTCCTCGGAGTAAGGCTGTTTGCCCGCCTTGGGTTCGGTTTTGAGCATGTCGCCGCTCGGTGTGGCCTGGCTGCCCAGAGGTTGCGATTCAACGGCACCGGCGCTTCGCACCGGGCTCGCCTGGGCGACGCTCTCGGGCGCACGCAAACGCAACTCCTGCCCGACCTGAATGCGATTCGGATCGGAAAGACTGTTCCACTGCGCCAACTCGCGATAGTCGAGTCCTTGGTCGAGCGCGATGTTAATCAGCGTGTCACCGCGTTTCACCACATAGATTTCGGCACGACTGTCTGCGACCCGCGGCACCGCCACGGCGGGCGCAGGTGCGGGGACGGCGACGCGCGGCTGCGATGCCGAGCCGCGCTCGACTACCGGCGCCACATTTCGGTTCGCGCATCCGGCCAGCACCGCGAGCAGCAGCACCGTCGAAAAACGCCCCGTGAAACCCATCATTGCTTGCCCACCCTCAGCGGTACAAACCGCACCGGATCAAGCCAGGTTTCAGTATAACCAGCGGCGGTACGTTCGATCAGGCACAACGACTGTTCTGCCGAGCCAATGGGCAGGATCATCCTGCCCTTGGGAGCCAGCTGCTCTATCAGCGCCATCGGCACCTTAGGGGCGGCGGCGGCCACAATAATCGAATCGAAAGGCGCAGCTTCGGGCAATCCCAGATAACCGTCGCCGTGCGTGAGCCTCAGGTTGGATATACGCAAAGGGCGGAGATTGGCGCGGGCACGCTCGAGCATGCCGGCGATGCGCTCAATGGAAAACACATCCTTGCACACCTGCGCCAGCACCGCCGCCTGATAGCCGCACCCGGTGCCCACTTCAAGCAGGCGTCCGAGATCGCGGCCGTTCTGCAGCGTCTCGATCATGCGCGCCACGACGTAAGGCTGGGAGATCGTCTGCTCAAAGCCTATCGGCAGCGCCGTATCCTCATACGCCCTTGTCGCCAGGGCCTCGTCGACAAACAAGTGCCGGGGGACAAAACCCATTGCCGCCAGCACGCGCTCATCGCCAATGCCCTGCTCTCGCAGCCGCTCAACCATGCGGTCGCGCGTACGCTGCGAGGTCATGCCGATGCCGCGTACCTTGACCGTCATGCCGCCACCCAAGCGCAAATGAGCGCAATTTGCTGCGTGTGGGTCAGGTCGACTTGCAGCGGTGTGATAGACACCTTGTCCGCCGCTACCGCATGAAAATCGGTTCCCGGCCCGGCGTCCTGTGCAACGCCGGCGGCACCGACCCAGTACACGGTCTGGCCGCGCGGATTCACCGATTTGATCACCGCCTCGGCCTTGTGGCGCTTGCCCAGACGCGTCACCTCGGTGCCCTTGAGCGCGGCATAGCCGACATCCGGAACGTTCACATTGAGCAGTACCGGTTGCTTGACCGGGTTGCGCACGAAACGACCGACCAGCTCGGCGGCGACCCGCCCTGCCGTATCGAAATTATGTGGCTCGCGGCTGTTGAGTGATATGGCGATCGAAGGAATGCCGAGCAAATAGCCTTCGGTCGCGGCGGCCACCGTGCCGGAGTAAATGGTGTCATCGCCCATGTTCGCGCCGTGGTTGATGCCCGAGACAATGATGTCGGGCAGGTGCTCAAGCAGGCCGGTGACGGCCAGATGGACGCAGTCGGTCGGCGTGCCGTTAACGAAATAAAACCCGTTGGCCGCGGTTCGCACGCTCAAGGGGCGGTCCAGCGTCAGAGAATTCGACGCCCCGCTGCGATCGCGCTCGGGCGCCACCACCGTCACCTCACCCAGCGGTGAAAGCGCCGTTGCCAACGCGGCGAGACCGGGGGAAAAATAACCATCGTCGTTACTTAACAGGATACGCATGCCAGGCGCCGCTTGGCGGCAACCTCTTTCAGGGAGTGGTGTTCCGGATGACTGCGCGGATTATAGCAGCGCACCGCGGGAAACGATCCCTGGGCACGATGCCGGCAGGACTAAATGTGCCGGCCTATTCCGGATCGCCGTGCGTCAAGTATTCCCACATACGCTCGTAGATCCTACCGGTGCCAACGGCGCGCAAGGTCGCCTCTTCGGCGGAAAAAACCGCCTCGCCGCCCCCGGCACCCCTGCCCCCGTCGGCCGCGAGCACATCCAGTTCCACGCGCGCGGCATCCTCGAGATACCAGGTGAACACAACAGCCTCTTCCAGCGAGGCACCGGCGGTGACAACGCCATTGCCGCGCATCACCACAGCCCGATTCGCCCCGAGGGTTGCGGCGACGCCGGCCGCCTGCTCTTCGGTGCGGATAAGCTGCGGGTCGTCCCAGAGCGGCGCGCAGGGCGCGAAATAGCTGCCCGTACCATGGCGCGCCTTGGGCGTAAGGCGCAGCGTCGACAGGGACATCGCCTTCGCCGGCATGCTGCGGGCCACGCCGCCCACATCGGGACGGCGGCGATAAATCTGCTGATGAATGCGCACCTCGCCCAGTACGCCCTCAGGCAGCGGGCCCTCGACCGGCACGACCACACCGTCCTCGCCCGGGGCGATCAATCCCATCGGCCTTGCGGCACAGACAAGAAAATGACCGGCATCGAGGCGCGCGCTGCAGTGGCCGTAGGCATGTGCGAGGCCGGAGCGGCCCAGCGCCCGCGCCGCGCGCCGGACAAGAACCTGCCAATCCCTGGAAGGCGTCATGCGCAGCGGCCCGTCTCCGGTCATTTTCGGAACTCGGGGATGTCCGGCCTGGAACCCCACATGCAAAATGATTCAAAGTTAAAAGGGAACTGGCGCGGCCGGTAGTCAGCCTCCTGCTCCCGGGTGATGGTGCGTACGCCGGTTGAATATTCGTAGACCATTGCGTCAGGCCCCTCGAAATATAGAAACATCGCCCCCGAGGTGGGATGCCGGCCCGGACCAAACACGATACGAACACCCTTCTCCTTGAGGAAATAATACGAGCGCATGATGTCGTCGATACTCTCGACCTGGTGGTTAATGTGCTGCACCCCGTGCACCTTGGAAGGAAAGAGCGCAATTTTGTGATGCACCTCGTCGATGCGCAGCAGCGGTGCATCACCGATCCAGTCGCTCACCTTGGCACTGCAAACCTCGGTCCAGAATTTCTCGTCGCGCGCCGCATTGGTCGTCTTGAGACCGATATGGGAAAAACTGGTGATTCCCGCATCGCGGCTGCCAAAGTAGCGCCGGCCACTGACATGCGCCTTGGTGACAAGGTCTATCTTGTTGCCGCTCGGATCCTTGAACGTGATGTAGGCCGCAACCCTGCGCTGCGCGCAGCCATCGGATGTGCCCCACACAACCTTGTGGCCCAGAGCGTCCAGCGCCGCACCTGCGGCGTCCAACTCAGCCTTGTCGTCAAGCTCGAAGGCGGCGGTGTGGTCATGCGCCTCGCCCTTGAAATAGACAATGGTGTGATCGCGGCTGTCGCCGCGAAAATACAGCGCATCCCCGTCGCGGCCAACCGCCTCGAGACCAAGGATGGATGTGGCGTAACTGGCGCATGCGTCAAGGTCTGCGGTGCCCAGGCGAATGTAGCGGATATCCCGCAGCTTGATCATGAGACCCCCTACAACTTCACACAGATGTTGCGCAACTCGGTATAAAACTCGAGCGAATGCACCCCGCCCTCACGGCCTATGCCCGACTGCTTGGAACCACCGAAGGGGGTGCGCAGGTCGCGCAGGAACCAGCAATTCACCCAGCAAATACCCACGTCGATCTGCGCCGAGACACGATGCGCGCGTGAAAGATTGGTCGTCCAGAGGGTCGTCGCCAGGCCGTACTCGGTGTCATTGGCAAGCGCGATCGCCTCCTCCTCCGAGTCAAAAGGACGGATATGGCAACAAGGCCCGAAGATTTCCTCACGCACCACCGCCGAACTTTCCGGCAAGCCGGTCCAGATGGTGGGCTCAACCCAGGAACCGCCAGCCAGCCCCTCATCGAGCTTCGGAACGCCGCCACCGGTGACGATGGTCGCGCCATCGTCCTTTGCCTGCTGGTAATACGACAAGACCTTGTTGCGATGCTCCTGACTGATCAGCGGACCGATGCCGGTCGCTTTGTCTTCCGGGCGTCCCGGCTTGAGGCTTTCTGCCTTCAACTTCAAGGCCGCGACAAATTTGTCAAAAATGGGCCGCTCCACGTAGAGCCGCTCGGTGCCAAGGCAAACCTGGCCACAGTTGGCAAACACGGCGCGGCCTATGCCCTCGATCGCAGCGTCAAAATCGCAGTCGGCAAACACGACGCCGGCATTTTTTCCGCCCATCTCAAAAGAAACGGGGCGCACCTTGTCGGCGACGGCTTTCATGATCGCCGCACCGGTGCGCGTTTCACCGGTGAAGGTCACCGCATCGATCCCCGGGTGCTGCGTCAATAGTTCACCCGCAGAACCCGGCCCAAAACCATGAATCACGTTGTAGACACCCTTTGGAATACCCACCTTGTTCATCACCTCACCCAACAGCGCCGCAGTGCTTGGCGTTTCCTCTGAAGGCTTTACCACAACAGTATTGCCGCAGGCGAGCGCCGGACCGACCTTCCAGGTCATCAGCAACAGCGGTAGGTTCCACGGCGAAATGACCGCGATGACGCCCTTGGGCACACGAATGGCATAGTTGAGCGCACCCCTGCCATCCGGGGTGGCCATCTGGAATGTCTCGTTCGGCACGTTCTTCACCACGTCGGCGAAGACCTTGAAATTGGCGGCGCCGCGCGGGATGTCGATGTGCTTCGCTAGCGTATGCGGCTTACCCGTATCTGCCACCTCAGCATCAAGAAATTCGTCAAAGCGCCGGTTGATTTCATTGGCAACGGCGTAAAGCAACTCGGTCCGCTCCGCCAGCTCCATTTTTCCCCACGGGCCTGTCAGTGCGGCACGCGCCGCCTTGACCGCGGCGTCGACCTCGCCCGCACCCGCCTCGGACACCCTGCTCACCAAACGCCCATCGGCGGGCGAGCGGTTCTCGAAGGTCTTGCCGGACTTGGCAACGATGTATTCACCGTTGATAAAATTCAGGGTGTTGCGCACTTGCTGGCCTGCGGGGACTGCGGCGGACTTGCTCATCGTCTCGACTCCTTCAGTTTCTTTTGTTAATCACGACACAACCGGTCTCAGACCCCGGCGCTTGAATACACCAAACCTGCGCGCTCGCTGACGCGCCGCGAACCAGGCATCACCAGGAATCAATGCGCGGTGGGCTGCACCGCAACGTTGACGTTGCCACTACCCGAGGACTGCGCGTAATCGCCATATTGCCGGCCGGACAAAGGTCCGTAATCGGCGCGCATCGCCTCCAAACCTCCGAGCAAGGTCGCAATGACGCGTCCGCCCATTTCGGCGGCGGTGGCCTGGCTGTATTCGGCGAAGCCCTGGCTCAGCCGGTTAACGTCCCCTGCGGCAAGACCGGCGATAAAGTCGCGATCCAGCGCAAGCCGCTCGTCGCTCGGCCACAGATGCGGGCCACGGGCAATTTTGTGCGTCAGGGCGCTGCTGGCGAGAAACACCACACGCCGCCCGGATTTTTTTGCCACTTCATGCACCATCCGACCCGCCTTCATATTCTCGGCGTGATCGGCCGCGAGGCAGGTCGGCAGTTCGATCAGGGGGATGCCTGATTGCGGATCAAGGTAAACCATAGGCACCCAGCAGGCATAGTCCCAGGAGCGGTGCTCGTTATCTGTTGTGAAAGCCGGCATGCCCTCTGCCTTCATGGCCTCCGCCAGGGCGCCGGCAAAAACCGGGTCGCCTTTTCGTTCGTAGGGCAGACCGGGAATAAGGTCGGGCGCCTCGTCGGCCACGCAATAGCCCTTGTGCAGGGCGTGCGAGGTCACGTACCAGTTGAAACTGGACACCCAGTGCGCCGACTGCAAAACGAACAAATCAGGCTTCAGGCCGCGCAGCGCCTCGCCCATGGCCTTTGAGCCGGCAATCAGCCCGCGCTGAAAATCAGGCGCCTTGTCTTCTATACCCATGCGCGGAACGTGTGCGGTAATCGCCGCCGCAATAATGCCTCCAGCCATGTAATCTCCCCTTAGCGCGGCATTTTTAATGTGATGGCCGCGACGCTGTTCTTGAAAATAAAACGATTATAATTCCTTCCAACCAAAAGCAGACGGTCATTCCAAGGCTGCAGCAGGTTCAAGCCGTCCGCTACAAACCGGTTCTACCGCCCTGCAAGCACAGCCGACGCACACGCATTCGGTACTGCTAAAACAAGGAGAGTCGCAATGCAAAAAACATTTTTACGCCTTTTCACCCTGGTATGCGCCACGCTGACACTAGCCTACGCTCCTGCGGCAGTTTCACAGGGTGCCCGCAACTATCCTGACAAACCAGTGCGCATCATCGTCGGCTATTCGCCCGGCGGCCTGCCCGACACCATCGCCCGCGTCATCGCGCAAAAGCTCGGCGATATATGGAAACAGCAAGTCATCGTCGACAACCGCCCCGGCGCCAACGGCCTGGTCGGCGCCGAAGCGGTCGCACGGTCGGCGCCGGACGGTTACACCCTGCTGGTCACCGATAATTCCACCCACGCCATCCACCCGTTCCTTTACGCCAAGATGCCCTTCGACCCGAACAAGGAATTGATCCCGGTATCGATGACCGCCAAGGCGCCGCTGTACCTGGCCGTGCACAACTCGCTTCCCGCCGGCACGATGCAGGAAATGATCACCCTTGCCAAAGCCAACCCGGGTAAATACTCCTACGGCTCCTCGGGCATTGGCAGCACCCACCAATTGGCGATGGAGTCCCTCAAAGCAACGCTCGGCCTCGACATCGTGCATGTGCCTTACAAGGGTACCGGCCAGAGCGTGCCGGCACTGGTCGGCGGCCAGGTGCAGATGGCGTTTTCCGGCTATACCTCGCTCGCCGCCCATGTCAAGGACGGACGGGTCAAACTGCTGGGCATCACCTCGCCCAACCGTTCGCCGACCGCACCCAATGTCCTGGCCATCGCCGAAATGATCGCGGGTTTTGACTTTGCGCCCACGTTCGGCTTTTTCTCGCCGGCGGGACTGCCCAAGGACATCGCGGCAAAAATCGCCGCTGATGTTGCCGACGCACTAAAAGCGCCGGAAGTCGCCACGCGCTTTGCCAATCTCGACATCATTGCCATTGGCGGCACCGGCGAGGAGTTCACCGTTGCGCTCAAGGCCGATGCGGAGCGCTACTCCAAGGCGGTCAAAATGTCCGGCGCAAAGGCCGATTAGGACCGCGAGCGCAGCGATTTCCGTCATTGCGAGCGCAGCGAAGCAATCTCGTCGCCCTTGTGACCCAACCACAACATTACGGGATTGCCGCGTCGGCTCCGCCTCCTCGCAATGACGACCATCCTTGTGTCCCACACCACAACATTACGAGATTGCCGCGTCGGCTTCGCCTCCTCGCAATGACGACCATCCCTGTGACCCACACCACAACATTACGAGATTGCCGCGTCGGCTTCGCCTCCTCGCAATGACGACCATCCTTGTGACCCACACCACAACATTACGGGATTGCCGCGTCGGCTTCGCCTCCGCGCAATGACGACCATGACTGCGCCAAGGGCGGCTTAACCCGCCGCCAATTGCGCCTTGAGCTGTGCCAGCGCCCTCGCCCGCCAAAGCGGCCAGGCACGCTTGTAATCCTGCACCGGCACCGACGCCAGCACCTCTGCATCGTCGAGATAAGTGATTTTGCCGCCGGGGCCGGCAATCATCATCGCCTGCGCCTGCATCTTTGCACTCATCTCCAGGTACACGCTGCGGCCGACGGCGCGCGGCAGATTCTCCCCCACCACCACCGCGCCATGCCCGCGCATCAGCGCTGCGGGTGCGCCACCGAGTGACTTGGCCAGCGCATGTCCGAGGTAAGGCGTTTTTACCAGCATATCCGAACCCTTTTGCGCATCGCGGATCTCAAAATTGGGCAAGCCCTCGCCGACGAACGCCGCCATGTGAAAAAGCGGTCGCATCGGCACCTGCGTGATACTGAAGGGCACCACCGATGGCGAATGGTTGTGCACCACTGCATTGATCTCGGGTCTGGCCTTGAACACCTCGCCATGAATGAAGCGTTCACGCACCGACTCCCTGCCGCGCGCGTCGATCGGGTTGCTGTCGAGGTCATACTCCATAAGATCTTCCTCGGTCACCAGCTCCGGCGCGAGCGAACGTGAAAGCCAGTAGCGACTCGGATCCGTCTCCGAACGGACACTGACATGCCCATAGCCGTCAATCACGCCATGTTCGGCCAGGATGCGATACGCGGCCACCAGATCTTCTTTGAAACTCATGCTGTCGTTCCTTTATAAACGTGCGTCGATAAATTAGACAATCGATTGAACATGGGACCCACATGGGACCCATAGGCAAACCTGGAACACATTACGAACACTGAACACATTCGATCACGACTCAGTCGGCCTTGATGCCCGCAGCCTTGACCACCGCCGCCCAGCGCGGCAATTCGCGCCTGACCAGGTCGGCCAGCCGCCCGGGCGGACCACCTGCGGGGTTCAAACCCTGCCTGGAGAGTTGCTCGCGAATATCCGCGCGCCCGAGCAGCGTGTTCAATTCGGCGTTGAGCTTGCCGACGATCTCGGCCGGCGTACCGGCCGGCGCGAACATGCCGTACCAGGTCTCGACGACAAGATCGGGAAAGCCCGACTCCTTGAGCGTAGGCGCATTCGGAAAGGCAATGGAGCGCTCAGCTCCCATAACCGCAAGCACGCGCAAGCGGCCGCTTTGCACATGCGGCACCGCCGTCTGGATCGCCACCACACTCGCTTGCACATGACCGCCAACAAGGTCACTTATCGCGCCGGCCGCCCCTTTGTAAGGGACGTGCACGATATCGATATGCGCCTCCTGTTTGAACAATTCCATGGCGAGGTGCTGCAGCCCGCCGTTGCCCGGAGACGCGTAATACAGTTTTCCCGGCTGGCTTTTTGCAAGCTCGATGAACTCACGAACCGATTTCGCCGGCAGGTCGGCAGGAACAAGCAGTGCCATGCCGCTGGTGGCGAGAATCCCGACCGGCGCAAAACTCTTCACCGGATCGAAGGGAAGTCTGGTGTTCAGCGCCGGATTGGTCCCAAAAGAGGTGGCGGCGCAAAGCAGCGTATAGCCGTCCGGATGCGCCTTGGACACCAGCTCCGCGCCAATGTTACCGGTGGCCCCGGCACGGTTGTCGGTGATAACAGGAACCTTCCAGACATCAGACAGCCTGGGCCCCAGCGTGCGCACGAGAATGTCAGCCCCGGTGCCCGGCGTGTAAGGAACGACGATTTGCACCGCGCGCGCCGGAAACCCCGTCTGCGCCGACAGCGGTGACCACAAGGCCGGCAGCACTGGCAGCAAGATCGCCGCGGCAGCGCCCAACCATTGCAAAGTCAACTTCGAGCCGCCCATCCCTTCGCCTAGATCTCGAAAGTTTCGAGCGCTGCGGGGGCAAACAAGTCGTCCCCCAGGCAAAGACACTGCAACAAACCCTGCCGGTATTGATGGCGAACGAGTGCTTCCAGCACTTGCCGACTGAATTTCAGGCCATACGCCAGCCTTGCCCTAGCTTCGGCCAGCGCCCGAGGGCTTTGGAATAAGCTGCAGGCCATCGCAGGTTTCTGTTTTGCCATGTTACTCACAGGTTCCCATATTACTCACGGGCGCAAAAGGTAGGCGTTGGTAAACCCCGGCGGAATCGGCATACAGGGGGCGGTTCATAGGCCATTTTATCGCTGCGACAAACAGGCTGGCGCCAACTGCGCGGCATTTATATTTATGCCGGTAATATAATCTATTTTTGATAGACTTCGAGCCAACCGGGCGGCAAAATGCCGACGGACCATCACACAGCAGGAGGAGAAGACATGAAATTCACCAAATCGCTTGTCGCCGGCCTTGCCGCCGCAACTCTGGGCTTGGCCCTGCCAGTCTCGGCCCAGACGGTCAAGATCGGCTTCATCAGCTCCTATAGCGGCGCCGCAGCCGCCCAGGGCGACCAGCTCGACAAGGGCGTCAAACTGTACATGAAGCTCAATGGCGACAAACTGCCGCCCGGTGTCAAGGTCGAGCTCATCACACGCGATGACACCGGCCCCAACCCCGATGTGGCCAAGCGCATCGCACAAGAGTTGATTGTGCGCGACAAGGTGAACTTCCTCACCGGCATCGTCTGGACGCCGAACATGGCGGCCATCGGCCCGCTCACCACCGAAGCCAAGGTGCCCTTCGTCAGCATGAATGCCGCCGGCGCCCGCATCATGAACAACGCGCCTTATATGACGCGCGTGTCGTTCACGCTTTGGCAATCAGCCTACCCGCTGGGCCAGTGGGCCGCCAAGAAGTACAAGAAAGCCTACACTGCAGTCACCGACTTTGCCCCGGGTCATGAGGCCGAGGAAGGCTTCATCAAAGGCTTCAAGGAAGGCGGCGGCGAAATCATCGGCAGCCTGCGCGTGCCCCTCGCCAACCCGGACTTCGTTCCGTTCATGCAGCGCATCAAGGACGCCAAGCCCGATGTCGTGTTCGGTTTCAACCCGGCTGGCAAAGCGGCAACGGCTATGATGAAGACCTACGCCGACCTTGACCTGCCCAAAGCCGGTATCAAGTTAATCGGCACCGGCGACATCGTCACCGATGAGGAACTGCAAGCCATGGGCGACGTCGCCCTTGGTGTCACCACGGTGCACCATTACTCTGCCGCTTCCGAGCGCCCCGCCAACAAGGCTTTCGTCGCTGCTTACCGGAAAGAATTTGGCGAGAACCTGACGCCGGGCTTCATGGTGGTCGCAGCCTGGGATGCGATGGACGCCATCTTCTCCGCCATCCGCGAACAGGGCGGCAAAGTGACCCCGGAAAAATCAATGGAATTGCTGAAAAACTGGAAGAGCACCACCAGCCCGCGCGGCACCGTTGCCATCGATCCGGAAACACGCGACGTGATCAACCCCGAATACCTGCGTGAGGTGCGCAGGGTCGGTGGCAGGCTCGCCAACGTCGAGATTGAAACCATCAGCAGCGGGATCAAAGATCCGATGAAAGAAGCAGACAAGAAAAAATAAGCCTGCCAAAAAGCCCCCCGCGCCGCTGCAAAGCGTCGCGGGGGCTTTTTTTACCCGAACCCTCCATCACCACGTATCACCACTTCGCAGACGCACGTATCTAACACGCATGGACGCATTCCTCTCATCGCTGGTCAGCGTCGCCTTTCACGGCGTGGCCTACGGCATGATTTTGTACGTGATCTCGGTCGGCCTGTCGGTGACGATGGGGCTGATGGGCTTTACCAACCTGGCCCACGGCGTGTTCGCCATGGCCGGCGGCTATATCCTCGTGTCATCGCTTGGGCACGCCCTTCCCTTTCCGCTTGCGCTCGCCCTGTCTTTCATCATCGTCGCCGCCGCCAGCGTCGTGCTGGAACGACTGCTCTACTCGCGTCTGTACGGTGCATCCGAACTCGAACAGGTGTTGTTTACCATCGGCCTGATATTCATGTCGGTGGCCATCGCGCGCCTCATTTTCGGCACGCTGCAACAACCGGTCATCCTGCCTGAATATCTCAAGGGCCAGTTCTCCCTGTTCGGGCGCGACTTCCCCGCCTATCGCGTGTTCCTCATCCTGTTCAGCTCCACCATGATCGCCGGACTGTGGTTCGGCGTGGAGCGCACCATCTGGGGCGCGATGGTGCGCGCGGCCGTGGACAACCGCCCGATGGCGCAGTCCATAGGCATCAACACCAAGCGCCTGTTCAGCATCACCTTCGCCGTCGGCAGCGGCCTTGCCGGCCTCGGTGGTGCCCTTGGCGCCGAGATCGTCGCAGTGCAACCGACCTATCCGTTTGAACAACTGGTCTACTTCCTCATCGTGGTTTCGGTCGGCGGCCTGGGCAGCCTGCGCGGGCCCTTCGTTGCCGCCCTGTTGATCGGCATTACCGATACCGCGTGCAAGTACTGGGTGCCGCAGTTCGGCGCCTTTTTCATCTACGTCGCCACCATCGGCCTGCTGCTGTGGCGGCCGGCCGGACTGTTCGGGAAACGCGCATGAGCCAGCACGTCGGCTATAGCGCCTCACCCCGGCTGCGCTGGACCGAATGGCTGCCGTGGATCGCGGCAGTCGCGGTGTTTTTTCTACTGCCCGACTATCTTTCCCTCGGCGCGCGGGTGCTGACCTACATCCTGTTTGCACTGTCGCTTGACCTGATCCTCGGTTACGCCGGCATCATCACGCTGGGGCACGCAGCATTCTTTGGTTTCGGCGCCTATGTGACCGGCATCATGGCGGCCAAGATGGGCATTACCGACCCGATCATCCAATTGCTCGTCAGCGGCGTGGCCGCCGGCCTGCTCGGACTGATCACCGGCGCGGTGATCCTGCGCACACACGGCCTCACGCAGTTGATGCTGACCCTTGCCATTGCCGCCGTGTGCCTTGAAATCGCCAACAAGGCGACCGACCTCACCGGCGGTGCCGACGGACTCTCGGGCGTGATCATCGCGCCCATCCTCGGCATGTTCAAATTCGATCTTTACGGCAAGACCGCCTACCTGTGGAGCCTCGCGCTGGTATTCGGCGGCTGGTGGCTGATCCGCCGCCTCATTTACTCGCCCTTCGGCGTCGCCCTCACCGGCATGCGTGAAAACAGCACACGCATGCACGCCATAGGCGCGCCGGTCTACTGGCGCCTGGTTGTGGTCTACACCATCTCGGCGGCCATCGCCGGCGTCGCCGGCGCCCTGCTGACGCAGACCAACCAGTTCGTCGGGCTGAACGTGCTTGGCTTCGAGCCATCCGGGGAACTGCTGGTCATGCTCATTCTGGGCGGGGTCGGCCGGCTCTATGGCGCCTTTGTCGGCCCGGTGGTGTTTCTGATCGCGCAGGATTACCTCGCCAAACAATTCCCCGAATACTGGTACTTCGGCATCGGCCTGATGTTGGTGATAGTGGTGCTGTTCGCCCGCGGCGGCATCCTTGGCATCATTGACAGGCTGGTTGACCGATTCAAGGCCAAAACAGCATGAGCGCCGTTCTCGAAACACGCCAGTTATGCAAGAGCTTCGGCGCGCTGACAGTAGCCGAAAAAATCGACTTCCGCCTGGAAGCCGGTGCGCGCCATGCCCTCATCGGCCCGAACGGCGCCGGCAAGACCACTTTTGTCAACATGCTCACCGGGAGCCTGGCGCCAACCTCCGGGCAAATCTTTCTTGCCGGCCAGGACGTCACCCGCGTGCCGCAATCGGGCCGCGTCAAGCAGGGCCTGGGACGCACCTTCCAGATCAACACGTTATTCCGCAACATGAGCGTCATGGATAACGTCGCCCTGGGCGTGGCCGAGCGCCACGGCGTGGCCGGCAACATGTGGCGGCCAGCCGCCGCGCACCGCGCCGTGCGTGACGAGGCGCTCGCCCTGCTCGACACGCTGGGCATCGCTGACGATGCCGGCAAGCGCGTCATCGACCTGCCCTACGGCAAGCAGCGCCTGGTGGAGATCGCCATCGCGCTCGGACTGCAACCCAAGGTGCTGCTTCTGGACGAACCGGCTGCGGGCGTACCCTCGATGGAGTCCGAGCGCATCCTGCAGGCACTCGACACCATGCCCAAGGACATCGCAATCCTCATCATCGAACACGACATGGATCTGGTTTTCCGCTTCGCCAAACGCATCACCGTGCTGGTCCAGGGCGAGGTACTGTGTGAGGGCACGCCCGAGGAGATCGCCGCAGATAAACGCGTGCACCAGGTGTACCTGGGGGAACAAAATGACCACTGACGCATCAGCCCCATCCGCCCCCCCCGCGCTGAAACTCAGTGGCGTGCGCGCCGGCTATGGCGCGACCGTTGTTCTGGAGGACATCGGCTTCGAACTGCCTGAGCGCGGCTCGCTCGCGCTGCTCGGCCGCAACGGCGTGGGCAAAACCACCTTGCTGGCAACCATCATGGGCCACACCACCTTCCACGCCGGCGGCATCGAATACCGTGGCACGGAAATGAGCCGCATGCCGGTGCATGAACGCTCGCACCTCGGGATCGGCTACGTGCCGCAAACGCGCGACATCTTCCCATCGCTGACGATCGAGGAGAACCTCAGGGTCGCCGCGCGCCCCGGCCGTTGGCCGCTTGAGCGTGTCTACGAACTCTTCCCCCGCCTTGCCGAGCGCCGCAGCCACATGGGTAACCAGATTTCCGGCGGCGAACAGCAAATGCTGTCCATCGGCCGCGCACTGATGGGCGACCCGGCGCTGCTACTGCTGGACGAACCAATGGAAGGCCTCGCCCCGATCATCGTTGAAATGCTGATGGGGGCATTGCAACGGCTGATCCGCGAAGAAGCCCTCACGGTGATCCTGGTGGAACAGTCGGCGAAACTCGCGCTGCAAGTCACGCAACAGGTATTGGTGCTAAGCCGCGGCCGCATCATCCACAGCGGCGCCAGCGCCGAACTGCTGGCCGATCCGGACCATCTCGCCCAGCTCGTCGTCGCGCTCTAGATCAGCCCCTTGGTCCTTGGGACCATTGGCCATTGGCCATTGCGTTGACCGTTGGCACGGTTGCACATCGCACATCGCACATCGCACATCGCACATAGTGCTGGAAACGTCCGACTGGGGCGGCTTTGCAGCCTATATTCCCTCACGCGCCGAAACCAGCTTACTTGGGCGCGGGTTCCATGGCGCGTTGATGGTTCATCGCGAGCCGCGCAACATCGTGACCTGACCTGAATGTGGAACCAGGCTCGCTTCACCCCTGGCTGTCATTGCGAGCGCAGCGAAGCAATCTCGTCGTCGATATGACGCCAACCAGGCGAAGCCAAACGCAATGCAACGAGATTGCTTCGTCGCTGCGCGCCTCGCAATGACCTAGTGCTGGAAACGCCCGACTGGCGCGGCTTTGCAGCCTATTTGCGAATTAAACCTCGAAGTGCAACATCCGGGCTTTAGAGGAAGGTGAGATGCCCCAGGGTGTACCTTTCTGTTTGCGAAGACGGATAGGAGCATCCCATGCGCTACAAGCATCTCACCTTTGAGCAACGCTATCACATCGAGCTG
>CAMDDU010000002.1:0-177567 GCA_945892985.1 Bordetella parapertussis
GGCGGCGACGGCGCGATCGAGCAGCAGCGCCGCGGCGTTCATGCGCTCCGGGTATTGCAGTTCGGGCAACTCAAAAATAAATTCCGGCCACTGCTCGCGCGGTGGCAGGTTGTTGCGGGCGAAGCTGTCGATGTGTGCCGTGCGTGTCATGGATTGCCTTCCTCTACGCTATTATTCTATTACTCCATTGCTATATTTCTCTATTGCGCTATTGGCTTCAGAGGCCAGGATTAAAAGGGGTGCTGGCCGCGGTTAATTTCCCTGCTCAGAGGTGGCGGTGCGTCGGCGACTTTGCCCGTGCTTTCGCGCTTGTGCCTGTAGCACTTTTTTTACGCGCTTGATCACGCCTTGAGCGTCTCTCTTGCGATGATGAGTTTTTGCACTTCGGTCGCGCCCTCATAGATGCGCAGGGCGCGGATTTCGCGGTAAAGCCGCTCGACGATATTGCCGCTTCGCACGCCTTCGCCGCCGAACACCTGCACGGCGCGGTCGATTATTTGCTGCGCGTTTTCGGTGGCGACCATCTTGGCCATGGCCGCTTCGCGCGTGGCGCGTTCGCCCTTGATGTCGCGCAGCCAGGCGGCGCGGTAGGTGAGCAGCGCCGCGCTGTCTATGCCGGTGGCCATGTCGGCGACCGCGGCCTGGGTCAGCTGGAAGTCGGCGAGGGTCTGGCCGAACATCTTGCGGCTGGTGGCGCGGGCGATGGTTTCCTCGAGCGCGCGGCGGGCAAAGCCCAGCGCCGCGGCGGCCACCGAGGCGCGGAAAATATCCAGTGTTTGCATGGCCACCTTGAAGCCGCCGCCAGCGGCGCCCAGGCGATTGCCCACCGGCACCCTGCAGTTTTCGAAGCGCAGCGTGGCGAGCGGATGCGGCGCGATCACGTCGATGCGCTCGGCGATGGTGAGGCCCGCTGTGCCGGCATCAACGACAAAGCCGCTGATGCCGCGCGCGCCCGGCGCCTCGCCGGTGCGCGCGAACACGCAGTAAAAATCGGCGATGCCGCCGTTGGAGATCCAGGTCTTTTGCCCGTCAAGAACGTAATGATCGCCCTGCAGTTGGGCGCGTGTGCTCATCGCCGCCACATCCGAACCGGCGTCCGGTTCGGACAGGGCAAAGGCGGCAATGGCTTCGCCCGTGGCGACGCGCGGCAGGTAATGCTGCTTGATGGCATCGGAGCCGGCGAGGGAGATGGCACCCGAGCCGAGGCCTTGCATGGCAAAGGCAAAGTCTGCCAGCCCGTCGTGGCGCGCCAGCGTCTCACGGATCAGGCACAGCGAGCGCGAGTCGAGTTTTTCGAGTTGCCCGCCATGGCTTTTGGCTACGGCGTAGCGCAGCCAGCCGCCCTCACCGAGGGCTTTGACCAGGGCGCGGCAGGTGTCATCGACGTTGCCGCCGTGGGCAAGCGTGCCCAGGCGGGCGTCCGCCCAGGTTTCGAGTGATGCCGCCAGCGCGGCGTGGGACGTTTCGAAAAACGGCCAGTCGAGATACTGTTTATCGCTCACGCGCGCGCCCTGCGGTTTATTTTACGGTTGAAGATCGGGAAATCAGCTGAGGTTGCTGACGAAAAACTCCAGCGTGCGGCCATGTGCCATTGCGGCCGAAGGCTGGTGGTAGGAGGCGCGATCCCAGCAGTTAAAGCCGTGCTGCGCGTCTTTGTAGATGTGGAACTCGGCCCGCTTGCCGGCGAACGCCGCCTTGACCTTGTCGACGGCCTCGAGAGGAATGGCGTGGTCTTTTTCGGCGTACTCGAATTGCATCGGGCATTTCACGGCGGCCGCCTTGTCGAGGTTGTCCTGGATGCCACCGCCGTACCAGGCGCTGGCGGCATCGATGCCGGCCGTTGCCGCGGCGAAGTAGGCGAGACGTCCGCCCATGCAATAGCCGACCGCACCGATCTTGCCGCTTACTTCCGGACGCGCGCGCAGTGCGGCAACCGTCGTCTGCACGTCGTCTATGGTCTGGGCCGGCGTGATGCCGCCCATTAGTGCGCGTGCACGCGTCATGTCTTCGCCCTCGTAGCCGAGCTCGACGCGCGGTGCCTGGCGCCAGAACACATCGGGGGTGAGTACGACAAAACCGTCCATGGCGTATTGCTCGGCCACGGCGCGGATATGGCGGTTGACGCCGAAAATTTCCTGAAAAAGCACAATGCCCGGGCCCTTGCCCGCCGGTGGCAGCGCCAGGTAGCCGCCGTAGGTGCCGCCGTCTTTTGCCTTGATATCGATCCAGCTGGTTTTCATCATGATTGTCTGTCCTTATTCGGGTTGGTTAAACATAAGAAAATGTTGTCATTGCGAGGAGGCGAAGCCGACGCGGCAATCTTGTGGCATTGCGATGGTAGTCACGGGGACGATGAGATTGCTTCGCTGCGCTCGCAATGACAAGGAGGGTGCCTATTTCAAGCGTTGTTAGTTCCCTTCAAATTGGTTTTTATCATGATTGTCTGTGCTTATTCGGGTTGGTTAAAAATAAGAAAATGTTGTCATTGCGAGGAGGCGAAGCCGACGCGGCAATCTTGTGGCATTGCGACGGTAGCCACGGGGACGATGAGATGGCTTCGCTGCGCTCGCAATGACAAGGAGGGTGCCTATTTCAAGCGTTGTCAGTTCCCTTCAAATTGGTTTTTATCATGATTGTCTGTGCTTATTCGGGTTGGTTAAAAATAAGAAAATATTGTCATTGCGAGGAGGCGAAGCCGACGCGGCAATCTTGTGGCATTGCGAGGTAGTCACGGGGACGATGAGATTGCTTCGCTGCGCTCGCAATGACAAGGAGGGCGTCTATTTCAAGAGTTGCCAGTTCCCTTCAAATTGGTTTTTATCATGATTGTCTGTGCTTATTCGGGTTGGTTAAACATAAGAAAATGTTGTCATTGCGAGGAGGCGAAGCCGACACGGCAATCTTGTGGCATTGCGACGGCAGTCACGGGGATGATGAGATTGCTTCGCTGCGCTCGCAATGACAAGGAGGGTGCCTATTTCAAGCGTTGTTAGTTCCCTTCAAATTGGTTTTTATCATGATTGTCTGTGCTTATTCGGGTTGGTTAAAAATAAGAAAATATTGTCATTGCGAGGAGGCTAAGCCGACACGGCAATCTTGTGGCAGTGCGATGGTAGTCACGGGGGCGATGAGATGGCTTCGCTGCGCTCGCAATGACAAGGAGGGTGCCTATTTCAAGCGTTGTTAGTTCCCTTCAAATTGGTTTTCATCATGATTGTCTGTGCTTATTCGGGTTGGTTAAAAATAAGAAAATGTTGTCATTGCGAGGAGGCGAAGCCGACGCGGCAATCTTGTGGCAGTGCGACGGTAGTCACGGGGACGATGAGATGGCTTCGCTGCGCTCGCAATGACAAGGGGGGTGCCTATTCAAGAGTGGTTAGTTACCTTCAAATTTCGGTTTTTGTTTTGCGGCAAACGCCTCGAAGGCGCGGGTGAAATCCTGCGTCTGCATGCAAATCGCCTGCGCCTGCGCTTCGGCCTCGATTGCTTCATCGAGGCCCATATTCCATTCCTGGTGCAGCATTTTCTTGGTCATGCCGTGGGCAAAGGCCGGGCCTTCGGCCAGGGTTCTGGCCATCGCCTGCGCCTCGGCCAGCAAGTTCTCGCCTGTGCATAGTTTATTGAAAAATCCCCAGGCCAGCCCTTCTTCGCCGCCGAGGCTGCGGCCGCTGTACAAAAGGTCGGAGGCACGGCCCTGGCCGACCAGGCGCGGCAGCAGCGTGCAGGCGCCCATATCGCAGCCGGCCAGGCCGACGCGTGTGAACAGGAAGGCCACTTTCGCCGCTGTCGTGCCGTAACGCAAATCCGAGGCGAGCGCGATCATCGCGCCGGCGCCGGCGCAAATGCCGTCTATGGCCGAGAGGACAGGCTGCGGGCAGTTGCGCATGGCCTTGATGAAGTCACCGGTCATGCGGGTGAACTCGAGCAGTTCGGGCATGCTCATTTTGGTCAGCGGACCGATGATCTCGTGCACATCGCCGCCGGAGCAGAAGTTGCCGCCGGCGCCGGCAAAGACCACGGCGCGCACATCGGTGGCGTATTGCAGGCTGCGAAACAGGTCGCGCAGTTCGGCGTAGGACTCAAAGGTCAGCGGGTTCTTGCGCTCGGGGCGGTTGAGCGTGATGGTCGCGACATTGCCCTCGACCTGCCAGAGGAAGTGTTCGGCCTGGTGCGTGGCGAAGGCGCGCTTGTGGTGGGCGATGCTCATGGCTGTGTCCTTGCGTTGTGCTGTGTCGCGGTGTCGGTAATTTTGCCGTCCTGGGCGAGCGCCTGCTTGAGTTCGCCCAGCAGGCCGTGCAGCTGTTTGCGGTCTTTCTCTCCCAGCTCGCCAAACAGGCCCGCGACCCATTGTTCGTGCTCGTGGGCCATGCTCTGGAAGGCTTTGCGTCCGCCCGCGGTGAGTTTGACGATGTAGGCGCGCCGGTCCTGCGGCATGCCCTCGCGCGTCACCAGGCCTTCCTTGACCAGTTGGTCGGTGACGCCGGTGACGTTGCCACCGGTGACCATCAGGCGTTTGGAAATCTCGCCCATCTTGAGGCCCTCCGGATGGCGTTCGAGCTGGGCCATCAGGTCAAAGCGCGGCAGGGTGCAGTCAAAATTTTCGCGCAGGCGCGCGCGGATGCGCCCTTCTATGAGGTTGGTGCAGGTCAGCAGGCGCAGCCACAGGCGCAGCGCATCATGGTCGCTGCCGCGCGCGCGCGATTCCTGGTCGACCGATGCCGCGTGTATGGGGGCGCTTTCGGCCGGCGTGCGTGTGCCCACCTTTGTACCCGAGCGCGCGCTCAAGCGTGTGCTCACATCAGCTCCCCGCCGGCCACGGCGATGGACTGGCCGGTGATGGCTTCGGAACCGGGCAGCAGCAGCCACATCACGGCGTTGGCGACTTCGGCCGCTTGCACCATGCGCCCCTGCGGATTGCCGGCGGTGAGAACGGCGCGCGCTTCGGTTTCACTCTTGCCGGTTTTGGCGACGATGTTGGCGAGGGCGCCGGCGACGATGTCGGTTTCGGTATAGCCGGGGCAGACGGCGTTGACGGTGACGCCCGATTTGGCCGTTTCGAGGGCAAGCGCGCGGGTCAGGCCGATGACGCCGTGCTTGGCCGCGCAGTAGGCGGCGACATAGGCATAGCCCTTGAGCCCCGCGGTGCTGGCGATGTTGACGATGCGGCCGGAGCGGCGCGCCAGCATGCCCGGCAACACTTCGCGGCTGCACAGGTAGGTTCCGGTGAGATTGACCCCCAGCATGGCGTTCCAGACATCGGTTCCGGTTTTACCGAACGGCGCGCTGACGGCCTGGCCGGCGTTATTGACCAGGATGTCGATGCCGGCAAAGCGCGCAAGTATGGTTTTGAATGCGGTTGCGACTGCGGTCTCATCGCTGATGTCGGCGCAGACGGTGAGGGCGTCGGGCATGTCTTTGGCCTGCGCTTGCAGTCGTGCCAGATCGCGGCCGATCAGCGCCACGCGTGCGCCCTGGGCCACCAGCGCGCTGGCGATGGCCGCACCGATGCCGCGACCGGCGCCGGTTACGACGGCAGTTTTGCCCGTCAGCGGTTTGTCCATCGGGTGTTTCCGGGAAAGGCAGGCAACATGGGTAGCATGGGTGGCATGGGTGGCATGGTTGACATGGGCACGCGAGAAAATTCCGGCCGAAATTAGTTTAAACCTAAATTATCCCGGCGAACAGCCGCGCGCAGCGCCGAACAATCTGGCGCGCGCGCCGGTGAAGGTGGGGGAGCCTAGCCGACGCGCGACAGGAAGCCGCTCAGCACCGCATTGAAGGCGGCCGGCTGCTCAATGTTGGAAATGTGCGCCGCCGCGGCAATGATGGCCAGTTCCGAGCCGGGCATGGCCTCGTGGATGATGCGGGCCATGGCCACCGGCGTGCCCGGATCATCGGCACCGACGATGACAATGGTCGGACATTTGATTTCTTTCAGGCGGGCCGTTGAATTGATATGCGGCAGGGCCTGGCAGCAACCGCCGTAGCCGGCCACCGGGGTGGTGTGGATCATCTGGCCGACGGTTTTCATCAGCCCAGGGTTGGCGGCGCGGAACGGCTCGGTAAACCAGCGTGACAGTGTCGCATCGACCACCGCCGCCATGCCTTTTCCCTGCGTGATGCGCACGCGCTCCATCCAGTTCGCCAGGGCGTTTTCACCGTAGAAGCTGGTGGTGTCGCACAGGGCGAGGCTTTTGAACACGCCGGGGTATTTGAGTGCAAAGGTCTGGCCGATCATGCCGCCCATGGACAGGCCGACAAAATGCGTTTGCTTCACGCCCAGGCCCTCGAGCAAGGCCTTGAGGTCGTCGGCAAGCGTGCCCAGCGTGTAGGCGCCGGCGGGCGCGCCGCTCTGGCCGTGGCCACGCGTGTCGTAGCGCAGCACGGTGAAATGTTTCGACAGCGCGGCGGCCTGCTCATCCCAGGAGCTAAGGTTGCAGGCGAGCGAGTGGCTGAAGGTGATCCACGGGCCGCTGCCCTCGACGGTGTAGTTGGTTTCGATGCCGTTGGTGCTTATTTTCATGGTGCGCTTCTGATTAAGATTGGAGTCGGACCGGGCGTCGATGCTAGCACAGCGCCGGCGCGGCTTTTCCAGCCGGCGTTGTGCTCAGGTGAGTCCCAGCGCGGCTTTTTGTTTAGCGATCAGCTCGCCTATGCCCAGTTCCGCCAACGCCAGCAGCCGGTCCATTTCGAGGCGCGAAAAAGGCGCGCCCTCGGCGGTGCCCTGCACTTCGACAAAGCCGTTTGATCCGGTCATCACGACGTTCATGTCGGTGTCGCAGGAGGAGTCTTCCGGGTAGTCCAGATCGAGTACGGGCACGCCCCCGACCACGCCGACAGACACGGCGGCGATGTGGTCGCGAATCGGCGAGGCGGGAATGAGCCCGCCCTTGAGAAGCGTGGCAATGGCGTCATGCAGCGCGACAAAGCTGCCGGTGATGGCCGCAGTGCGCGTGCCGCCGTCGGCCTGCAGCACGTCGCAGTCGAGTTGTATGGTGCGCTCACCGAGGGCGGTGAGGTTGGTGACGGCACGCAGGCTGCGGCCGATGAGGCGCTGGATTTCCTGGGTGCGCCCCGACTGTTTGCCGCGCGCCGCCTCGCGATCGGAGCGGGTGTGGGTCGAGCGCGGCAGCATGCCGTACTCGGCGGTGAGCCAGCCCTGGCCCTTGCCTTTGAGAAAACCCGGCACCCGTTCTTCGACGCTGGCGGTGCATAAGACCTTGGTGTCGCCAAAGGCGATGAGCACCGAGCCCTCGGCGTGTTTGGTGTAGCCGCGGGTGATGCTCACTTCGCGCATTTGTTGGGGGCTTCGTCCTGATGGGCGCATGAATGGGTGCTCCGGGTGGTGGGTGTTGTGGTGTGGGCGCCGCCGCACGGGTGCGCGATGGCGGGGGAAGGCGGTGTGTCCTGAGCTTGCAATGTTGCGATACTGCGATACCTTAGCGTTGCGGCATGCCGCAGGCCGGGGGCTGATTTTACGCAGCGTGGTGGATTTGCGTAAGCGCCCTTATTGCGGAGGTTTGCCCGTGTTCTTGCGCAAGGCGTTGCGGATCTCGTCTATGGCGCGCTCGATTTCCTCGTCGGTGAGGTCGCCGCCGCGGCCAACTGCAGGCTCGGTGCGGCCAAAGTCGTCGATCTGCGTGGTGAACTGGCCCAGTTCCAGGGTTTGCGTGGAAACGTCGCCCGGAAGGCCGGCCTCGGGGTAGCTTTCAAGCCAGTGGATGGCGAGGGCGGAGATATTGTCGCTGTCCTTGCCGGCGCGCGATTCGGCCTGCGTGATCAGATCGGGCACCGACTTCATGAGATTGCCCTTGAGCAGGGCGGCGCAGATGAGGCGTGCGTTGAGCGGGCCCCACAGGCCGTCGCTGCATAGCAGTAGCGAGTCGCCTTCTTGCAGCACGGTCTTGCGCGAAATATCCACCTGCGGCGGCGCTTCCGAGCCGAGGCAGTTGTAGATCTTGTTGCGCTCCGGATGCACGGCCACCGCCTCTTCGCGGATGCGCCCCGCGTCCACCAGCATCTGCACGCGCGAGTGATCCTTTGTTTGCGCGTGCACCTGGCCGTTGCGCACGAGATAGAGGCGCGAGTCGCCGACATGCGCCCAGTAGGCGATCGAATCCTGGACGATGCAGGCGACGCAGGTGGTACGCGGCGTGTCCTCGAGTTTGCGCGTGGCGGCGTAATCGAGGATGGCGTGGTGGGCGTTGGTGATCGAGTTGATCAGGAACAAAAAGGGGTCGGCGAGCCGGGTCTGGGCTTCGCGTTCGAACGCCTCGATGAGAAACTGCACGGTGATTTGCGCTGCGACCTCGCCGTGAAGGTGGCCGCCCATGCCGTCAGCCAGCACCAGCATCAGCGCATCGCGGCTGTAGCTGTAGGCGAGCCTGTCCTGGTTGGTCTTGCGCCCGCCGCGCCGGCTTTCCTGGTAGATGGAGAATTTCATTGCTGTGAGCCTTGCTCAGATCTTGGGCCGTGCCAGGCGCATGAAGGTCTCGCGCAGGTTCTCCATGATGCCGGCCTTGCCGCCGGTCTCCGGATCTTTTTCTCGCAACAGCACTTTTTGCAGCGACAGCACGCTTTGCGGCCGTTTCATGTGGTCCATTTGCAGGCACCAGTCTATGGTCTCGAGCAGCTGGCGGCTGTATTTGCCCGAAAACAGCTTGGTCGCCGCGACGTAGCGGTCGCGCTCGATACGCGCGTCCGCCGACTGCGGCGCCACGCCGGCGAGGCTGGCGTACATGCTCGCGCCGACCGAATAGATGTCGCTCCAGGGGCCGAGCAATTCGCGGTTTTTGTACTGCTCCGGCGGCGCGAAGCCCGGCGTGTACATGGGGTTGAGGCGCAAACCCTCTGCCGTGAGCGTCTGTCTCGCCGCGCCAAAGTCGATTAGCAGCGGCGTGCCATCGTTGCGGATGTAGATGTTGGCCGGTTTGATGTCAAGGTGCAGCAACTTGCTGGTGTGCACCTCACGCAGGCCGTTGAGCAGCGTGGTGAAGACGTGGCGCAGGAAGGTCTCGCGGATGGTGCCGCGGCGCGCCTGGATGTGTTCTTGCAGGGTGCGGCCGCGTTCGTAGCGCATCACCATGTAGACGGTCTCGTTGGCGCGGAAAAAATTGAGCACGCGCACCACGTTGGGATGGGACAGGCGGGCGAGCGAGCGGCCTTCCTCGAAAAAACATTTCATGCCGTAGCGGAAGGTGGCGATATTCTCGTCTGCGATGGATGGCAGGGCGTCGCCCCCGCGCCGCAACGCGAGGGCGCTTGGAAGGTATTCCTTGATCGCCACCGGCTGCTCGTTTTCATCGCTGGCGAGGTAGACGATGGAAAAGCCGCCGCAGGACAACACGCGCGTGACCTTGTAGTTCTGCAGTTGATAGCCATCGGGCAAAGGTTGGTTGGCTTGCGATGGCATGGAATGCGCTTGGCAGTTATGATGAACGACTTGGTTTTGAATAAAGACCGGCAGGCAAGAGGGGGTTGGCGGGAGGCTTGGATGTTTGTGCATGCCGTGATGATTGCGGCTTCAGCGAAACGCTTTGAAGCGGCCTGTGCTTGAGCATACTGCAGCCATGCAGCGGCATCCGTATTGTGACCTGGCATTGCGCCGGTTCTGCAGCCATTACCCACCGCCGAGCATCGTGTTGGCAATGATTTTCTGGCTTTGTAGCGGCAAAGTAAAGTGCCTTCGGATTTGCACAGGGATTTGTTCACATGTTTGCTTATTCAACTTGTCCGCGGCTGTTCCCATTGGCAACCCCGGCAACCCTGCCAACTCTGTTACCCCTGTAATCCTTATCACCCTTGTCACCCCGGTTACCACTTTCACCACATTTACAATATAGCCTCAAGAGATTGCCCATGATCGCAAGCATGACAGGGTATGCCGCGCTGACCGGCGACCTCCCGCAGGGTGCGTTGCAGCTCGAAATCAAGAGCGTCAACAGCCGTTTTCTCGATATTCAGTTTCGCATCGGCGAGGAGCTGAGAAGCCTTGAGCCGGCGCTGCGCGAATTGATTGCCGCGCAGGTGACGCGCGGCAAGGTCGATTGCCGGCTGGGCTTTACGCCGCGTCTGCAGGCCGGTGCAAGCCTGGCCCTCGATCGCGACTTGCTTTTGCGCGTGGCGGCGCTCGCGCGCGAGGCGCAGGCGGCGGTGCCCGAGGCGCAGCCGCTGCGCATTGGCGAATTGCTGCACTGGCCGGGTGTTCTGGCCGGCAACGAGGTATCGCTGGACGCCTTGCGCGAACCGGCGCTGGCGCTGGCCAGGCGCGGCATGGACGAGCTGGCGGCGACGCGCCAGCGTGAAGGCGCCAAGCTGGGGCAGATGATTCTCGAGCGCGTTGATGCGATGCGCGGCAAGGTCGCCGTCTTGGTGCCACTGATGCCACAGATTGTCGCGGCCTACCAGGAAAAACTCTCGTTAAAGTTGCGTGAGGTGCTGGCAACGGGTGACGAGGAGCGCATCCCCCAGGAGGTTGCGCTCTACGGCGTGAAAATCGACATCGCCGAGGAATTGTCGCGGCTCTCCACCCACCTTGACGAGGTGCAGCGCGTTATCGCCAAGGGCGGCGCGGCCGGCAAGCGCCTGGATTTTTTGATGCAGGAGCTCAATCGCGAAGCCAACACCCTTGGTTCAAAATCAGTGGCCAAGGAATTGTCGGAAACCGCCATCGAGCTCAAGCTGCTGATCGAACAGATGCGCGAGCAAATCCAAAATATCGAGTAACCCGGGAAATGGTGAATCGGACATGGTAAATGGTGCTCTTATGCCAACAATGCCGCAGCGCCGCCGCGAATCGGCGGGGTACCATTGCCTATCCCCCATTTACCATTTACCAATATGACCGGCTCCCTGTTTATTGTTTGCGCACCATCGGGTGCGGGCAAATCCTCACTCGTTAATGCGATGCTCAAAGAGGTTCCCGGGCTGGCCTTGTCGGTTTCCTACACGACACGCGCGCCGCGCCCGGGCGAGGCCGACGGACGCGAGTACCATTTTGTCGACCATCCCACGTTTGCCCGCATGCTGGCGGCGGGCGAATTTCTGGAAAGCGCCGAGGTGCACGGCAACCGCTATGGCACATCACAGGCCTGGATTGGCGCAAGACGTGCCGAGGGCATTGATATTGTTCTGGAAATAGACTGGCAGGGGGCGCAGCAGGTGCGCCAGATGTTCCCCGATGTGATCGGCATTTTCATCATGGCGCCATCGCTTGCCGAGTTGGAGCGGCGGGTGCGTGCCCGCGGTGGCGATAGCGAAGAGGCCATAAAGCGCCGCATGGCGGCCGCTTCGGATGAAATGGGCCACGCTGCCGAATTCAATTATGTTATTATTAATCAGGACTTTGAAGAGGCAAAGCGGGACATGGTCGCGGTCGTGCGTGCGAACCGTCTTGGCCTGGCCAGGCAAAGCGCAACACACCCTGATTTGTTCAAATAATCAGGCAAAGCAATCGAATGCCTGAGCGGCTATTCGAATGCTTGGGCGGACATTCTCGCGGTAAAGCCGCAGCACCGATTGCCCGCCTGGTAACGCAACAGCAGCAATCACTCCGTAGTTTTTGATAAGGATTCGCCATGGCACGCATTACCGTAGACGACTGCATGAAAGATATTCACAACCGTTTTCAGCTGACCCTCGCTGCGACCTATCGCGCGCGCCAGCTGGCACAGGGCGGCGCGCCGCTGGTGGAACCCAATCGCGACAAGCCGACCGTGATCGCGCTGCGCGAAATCGCCGCAGGCAAGATCGGCCTGGAAATGCTTAACCGCGCCAATCTTGCCTGAGCAAGGATAGGTTGAAATCGGACTGTGCCATTTGTTTTTGTTCCATTGACTACGATCACTCCGGTGACGCCGGTCAAACTGCGCGCCGCTGCCTAGCGGCGCGCGCTTAGCACACACGGGTAGGGGCTGCCCGTGAACGCGCTCACACCCGACTTCCGGCAACATCTCTCGGGCTACCTCAAGCCGGCCGATATCGGCCGTATCGAAGAGGCCTACCAGTTCAGTGACGCCGCCCACCAAGGGCAGCAGCGCGCCAGCGGCGAACCGTATATTTCACATCCGCTGGCGGTGGCGGAAATCCTCGCCGACTGGCAGCTCGATGCACAGGCGCTGATGGCGGCGTTGCTGCACGACGTGGTCGAGGACACCTCGGTCTCCACCGCGGACATTGGCACGCGTTTTGGCAAATCGGTCGCCGAGCTTGTCGATGGTGTTTCCAAGCTCGATCGCATCGAGTTCCAGTCCCAGGCCGACGCGCAGGCCGAGAATTTCCGCAAGATGCTGCTGGCCATGGCGCGCGATGTTCGCGTTATCCTGATCAAGCTGGCTGACCGCCTGCATAACATGCGCACCCTGGGCGCGGTGCCGCCGGCCAAGCGCCGCCGTGTCGCGCGCGAGACGCTGGAGATTTACGCGCCCATCGCCAACCGCCTGGGCCTGGATGCGCTGTACCGTGAAATGCAGGAGCTCGCGTTCACGCATATTTATCCGCTGCGCTACCGCATCCTCGCCAAGGCGACCAAGGCGGCGCGCGGCAACCGGCGCGAGGTGGTGAACAAAATCCTCGAGGCGATTCGCGCCCGCCTGCCCGAGACGGGGCTTGAGGCGCAGGTGTCGGGCCGCGAGAAGCACCTGTATTCGGTGTATAAGAAAATGACCGAGAAGCACCTGTCGTTTTCGCAGGTGCTCGATATCTACGGTTTTCGCGTCATCGTCAAGGATGTGCCCTCGTGTTATCTCGCGCTGGGCGTGCTGCACGGCCTGTACAAACCGGTGCCGGGCAAGTTCAAGGACTACATCGCCATTCCCAAGGTGAACGGTTACCAGTCTTTGCACACCACGCTGATCGGCCCCTATGGCACGCCGGCGGAGGTGCAGATTCGCACGCGCGAGATGCACCATATCGCCGAGACCGGCGTGGCGTCGCACTGGCTTTACAAGACCGCCGACGGATCGCTGTCCGAGGTGCAGCAGCGCACGCACAAATGGTTGCAGTCCCTGCTCGACATCCAGAGCACCAGCGGCGATTCGGCCGAGTTTCTCGAGCATATCAAGGTCGATCTGTTCCCCGACGAGGTGTATGTCTTCACGCCCAAGGGTCGGATACTGTCGCTGCCGCGCGACGCCACCCCGGTGGACTTCGCCTATACGGTGCACACCGACGTGGGCAATCGCTGCGTCGCCGTCAAGATCAACCATGAGCTGGTGCCGCTGCGCACGGTGCTCAAGAACGGTGATCGCGTCGAGATCATCACCGCCAGCCACGCCCACCCTAACCCGTCCTGGCTGACCTACGTCAAGACCGGCAAGGCGCGCTCGCAGATACGCCATTTTCTCAAGACCATGCAGTCGGGCGAGTCGGCGACGCTGGGCGAGCGCCTGCTCAACCAGGCGCTGCGCGCGCTGGGCAGTTCGCTCGCCGAGGTGACCGTGGAGCGCTGGGGCAAGATGCTGCGCGACTCCAGCGCCAAATCACGCAAGGAGGTGCTGGGGGATATCGGCCTGGGCAAGCGCCTGCCGGCGATTGTCGCGCGACGCCTGCTCGCGCTCTATGACCACCCGGCGGCTGATGGTGCCAATGGTGCCAAGGGTGCCAAGGGTGCCAAGGGCAGCAAGGGAGCCAAGGGCGCGCATTCGATCACCATCCGCGGCACCGAGGGCATGGCGGTGCAGTTTGCCTCGTGCTGCAATCCGATTCCGGGCGACCCGATCATCGGCTTTATCAAAAAGGGCGAGGGTCTGGTCATCCACACCCATGATTGCAAGACCGCCATACGCTCGCGCAGCGACCCGGAAAAATGGATAGACGTCGACTGGGACCCGGAAACCGACAAGCTGTTCGACGTGAACGTGCGCACCACCGTGCTGGACAAGCGCGGCGTGCTGGCCAAGATTGCGGCGGCGATCGCCGAGGCCGGCTGTAACATCGCCAATATTTCGGTTGAAGAGAGCAGCGATATGTACGCCACCAACCACTTCACGCTGCAGGTGTCGAGCCGCCAGCACCTCGCCCGCGTGATGCGTGCGCTGCGCTCGATTCCGGAGGTCGTGCGGATCGCCCGCGTCAAGGACTGACCGGCTGGAAAGCCGTGCCAGACAAGGATTTCCAGGCGATGCCTGCCCATTAAAACATCGAGACCGCACTGATGAAAGAACTCGTCCTCGCCTCAGGTAATGCCGGAAAAATCCGGGAATTCGAGGCCATGCTGGGGCCGCTTGGCTACACCGTGATTGCGCAGGGCGCGCTTGGCATCGCCGATGCGGAGGAGCCGCATGGCACCTTTGTCGAGAACGCCCTGACCAAGGCGCGCCACGCCAGCCGTCTGTCGGGCAAGCCGGCGCTTGCCGACGACTCGGGCATTTGCGTGCGCGCACTCGGCGGTGCGCCCGGCGTGCATTCAGCGCGTTACGCCGGTGAAGCGCCATCGGGCGGGCCGACCGGACGCGAGGCCAATGACGCGCGCAACAACCGCAAGCTTCTTGCCGCGCTCAGTGCTGTCGCGGATAAAAGCGCACATTATTTCGCCGTCATTGTGCTGTTGCGCCACGCCGATGATCCGGAGCCGCTGATCGCCGAAGGGCGCTGGCAGGGCTGCATCGTCGATGCGCCGCGCGGCGAAAACGGCTTTGGTTATGACCCGTATTTCCTGCTGCCCGAGCTGGGCAAGACCGCCGCGGAGCTCGATGCCGCGAGCAAGAACGCCCTCAGTCATCGCGGCCGTGCGTTGCAGCGCCTGCTGGCGCTGCTGCAAGAGGGCGGTTGATGTCCGCGGCTGGCGGCGGTGCGCAGGTTTCAGTGTTGCGCGATCTTAGCGGCGCCCGCCTCGAGAGCCTGCCGCCGCTCTCGCTGTATGTGCACATCCCCTGGTGCGTGCGCAAATGCCCCTACTGCGATTTCAATTCGCATGAGTCCAAGCAGGCCATTCCGGAAGAGGCCTACGTTGCGGCGCTGATAGCGGACCTCGAGGCCGCGCTGCCGCAGGTGTGGGGCCGGCGCGTGCACAGCATTTTTTTTGGTGGCGGAACGCCCAGCCTGTTTTTGGCGCGCTCGATAGACGCGCTGCTGGCGGCGTTTCGCTCGCGCCTGCCGCTTGCGCCCGATTGCGAGATTACGCTGGAGGCGAATCCGGGCACCTTCGAGTCGGATAAATTTCGCGATTACCGCGCGGCCGGCGTGAACCGCCTGTCCATCGGCATCCAGAGCTTCAATCCGCGCCACCTCAAGGCGCTGGGGCGTATTCACGATGAGGCCGAGGCGCATCGCGCTGTCGAGATTGCGCACCGGCATTTTGACAATTTCAACCTCGACCTGATGTACGCGCTGCCGCAACAGACGCCCGAGGAGTGCATGAGTGACGTGGGCATGGCGGTTGCCTGCGGCACGCAGCACTTGTCGCTATACCACCTCACGCTCGAGCCCAACACGCCTTTTCACCGCACGCCGCCCTCTTTGCCAGACGATGACACGGCCGCGGCGATGCAGGAGGCGATCGAGGCGGCCCTGGCAGCGAGTGCTTACCGGCATTACGAAACATCGGCCTATGCCCGTGACGGACACGAGAGCCGCCATAACCTCAACTACTGGCGCTTTGGCGATTACCTGGGCATAGGCGCCGGCGCCCACTCCAAGCTGTCGTTCTCTGATCGCATCATCCGGCAGATGCGCTGGAAGCATCCGCGCAGTTATCTCGAGCAGGCGGCCAAGGGCGCCTTCGTGCAGGAAGAACACGTCGTCGGCCGCGCCGACCGTGTGTTTGAATTCATGATGAACGCGCTGCGCCTGACCGGCGGTTTCGCTATTGACGACTTTGTCGTGCGCACCGGCTTGCCGCTTGCCGCTGCGGAGCGCGCGCTGGGTGACGCCGAGGCGCGCGGCCTGATCCGGCGCGACGCCCTGCGCATTACGCCAACCGAATTGGGGCAGCGTTTTCTCAATGATTTATTGGGTTTATTTTTACCGGACTCGGCATGAGCTTGCATATCAAATCTTGCAAGTAATGTCATTGCGAGGAGCGAAGCGACGAAGCAATCTTGCGGCATCAGATTTTCCCCCAAGCGCGACGAGATTGCTGCGCTGCGCTCGCAATGACGCGAACGTATAGCTGTTCAGCGTTTGTGAAAAACAATATCCCAGACGCCGTGACCGAGCTTGAGGCCGCGGCTTTCGAACTTGGTTTGCGGTCTTGCGTCCGGTCGCGGCGCGAAGCCGTCGGCGGTGTTTTTCAGTGCCGGCTCCGCCGACAAGACGGCGAGCATGTGTTCGGCATATTCCCGCCAGTCGGTTGCGGCGTGGACGTAGCCGCCGGTCTTGAGGCGTGAGGCGAGCAGCGCGGCCAGCGGCCCCTGGATCAGGCGGCGTTTGTGATGGCGTTTTTTCGGCCACGGGTCGGGGAAGAAAATGTGCACCCCGTCGAGCGACTGCGGCGCGATCATTTTCTCCAGTACTTGCACGGCGTCGTACTGGATGATGCGCACATTGGAGAGGCCCAGCTCGCCGATCTGCTTGAGCAGGCTGCCGACGCCGGGGGTGTGCACCTCGATGCCCAGATAATCGTTCTGCGGGTGGGCCTGCGCTATGGCCGCGGTGGTCTCGCCCATGCCAAAGCCGATTTCGAGAAGGTTCGGGGCGATGCGTCCAAACGCCGCGCCCAGATCGAGCGGCTGCGACGCATACGGAATGCCGAACACCGGCAGCAGTGTTTCGTGCGCGCGCTGCTGCGCATTGGACAGCCGTCCCTGACGCAGCACGAAGCTGCGGATGCTGCGCCGCTCTTCAGTCATCGGGCCTTATGCGGTTTTGGGTGCGCCGGCTGCGATCATGCCGCCGACCGGGGAGCTGGGCACGGCCGAATAGAGCTTTCTTGGCATGCGTCCGGCGAGAAAGGCTTCGCGTCCTGCCTCAACGGCTTTTTTCATCGCCCCGGCCATTAGCACCGGGTCTTGTGCCTTGGCCACCGCGGTGTTCATCAGCACGGCATCGCAACCGAGTTCCATCGCAATGGCCGCATCCGAGGCGGTGCCGACGCCGGCGTCCACCACCACCGGCACCTTGGCCGCGTCGATGATCAGCTGCAGGTTCCACGGGTTGAGAATACCCATGCCCGAGCCAATGAGTGAGGCGAGGGGCATGATGGCGACGCAGCCGATGTCCTCGAGTTGCCTGGCGATAATCGGATCGTCGCTGGTGTAGACCATCACCTTGAAACCTTCGGCGACCAGTGTTTTGGCGGCGGCGATGGTCTCGATGACATTGGGGTAGAGGGTGTGCGGATCGCCCAGCACCTCGAGCTTGACCAGGTCGTGGCCGTCGAGCAGTTCGCGCGCCAGGCGCAGCGTGCGCACCGCATCCTCGGCGTTGTAACAGCCGGCGGTATTGGGCAGGTAGGTGTATCTGGAGGGCGGCAGCGCATCCAGGAGCGAGGGCTCGCCGGCGTTCTGGCCGATGTTGGTGCGGCGGATGGCGACGGTGACGATGTCCGCGCCGCTCGCTTCCACGGCGCGCCGCGTCTCATCGAAATCCTTGTACTTGCCGGTGCCGATCAACAGGCGTGAGCGGTAGGTTTTTCCGGCCATGCTGAAGGTATGCATCAGCCTCCCCCGACCGCGACGACGATTTCAAGGTGATCGCCGTTGGCGAGACGCGTGTCGGCGTAGCGGCTGCGCGGCACGATCTCGCCGTTGCGCTCAATGGCGACGCGTTTGCCGGCGAGGGCGAGTTCGTCGAGCAGCTCGGTCACGGCGAGGGCGCGCCCGAACCGCCTGTTGTCGCCGTTAATGGTCACTTCCAGCACGGTAAAGCCTCCGCATAAATGGGCCAACGGCCACTGCGGGCCGCTGTTGCTTCCAACGGGCTCAATTATAGCCGCACCGCATGCGCCGGGCGGGTGCGGCTGGCGGTCTTGCCCAAGGTGCCGACCTTTGAGGAACGCGGCGTGCGTGGCATGCTGGCTTTGGCCTGGTACGGCATCATGGCGCCGGCCGGAACGCCCAGGGCGATTGTCGAGCGATTGAACAAGGAAACCAATGCGGCCTTGCAGTCGCCTGGGTTGCGTAAGCAACTGATCGATTTTGGCGCCGAAATCGGCAGCCGCAGCGCCGAGGACTTTGCCGCCTTTGCGTTGGCCGAGATCAAGCACTACGAGAGCATCGTCGCCATTTCCGGCGCAAAAATGGCGCCCTGAGGCGCCAGTCTCAGGGGCTCACCCAGGGGGCCCCAAGCGCGGCGCTGCCCGCCAGCGGCGCGCGCTTTATTTCGCGCCGGAGGTGTCGCAGCCGCGCGCCTTGAGCACCTCGTCAACCCATTTGCGGTCGTAGGTTCCGGCGGCGATGTCGCGCATGGCCGCTTGTTCCGCCTTGTGCTGCGCCTCGGCGGCTGTGATGATGGACTCAGCGTTCTCTTGCGCGATCGCCAGCACGCCGTCGTGGTCGCCGGTGATCAGGTCGCCGGGCCGCACCACCATGCCGCCGACGGACACGACCACGTTGATTTCGCCGGGGCCGTCTTTGTAGGGGCCGCGGTGGGTTACGCCGGCCGCGTAGACCGGGAAGTCGTTGTCGGCGAGGATTTCCGCATCGCGGATGGCGCCGTCGATGATAAAGCCGGCGAGGCCGCGCTTTTGCGCCCAGCCTGACATGAGCTCGCCGATGATGGCCGTGTCGAGCGCGCCACCGGCGTCCACGACGATGACGTCACCGGGGGCTGCCATGTCGATGGCCTTGTGCACCATGAGGTTGTCGCCCGGGCGCGTTTTTACCGTGAATGCGGTGCCTATCATTTTCCCCGACTGGTGCATTGGTTGCAGCGCGGCGCCGTGTACGCGCGCCATGTTGTCGCTGACATTGGAAACAGGCAGCAGGCCCAGTCGTTGCAGCAGCCTTGGATCGGCGCGTTTGGGCGAGGGGAGAATGCGAAAACCGATGGCCATGGTATTTCCTTCCGGTGTCGTGCTTTGGGTGTTTGGGCGGGGCGGCGGGCGAAGGCGGGGGCCGAGGATAGCAAATATTGCGGTGTTTCCGGGTGGATCGGCGCAGTCAGTGATGGCGGATGGCGGATGGCGGACAGGTTGATTAGCATGCGCGACGATATGAACGCCTTTCGCATGCGATGGTTGGAGCCGGGCAGGGCGCTAATCCGCTGGTAGGGCATTGCCGCGGCCTGTGCGCTGTGCATGGTGCTCGTCCCTGCGGTGGCAAGCGCCCAGGCCGGCGCCGCGCCCGGGGCAGAGACGTTCCCCCTGCGGCCGGTGTGCGTGGTTGGTACCAACTCGCCAGGGGGCAGCCCGGATATCCTGATACGCACCATCGTTTCCAAGCTGGCGGAAGAATTGGGGAAGCCGGTGGTGGTGGCCACCACGCCTGAGCGTTACGGCGAAATCAACAAGGCCGATTACGCACGCTAGCGGCGCGCGGTGCAATCGGCCAAGCTCAAGATTGGGTGAGGTTGTGGCGCGTGCATCGCGCGCCTGCCCCGGATACGACGAAGGTCTTCGGGACGCGCAAATCGCGGTAAAATCCACCCTATCGCGGGTGTAGTTCAATGGCAGAACGGCAGCTTCCCAAGCTGCATACGAGGGTTCGATTCCCTTCACCCGCTCCACCGGCCATACTGTCATGCCAGCTAGTTTTGACGGAAAGCTCGTTGTTGCCATTTCCTCGCGGGCGTTGTTCGACCTCGAGGAGAGCAATCGCGTGTTCGAGCAGCAGGGTGTGGAAGCCTATTACCGCTATCAGCGTGTGCACGAGGACGAAATCCTCGGCCAGGGCATCGCCTTCGGATTGGTGAAAAAACTGCTGGCGCTCAATGCATTGGGCCCGGCGCGGCCGCGGGTCGAGGTCATCCTGCTGTCGCGCAACACCGCCGATACCGGCATGCGCATCATGAATTCCATCGAGCATTACAAGCTTGATATCGTGCGCGCCGCCTTCACCGGCGGCGAAAGCACACATCCGTATGTGCCGGCCTTTGACGCCAGCCTGTTTCTTTCCGCCAACCCGGATGACGTGCGCAAGGCGCTGGACGCAGGCCATGCGGCGGCGACCATTTTCCCGGCGCAGGCGAGCAGTACGCAGTCGCAGGTGGGTGAATTGCGCATTGCCTTTGACGGTGATGCGGTGCTGTTCTCGGACGAGGCGGAGCGGGTGTACAAGAAAAAAGGCCTAGACGCTTTTACCGCCAGCGAAGTCAGCGCCGCGCATGATCCGCTCAGCGGCGGGCCGTTCAAGAATTTTCTGGCGGCGCTGCACCGCATCCAGTCGGAGTATCCGCTGGACCGCTCGCCGATCCGCACCGCGCTGGTCACCGCGCGCAGCGCGCCGGCGCACGAACGGGTGATCCGTACCCTGCGGGCCTGGGATATCCGTATCGATGAGGCTTTGTTTCTGGGCGGGCTCGACAAGGGCCCGTTCCTCAAGGCCTTTGGTGCCGATATATTTTTCGATGATCAGCGCGGCCATGTGGAGTCGGCGCGCCAGCATGTGGCCGCGGGGCATGTGCCCTTTGGCGTTGCCAACGAATAAGGGGGTGGGATGAAATTAGTAAAATATGTACTCTTTGCCCTTGCCGGTCTGGCGGTGCTGGCCGGGGCACTGGTGGCGTTTGTTGCGGCAAGCTTTGATCCCAACAAACACAAGCCCGAGATCATCAAGCTGGTAAAGGAAAAGACCGGCCGTACGCTGGCCCTGGACGGGGACATCAGCCTGACTTTTTTCCCGCGTATAGGCGTGGCCGTCGGCAAGCTAAGCTTGTCGGAGCCGGGCGGCGTCAAGGTGTTTGCGCATGCCGACGAGGCGAAGGTGTCGCTCAAGCTGATGCCGCTGCTGTCACGTGAGCTTGAGGTTGGCCGCGTGCACCTATCCGGGCTCAAGCTTGATCTGGAACGGTTCAAGGACGGGCATAGCAACTTCGATGATCTGACCGGGGGCGATACCAAAGCCCGCGACAAGCCTGCGACGAAGGGCGACAAACCGTTCAAGATCGATGTCGAAGGTGTCAGCCTGCAGAACGCCAACATCGGCTGGCGGGACGATGCGGCCGGCACGCAGATCCGGCTCTCGGGCATGCAGTTGTCGACGACGCGCATCGCCAGCGGCGTGCCGGGCAAGCTGGAATTTTCGGCAGAGGTGCAGGGCGTCAAGCCCAAGCTTAATGTTCAGGTCAAACTCGCGGCAGCTTATCGCGTTGACTTTGTTACCAAGGCGATGGCCTTGTCCGGACTGGATCTGAAAATCAGCGGTGACGCACCCGGAGCAGCCGGACTCAACGTCACGGTGAAGGGCGATGTGGAGTTTGATCCGGCGAAAACTCGCGTGAGCCTTGCGGACTTTGATCTGGTCGCCAGCACCCGCGATGGCATGGATGTGAAGCTTTCGGCGCCCAAGCTGCTGGTATCGCCCGATGAGGCCAGCAGTCGGGCGGTCAGCGGCCAGGTGAAGCTGGTGAAGACGGGCCAGACTGTGGATGCGAAATTTACCCTCGCCGCGCTTGATGCCAGGGGCAAGAAGCTCAGCACGAAACTGGATGTGGATTTCGCGCTCAAGCAGGGCGAGCAACGCATGCAAGGCAAGCTAGGCACGCCGGTGAGTGTCGACCTTGATGCGCAGAGTGTGCAGCTGACGAAAATTGTTTTGGATCTGAGCCTGCCCTCGCCCGTGGCGGGGCAAAAAAGCATGAGTCTGACCCATAGCGGGTCGGCGCGCCTTGACTGGGGCAAGCAGGCATTGGCCGCCGATCTGGTGACGCGGCTCGATGACAGCACCATCCAGTCCAAGTTCAATATCGCCGGTTTTTCGACGCCGAGCATCGGCTTTGATATCGGCATAGACAGCTTGAACCTCGACAAATACCTGCCCCCCCAACAAGCCAAGTCGCCAGCCGCAACAGTCCCGGCCGGGGCGGAAAAGCAGGTAGAAAAACCCATAGATTTATCGGCGTTGAAAGGGCTTAACCTGAACGGCGGCCTGCGTGTTGGTTTGCTGGTGGCGCACGGGGTCAAGGTCGAAAAATTGCAGATTGGTGTGCATGCCGCTGGCGGCAAGCTCGATCTCAATCCTATTTCGGCCAGCCTTTACCAGGGCACCCTGCTTGGCAGCGCCAGTGCGAACGCCAATGGCACCCTGTTCAGCGTGAAGCAGCAGCTAGCCGGTGTTTCGATCGGGCCGCTGATGCGCGATGCCGCCGGAAAAGATTTTCTCGAAGGCAGGGGCAATGTGCAGATGGACGTGCAGACATCGGGCGCGACGGTGGCGGCCTTGAAAAAAGCGCTCAACGGCACGGCCAGCCTCAACCTCAAGGACGGTGCGCTGAAGGGCATCAATCTGGCGGAGAGCTTCCGCAAGGCCAAAGCGGCGCTGGGCGCCAAGGGCGCGACCGAGCAGGCGGCGAACAAGACCGACAAGACGGACTTCTCCGAGATGAGCGCGAGCTTTGTCATTCGCAACGGCGTGGCGCATAACGAGGATTTGTCGGCCAAGTCGCCCTTCCTGCGCTTGAGCGGGGCCGGTGATATCAATCTTGGCGCCGACACGATGGATTACCTTGCCAAGGCTGCGATCGTCAACAGTGCCGGTGGGCAGGGTGGAAAGGAACTCGACAGCATTAAAGGGCTTACCGTGCCGGTGCGCCTGACCGGCCCGTTTGATTCGCTCAAGTACAGCATCGATTACGCCGCTATGGTGAGCGAATCGGCCAAGCAGCAGGTGCAGCAAAAGGTACAGGAGCAACTCGGTGACAAACTGAAGGGCTTGTTTAAAAGGTGAGTGGAGCACGCGGGGCGCGACCGGCGCCCATGTCTGCCGCCGAAGTGGTACCGGAAGCCACAGAGGCGTTCGCGCTGCGTCTGGTGCGCTGGCAAAAGCAGCATGGCCGCCATGACCTGCCCTGGCAACGCACCACCGATCCGTATCGTGTCTGGCTGTCTGAAATCATGTTGCAGCAGACGCAGGTCACGGCGGTCATACCCTATTACGCGCGGTTTCTGGCGCGCTTTCCCGACTACGCTTCACTTGCCGATGCCAGCGAGGAGCAGGTGATGCAGTTATGGAGCGGGCTTGGCTATTATTCGCGCGCCCGCAACCTGCACAAGGCGGCGCAGGAGATCGTGCGACTGGGTGCTTTCCCGCGCGACCGTGCCGAGATTCAAAGCCTGCCGGGCATCGGGCGCTCGACTGCGGCGGCCATTGCAGCGTTTGCGTTCGGATCGTGCGAGGCCATTCTGGATGGAAATGTGAAGCGCGTGCTGGCGCGGCATTTCGCCGTTGCAGGTTTCCCGGGGCAGAAAGCGGTCGAGCAGCGGCTATGGACGATCGCCGAATCGGTTTTGCCGGCGCATGACATCGAGGCTTACACGCAAGGGGTGATGGATCTGGGGGCGACACTTTGCACGCGCCGTGATCCGCAATGCGGGCGCTGCCCGCTGAGCGCGACCTGCCAGGCCTTGGCGCAGGGCAAGATCGCCGATTATCCGGAACCCAAGCCGGCAAAGGCCATGCCGCAGCGCCATACTTTGATGCTGGTGCTGCAGTCGGAGGGTGCGGTGCTGCTTGAGAAGCGGCCTTCGCCGGGCATCTGGGGCGGGCTTTGGAGTTTCCCCGAATTGGCGGCAGGTGCTGATATCGTTTTACATTGCCAGGACAGGCTGGGCTGCAGGATTGCCGCAGCAGAGCCGCTGGCGCCCCTTGCCCACGGGTTTACGCATTTTCGTCTGGCGATCGAACCCTGGCGCTGCAGGGTAGAAGGGCAAATGCCCGTGCTGCGCGAACAGGGCTACGTCTGGCTGCCGCTGGCGCAGGCGCTGGATGCGGCTATTCCTGTTCCGGTAAAGAAAATTCTTTTGCGCATGCGCGACGCGAAATAGCCGGCGTGCAGGTGTGGCCGCTTCGTCTGCCCTGGGGCGTCTAGGCGGCGAATCCCGGCAGGCCGCGCTGGGCTAGAAATTTGTGCAGAATCTCCAGCCGCGTTCCGCAGTCTGTGAGTTCAAGCAGCTTTTGCCTGGCCGCTGGCGGTATCGGGACGACTTCGGACAGTCGGTTGCCGACCCAGACCGCGCTGTCGAAGCGGTGAGGCTGTGCAAACACTTCGGCGTCCTGATCCATCATGATCATTTGCAACAACTGGGCGCACGAGGCAAATGCCGGCGGTATCGCAATGTCGGCATCTTCGGCAATCAATTCGACTTCGGCGCTGATAAGACCCTGCGCATTGACGCTCTGCCCGGTGATACGAAAACGCTGTTCGCCGCGGGTGCGAAGATGCAGCACACCAAGCTGCTGCATGTCCCAGTCGATGATGCGGGCAAGGCAGCCGGTTGGCTCGGGCACCGCCGGTGTGCCCACCTCGTTGCCATCCTTGATCAGGCAGACGCCGAAGGGCAGGCTGCTTTTCATGCGCTCGCGCGTCATGTCCATGTAGCGTGTTTCAAACACGCGAAGCGGCAGCAAGCCATCGGGGAAAAGCACCGTATTGAGCGGAAAGATCGGCAGTCCGGAGAGGGTGCTCACGGCCTTGACGATCTATGGTGGTGGCCGGCGCGGGGCGCGCTGGGCGTGCTCATGAGCGCATCAGCCCTGCGACAATTGGCGATGGCGGACCAGCACCGGCACGCGGCCACGAAAGCACGCCGCAAGCTTTTCGGTGAGATAAACAGAGCGGTGCTGCCCGCCGGTGCAGCCGATGGCGATGGTCAGGTAGGAGCGGTTGTCGCGCAGGTAGTGGGGCAACCAGTTGTCGACAAAGGTGCTTATTTCGCCTAGCAGTTTTGCCACATCCGGGTTGGATTGCATGAATGCTACGACTTGCGCGTCGTTGCCCGTCAGTGGACGCAGCCTGGGATCATAAAAAGGGTTGGGCAAGAAGCGCACGTCGAACACCAGATCCGAGTCAAGCGGTATGCCCTGCTTGTAGCCGAACGACTGGAACAGCACCGCCATGCGCGAGGTGTCGACGTCAAGGAGATCCTTGATCCATCCGCGCAGGGCGTTGGGCTGTGCATCGCTGGTGTCGATGCGGTGCCCCAATTCACCCACCGGTGCAAGCAGTTCGCGTTCGTGGGCGATGCATTCTTCGATGGTCACGTCGCCCTGCGCAAGAGGATGGCGTCTGCGTGTTTCGGTGAAGCGCCTTACCAGCGTGTCGTTCTTTGCGTCGAGGAACAGGATGCGCAGATCCATGCCCGACTGCCTGAGCGTGTCCAGGGCGCGTGGCAGGAACTCAAGCGCTTTTCCGCTGCGCGCATCGACACTGATGGCGATTTTTTCGTAGCCGGCTTTGCGCAGGAAATCGGTTGTTTCGGTGAGTAGCAGGATCGGCAGGTTGTCGACGCAATAGTAGCCGCCGTCTTCGAGCGCCTTGATGGCGATGCTTTTGCCCGAACCGGACAAGCCGCTGATGAGTACGAGTTGCATCACTGCAGATTAGCCGAAACAAGGGCCGCGGCGCAAATACCTTGTGTCCGGTGCGCGCCTAAGCGTCATTCACCTTAGCTGCAACACCATGGGTTCAAGCCTATGGCCGCGTGCGGCGGGGGCGCGCCTGGAGCACGCCCCCGGAACGGCCCGCGTCTCAGCCTTTGAGGCAGGTGCTCATGAACGCTTTGCGGTCCGGGCCGCTGAGATTTTTTTCCTTGGCGTCTTTGTTGCAATTGGCCATTTTTTGCTGCTGCGGTGTTTTTTTCGTTTCTTCTGCGGGCGAGGCCGCAGGTTTTGCCCCCAGACAGCCTTTCATGAATTTCTCGCGTTCCAGGCCGGCCAGCTTTTTCTCTCTGGCGTCTTTGTTGCAGGAACTCATTTTCTCCTGCTGGGGCGAGATTTTTTTCTCGGCTGTGGGGGCGGCTGTTTTTTCAGCGGCCTTTTTGTCCTGTGCGTGGGCGGCGGAGGCGCAGAACAATCCTGCCATCAGCAATACGGCGATTTTGGTATTCATCAGCTCATCTCCAGTCGAAATTGAGGGGTGATACACGCTCAATAACGCCGGCACCATCGCCTTAGTTGACGTCCCCGTTCATGGCCTGTTGCTGCCGGGCGACGAACTCGGCTGTGCTGTCCATGCCGCGTAGCTGCAGTACGTAGTTGCGCACTGCGGCCTCCAGTAGCACGGCGAGGTTGCGACCGGCGACAACGGGTATGACGACTTTGCGCACGGTGACGCCCAGGATATCTTCCGACAACTCGTGCAGGGGGAGGCGCTCTATTTCGGCCAGACCCGGCTGGCTGGCGCGGTCAAGGTGCACGATGAGTTTCATTTTCATTTTCGGGCGCACCGCGGTTTCGCCAAATATGGTGCGGATATTGAGCATGCCCAAGCCCCGCACCTCAAGGAAATCTTTCAGCAGCGCGGGGCATCGCCCTTCCAGCGTCTGGGCGGCGATTTTGTAGATTTCCACCACGTCGTCAGCGACAAGGCCGTGGCCCCGGCTTATCAGTTCGAGGCCGAGCTCGCTTTTGCCGATGCCCGAATTACCTGTGATGAGCACGCCCAGTCCGAGCACGTCCATGAATACGCCATGCCGCGTTTCCGTATCGGCGAGCGCCTTGGAGAGGTAGCGGCGCAGCGTTTCTATGACGTGGGCGGCCGGTTGTGGTGTGGCGAGCACGGCGATACCGCGTTGCTCCGATGCGGCAAGAAGCGGGCGGATGATGGCGGCGCCATCGGCGAGAATCAGAGCGGCCGGATTGCGCGCGAAAATATCCGCCACCATGCGCTCTAGCGCGGCGGTGCCAGCGGAATCGAGGTGCGCCGCCGCCAGGCTGCCGATCACCTGGATGCGGTTGGGGTGGATGAGGTTGAGATGCCCGATCAGGGCGGCTGCATCGCTGTCGCGCTGCAGTTCTGCGACCGCACCTTCGCGGCCGCACACCCAGCTCAGCTGGAGCTTGGCGGCGTTGTCATCATGCAGTTGCGCGACGCTGGTCCGGGACATTGGGTTGCCATGAGGCGAAAGTCTGGTGCAGCGATTGCGCGTCCGGTTCATTCGCCAGCTTCTGGCGGAAATCACGGTCGCTGAACATCTGGGCAAGTTCGGAGAGAATTTGCAGATGGGTTTCGTTGGCCTGCTCTGGCACCAGCAGCACGAACAGCAATCCCACCGGCTGGCCGTCCGGAGCGTCAAAGGCGACCGGGGTCTTTAAGCGCACAAAGGCGCCGACCGCTTCTTTGAGCCCATTGATGCGGCCGTGCGGAATGGCGACACCCTGACCAAGTCCTGTGGAACCGAGTCGCTCGCGTGCGAACAGGCTGTCGAACACCAGACTTCTAGCCACGCCCTGGTTGTTCTCAAACAATAGACCCGCCTGTTCGAAAAGGCGTTTCTTACTGCTTACTTCGAGGTCGAGGATGATGTTTGAGGCGGGGAGTAGTTTGGAAATGAGGTTCATAAGTGCCTGAATCGGCATACAAAAAACAGTCTTCGCCGGGTCGCCTGAGGAAGCGAGCGCGCCATTCTACCCCAATTCGATACAGGGCAATGCCGCTGTCTGAATAGGCCCTGTATTGGCGCTGCAATCACGCCAGGCGAGCTGACGGCTTACTCCTCAGCCACGTTGTGGCGCTTGAGCGTATCGTGAGGATGCCCGTAGGCTTTGTCCTTGTATTTGAGGATCTGGCGGTCAAGCTTATCGACGAGCCCGTCGATGGATGCGTACATGTTTTCATCGATACATTCGACATGGATGTCCTTGCCGCGAACGTGCACGCTGACCTCCGCTTTTTGCAGCAACTTTTCGACGGACAGGATAACGTTGACGTCGATCACATTGTCAAAGTGCCGGATGACGCGATCCATCTTTGAGATAACGTACTCGCGCATTGCCTGGGTAATTGCCACATGGTGCCCGCTGACCGTCAGATTCATGTTGCATCTCCTTGTAAAGACTAAAGGGCCTTGCGAAGATTGACCGGGGGGATATGCAGTGACTCACGATATTTTGCAATGGTTCGTCTTGCAACTACGATACCCTGCTGGCCGAGAATTTGCGAGATTTTGCTGTCGGAGAGGGGTTTTTTCTGGTCTTCGGCGGCGACCAGTTGTTTGATCAGGGCGCGGATGGCCGTGGCCGAGCAGGACCCCCCCGCTTCGGTGGCAACGTGACTGCCGAAAAAATACTTCAACTCGAATATGCCGCGCGGCGTGAACATGAACTTCTGTGTGGTGACCCTAGAGACGGTTGACTCGTGCAAGCCCAGCGTGTCGGCTATTTCACGCAGCACCAGCGGGCGCATAGCCACCTCGCCATGTTCGAAAAAATGCCGTTGGCGGTCGATGATGCACTGGGATACGCGCAGGATGGTGTCAAAGCGCTGCTGAACGTTTTTGATGAGCCAGCGGGCCTCCTGCAGCTGGTGCGACAGCTGGCCGCTTGCGACGGAGCGGTTGTTTTGCAGTATATCGGCGTACATGCGATGGATGCGCAGCTTGGGCATGGCGTCGCGGTTTAGCCGGGCGACCCAGACATTTTTTATTTTTTTCACCACCACATCGGGCACGATGTATCGCGTGGTTTGTGTCGAGAAGCGCGCGCCAGGGTGCGGGTTGAGGCTTTGTATGAGCAGTTGCGCTTCGCGCAACGCGTCGTCGTCGCACCCGAGCGAGCGTTTCAACCTGGCGAAGTCGCGACCCGCGAGCGCCGCCAGGTGGTCCTTCACGATGGCTTGCGCCAGATCGAGTCCGGGCGTTTTGGGCGGCATGATACGCAGTTGCAAGCCAAGGCATTCGGAGGGCGTGCGCGCGCCGATGCCGGCCGGTTCGAGCTGTTGCAGGTGATGCAGCGCAATCTGCAGTTCGTCCGGATCCACCTCCATGTCTTGCGGGACCATTTCGGCGATTTCTTCCAGAGACTGGGTCAGGTAGCCGTCATCGTCAAGATCCTCGATAAGCAGGGCGACCAGGCTGCGATCGCGCCTGGACAGGTTGAGCAGCAGCAGTTGTTCGAGCATATGCTCGCGCAGTGACGGGGCTTCCGCCGCCTGTTGCGGGTAATCGCCGTCCTCTGAATCTTCACGGCTTCCGGATGAAGAGTGGGAGGGCGCATCCGTGAACCAGTCCTGGTCGTTCCCGGGGGTGTCGCTTGCGCTGGATTCGCCCGCGGGGGGCTCTGCCGCGGGGCTGTCAGAGGCGCTTGGCGTACTCGAAATCAGGGACGGTGCCTGGAAGGGCGTGTCGACCGGCATTTCCTCGCGCTCGAGCAGCGGGTTGTCAGCGAGAAATTTTTCCAGTTCCTGGTTCAACTCAAGCGTTGAGAGTTGCAACAGGCGAATGGATTGCTGCAACTGCGGCGTCAGCGTCAGGTGCTGAGACAGTTTGAGTTGCAGGGTTTGCTTCATATTCGGGGGTGGTTCTGCGGAACGGCTAAAGGCGGAAATTCTCGCCCAGATAAACGCGCCTTACGGTTTCATTATAGACAATTTCATCCGGGTTGCCAGAAGCGAGAACGGTGCCTTCATTGATGATATAGGCGCGGTCGCAGATTCCCAGCGTCTCGCGCACATTGTGGTCGGTGATCAGGATGCCGATGCCACGCTCTTTCAGAAAAACGATGATTTTCTGGATGTCGATGACGGCGATCGGGTCTACCCCGGCGAAGGGTTCGTCCAGCAGTACGAACGCCGGTCGCATTGCGAGTGCGCGGGCGATTTCCACCCTGCGCCGTTCACCGCCGGACAATGACATAGCCATGGCGCTGCGCAAATGAGCGATGTGCAGGTCATCAAGCAGTTCCGTCAGGCGCTTTTCACCTTCCGCGCCAGTCACGCCCTGCAGTTCCAGCACGGCCTGAATGTTGTCCTGCACCGAGAGTTTGCGGAATACCGAGGCTTCCTGGGGAAGATACGACAGCCCCATTTTTGCGCGGCGGTGTATGGGCATTCGGCTGATGTTGGTGTCGTCGAGTTCGATGCGCCCGCCGTCCACCGCCACGAGCCCAACAATCATATAAAAGCACGTGGTTTTTCCGGCGCCGTTGGGGCCGAGCAGTCCGACGACTTCGCCGCTTGAAACATCGAGCGAGACATCTTGCACTACCGTGCGCGACTTATAGCGCTTTTTCAGGCTGAGTGCCCGTAGCGTGCTCATGGCGGGGGAAGACGGCGCGGAAAAATGCGATTACTCGGTCCGCGGGTTGGCGATCCCGGGTGCTGGTTTCAGCTTGACCGGTTCTGGTGGTGGCGTTGTGGCGGAAGAAGCGGGTTTATCCTTGGATTTGGGCTGGATGATGGCGCGCACGCGCGCGTTTGGCTGTCCGCCGGACACGACGGGCGCGTCTTTGCCAGACTGCACGCGGAAAAATTCGGTTTTGGCATCATAGGCAATGTAATTGCCGCGGGTTTCATCGAGATCCCGGTTTAACTTGGCGCGCATGAAAAATTCGACGAATTCCTTTTTGCCGTCATATTCAATGCGGTCGGCTTCGCCATAGATCCACTCGTCCACGCCCTCACGCTTTTGACGGAAGGTGGCGAGGTTGCCGGTGGCGGTGCCGAACTGGAAGCCGTCGCCGTCCTGGCGCACCACGACCTTGTCGCCGCGTATCTGCATCGTGCCCTGGGTGACCACGACCCGGCCCTCGAAGATCGAGACCTGGCGGTTGTCGTCTACTGTGAGTTTGTCCGCTTCGACGTTGACGGGCTTGTCGCGATCGGCTTTTTCCGACAACACCACACCCGCGTGCAAGAGCGTGAATGCGGCGCAGAGGATACGGGCGGTTAGTGCGAGTTCAGTTTTGGCGTACAAAGCTTCCCCTTGCCTGCGATCGTAGAATGAATGTCCGCGCTTTTCTGTCGGCGTCCATGCCCACTCCCTTGAGAATCGAATTTCCCTGTACGATGACCACCGGGTCATCGGTGTGTGCCGTGTCCGAGTTTTGGTCGATACGAAGGCGCTCGGTGGTCACACGCAGTTCAGGCTGCTCTTCGCCGGCCTCACGTAAAACCACGACATCGCCATAGAAAACCGCTTCATTTCCGTTCGGTGACAACTCCGCCTCGCGGGCGGTGATGCGGGTCGGCGGGGCATCGGGCGAAAAACTGGCTATGCGTGGCTGCTCAAGGTGCGACGTTTCATTGTCAGGGTAATGTACCATTTTTTTGGCGCTGAGCGAGTAGCCGGGAGCGCCGTTCGCGCCATGTTTCACCGAGGTGAAGTTTTCGATGATCAGGTCGGGATCGTGGCGCTGTGCGGCGGCACCTGTTGATATCGGCGCCTGGACCGCCTGTTCGAGCCAGAAAGTGATTGCTGCAAGCAGCAGCATCAATGCTAGTGGCAGTATGCCGGCGACCGGGCTTCTTTTCATGTGCGGTATGCTGCTGTGGCGGCGTCCAGCTTTTCTTGCGCGCGCAGAATGAACTCGCATACTTCCCGTGCTGCCCCATGACCCCCGTCACGGGTGGAAATGTAGTGAGACACCTGTTTGACCGCATCGGTCGCCTGTGGCACCGTTGCGGCAAAACCGCAGCGCGACAACAGGGCGAGGTCTGGCAGGTCATCGCCCATGTAGCCGATCTGATCCTGTCGCAGGCCGGTTTTTTCGAGAAGATCGCCGCAAGCTGCGAGTTTGTCCTGTACCCCCTGGTAAAGGTGCGTCACGCCGAGTTCGCGGGCGCGCATCGCGACGCTGGCGGAATTGCGTCCGGTGATGATGGCGATAGCGACACCGTTCTCACGCAGCATTTTCATGCCGTGGCCATCGAGCGAGTTGAACGCCTTGAATTCTTCGCCGCCGGCGCCCACGAACAGCGTTCCATCGGTGAGGATGCCGTCGACATCAAACGCCATCAGGGCGATGTTGCGCGCGCGATCGAGGGCGGATCGCATTAAATCACTTTGGCGCGGAACAGGTCGTGCATATTCAGGGCGCCGACCAGCGTGCCGGAGGCGTTGACAACGAGCAGTTGGTTAAGCTTGCCGCTCTCCATTATCTGCACCGCCTCGGCCGCCAGCTTGTTTGCTGTGATGGTACGGGGCGCCCCGGTCATCATCTGGGCGATGGGCGTGGCGCGGACATCCAGGGGCCGGTCGAGGGCGCGACGCAAATCGCCGTCGGTAAATATCCCCAGTACCGCCCCGGACGCGTTCACGACCGCGGTCATGCCCATGCTTTTTTTTGACATCTCGATCAGCGCCTCGGCGAAAGTCGCTGTGTGTCCAACCGAGGGTACGGCGTCGCCGGTGCGCATGACATCGCTGACATGGGTTAGCAGCCGGCGCCCGAGGTTTCCGCCCGGATGGGATCGCGCGAAATCATCGGCCCCAAACCCGCGCGCATCGAGCAGAGCCACGGCGAGCGCATCGCCCAGGGCGAGGGCGGCGGTTGTGCTTGCCGTCGGGGCAAGATTGAGGGGGCACGCTTCCTTTTCGACCCCGGCATCCAGGTGCACGTCCGCCTGCTGCGCCAGGGTGGAGCCGGCATTCCCGGTGATGGCGATAAGCTTTGCGCCTTCGCGCTTGATCATCGGAATGATGGCCAGCAGTTCGGCGCTTTCGCCGGAGTTGGAAAGTGCGATCAGCACATCATCGCGCGTGATCATGCCGAGGTCGCCGTGGCTTGCCTCGGCGGGATGGACAAAATAGGCGGGTGTTCCCGTGCTCGCCATGGTTGAGGCAATTTTGCGGGCGATATGCCCTGATTTTCCGATACCGCTCACCACAACCCGCCCCTGGGAGGCGAGTACCAGATTTACGGCGTCGAGAAAACGGCCGTCGATGCGCTCGATCAGCGCGCGCACCGCCTCCGCTTCTATCGCGAGCACCTGCCGCGCGAGGGCAAGGGGGCCGGACGAATCGAGCGGTGTTGGATTGGATTGGCTCATGGAAGATACTGATATTATCGGCTTAAAGTATAACATTCGACTGTTCAAGGCCACCCCGATGAATACCACGCTGGAGCTTGTTCTTGTGCTGTTGGCGAGCGTCGTGGGCGTGGTGGCGCTCGCACGCAAGCTGCACCTGCCGCCGATGCTCGGCTACCTTCTTGTCGGCATTGTCATCGGACCTCACGCCTTGGGTTGGATACCCGAGAGCGAGGGAACCAGCCATCTGGCCGAGTTTGGGGTGGTTTTCCTGATGTTCTCCATCGGTCTTGAGTTCAGCTTGCAGCGGCTTATGGCGATGCGGCGAATCGTCTTTGGGCTGGGTGGTGCCCAGGTTGTTTTGACGGTGTTGGCTGCCGTTGCGATTTTCATGCTCATTGGCGCCGGGTGGAAAACGGGCATCGTGCTCGGCGGTGCGCTGGCAATGTCCTCTACGGCGATAGTGATCAAGCTGGTCGCGGAGCGCATGGAAATGGAGTCTGCGCATGGCCGCGAGATTGTCGGGATCCTGTTGTTCCAGGATCTTGCCGTTGTCCCGCTGCTGATAATTCTCCCGGCGTTGTCACAGCCCCCCGAGGAACTCGCGCAACATCTGCTTTGGGCGGCGCTGAAGGCAGCAGTCGTGCTCGGCGTGCTGTTGTTTTTTGGGCAACGCGTCATGCGCGCCTGGTTTCACACCATCGCCTTGCGCCGCTCGCGTGAGTTGTTCATGCTCAATGTCCTGCTGATCACCTTGGGGCTTGCGTGGCTGACCAATCTGGCTGGTTTGTCGCTCGCGCTGGGTGCCTTTCTTGCGGGAATGCTTATCTCGGAGACCGAATACAGGCACCAGGTCGAGGATGACATCAAGCCGTTCAGGGATGTTCTGCTGGGCTTGTTTTTCGTCACCATAGGCATGTTGCTCGACCTGCGTGTGGTCGCGGACCATTTTTGGCTTGTGCTGGGGCTGCTCGTCGGGCCGTTGCTGTTCAAGTTTTTGCTCATCGCAGCCTTGTCCAGGGGGCTGGGTGGTTCTCCCGGGACTGCGCTGCGCACCGGGTTGGGACTCGCGCAGGCCGGAGAGTTTGGATTCGTCATTCTGTCCACCGTCAGCGGCGTGTCCCTGGTACCGGAGCAATGGATGCAACCGATTCTCGCAGCGATGCTGCTGTCCATGCTGATTGCGCCGCTGCTAATTCATTACAGCAACGCCGTGGCGCTGAGGTTCGCGCGGTCGGAATGGATGACGCGATCGCTCGAATTGCATCGCATTGCGGCGCTGAGCATTACTGTGGAAAAACACGTGGTGATTTGCGGCTATGGCCGCACAGGCCAGAATCTTGCCCGCCTTTTAGAGCAGGAGGGGATAGGCTATGTCGCCCTTGACCTGGATCCGGAGCGTGTTGCCGACGCGGCGGCGGCGGGTGATTCGGTGGTGTACGGCGACAGCGCGCGTAGCGAAACCCTGGTGGCCGCCGGTCTCACGCGCGCCAGCGCCCTGGTGATTTCATTTCATGACACGCCGGCATCGTTGAAAATCATCCACCATGCGCAACAGATCATCCCGTCGTTGCCGGTTATTGTGCGAACGCGCGACGATGCCGATATGGACCGGTTGCAAAAGGCGGGCGCGGCTGAGGTCGTTCCCGACACGTTTGAATCCAGCATGATGCTTGGCACGCATGCCCTGGTCTTGATGGGTGTTCCGTTGAAACGCGTGGTTCGTCGCATTCGCGATATTCGCAACAAGCGTTATGAGTTATTGCGTGGATTTTTTCATGGCGAAGGTGACGAGGCGAATGACCTTGACGAGGCGGGGCAGGCGCATCTGCATTCAGTCACCTTGTCTGTGGCGAGCCGTGCCACCGGTCTCACGCTGGGCGAACTTGCGCTCGAAGCCCTCGGTGTGCAGGTGGTGGCGGTGCGGCACGGACGCGTTCGTATCGCGCTGCCGCCACTAACGATGCGCCTTGCGTCTGACGATGTCGTGGTGGTGCTAGGCAAGCCAGAACAGGTTGCTGCGGCGGAGATTCGTATCCAGACCGGCTAAAAAAACGCCGGCAATAAAAAAGCCCGCACTGGCGGGCTTTTTCTTTTGCTGAATGCGTATTACAGGTTTTTGCAAAGCAGGTATTGGTTAGTGCCGGTTTCCGCAAAGGCAACTGTGGGTGCAGCCGTGGCGGCATCCGGGTTGGGCGCAGTCTGCAGCATGCCGCGCACTTGGCCGGCAATTGCCGAGCCATCATCCATTTGCGTGTCGACGGCGATAGCAATCTTGTCGGGAAGGTTGCTGGTGCACACCATGTTGGAGGTGAAGCCCATGCCGGTGGTCTGCACGCCGATAATCCCGCCCGAGGCGTTGTTAGGTTGCTGCGTTGCGGTGACCCCGGTGGTGGCGCCGGCGACAAAGCCGGACAGGCGCAGGTGCAGCCAGAACAGGCCGGTTTCCGCACCGGCAGCGGCGGGAGCGGCGGCGGCTACGTTGTACTTGACTGTTGTTGGCGATGCGCAGGTGCCGGTACAAAATACGCCATTGCCATCACCACCAAAGGCGGCTGCGCCCCAGCGCGCCACGGTTGCGGCGTTGTTTTCATCGCCGGGCAGGGCACGGTAGCGGTCTTGATAGGAGTTCATGGCCGCGGTGATGCCGTTAAAGTCGTTGACGATGTTCTTGATTTTGGCTTGGGTGATCATTTCCTGACCCTTCAGGATGCCGCCTAGCAGCAGGCCGATGATGACAAGGACGATCGCGATCTCGACCAGCGTGAAGCCTGATTGTTTCGTTTTCATAATACTTCCCTGCCCATGCAAGATGTGATTTGGAAGCTTATGCAAATTACATACCTGCGTAAAAGTATTGATTTATGCATTTTTGCCACGTTTTTAGGCCGGTTTTGTTGATATTTCGCCAGTAATGTCGACTTTATGACAGATCAGTTGGGTTTTGAGGCGCTGGCGCGCGTCTTCATGCGAAGCGCGATTTCTTCGAGGCGACCGTTTAAAAAGTGCAATTCTCCGCGGTCCGTGATTCGCCCGCTAGCCAGCAGCCCGCCTATCATGACGCGGGCGGCTTCAAGCTCATTCAGATCCTCCAGAATGAAAATTTCCATGGTAGTGACCCATGGCGGGACGTCTATGGCGGTGGTGTGGGTTTGCAGGCTGGCGGCGTAGCTGCGCGCCAGGGCAATGTCCTTGAGTCGGTGTTTGGCGAGAAATGTGGCGTGGGCCAGCCAGGGCCAGCGCCGGTTTGGGTCAAGTAGATACTGCCGATAAACAAAATCCAGCATGCTGCGCTGTTTGGCTTCGTCGCTAACCTCGGCATACAGCCGGCTCGCGGCCAGCAGTGGATACTGCCCGCCGGGATCCAGCTCAAGAATTAGCGCAAGCCAGTCCTGTACGCGCCCATAGTCGAGCGCTTGATAAGACACCCGGCTGCCTGACTGGTAATCAAAGGCCTGTAGTTGCAGCATCAGGATCTTTGCCGCAGCCAGGTCTTCGCTAAGGCTGACCAGGCGTGTGACCATGGCCGTTGGTGGTGCCGGCAGTTCTTCTGCGCCTGGCTTGGGCGCGCTCCCCGATGTCTGCCACAGCAATTGCAGCGCGAGCGTGATGACGAGCAAGGCGGCGACAGGTTTGGGGACATGCGATAGTGGGCGCTCATTCATGAGCTAAAAATTTTTGCGATAAAAGTCAAACAGCGCTGCGCCGCATAACAGTCCCCCGTAGATAGCGGCGTCCAGAGCGGCTGCGGCGACGGACGCGGCATCAGGCGCGGCATACAGCAACCATTCCGTGCGGGTGATGCGGTCCAAGTGGGGGAGTAGCAGCGCGAAAACGTCGATCAGCAAGCGTATGACGTCATTGCCAAGGCTGCCGGCAGTGTCCAGCGGTGCTGCAGCGATTACCTGGATCGCGCCGATGCTGCGGGAGAGCACGTAAAATCCGGCTGCCGCTGCCAGCGCTGATGTCACTTGATTGAGCGACATGACGCAAAACAGGCTTAGCGTAGTCATGATGAGAAGTTCGCAGGCAAGCGACACAGTCCACGCGCCCACTTGTAGCCAGGGCGCAAACAAAGTCAGCGGCAGGCCAAAGAGTGCTGCCAGGACGATGGCGGACACTGCGAATCCGGCGAGTTTGCCGAAGAAATAACTGGCGCGTGGTAGTGGCAGGGCGAGGATCAGTTCAAGTCCCTTGTCGTTGGCCTCGCGTACCATGCTGGTCACTATAAACGAAACGACAATGAATACTGCGCTGAGGCGCAACAGGGCGGCAAGGATGGCCGCCTGTATTTGTTTGGCTTCTGTGATCGCTACCGCCTGTAAAAAGGCGGCGGCGATAAGGCTGACGCCAATGCTCGCGGCAACGATCCACAGCAAACGGTTGCGCAGCGCCTCGATGAGGGTGTATCGCGCGATCACAAACGCGGAGTGCAGCGCCGTATGCGGGAAATTGGAGGTGGAGGTGTTTGGGCGTTTGGTTATCATGACTGGGTGCACGGTGGCATAAATCCTGCCTTCAGGAGGTTAAAGCGCGAGACCTCGCGGAGCAAGCCCTTCCCCCCAATTTCATGCAAATAGCGAATTTTCTCCCGCTTTTCCAGTTGGTTACGCTGCGTCATTGGCGGCCATTTTTCATCGCCATGGTGGTGCTTTTCCATCTTGCCGCAGTGATCGGCCCCGAGTCCTACCTGGGCCGGGTGTTGATGCTGGCCCATTTTGGCTTGTTCATTATGTGGCAGCCATTCATGCGCGGCGATCAGCGCATGTCGACCGGACAGGTGCTGGGCATCCTGTTGATCGCTATCCTTGTAATGCTCACGCTCAATTGGTGGTTGCTCGGACTATGGGTGAGCGTACTTGCCGGCATTGTCGGCGGCAAGGTGTTCCTGTTCCAGGCTCCGTGGCTGCGACGGTTTTATTTAGTCGTGCTGCTTTATTTTGTGGCCATGCTGCTGGTCTGGATAGTGCCCAACAGTTTTATGGGTATTAATCTTCCGGCGGAAATCGGGCCCTTCGTGCGCTACGGCCTTCCCCTGCTCTTTATCCCGATGGCATTGTTGCCGGTCGAGAAAGACAGCGCCGAAACACCGCAGATAGTGGACTTTCTCTATGCAACCCTTTTGTTTTTGATGCTCGTAGTGCTGGTACTTGGTACGTTTGCATTTATGAGTGTTGCGCGCCTGTATTACTTGCTGTCGCTCGCTTACACCCTGATCATTATCGCGGGCGTGTTACTGGCCTTGTCTTTGGCGTGGAACCCGCGCGGCGGTTTTGGCGGTTTGGCCATGTTTTTCTCAAGGTATCTGCTCTCCATCGGACTGCCTTTCGAGCAATGGCTGTATTTCCTTGCCGAGCTCTCGCAATGTGAGGCACGCGCGGAGCAGTTCTTGAGGCAGGCCTGTGACGGTCTGCAGAAGCTGCCTTGGGTGACGGGTGGAAAATGGCGTGCCGGAGAGGACTCGGGGGAATTTGGTCATCGGACGCAGTATTCGGCGGAATTCGCGAATGAGCAGTTTTATGTGATGGTCTATAGCCGACATGCGCTGAGCCCTTCGCTCATATGGCATTTTCAGTTGCTTGGCCAGTTGCTCGGGGAGTTTTATCTCGCAAAGCTGCGCGAGATGAAACTTCAGCAACAGACCTACGTGCAGGCCGTCCATGAAACCGGCGCGCGGATGGCGCACGATGTGAAAAATCTTTTGCAATCGCTGAATGTGCTTACTTCTGCGGCGGAAAGCAGCGCACAACACGACCCGGCTGAATTGCAAGCCTTGATGCGTCGTCAACTGCCGGCCATCTCGCAACGCTTGCAGGCGACCATAGATAAATTACGCCGGCCGGAGATGGAAAGTGGCCGCTTTGTTCGCGCCGATGTCTGGTGGGCAGACCTGAGACGCAGCTATAAAGGGCAGCCGGTCGAGTTTGAGGCGGGAGCTGTCGTTGACACGGTGCTGCTGCCGAAGGAACTGTTTGACAGCGTTGCGGACAATCTGATCCAGAATGCCATGCGAAAACTGCGTCTTGAGGGTGGGGTGCGGATCGCCGCCAGATTCAGTTGTGCAGACGCGATCGAATTTTCCGTTTCCGACACGGGTAGCATGGTTGCCCCAGAGGTGTTGCGCGGCTTGTTGCGCGGGCCGGTTCCCTCAGCCTCCGGTTATGGCATCGGCTTGTATCAGGCGGCGCGGCATGCGGAGATCTCGGGGTTCGCGTTACGGTTGTCCGATAATGAGCCGGGGTATGTCCGCTTTCTGCTGCGCGGCGACCTCCGGCGCGCTTAGTTTCTGGGGCTACTGGCGGGGGCTGGTACGGCAAGCTTGAACGTGAGCCACAGAATCGCGGTATTGATGGCGAGTAAAAATAATTCCAGAAACAGCAGGGGTAGATAAATACTTCGTTTTGCTTTGTCTCCGAACAAAAAATAGTAGCCGTCGAAGCTCAGCGGCGTATTGCGTTGCAGCGAGGTATAGGTCTCAAACGGGACAAAGATTAGCAGCAAGGCGAGATTCACCGCCGCGAAGATCAACACCCCGTTTCTGGCCGTCAATGATGCGGGACCGGCTCGGCCATCGCGCAAAAAAAGCCAGCCAGCCGCAGCATTTGTCAGTATCCACATCACTTCAAGATAAAGCAGGTTGGAATTAATCTGTTTGTTGTACTGCTGGTCGAGCACGAAATAAAAGGCGTCAAAACTTGTCCCGCCGCGGGTCAATGACAGCGTGTCATATGGCGGGAAAGCCAGCATCAGCGCGAGGTTCACGCTTGCAACGGTGATCAGAATGGCCTGGTTGCGTTTCATCGGGGTTGTGAAGGTTTTTTGGCGGTGGTTTTGGGATTGTCCAGCACTAGGGCAGGCGGCTGGCGCTGATCATCCGGGTTATCAGCGTTGAGGGTGAAATGGCCAGCACAATGTCGTCGAATTCGCAGAACGGTGATCCGGCCGTGCTGTCACTGCACGAAGAGGTAGCCGTGCTGGCATTGCGGCTGATGTAGGCGTTATGAAGGTAGCTTGACCCGGTGACGGCGACCGCCGTGAGCTGGGTTGTGCCGTTTATGTTGGCTGCCTCGTCGACGTTCTGGTCGGGCACGCCGTCGCTGTTGCCGTCGCCGGATCCGATGACGCGGGTGCCGCTGGGCTGGAACGCGCCGTAGCCGTTCTTGCCGTGGGAAATGATGATCGCGGGAATACCGGCAGCAATCGCGCTGGTGTTGTGCGACGAGTCGCTGCGTGTGAACACCGCAATGTCGCCAAGACTGCACAGGGCAAATGTGGAAAGCGCCGGCGTAGGTACCGGGGCGCTGCAAGCCGGCGACTGGTTGGCGGGGCTGGCCAGCGCGGCGTTGACCGGCGTGAGCGTGGTCGTTGCGGCGTACGTGGTGTTGCTGATGGCGTCGGCGAACGCGCTGGTGACGCGATAGGTGAAACGCCGGCCCCATGCATCCACTTCCGCCACGCCAAGGCTGCTCCAGGGCACGACGCCCAGCGCAGTGGTGCAGCGGTTGTTGGTGCTGTCCCATTGCTCGGTGCCGGCGCCGGCCGCCCCCATCGCGAGTGCGCCGTTGGCCGGACAGGGCAGCCGTCCGTTCGACTGGGCGAAACCGATGACGGCGTCGCGAATCGAATCCATGGTGCGGCGGGTGTCGGCGACGCTGCGCACCTCCATTTGCGCGGATATGGGCATGAGCGCGCCGGCGAGGAGCAGCCCGATTATGACGAAAGCGACGGCCAGTTCGGCAAGCGTAAAGCCTTTTTGGCGACGGACCAATCTGGCAGATTCAGGGCGCAATGACAACCACCCTGTCGTTGATGGACGAAGCCACCCCTGCCCGGTGTTCGTAAATGAAATCGGTCGGCGTGGTGTTCTGGCCCTCCAGGTAGTTCGAAAGTGTTGCGGAGGGCCGGCTGGAGCCATTGAGCGAGTGGCCGGTCAGTATCAGGATGGCCTGCTTGTCGGTTGTCGACGCGTAACTCGAGGGCAGGGTGTTGACCGTCAGGCACGAGGGCGTTGCGGGCAGCGCGCTGCAGCTGCCGCCGCCCGGCTGCAAGCCGGGTGATACCGCGTAATAGACCTGCCGGTACCATTCGTTTCGTATGAACCAGCCGGCGAAGGGGTCGCTGCTGCTGGTGAGCGAACTCGTGGTTACATCGGGAATCGTCACCCGCATCGCCCGCGCGGCAGAGGAGGTGCTGTTCCGGACATGGGTTCCCTGGAAGATCACGGTACCGGCGCCGGTGGCGCTCAACGATCCTGTGGTGCTTGTTCCGGACATGGTGCGGGTGTTACCTGTGGTTGGGCTGGTTACCGTCACACGCGGCGACAAGCCGGAACTCACATCGTCTGGCAGGTCGACAAAACCCAGCCCGACATTGGCGATCGGTGCCGATACCCTGAATTGGGGGTTGACCATGCTGTAACTGCAGCAGCCGGTCAGTCTCGGGTTGATGTTGAAGTCGCATTGTATCCCCCCGGTGACGAGGGAGCATGTGGTTCCGCTGATTGAGGCGGCGGTGCCGCCGGTCAGGGTGACGGTCGCCGAGCCGGTGGTCCAGGTGTAGGCACCCGTGGTCGTGAGCGGGAGGAGTCCCCCCGATGTCGACGTTGTCGTACTGCCGATGTACGCGGTTTGGGCGCGCTGCGCGCTTGTCCCCGGTCCGTTGGCGTAGGTGGCGTTCGAGAATATCGCCGGGAAGGGAAATCCGCCCCACTGTGAAAAATATGAAGTGATGGATGATCCGGAGGCCGGGGCAATGTATTGTTTGATGTCACTTTCTATGCGCGAGGCGACCGCCTGCTCGACCACCGAAAACAGATCGGCGTGCGTCAGCGGCAAAATCTGGTCGTTGAACGTGTCGGGGTAGCTTGCCGGGGATTGCGGGGTGCTGGTGTAGTTTCCCGTCGCGCCGGAATTGCGCCCTTCAAGGTAATTGGCGGCGGTGTTCACGCCGCTTGCATTACGCGTCTGCCCGGCGACGGCGACGCCCGGCGCAATGACAAACGCCACCACGGTGCTGAGCGTCGCAGTCGTGGTGCTGTCCTTGTCGCTGTAGAGGAAAAGCTGGCCCTGCGTGTCGCTGTTGATTACAGTGACGCCGCTGGCATTGCGCAAATTCGGCGAGAGGGCATACCATAAAATTTCGCCGCTGGCATCGCGCAACTCGCGGGCGTTCAGCGTTTTCCAGGGGAGGCGGCCGATTTGGCTGAGGCAGGCTCCGCCGCTGATGTCGGACGAGCCGTCATTGGTGGTATCCGGGCAGGGCAGCGAGCCGGGCTGGTCGGTCGTGTTGCCGGTCCATGCCTGGGATGCCGACCACGCAATGAGCGCCGCCTTGGCCTCCTGCATGGCGTCGAGTGACCGGCTGTCACGTTCTATTTTCACCTGGGCGGTGATGCGCGTAAGTGCGTCGCTGATTACGTAGGTGCCGATGAGGGTGATGAAAACGACCAGCGCGAGCATAGCCATGCCGCGCTGACGATGCCGCGGTGATCGAATATGCCGTGCGCCCATAAATTAGCGCTTGCCGGAGGGCACGCGGATCTGGCCATCCCCCACGACATCGCGTTTCTCGCCGCGTACCTTGTCGAGCGTCTCGCCGATTTTCAACGGGACTGGAGGCTGATCTTCGCCCATGGGTACGGACACCTTTGACGGATCGACGCGACCTGCCTGGCCGTGCTGCGCCTGGCCGTTTATCCAGGATGTTATTTTCCCACTGGAGCGGGACACTTGACCGTTCACTGTAACGAAGTTGTCGCTGGAAATAAGGCTTTCCTGGGCATCGGCCTGGCGTCGTCTGTCGAGATCAAGCCGTTGTGCCGGCGTCATGAACAGGCGGCCCAACCCATCGGCGGCAGTCACCGGCAATGCAGTCGAAGTCAGTGCTAGGGCGAGCAGGGCACGGATAAATTTTGCGCCGGGATTCATTACTACTTTTTCTCCCTGATGGTGATCATGTCCATTTGACATTCCGACTTCAATCTTGGCGCCATGCCGCGGCCGCCCGGAGGGGCTTCGCGCTCCGTTCGTTCCAGCACGCACCGGCGTATGGAAACATAGGCTTTTCCAGCCGCCTGCAGGTCTTCTAAAAAATGAAGCAGATCATCTTCATGCAGCAGCGGCATATCAACCTTGAGGCGGCTTGACATGAACTCCACCCCGGCCGCGGGCATGACGCCCGGATAGTCGAGGATTTTTTGCGCTTCAATGTCGTAGTTTATTTTAAATAATTTTCGTTGCTCGCGGATTCGCGCAATTGACTCCACCCAATCAAGTCGTTTTTCCTCTCCAACAATCCCCCAGGATACGAGTCGCTCAAATTGAGTGAGATTTTCCCGAATTTCGCGTTCTTCTTCAGTAGCTTTTGCGACCCGCTCTTGTGCCGCCAGTTTGGACCGGTGCACCGTGCCCTTGTCCCTTTCGGCGCGATCTTTAGCGCGTTCGGCGATGAAAAGAGATGCGACCCCTGCGCCGACCATGAGCAGACAAAGTGTGATCGGTAATCTTAGTTTCTTGATGTCCTCACGATTGATGGTCATGTCCCGACCTTCCGGCTCACTGTTATCGTGAAACGCGGCGCTTCGTTCGTTCGTTCTTCTCCCGCACCTCCGCGCAGCGCGCTTGTCGAATCCGTGTCGAAGGGCAGTCGAATCGAAACCACGTCCCACCCGGGGCGCTTTTTCAACATATCGATAAACTGGTTCACCAGGCTTGCGACGGTGCGGTAGTCGCTCGCCTGCGGTGTGTTGATGCGGGCGTTGATTTCAGCGACTTCATAGCGCGTGTCGGCCGACACGGGTGTTGTCGCCGCAGCGGGGCCCGTTGGTGTGGGGAGGGGGGCGCGTGAACTTCCCCCGCTTGAACCGGTCCGGACCGGACTGATCTCCCAGCTTATTCGGTCGACTTCTATCAGCGCTGAGGATGTGAGCGCGGCGCTCACATCCGCAAGCAATCCCGTTGGGGAGACCGTCTGCTTGACCAGAAGCTTGTAGCTCTTCACGCCGGCCTTGAGGTTTTCTGTGCTGGTCGGGGTTTTGGGAAAAGACAGCGTCAGGCGCGAGTACTCCTGCGCCGCGGTGGACTCCTGGCCCCTCTCAGCCTCGACCATTTGTTCGGTGCTGTGGACATCGATCATTTTTAGGCCAGCCAACAGCGCGCAAAAGACAAAGACCGCAATGCCCCCGGCAATCAATCCGAGGCGTGCCTGCCAGAGCCTATAGAAGCGTCTCATGGGCTCGGCGACATATTGTTCGGCCGGCTGGTGCTCGGCTAGTAGATGAAGGAATATCGCTTCGCTTTTCAATTCCAGCGGATACGCGTGTAGCTTCAGTTGCGTTGCCAGTTCCCCCGTGTCGTGGACATGGAAATGCAGGCGCGCGTTGCTCACGCAAGTGTCGGCGTAGACCGCTTTCTGGCCTGCGGGCGCGAGAACGATGACGTCGAGTGCGCCGATGTCCCGCGGTAGCAGCCTGAGGTTGGTTAGATACTGTTGAATGCGTCCCGATTCAGCTACGAAAGTTTGCGCGGCTCTTGCCGGCTCGGCCGCCTCAAGGCGGCCGAGCCGGGAGAAGCGCATGCGGCCGCCCTCGAGATAGGTCTGGCGCAAACCACCGCTTTGCTCGCTTACAACCAGACAGCGTGGCGTTTTAATTGCCGCGCGCTCGACCAGTTGGGGTGTGATGAACGGAACGGAATAAACGCCGACTAGCCTAACCTCGTGCGATTGCAGCACCGCCAACCAGGGCTGGAATTGTTGTGTGTTGGTGAAGGAGCTGAAAAGCAAGCGCTCTTCGCGCCGCGCACCCGATTCAGTGCCAAGGGTGGCGGTCAAGGCCAATGTGGTGTCGCGGTAACGTTGCGAGAGTTTGCGCCCCAGCAGCAACGCCCTGTCCTTGCCGCTGACCTTGGGGAGCACTTCTTGGAAAAAATCCTCTTCGACAACGTCGGCGAGCAGATAGAACAGGCTGTCGCGATTGGCGGACGTGTATTCGGAGAACGCGGCAAGCCCGCCCTCGTTGTTTTCGAGCCGGATTTCCGCGGTCAGTTCGCCGCGCTTCCAGAGAAACGCGCAAACGCTGCCGGCGGCGAAATAAAGAAGGCGTTTTTTTAGCATGGTTTGCACTAGATCTTGATTTTGCCGATGGTGTCGTAAATGGGGCCGAGCACGGACAACATAACCCAGCCGAGAATCGCACCCAGGACGATCGTCAGCGCCGGCTCGATCATCGCCTGCACCTTGTCTATGGACTCCTTGACCTCGCGGTTGTAGAAATACGACACGTTTAACAGTGCGGTGTCCAGCGCGCCTGTCGTCTCCCCGATGCGCAGCATTCGAATGACCAGCGGTGGGAACAGCCCGACGTCCTGAAAGGCCGACGTCACATTTTTTCCATCGGCAATCTGCTGGCCGGCCACGCGCAGCCCCTCGCGGATGACGACATTTCCCGCCGTCTCCTCTGAATTTCGGATCGAGTCGAGGATGGTGATACCGGATGAGTACATCAGCGCAAAAATACTGGCGAAACGCGACAGGATGATTTTTCTCAAGATCGGCCCGAGGATCGGTAAATCAAGCTTGATCTGGTCAATCTTGTAGCGCACCCCCGGCCTCGTCGCAGCAAGAAATTTTATTATGAAGAACAGAACGAAGGGCGCGGCAATGACAACCCACCAATAGTGAATCATGAAGTCCGACACTGCTATGAGTAGCAGTGTGTGGAAGGGCAGCGCCTGGCCCATGCCCTTGATGAAGCCGACCATTTGCGGAACCAGGTAGATCATCAGGAACAGGGTCACAGTCAGCACAATGCTGCCGACAAAGGCCGGATACATCGCCAGTTTTTTGGTCTGGGCCGCCAGTTCGTCTTCCCATTTGAGCGTGTCAGCGAGACTTTTGAGTACCTCGGCCATGCGTCCCGTGCTCTCGCCGGCGCGGATCAGGGCGGCGAAAACCGGATTGAAAACGTCCGGGTACAGCCCCAGCGATTGCGAAAGATTTTGACCGCCCTGGATGCTTTCAATTACCCCGGAGATGACCTCCTTGAAGCGTGGGTTTTCGGTGCTGTCGCGCAAATCGGTAAGTCCCTCTAGCAGAGGGACACCTGCCGACGAAAGCTGTTCCAGGTGGAAGCAGAAATTGATCAAATCGCTGCGTTTCACCGAGGAGGCGGAAAAAAACGAAGTTCGACCGTGTTTGGACGGGGCACCGGCAATGAGATCGAGTCCCATGCGTTTGAGGCGCAACTCCAGATCGATGATGTTTACGGCGTCGAGTTGCCCCATGATCGCCTTGCCGCGGGTATCGATTGCTTTGTAATTGAACAGCGCCATGGTTGTTGGTCTTCAGAGAAGAGCGCCTGCGACCGCGCCTACATGCGGTCAGTAAGGTCGACGACACGCATCAGTTCGTCGACGGTCGTCGTTCCGTCGAGAACGCGGCGCACGCCATCGTCGGCCAGCGTATGAAATCCTTTGGCAATCGCCGCCTTATGGATTTCCCGCGCGCTTGCGCGATTTGCGATCATTTCGTCTAGGTCATGATCCATCTTTAGTAATTCCATGATGGCGACCCTACCGCGGTAGCCTTGATAGTCGCAGTGATCGCAGCCGACCGAGCGGTAGAGTGTCAGCGGCCTGTCCGGGCGCACGGCAAGCATGCGGCATTCGGAGGCATTGGCCTCGTAAGGCTGCCGGCAGTGTCGGCAGATTTTTCGTATCAGTCGCTGCGCGACGATGCCTATGATATTGCCCGCGAGGATGTCAGGCACGATACCGATGTCCGCAAGTCGTGGCAGGGCCCCAAGCGCGGAATTTGTGTGCAGCGTGGAGTAGACCTGGTGGCCGGTCATTGCAGCGCGAAAGGCCATCGTCGCCGTATCCTCGTCACGCACTTCCCCCACGAGGATGACATCAGGATCCTGACGCATCAGGGACCTAATGCCGTTGGCAAAATCCATCTTTGCCGCCTCCGATACGGAAGTTTGGCGGATAAGGGTCATTGGATATTCGACCGGATCCTCAAGGGTCATGATGTTTATGCCGTCATGATTGATGTGATTGAGCACCGAATAGAGCGTCGTGGTTTTCCCGCTTCCGGTGGGGCCCGTGACCAGAATGATGCCCTCGGGTCGGGCGAGCATTTTTTTCAGGATTGCGAGTTGCGAGGCTTCAAGCCCCAGCATGTCGAGAGGCACGATGCCTTTTTGCCGGTCGAGAATGCGCAATACGACGTTCTCGCCGTGTGTCGTTACCTGCGACGAGAAACGAAAATCCACGGGCCGTCCGGTAAGGGTCAGGGAAATTCGGCCATCCTGTGGTGCGCGTGTCTCCGCGATGTTCACGCCGGCCAGAACCTTGAGGCGCACGGTCATGGCCGGCCAGTATGTCTTGTGCAATGAGCGGATCTGTCGCAACACACCGTCTATGCGGTAACGGATACGCAGAAAATTCTGTTCCGGCTCGAAGTGCACGTCCGAAGCGCCTTGCTCCACCGCGTCAGCCAGCAAAGAGGAAATCAATCTGACGATGGGTTGGCTGTATTCGTCGCCCGAGGAGTGCAGGCTTTGGTAGTCGATTTCACCGGTTTCGATCTCGTGCAAAATTCCGTCGATCGAAAGCTCGAGCCCGTAATACTGTTCAATTGCGCGGGCAATTTCTGTTTCACCGGCCAGGCGCGCCTCGAGTTCCATTTCGCCGCGCAACTGCGCCCGCACCTGGTCAAGGGCGACGACGTTGTTCGTGTCGGCGATTGCGATGATAAGCAGGCGTTTTTCACGATGGAGGGCGACCGGGAAGATGTGGTGGCGCTTTGCAAAATCGCGCGGCATCAGTTTGATCGCGGCGGCATCGACCACGATTTGTGACAAGTCGACGCTCTGTAGTCCGAGCTTTTCGGAAAGCGCATCGCGCAGGGTTGCTTCCGAGACGAAGCCCAGTTGAACCAGGAGCCGGCCGACGGGTTGGTTCGACTTGAGTTGTTCAAGCAGTGCGATGCGCAGCTGGTCTTCGGTCAGAATGCCCTGCGAGATCAGGATCTGGCCGATATGGCGCTTGGCCTGCGGGGCTGCGGTTGGAGCCGTTGTAGGCATAGCGGGCGGCGCCAAGTTTTTTACCGCTGAAGTTCGCGCATGCGCGCGGTGGCGCGGGTACGGTCGAAGGTCGAGGGCCGTGCGTCGCTTAGGGCGAGCGCTTTTTGGTAGTACTCCAGAGCTAGCTTGCTCTGGCGGATATGGTCCAGGCTCACCGCCAAATTGTAGGCGTAATCAGCGTTGTCCGGTTCGTTTGACAAGGCCTTGAAATAGGCCGCCTGGGCTTCCGGCCAACGCGCTTGCAGGGCCATTTGGTTGCCCAGGGCAAAGTGCAGGAATCCGGCCTCCGGCTGGGTGGCAATCATGTTTTTCAGACGGCTTTCCGATTGCATCGGATCTGCCTGCCCGCGCAAGGCGATGAGACCGGCGAGTGCATGCGCGTCACGCGGATCAGATTCAAGCAGTTTCAGGTAGCGGGCTTCCGCGTTTTCATGCTGTCCGCTGCGAGCTTCGATTGCTGCCAGCCCCAGAAGCGCATCCCTGTTGGATGGTTCGAGTTTTAGTGCATTGGAGTAAGCCTGGCGCGCGACTGGGAGATCGCTCTTCTGGTAGGCGTCATACGCGAGTTCAAGTTGTTGGTCTGTTCGCGTTGCCGTTGACGCCGATGGTGTGACCCTCGCGCCACCAGCCTGTCTTGGTGTTGATGCAGCCGTGGCACGCTCAGCCGGATTGGATGCCGAACGTGTGATCCTCACAGGGGCGTTAGCCGAGGCCGTAGGCGTTATGGCTACAGGCGCAGATGGCCCGCTGCTTGAAGGCTGATTTGCGCCAAACGTCGGTTTTGCAGCTTGAATGCCCGCTTTGTTGTCTTGTGCGGCGCTTGCCGGTGATGCGCCGATGGTCGAGGGGGCTGTGTTTGGTCCGGGATTGGCAAGCGGATCGATGGGCGCGGCGGCCGCAGGCGCGGGTGTGATCGGTTCCAGGGGTTTTGATGGTGCATTTGCAACGGCGGTCGGTGCCACGATATAGCGAGGTTGCAATTGCCACCAGAAATAGCCGATACAGCCGGCTGCAAACACCGCCAAGGCCCCAACCTTATAATAAAAGGGCTTTCGCGGGTTGTAGTCCTCGAGGCCTTTTGCCTCAAACATTTGTTTCGCTGCGGCCTGATTGCGGGCCGGTTCAACCGGCTTGTCGGCGAAACTCGGTTCTGTAGCAGCCGGGATTGGTTCTTGTGACGTGAGAGAATACATTCCGTCAAGCCCCTGGGGCGCTGAGGAAGAGGGCAGGTCTTCCGAGAGTATTTCAAGTTGTTGCGTTATGTCCGGAAGATTTTCGCGCGTAATAATCGGTTTTGCCGGCGCGCTGGCAGCGGCAGGCGCAAGTTCAATTCTGGACGAAGCACTGGACGAGGCCTGGTTCCCCTGCTTGGCCAGTTCTGCCTTCTTCAGCGCCTCGAGCAGCAGGCTCACTTGTCGCGTCCTTCAATAGTCGGTTTCCCGGGGTTGGGTGCAGACAGGAAGTCTTCGCCGGGAAGGAATGTGCGGTAGGCGCGATAGTCACCGCTTAGGCTTGCGTCGCGGACCACCAGAGGGCGCAGGAAAATCACCAGTTCCGTTTTTGCATTGGTCTTGTTGCGTTGCGAAAACAAGTCCCCCAAAATGGGAATGCGGTTGACCCCGGGAACGCCGTCCTCGAGGCTGTTGATCGAATCCTGGATCAGCCCGCCCATTACCGCAGTTTCCCCGCTCGACACTTTGATCAGCGATTCCATCTCGCGCGTCTGGATTTGTGGAATTCTGTTTTTGACGCCCGCAGCCAAGCCCGGCGTAGGATCTTCAACGTAACTGAGGATGCGCGTTACCGCAGGGCGCAAATTGAGCAGTATGGTGTCATCGGACGATATCTGCGGTGTCACGTTCATGACAAAGCCGACTGGCACGACGTTCGGTGTGGCGGTGAAACTGGTCTGTGCGGTGCCTGCTGCGGTGGCCGCAATCGTGTCGGACTTGATCGTGAAATAAACAAGATTGTCGACTACTTTGAGAATCGCGCTCTGGTTGTTGATTACGCTTATTTTCGGACTTGAAAGCACGCGCACCGTGCCGAAAGATTCCAGCAGCTGCAGCGAGGCGGTGAATGAATCGGTCACGTAGTTAAGCGTAAAGAAACTTCCGACCGGTGTTGCCGTGGTTGTGCCGGTGGAGGCTTGCGCCGTACGCGTTCCGGCGGGGCCGCGGCGAAAAAGGCTCCAGTTGATGCCAGACTGGTAATTATTATTCAGTGTTACTTCCGCTATCGTCGCCTCTATCATGACTTGCCGCTTGGCGCTGACCATGACCTGGTCAAGGAATTCCTGGATCTTTTCGTGCTGGCGGCCGGTGGCGCGAATGACTAGCACGCCGGCTTCGGCGTTGGCGATAACGGCGGCCGCTTCGCGGAACGTGGGTCCAAGCGACACAGGCGCTTGTTGAGCGACGGGGGCGCCGGCGGAGCCAGCCGGAGTTGCCACGGGAGATTGTTGTGCTTGTGCCGGCACTTGCGCGCCAGAAGCCGGGATCAGTTTGTCCGTCTCGTGCAAGATATCCTTGACGTTATTGACCATCGTGAGCCAGAACTTGTTGTCTGAACGGTTTTGGACCTGCGCTGATGACGCATTGCTGCTACCGGAAGAGCCACCGCCGCCCGAAGAGCTGGCGCCTGTCGATATCTGGCCTGAAACCCCGATTTGTCCGGTGCTGGTGCGCTCGAGATTGACGTAGTCGATCTTGTAAATGCGTAGGAAAGGCGAGTCCGGCATCACCAGCAAGTTGGGTCCGTCAAGTTCCCAGCGCATGTCGGTCTGCTTTGAAATTCGCGACAGCAGTTGCGGCAGTGTCTGGTCGATGGCGTTGAGCGTGACCGAACCGCGTATGCCCGGGTGCACATCGACGTTGATCTTGGCATCGCGGGCTAGGGCGAACAGCAGTTCCGCGACGGGAACATTGTTGACCACAACGCTATAAGTCTCGGCCTTTACCGCCGGTTTGGGCTTCGGCAGTGAGGTGGGGAACTGCACCGGGGGCGGAATGTTCGCAGCCGGTTTTTCTGGCTCAGCCTTGATGTGCGCGACTGAAGGTTTCATGGCCGGCGTGGCGCAGGCAGTCAGCAACAACGCCGTCATGATAGGGGCTAGTTGTCTTGTGCGTCGGTTCAAGGGGGCTGAGCACACCATTTAAAATTGATGTTTAGTGTAGCATGAGTCCCTAATTGGCTGATTTTTTTCGTTGTTTTAACTGCCTATCATTGGCGCCTGAAGCCTCGATGACGCGCTACGCGCCAATTTGACGCCCCCTTTTATTGCCTATTCTGGCTGCGCATACGCTCAACGCTTCGATGAAACGGGCCAAAGGTTTTATAGACCTGCGGCAGATTCCGTATCGCCCTGTTCGCCTCCTCCGCAGAGGGATACAGGCCGTAGGCCACCCGATAATGTTGCAAATCGTTGATTTTTACACTGTAAACATAAAAATCTTCGAGCTTTAGTTTGCGCCCAGGCGCGCGCACCAGCATGTCTTCGATACGATGCACATCCTTGTAGGTTACGGTAAGCAACTGAATCGCATACTGCTCCCCTGACGTCGACGGCAGCCATTGTTGCGTCGCCGCGAAGCGGGCTTGGGTGAGTTGTCCTGAGGCTGGCGGGGCTGGTGTTTGTGCGGCTGCTGCGCCGGCTGCAAGCGCGCTGTCGGCAGGCTTTGTGGTCGATGCGGTCGGCGGAGTGACTGCTGACGGAAGTTCGCCAGGCCCAGGGCCCGCGTTGTTCTTCGGCAGCGGCGCAAGCGGTGTAGTTTGAGTGATGGGTTGCGGCTTCGTGTTGGTGGTCGCTGGGGGGGGGCTGGTCTGGGCTGTGCTAGCCGCCAAGGGCGCAGGCACCTTCACCTGTGCAGGGATCTGAGCACGCTCGTTCAGAAAGATGAATTGCGTGCCATAACCCAGCACCAGTCCCGCGAGCACGCCCGCGGTGGCGATCCACCAGCGGTGATGAACGTGACTGGCGGGTTTGTAGAATTCCGAGTCCCGGATCGCCGCCTTAGCCTGCTTTGCCGCGATATGATGGACGTTGTCTGCGAACGCTGCGAGTAGCGACTTGTCACAAAGGATATTGATGCGGCGCGACAGGCCTTCCGATGCCTTGGCGATCATCCGCATGGCGGCCGGCGCGAACACGTTGGGGCCGCGATATCCTGCGGCGCGCATGCGAAAGTCGATGTAACTTTCGATGTCGTTCCGTACCAGCGGCTCGAGCCGAAAACTGTGGGTGATGCGTTCTTTTAATTGCCGCATCCCGGGCGTGTTCAACTGTTCGTCCAGTTCGGGTTGTCCAAAAAGGACGATTTGCAGCAATTTATGCCGGTTGGTTTCGAGATTTGAAAGCAGGCGGATTTCTTCCAGCGTTTCCGCCGGCATGGCATGGGCTTCGTCGATCAGCACCACAACCCGGCGGCCGTTGCCGAATAATTTGATCAAATGATCCTGCAGCGTGCGTAGCAGCAGCGTGGGCCGCGCCTCTCCGGGGGCGATTTCCAATTCCTCGGCGATGGCGTAGAGAATCTCGTCGCGGTTGAGGGACGGGTTGGACAGGTAGATCATTTCCACCTTGTCCGGAAGGCGTTCCATTAACATCCGGCAAAGCATGGTTTTGCCGCTACCGACCTCGCCCGACACCTTGACGATGCCTTCGTCGTGGAGAATTGCGTAAAGCAGGGCCTCTAGCGTGGCGCCGCGATTGGCGCCCTCGAAAAAAAAGTCGGTGTGCGGGGTGATCCTGAAAGGGGGCTCATTGAGCCCGAAATGACTTAAATACATGGTCAGGGTTGCCCGGCTTGGCGACGTTGCCGCGTTGAGTGTAAGGCTGTTGTTGGGAGCGGCGTGCCGGCAAAAAGAGCGGCGCACGTGATTTTGGCAAACGATTGCATGGACTCTCCATCCGGCCGGTCCCCGGCCAAACATGGTGTTAAGGTGCGCCGTGTATGGGTCACTTGTCCGCCGGTTCTTTTTGTAGCGCTTCCATACGGCTGTACAAGGTGGTGCGATTGACGCCGAGCATCTTTGCGGCCTGGCTGACGTTCCCGCGTGTGAGCTTCATCGCCGCTTCAATATAACCCTGCTCCCATTCCTTGAGCATCTGATCAAGGTTGAACCCGCGCTCGCGCTGCAAGTGACGCTGCGCCTGTTCGATCATGGTTTCCGCGTTGGCGGACGTCGGCTTGACCTCGTTATTGAGCATCTCGCGGGTGTCGAACTCGGGTTCAAGTTCAGTGGCGGAAAGACGCTGCCCGGCGTATTTGGTGGTAAGGCGGATGACGATATTTCTCAGTTCGCGGACATTGCCCGGAAAGTGATAGCTGCGCCACAGCGCAAGCGCGCTCTCGTCGCAGCTGAATGGGGCGAGGCGCGCCTGTTGTGCGTAGAAATGACTGAAATGGTTGAGCAGCGATATGCGGTCATCCTCCATTTCGCGCAGCGGCGGAACACTGATGGTGAATACCGAAAGGCGGTGATACAGATCCGCCCGGAAGCGGCCGTTTTTAACCTCTTGGCGAAGGTCGCGGTTGGTGGCGGTTATGACGCGTGCGCGGCTGAAGCGCTGCTGCGTTTCTCCGACGCGCTGGTATTCGCCGTTTTCCAGCACGCGCAACAGCTTCGCCTGGAGTTCCAGCGGCAGTTCGCCGATTTCATCGAGAAACAGAGTGCCGTCTGCCGCATCCTCAAAATAACCCGATTTGTTCGCGGCGGCCCCGGTAAACGCGCCCTTGACGTAACCAAACAGGGTTGGTTCGACCAGGGTGGGCGCGATTGCGGCGCAGTTTAAAGCCAGGCAAGGCTTGGACTTGCGAATGGAAATACCATGTAAAAGTGTCGCCACCACTTCCTTGCCGCTGCCCGATTCACCCTCAATCAGCGCCGGAAAGGGGGAGTCGGCATATTGGCCGATTTGATTTTTGAGCTTTTGCAGCGCGGGACTTTTCCCGATGAGCAGGTCAGGGTCATCGGCGGCTGTGCTTTGAATTTCGGCTGAGCGGAAAGCCAGGGCGTGCAACAGGATTTTCTTGAGGCTTTCCGGGTTGCACGGTTTTGCGACGAACTCCGCAGCGCCTAGCGTGCGCGCGTGACGTGCATTGGCGGCATCGTTCTGCCCCGATAGCACAAGGATCTTCATCGCCGGTGACTGGGCAAGCAGGTCGGCGATCAGTTGAAATCCCTCATCAGGCCGATGCGGCGATGGTGGCAGCCCCAGGTCGATGAGCGCCAGTTGCGGCGCTTCATCGAGTTGACGCAGCAGGCTCACAGCGTGCGCACGTGAGTCGCTCGTAATCACCTCGAAATCCCGTCCGAGTGCGAACGAAAGCGTGTCAGTAATGAGCGGATCGTCATCGACGATTAGCAGGGAGGGCTTTGGACTTTCGGACATGGAATCAATCATCTTTCACCGGGTGTGATGCGTCCAAGCAACGCAGGAAGGCCCGCTCCATAGATATCTCGCCGTAAGTATCGAGCAGTTGCTGGGGCGGACCGCGAAACCGCGGTTGCCCCTCGTGCAGTATGACCATATGGTCGCAGATGTCCCCGATATCGTGAAGGGCATGGGAGGTAAAAAATAGCGTGCGCCCGGCTTTTTTGAGTCCTTCCAGAAGGGTTTTTACGCGAATTCGTGCACTTGGATCCAATCCTGAAAGCGGTTCGTCCAGTATGTACAGGTCGCGCTCGGATAGGAAGCAGACGGCGAGTCCGAGTTTTTGTGTCATGCCCTTGGAGTAGGAGCGCACCGGTTTTGCGAGTGCCGCCATGTCAAGACCCAGTTGATCGAGTATCTCCGCAAGCCGCGATTCGTTCCAAGGCTGGCGGTGCAGTGAAAGCATGTAACGTAGAAAGTCGCGTCCGGTGAGGTAATACGGGGGCGTAAAGCGTTCTGGAAGGAAGGCCAATCGTTCCCGGGATGCCGGATCGCGATGGCTTGTCCCAAACAGGCTGATCTGACCGCCGTCGAGCGCGCAAAAATCCAGCAGACATTTGATAAGCGTGGTCTTCCCCGCGCCGTTGACACCCGCAAGCCCGAAAAACGCGCCCTCGGCAATTTCGAATTCGACGCCCCGCAGAACCTTGGATTGCCCAAAACGTTTGTCGACTTTGGTAAATCGAATAACCGGTTCTGTCATACGTTGTTGTTCTGCGTAGAGGGTCCGAGCCATCATAGCGCAAAGAGAGGTGTGATTCAGTAGCGCATTGGGTCGCCTTAAATGACCGATTGCATGGTGCGCCGCGAAAATGTGGTTTAAAATCCCGCCTCTAGCCGCCAACGACTTGCCAGAACGCCCCCATTTCCAGTGTCTTCCGCAAACTCCGCAAATTTGGTTGAAGTCGACAATCTGGACTTCGGCTATGACCTTTCCCGCAAGGTGCTTCAAGGCATCAGCATGCAGATTCCGCGTGGGAAAATGGTTGCCATCATGGGGGTCAGCGGCTGCGGGAAAACCACCCTGCTGCGACTGATGGCCGGGTGGCTGCGCCCCACCGCGGGTGAGGTGCGTATCGATGGCGAAGCGGTGCATAAGCTCGACCACGAGCAGTTATTCTTACTGCGCCGCAAAATGGGCATGCTGTTTCAGTTTGGCGCACTTTTTACCGATATGACTGCGTATGACAATGTCGCCTTCCAGATGCGTGAGCACACCGGGTTGCCGGAAAGCCTCATCCATCATCTCGTGCTGATGAAGCTCCAGGCCGTTGGCTTGCGCGGTGCGGCGCGATTGATGCCCTCCGAATTGTCCGGTGGGATGGCGCGCCGCGTTGCGCTGGCTCGCTCCATTGCACTTGATCCTCTGCTGATGCTCTATGATGAGCCCTTTACCGGGCTCGACCCTATTTCCCTTGGGGTGGCTTCCGAGCTCATTCGTACCCTCAATTCCGCGCTTGGCACCACGTCCATCATCGTCACCCACAACGTACTTGACGCGCTGGCTTTGGTTGACTATGTCTATTTCATGTCGGAGGGGAAGGTCGTGGCCGAGGGAACTCCCGAGGCCGTCAGGGCCTCGGCTGAGCCGTTTGTGAAACAGTTCATCAACGCCGAACCTGATGGTCCGGTTCCGTTTCACTATCCGGGAGGCGCCTATGGTGCTGACCTGTTGCAGGCGAGCGCATGACGAAATTAGCCGATTTTTTGGCCCATTTGGGGTCGCGCATCACCGGGGCGGTATGGCGGCTGGGGTTTGCCAGCCGCTTTTTCTGGCTGATCCTAAGGCATTCGGGCACCAGTTTCCGGCGCTTTCACCTGACCATTCGCGAAATTTACTTCGCGGGGGTGCTGTCTTTGATCATCATTCTGGTTTCAGGGCTGTTTGTTGGGATGGTGCTCGGATTGCAGGGCTACGACACGCTGGTCCGGTATGGCTCTTCGGAGGCCCTGGGTGTGCTGGTTTCGCTCTCCTTGGTGCGCGAGCTCGGACCGGTGGTGGCTGGTTTGCTTTTTGCCAGTCGCGCCGGCAGCGCCATCACCGCCGAGATCGGACTGATGAAAACCACCGAGCAACTGGCGGCCATGGAAATGATGGCGGTGGACCCCATTGCGCGGGTCATCGCACCGCGATTTTGGGCGGGGGTGATCTCCATGCCCTTGCTGGCCGCGCTTTTCTCCGCCATGGGCGTGTTCGGCGGCTACTTGGTCGGGGTGAAGATGATCGGGGTCGACGAGGGATCGTTCTGGTCGCAGATGCAGGCTGCGGTGGACATCCGCGAAGACATCATGAACGGCGTTATCAAGAGTTTTGTTTTCGGTATTGCTGTGACCTGGATTGCCGTGTTTGAAGGGTATGATGCGCCACCTACCGCGGAGGGTGTTTCCGGGGCGACTACACGCACTGTCGTGACCTCGTCCCTGGCAATTCTGGCGCTGGATTTCATACTGACTGCGCTGATGTTTCGAGGAGCCTGAAAAAATGATGAATCGCAGGACAATTGACATGTGGGTGGGCGTTTTTGTGGTGATCGGCCTCGGCGCCTTGCTCTTTCTTTCCCTAAAAGTGGCCAATTTAGCCTCCTTTTCGGCGGCTGAGTCCTATCAGATTAAGGCTAAATTTGATAATATCGGTGGGCTGAAAATTCGCGCAGCGGTGAAGGTCGCGGGCGTGGTTATCGGCAGGGTCAGCGATGTGCGTTTTGAAAACGAGACCTTTGAGGCGGTGGTGTCGTTCAGCGTCGACAAACGGTTCCAGTTTCCCCGGGACACGTCGGCCAAGATTCTGACATCCGGGCTTCTCGGGGAGCAGTACATCGGCTTGTCCGCAGGGGGCGATACGGTGAACCTGAAGGACGGGGATACGCTGAAGTTGACACAGTCAGCGGTTGTGCTTGAGAACCTAATCAGTCAATTCCTGTACAGCAAAGCTGCTGACAGTAAGGAAGGCGGAAAGTAATCGTGAATAAAAGCGCGCTGCGCCTGCTGGGAGCCGTATTCTTCGCCATTGTGCTGGGGGCGGTATCCGGATGCGCCACAACCTCAAATAATCCGCGCGACCCGTTTGAGGGGTTCAACCGCGCCATGTTCAGTTTTAACGATGCGCTTGACGGAGCGATACTTAAGCCTGTTGCCGAGGGATACCGCGCATCGCTGCCTCCGCTTGTTCGCGCTGGTGTGACGAATTTCTTCTCAAATATTGACGACCTCTGGGAGGCCGTGAACAACACGCTGCAGGGGAAAATCGACGCGGCCTTGCAGGACATCATGCGTTTTTCCGTCAATACCGTGTTTGGTCTGGCCGGAGTCCTGGATATCGCCAGTGACATGGGGCTGCAAAAACATAATGAGGACATCGGACAGACGCTTGGGAAATGGGGGGTCGGCAGCGGACCCTATTTGGTCTTGCCGTTCTTCGGGCCGAGCTCGGTGCGGGATGGCGCCGGCCTGCTTGTGGACTGGCATTACGATCCACTGCTTCGCGTCTCGAACATACCGGCGCGCAACACGGCAATTACTGTGCGGGCCATCGATGCCCGCACCAACCTGCTCGATACGACCAACGTGCTTGAACAGGCGGCACTCGACAAGTACACCTTTGTCCGCGATGCGTTTTTCCAATATCGCCGCAGCCAGATTTACGACGGCAATGCGCCGCGGGAGTCCGGAGCGAGTCTCGAGGTCGACGATGCTGATCTGAAAACGGCATTGACCGAGCCCAGAGCGCAGACCGTGGCAGAGGTCTTGCCAATCATGGCGCAAGCGCCGGTTGCGGCGATGGTCGTGCCTTCGGAGTCCGCTGGTGTTCCCGCTGTTTATACTGTGTTTGCTGATGGCATTGCGCTCAAAACTCCAAACGCCGCACCCGAGCTTGCCCCTGTTGCCTCCGTGGTGCTTTTTGCCGACGATGTGATTCTCCAGACCCGCTGACACCTGACATGAAGCTTCTAGCCTGCCTGCTTTCCCTCGCGCTGACCTTATTTGCGTTGCCTGCCGCCGCCCAGGAAATTGCGCCGGACGCCTTGGTAAAGGGTATTTCGAACGAGGTCGTGGAGATCATCCGCAAGGACAAGGATATCCAGTCGGGCAACACCAGAAAAATAGTGGATCTGGTCGAAACCCGGGTTTTGCCGCACTTCAACTTTAATCGTATGACCGCCTATGCCGTAGGCGTGAACTGGCGCCGTGCCAGCCCCGAGCAGCAAAAGCAGCTGATCGACGAGTTCAAGACCCTGCTCGTGCGCACGTACTCGACTGCGCTGGCTTCCTACAAGAACCAGGTTATCGATTTCAAGCCGCTGCGTGCGCAAGCGGGCGATACCGAGGTGAAAGTTCGCTCCGAGATCAAGCAGAGCGGCGCGCAGGCCATCACCCTCGACTACAGCATGGAAAAGACCCCCGCTGGCTGGAAGGTATTTGACGTTGAGGTCGGTGGCGTGAGCCTAGTCGCCAACTATCGCGAAACCTTCACCAACGAGATTCGCAACGCAGGGATCGACGGCCTGATCAAGACGCTATCGAGCAAAAACAAGCAGCTTGAAGCAAAAACGTGATGCGTCGTGAGGGTGAGCGTTTGCTGCTTGAGGGGCCGGTGACGCTGGCTGTGGCCGCCGGCATGCTCGTGGAAAGCGAAGCTTTTCTGGCCGACGGCATCACAGTCGTTGATTTTTCCGGAGTGACCACTACCGACTCGGCGGCACTTGCCCTGGCGGTAGAGTGGATGCGCCGATCGGCTGCTTCGAATCGGGCGCTGAAACTCTCCAACCTGCCCGAATCAATGCGTAACATGGCAAAGCTGTACGCCGTTACCGAACTCCTCCAATAGCCCCATTCAATACGAATCGCGATTCTGTCGCGGTTCCATTCGCATGACCGCAGCCATAGAAGTCCGCCAGATTGGCAAGCGCTACGGTTCGCTTCAGGCTCTGGCCGGCATCGACCTCACCGTCGAGCGTGGCGAGTTCTTCGGCCTGCTCGGACCCAACGGCGCGGGAAAAACCACGCTCATCAGCGTGCTGGCCGGATTGACCCGTGCAGACGCCGGCAGCGCGCGCGTCATGGGGCATGATGTCACCGCTGATTACCGCGCGGCGCGGCGTGCGCTGGGCGTCGTGCCCCAGGAACTGGTGTTCGACCCGTTTTTTTCCGTGCGGGAAACATTGTCCATTCAGTCTGGCTATTTTGGTCTGCGCAAAAACGACGCCTGGATTGACGAAGTGATGCACCATCTCGATCTTACCGACAAGGCCGATGCCAACATGCGCGCCCTCTCGGGCGGGATGAAGCGACGCGTGTTGGTGGCGCAGGCGCTGGTGCACAAACCACCGGTCATAGTGCTCGATGAGCCGACGGCGGGTGTTGACGTCGAATTGCGGCAAGGACTGTGGCAGTTCATCCGCCGCCTTAACAACGACGGCCACACCATCGTGCTCACGACTCATTACCTCGAGGAAGCCGAGGCGCTTTGCGGGCGTATCGCGATGCTGCGTTCCGGACGTGTCGTCGCTCTGGATTCGACGCGCAATCTGCTCAGTCGCTTCCAGCACCATGTTCATTTGCGCGTGCGTATTTCGGGCAATCCGCTGCCGGCCGAACTCGCCGCGCTGGTGCATCATGCCGATGACCGCGGATACGTGTTGAAGCTCAAAAGCTTTGACGACGTCGAGCCGCGGCTCACCGCCCTGCGTGCGGCCGGGTGCCGGATCGAAGAAATGGAGGTCGCCCAGCCCGATCTCGAGGAAGTGTTTGTTGAAATCATGCAGCGCGAGAGCGCGGCCGAAAAATCGGCGGCGGTATGAGCGGTTTCCCGACACTGCTCTACAAAGAGCTGCTGCGTTTTTGGAAAGTGAGCTTTCAGACCGTTGCCGCGCCAATACTCACCGCGCTGCTCTATCTTCTTATTTTCTCGCACGTCCTCGCAGAACACGTGCAGGTGTACGAAGGGGTGCGCTATACCGCGTTTCTGGTGCCCGGTCTGGTGATGATGTCGGTGCTGCAAAACGCCTTCGCCAACACCTCTTCCAGCCTGATCCAGTCAAAAATATCGGGCAGCGTGATTTTCATGCTGGTGCCGCCATTGTCCTACCTGGAGTTCTTTGCCGCCTACGTGCTCGCCGCCGTGGTGCGCGGGCTTGTGGTGGGGCTGGGCGTGCTCATCTGCACCCTGGGTCTGGTTGATCTGCAATTCCAGTCCCCGCTGTGGATTTTTGCATTCGCGCTGGCGGGCAGCGCGCTGCTCGGCTCGCTGGGGCTGATCGCCGCTGTCTGGGCCGACAAGTACGAGCAGATCGCCGCGTTCCAGAATTTCATCATCATGCCGCTGACCTTTCTGTCGGGCGTGTTCTATTCGATTCATTCCTTGCCGCCTTTCTGGCAGCAATTGTCACACCTGAATCCGTTTTTTTACATGATCGACGGTTTTCGCTACGGTTTTTTCGGCGTTTCCGATATCAATCCGGCTGTTTCGCTGGGCATCGTCTGCGCCTCTCTCGCGGCCCTGATCTGGCTTGCCCTCGTCATGTTGCGCTCGGGCTACAAGCTGCGCGGCTGAGTGTTGGTGTGCATGGTTAATTACCGCCCGTCTTCTATAATCACGAACATTCCATTTCTCACAGGCAGACACGCTAATGGTTGAACCAGCGGACGTAAAACGCTACATCGAGCAGGGTCTTGCCTGCGACCAGGTCGAAGTCGATGGCGACGGACAGCACTTCCAGGCGCTGATCGTCAGCGCCGCCTTTGCCGGCAAGAGCCGCGTGCAGCGCCATCAACTGGTCTATGGCGCCTTGGGCGAGCGCATGCGCGAAGAAATCCACGCCTTGTCGATGAAGACGCTCACGCCCGAAGAGGCCGGCGCCGAGGGCGGCAATGGATAAGCTGGTCATCGAGGGCGGTCTGCCGCTGCGCGGCGAGGCACGCATGTCTGGCGCCAAAAACGCCGCCCTGCCCTTGATGTGCGCGGCGCTGCTTACGGACGAGCCACTGCATCTTGCCAACGCGCCGCATTTGCGCGACGTCAGTACCATGATCCGCCTGCTCGCGGGAATGGGCGTCGAGGCCTCGCTTGATGACAAGCTGGGCATCGTGCTGCGTGCGGCAAAAATCGACGCGCCGGTTGCCGAATACGACATGGTCAAGACCATGCGCGCATCGATCCTGGTGCTCGGTCCGCTGGTTGCGCGTTGCGGCGAAGCGCGCGTTTCGCTTCCCGGTGGTTGTGCCATCGGCTTGCGCCCGGTTGATCAGCACCTCAAGGGGCTGCAGGCGATGGGCGCTGAAATACAGGTCGAGCAGGGTTATATCAGTGCTCGCGCCAAGCGCCTCAAGGGCGCGCGCATCGTCACCGACCTGGTCACCGTGACCGGCACCGAAAACCTGATGATGGCCGCCTGTCTTGCCGAGGGCACCAGCGTGATTGAAAACGCCGCGCGCGAACCCGAAGTCCTCGACCTCGCCAATTGCCTGATTGCAATGGGCGCCCAAATAAAAGGCGCCGGCACCGATGTCATAACGATAGAAGGGGTGAAGTCCCTGCACGGCGCCTCGCATCGCATCATGCCCGACCGGATCGAGACCGGAACTTTTCTTGCGGCCGCGGCGGCGACTCGCGGCTCGGTGCGGTTGCTCAACACCGACGCCGGCATACTCGATGCGGTGCTGGCCAAGTTGCGTGAGGCAGGCGCCGAGATCAGCGCGGCAGCGGGGGAAATCAGGCTCGCCATGAACGCAAAGCCCAAAAGCGTCAGCGTGCGCACGGCGCCTTATCCGGCCTTTCCCACCGACATGCAGGCGCAGTTCATGGCACTTAACACGGTTGCAGAGGGGACCGCCATGATGACCGAGACAATTTTCGAAAACCGCTTCATGCACGTGCAGGAAATCCAGCGCCTTGGTGCCGACATCGAAATCGCCGGCAACACCGCAGTGGTGCGCGGCGTGCCGCGACTTACCGGTGCGGGCGTTATGGCGACCGATTTGCGCGCCTCGGCCAGCCTGGTCATTGCCGGACTGGTGGCCGACGGCCAGACCACCATCGACCGTATTTACCATCTGGACCGCGGCTATGAATGCATCGAGGAGAAGCTGTCGCAACTGGGGGCGCGCATCAGGCGCATCCACTGATCCGGAAAACCGACCGGAGGGGTCTGGCGCAGCCGGTCAGAACACACTGAAAAATAAGGGTTTCCTTCGCGTTCAAGCGCGTGTTTGCGGTAAAATCCTGTTTTTGCATCAGGCCTAGGCCGTACCGTGTCCAATATCACCATCGCCCTGTCCAAGGGTCGTATCTTTGACGAAACCGCCACGCTGCTAAGGGGCGCCGGGATCGTCCCGAAAGACGACCCGGAAACCTCGCGCAAGCTCATCATCGAGACCAGCCGGCCCGATGTGCGCCTGATTATCGTGCGCGCCTCTGATACGCCGACTTACGTACAGTACGGCGCCGCAGATCTGGGCATTGCCGGCAAGGATGTGCTGATGGAACATGGCGGCGGCGGTCTTTACCAGCCTTTGGATCTTGGCATCGCGCGCTGTCGCATGATGGTTGCGGTGCCCGAGGGTTTTGACTACGAGCGTGCGGTGCAGCAGGGTGCGCGCCTGCGCATCGCCACCAAATACATACAGACCGCGCGTGAGCACTTTGCCGCCAAGGGCGTGCATGTAGACCTGATCAAGCTGTACGGCTCGATGGAGCTGGCGCCACTGGTCGGGCTTGCCGACGCCATCGTCGACCTGGTTTCGTCTGGCGACACCTTGCGTGCCAACCGCCTGCGCGCGGTCGAGGAAATTGCACCCATCAGTTCGCGGCTCATCGTCAACCAGGTGGCCTTGAAGCTCAAGCGCGAGGCGTTGCAGCCGCTGATCGACAGCATAGCCAGGGCGGTGTCCGGTGGCTGAATCCCATGCTTGATATCCGCCGCCTTTCCACGGCGCAAGCCGACTTTGACGTTGAACTTGGCGCGCTGACGGCTTTTGATGCCTCGCTCGACGCTTCGATCGAGGGCACTGTCGCGGCTATTCTGGCCGATGTCAGGGCACGCGGCGATGCCGCCGTGCTCGAATACACGGCGCGCTTCGATCGCCTGAAAGCCGCGTCCATGGCCGATCTCCAGCTGGGAGCCGCAGAGTTGCAGGCCAGCCTAGCGCGTATTGGCAAATCGCAGCGAGAAGCACTTGAGCAGGCCGCGGCGCGGGTGCGCGGCTATCACGAGCGTCAGGTCGCCCAGTCCTGGGAGTACCGCGAAGCCGATGGCACGGTGCTTGGTCAGCGCATCAGCCCGCTCGATCGCGCCGGCCTTTATGTACCGGGTGGCCGCGCCGCCTACCCCTCTTCGGTGCTGATGAACGCCATCCCGGCCAAGGTCGCCGGCGTGGCCGAGCTGGTGATGGTGGTGCCCACGCCGGATGGCGAAAAAAATGACCTCGTGCTTGCCGCGGCGGCGATCGCCGGTATCGACATGGTGTTCACCATAGGCGGCGCCCAAGCCATCGGCGCACTCGCCTACGGCACCCAGAGCATTGCGCAAGTGGACAAGATCGTCGGGCCGGGTAACGCCTATGTTGCCGCGGCCAAGCGCCGCGTGTTTGGCACCGTCGGCATAGACATGGTCGCCGGCCCCTCGGAAATCCTCGTTATCTGCGATGGCAAGACCAATCCGGACTGGATCGCCATGGACTTATTCTCGCAGGCCGAGCACGATGAGGCGGCGCAGGCCATTCTGCTGTCGCCCGACGCCGCATTCCTGGACCGCGTCGCCCTCAGCATGGACAAACTGCTGGGCGGCATGCCGCGCAAGGCGATTATCGCGGCATCGCTGGCGCGCCGTGGCGCGTTGATCCTGACGCGCGACCTGGATGAAGCCTGCGCGGTGGCCAACCGTATCGCCCCCGAGCATCTGGAGTTGTCGGTCGAGGATGCCGAACAGTGGTCGAAAAAAATCCGCCACGCGGGTGCGATTTTCATGGGTCGCTACAGCTCCGAGGCACTGGGCGATTACTGCGCCGGGCCCAATCATGTGCTGCCCACCGCGCGAACGGCGCGTTTTTCCTCGCCCTTGGGTGTCTACGATTTCCAGAAACGCAGCAGCCTGATCAACGTGTCGCGCGAAGGCGCGCAGACGCTGGGCCGCATCGCCGACGTGCTTGCCACCGGCGAGGGCCTGCAGGCGCACGCCCAGTCGGCGCGCTACCGGGTCGGGCCATGAACAAGGCCGCAGCCTGGGTGCAGCGACTGGTGCGCGAGGAAATCCGCGCGTTGTCGGCCTATCATGTGCCAGGCGCCGCCGGCATGATTAAGCTCGATGCCATGGAAAACCCCTACCGCCTGCCCGATGCGGTACGCGCGGAAATCGGCCGCGTCGTCGCCGACGCGCTGATCAACCGCTACCCGGATCCGTCCGCGCCAGAACTGGCCGGGGCGTTGCGCCGCAGCTTCCATATCCCCGACGGCGCCGGCCTGCTTATCGGCAACGGCTCGGATGAAATCATCACCATCGTGACGCAGACATTGGCCAAACCGGGGGCGGTGATGCTCGCGCCCGACCCCTCGTTCGCGATGTTCCGCATGAATGCGGTGTTCTCGCACATGCGCTTTGTCGGCGTGCCGCTCAAGGCCGATTTTTCCCTTGATGCCGCGCGCTTTATCGCCGCGCTTGAGGAGCACAAACCGGCGCTGGTGTTTCTTGCCTACCCGAACAATCCCACCGGCAATCTCTACCCCGAAGACGATGTCGTGCGCATCCTGCGGGCCGCCCCCGGGCTCGTGGTGCTGGATGAGGCTTATTTCGCCTTTGCCGGGAAAAGCTTCATGCCGCGCCTTGCCGAATTCCCCAACCTCATCGTCATGCGCACGGTTTCCAAGATCGGCATGGCCGGGTTGCGTCTGGGTTACGCCGCGGCCGCGCCCGAACTGATGGCTGAATTTAACAAGGTGCGCCCGCCCTACAACGTGGGCATCGCCACCCAGCTCATCGCCACCGCGCTGCTCGGTCACCTTGACCTGCTCAACGACCAGGCGGGAAAAATCCGCGCCGAGCGCGCGGTGCTGGCGGCCGGGCTGGCCAAACTCAGTGGTGTGCACATCTACCCGAGCGAGGCCAACTTCATTCTCGTGCGCGTCTCCGACGGGCCGGCGCTGTTTGAGTCGCTCAAGACGCAGAATGTACTGGTGAAAAATTTCCATGGCTCGCACCCGATGCTCGCCAACTGCCTGCGCCTCACTGTTGGTACCCCGGAAGAAAACGCGACCATGCTCAAGGCGCTGGCCCACGGCCTGCATTGAGCACGGCTATGAATCCCTCATGAACATCAGCAGCAATTAAGGTAATCTTTGAATATGCGCACGGCCAGCGTCACCCGTAACACCCTTGAAACCCAGATCAGCGTCAGTGTTAATCTGGATGGCACCGGCACAGCCAAGCTGGCGACCGGTGTGCCCTTCCTGGATCACATGATCGACCAGATTGCCCGTCACGGCATGATCGATATTGAGATTAACGCCAAGGGTGACTTGCACATCGACGCCCACCACACCGTCGAGGACATCGGCATCACTTTGGGCCAGGCTGTGGCCAAGGCATTGGGCGACAAAAAAGGTGTGCGCCGCTACGGCCATGCCTACGTGCCGCTCGATGAAGCCTTGTCGCGCGTGGTGATCGACCTGTCCGGGCGCCCTGGACTTGAGTTTCACGTCCCCTTCACCCGGCCGCTGATCGGCGAATTTGATGTCGATCTGGCGCACGAATTTTTCCAGGGTTTCGTCAATCACGCCCTGGCGACGCTGCATGTGGAGAACCTGCGCGGACACAACGCCCACCACCAGTGCGAGACGGTGTTCAAGGCTTTTGGCCGCGCGCTGCGCATGGCGGTAGAGGATGACCCGCGCGCCGCCGGCACCGTGCCCTCCACCAAGGGCAGTCTATAGGCCTTTTGCGGCGGCTCGAAAAACCAACCGTAAACACCGAACCAACCGGAAAGCCCCGCCTGGAGCTGATTTCCAGACGGTAGCTGGGGAAAACCGTAATGCAGCCCAATGATTTTCTGAGCGTTTTCAAGCCGTGAGCATCGCCGTTATCGATTACGGCATGGGCAACCTGCGCTCTGTTTCAAAGGCGCTGGAGCATGTTGCGCCAGGTGCCAAGGTGCTGGTCACCTCTGACCCGCGCGAGGTCGCCGCGGCCGATCGGGTGGTGTTTCCCGGGCAGGGCGCCATGCCCGACTGCATGCGCGAGCTCGATGCGCGCGGCCTGCGCCCTGCGGTGCTCGAGGCGACGCGCAACAAGCCTTTTCTTGGTTTGTGCATCGGCCTGCAAATGCTGTTCGAAGCAAGCGAAGAGGGCGATACGCCCGGCCTCGCCGTGCTCCCGGGCAAGGTCAGGCGTTTTCCGGCTGCGATCATGCGCAATGCGCCCGGCGGCCCGCTGAAAGTGCCGCACATGGGCTGGAACCAGGTGCAGACCAACGATCACCCGCTGTGGGCGGACATTCCCCCAGGATCGCGTTTTTATTACGTACATAGTTATTACGCCGACACCACCGCCCCGTACCTGGTCGCCGGCACGACCACCTACGGTTTTCCCTTTACCTGCGCAGCGGCGCGGGATAATATTTTCGCAGTACAGTTTCATCCGGAAAAAAGTCAGGCAGCCGGTCTGCGGTTGCTGGCCAATTTTGTGAACTGGAAACCCTGAACCCCTTCCTTCCCGCGCCAAAGCATCGCGCAGGTCCCATGCACATCTTTATTTATAAACTCCCATGCTGATTATTCCGGCCATCGACATCAAAGACGGGCATTGCGTTCGCCTCAAGCAGGGCGACATGAACCAGTCCACGGTTTTCTCCGAGGATCCGGCCGCCATGGCCAGGCATTGGCTGGCCCAGGGCGCGCGACGCCTGCATCTTGTCGACCTCAATGGTGCGGTCGCCGGCAAGCCCAAGAACGAGGCGGTGATCCGCTCCATTTTGCAGGCGGTGGGCGACGACCTGCCGGTGCAGTTGGGTGGCGGTATTCGCGATCTCGATACCATCGAGCGCTACATCGACGCCGGTGTGACCTACATCATCATCGGTACGGCGGCGGTGAAGAACCCCGGCTTCCTGCGCGACGCCTGCACCGCATTCGCCGGCCACATCATCGTCGGATTGGATGCCAAGGAGGGCAAGGTTGCGGTCGAGGGTTGGTCAAAAATGACCGGGCACGATGTCGTCGACCTCGCGCACAAGTTTCAGGATTACGGCGTCGAAGCGGTGATCTACACCGACATCGGCCGCGATGGCATGCTCACCGGCGTCAATGTCGAGGCCACGGTCAAGCTCGCGCGCGAACTGACCATTCCGGTGATCGCATCGGGCGGTCTCACCAGCCTCACCGACCTTAATGAATTGTGCAAAATCGAGTCCGAGGGGGTGAACGGTGTCATCACCGGGCGCGCCATCTACGAGGGTACGCTCGATTTCAAGAAGGCCCAGGAAATGGCCGACAAGCTGGCGGCCAAGGAGTGAATGGCAGAAGCCGTAAATGGTGAATGGTAAATAGGAAATGGTGAAGGGCTGAACCCGTTCTCCATTCCCCATTCCCCATTTCCCATTCCCCATGCCATTAGCCAAGCGCATTATTCCCTGTCTTGATGTCACCCGCGGCCGTGTGGTCAAGGGGGTGAACTTTGTCCAATTGCGCGATGCCGGCGACCCGGTCGAGATCGCCCGCCGCTACGACGAGCAGGGCGCCGACGAACTGACCTTCCTCGACATCACCGCCACCTCCGATGGGCGCGACCTGATCCTGCATATCATCGAGGCGGTCGCCTCCCAGGTGTTCATCCCGCTAACCGTCGGCGGCGGCGTGCGCGAAGTGGCGGACGTGCAGCGACTGCTCAACGCCGGCGCCGACAAGGTCTCCGTCAATTCCTCCGCGGTGCACAATCCTGCCCTTGTTCAAGAGGCGAGTGGTCGTTACGGTTCGCAATGCATCGTGGTCGCCATTGATGCGAAAAAAAAGGCCGCCGGTGCGGGCTGGGAAGTGTTCACGCATGGCGGACGCCAGACCACAGGCCTCGACGTGGTCGAATGGGCGCGCAAAATGCAGCACATGGGCGCGGGCGAACTCCTGCTCACCAGCATGGATCGTGACGGCACCAAGTCGGGCTTCGACCTCGAATTGACACGCGCGGTGGCCGAGGCCGTGGACGTGCCGGTGATCGCCTCTGGCGGTGTCGGTACGCTCGATCACTTCGCCGCCGGCATACTTGAGGGCAAGGCCGATGCCGTGCTCGCCGCCAGCGTCTTCCACTACGGTGAACTGAGCGTGCGGCAGGTCAAGGAATACATGGCAACGCGCGGCATCGAGGTGCGGCTTTGAGTGGCGGTGAATGGTGAATAGGGAACGGGGAATGGGAAATAGGCAATGGGGAATGGTAGGCCTGCGACCTTTCGCGAGTGCGCGGCGTTACCATTTTCTATTCACCATTTCCTATTTCCTATTTCCCATTTCCCATTTCCCGCAACCATGAACTGGCTCGACAAGATACGCTGGGACGCCAACGGCCTGGTGCCGGTCATCACCCAGGAGGCGACCACCAATAAGGTGCTGACCCTCGCCTGGATGAACCGTGATGCGCTGGCCGCTACCGCCGCAGGCGGCAAGGCGGTGTACTGGTCGCGCTCGCGCCGCAAACTTTGGCACAAGGGCGAAGAGTCGGGCCACGTGCAAAAGGTGCTCGAGATCCGGCTCGACTGCGACGAGGACGTGCTTTTGCTCAAGGTCGAGCAGGTCGGCGGCATTGCCTGCCACACCGGCCGCCATCACTGCTTTTTCCAGAAACTGGACAATGGCCAGTGGCTGGTCACCGATCCGGTCCTGAAGGATCCGAAGGAGATTTATGGGAAATGAACAGCATCTGGGCGATATTCTTACGCGCCTGGCCGAACTGATGGAATCGCGCAAGGGCGGCGACCCGGAAGCCTCTTACGTGTCGCGCCTGTTCGCCAAGGGCGAGGACGCCATTCTCAAGAAAATCGGCGAAGAAGCCACCGAAACCGTCATGGCGGCCAAGGACGGCGACCGGCTGCGTATCGTTGGCGAGACCGCCGACTTGTGGTTTCATTGCATCGTCATGCTGGCGCACTACGGTCTCAAGCCCTCCGATGTGCTGATGGAGTTGCGCCGCCGCGAGGGTATTTCCGGCATAGACGAAAAAGCCGCGCGCAAGGACAATGCCCGCAGCGAATCGGAGAAGCACTGATGTCAAGCGGCGCGCACGACCCGGACTGCGTGTTCTGCAAGATCGTCAGGGGTGAAATTCCGTCAAAAAAGGTCTATGAGGACGAGGAGGTGCTCGCCTTCCACGACCTGCACCCGGTTGCGCCGGTGCATTTTCTCATCATCCCGAAAACGCACGTCGCCAGCCTGTACGAGGCCGGCCCTGCGCACCGCGACGCCATGGGCAAGATGCTGACGGTGGCGGGACGCCTCGCGCGCGAGCAGGGTGCCGGCGAAGGCTTTCGCACCATCATCAACACCGGGCGCGTGGGGCGGCAGGAGGTGTATCATGTGCACATGCATGTCATTGGCGGCCCCGAAATTTTGGGCCCGATGCTGGTTAGAAACAAATAGCGAGCGGGTGCGTACGGCTGATGCCGGCACGCCCTGATTCGAATAGCCAATAAACGTAACGGAGTAACGGAGGCAACAATGGGTTCTTTCAGCATATGGCACTGGCTGATCGTCCTTGTCATCGTGATGTTGGTGTTTGGCACCAAGAAGCTGCGCAACATGGGATCCGACCTTGGCGGCGCAGTGAAAGGTTTCAAGGACGGCATGAAGGAATCGGGTGCGGCGGACAAGCCTGCGGATGCGCAGGTCACCGGTCACACGATAGACGTGGAAGTGCAGAAAAAGACCGAGAGCAAAGCCTGACGCGCCGGCCAGGCGTCGCTCTGTTCCCCGCAAACCGCGCGCCCCTGCGCGGTTTGTTTTTTCAGTCTTCGCAGACTTATCTTTCCAAGTCCCCTCAACCATGTTTGATGTCGGATTCTCCGAACTAGTTGTCATCGGTGTCGTCGCGCTGGTCGTGATCGGCCCCGAGCGGCTGCCCAAGGTCGCCCGTACGGTCGGCCTGTTGGTCGGTCGCCTGCAGCGCTACGTCAACGACGTCAAGGCGGACATCAACCGCGAAATGGAACTCGACGAATTGCGCAAAATCCAGACGCAGTTCCAGGATGCGGCCAAGGAGGTTGAAAGTTCCATTGCAACCCAGGTGAGTGCCGCCGAGCAGGATCTTAACCACAGTATCGCCGCACCCATATCCGAGGCGGTCGCCGATGCCGGTAAGCCCGTTAGCAACACCCTGGGCGATCCGAGCGGCACCAATGCAAGCCTCGATGCGGCCATTTTGGCCAGCGCCGAGGCCATCCCCGCGATGCAGGCGCCCGCGGTCGATATTGCGGTACCCGCCGCCGAGCCCTTCGATTCGGTCTTTACCACCCCGGTGCCCGAAGCCGCACCCGCGATGCCGGTCACACCCGCTGTGTCCGGCGACTCGCAGGCAACCCCGGCCGGCACTACCAAGACTGGAAGCGCGTGAGCGTCCAGGACACCTTTATCTCCCACCTCGTGGAGTTGCGTGACCGCCTGCTGCGCGCGCTGCTCGCCGTGGCAGTGGTCTTTGTCGTGCTGTTTTTCTGGCCTGGCTCCTCGGCCATCTACGATGCGCTGGCCATGCCGCTGATGAAGGCGCTGCCCGAGGGCACCAAGATGATCGCCACCGGCGTGGTCACGCCCTTCCTCATCCCGGTCAAGGTCACCATGATGGTCGCGTTCATGGTCGCGCTGCCCTTCGTGCTCTACCAGGCGTGGGCTTTTGTCGCGCCCGGCCTCTATCAGCATGAAAAACGTTTCGCCATGCCGGTCATTGTGGCGAGTACCGTGCTGTTTCTCGCCGGCGTCGGTTTTTGCTATTTTTTCGTATTCGGCAAGATTTTTTCATTCATCAACGAGTTCGCCCCGAAGAGCATCACCCCGGCGCCGGACATCGAGCAATACCTCAACTTTGTCATCACCATGTTCATTGCCTTCGGTGTGACCTTCGAGATCCCCATCGTTGTGGTGGTCCTGGTGCGCATGGGCCTGGTGAATATCAAGCAGCTCAACGAGGCGCGGCCTTACGTCATCGTCGGCTCCTTTGTCGTGGCTGCGGTGGTGACGCCGCCCGATGTGTTGTCGCAATTGCTGCTGGCCGTGCCGATGTGCCTGCTCTACGAAATGGGCATCATTCTGGGCCGCTTCATTGGCAAGCGGCCGGACACTGATCCGGATGCGGCCAAGCCCGCTGATTCCACGGCTTCCACAGAGACTCCCGACGCCGCGGCACCAGCCGAGCAGGGCAAGTAAGCCCCCGGGGGGACTAACGGGGTTTTTGCCGTTGTGCGTTGGGGCGCTTGCCCACTTCGACCTGCACGTCCAGGTTCTTGGTGTCGCGGCGGATTTTCAGCCTGGCCAGCTTGCCCGGCACCAGTGCCGCCACCAGGGTGAGCATGCTTTGCGGGTCGGTCACCGCTTTGCCCTCGACCTGCAGCAGTACATCACCCGGGCGGACGCCGCCCTTGTCGGCCGGGCCGCCGCGCATCACACCGGCGATTAGCGTGCCTGACACCACCGGCAATTTGAACGATTCGGCCAACTCCGGGGTGATCTCCTGCGCCTCCACGCCGATCCAGCCGCGCGTCACGCTGCCCGTTTCGATGATGCTCTCCATCACCTGCCGCGCGCTCGAAGCCGGTATCGCAAAGCCTATGCCCATGGATCCGCCCGATTGTGAGTAAATGGCGGTGTTGATGCCGACCAGGTTGCCATTGGTGTCGATCAGCGCCCCGCCCGAGTTTCCCGGGTTGATTGCGGCGTCGGTCTGGATAAAATTCTCGAAGGTGTTGATGCCAAGGTGGCTGCGTCCCACCGCCGACACAATGCCCATGGTCACCGTCTGGCCGACCCCGAATGGGTTGCCGATGGCCAGCACCACATCGCCGGCGCGCAGCCCGTCATCGTTGCCGAAGGTGATCGCGGGCAGGGATTCGGTTGTCACCTGTAGCACTGCGATATCGGTGTCCGGGTCGCTGCCCACCACGCGCGCCTTGAATTTTTTGCCGTCAGCCGTGGCCACTTCGATTTCGTCGGCCGCTTCGATGACGTGGTGGTTGGTGAGGATGTAGCCCTTGCTGCTGACAATCACGCCCGAGCCGAGGCCGGTGGAGCGTTGCTCCTGCTCCATCTGGTCGCCGAAAAACTGCCGGAACAGCGGGTCATTGGCAAACGGGTGGCGCCGTGCCTTTACCGCCTTGGAGGTGAAAATATTCACTACTGCGGGCACCGCCTTGCGCACGGCGTCGTTATAAGAGGTCAGGCGTCCGGGCGCGCCCTGCCCGGGGGTGGTTTCGGGGGAGTTCGCTTCTTTCAAACCTATCACCTGCGCGCCGGGCGTAACCTGCCGGCCAAGCCATTCGGGACGCAGCGTGGTAACCACAAACAGCGCGGCGAGGCTGATGGTTGCGGCCTGACTGAATATGAGCCAAATTTTGCGCACGACGGTTGAAGCTCCCTGATGAGGCGGTTTGCAGCCCGCCCCTTGTCCTAAGTCTGCGTCCAGTTGCCGGGCCGTCGGGTGACCAGAGTGCCCGCTTACCCGCGCACGCTGAGCGCCATCGTACGTTCTCGTACGATCGTACAATTGTACAATTGTACAATCCTACAATCGGGTCATTACAGAATTGCACCCAAGGTACCGACGGTGGCCATGACGACCATGACTATGGCCCGGATCTGAACGAGACTGAATAGTGAAGCATGATGCAACGTGATGACCTGGCCCGCTACCTCGATCAGTTGCTCGAAGTGCCGCGCTTTCGCGATTATTGCCCAAACGGCCTGCAGGTGGAAGGGCGCGCCGGGGTTTCGCGCCTGGTTACCGGAGTAAGCGCCAGCCAGGCGCTGATCGAGGCTGCGATCGGCGCGGGCGCCGATGCGCTGCTGGTGCACCACGGTTACTTCTGGAAAAGCGAGGACGGGCGCATCACCGGCACGCGCCGTCGCCGCATTGGCCTGTTGTTGCAACATGACATCAGCCTGTTCGCTTACCACCTGCCGCTGGATGCGCATCCCCAACACGGCAACAACGCGCAACTCGGCGCTTTGCTCGGCTTGACTGAAAAGGGCAGGGCGGGTGAGCAAAATATCGTCGCACACGGCTGCACTGCGGCGACGCAGCCCTTGGCGGCCTTTGCCGCGCATATCGAGTCGCGCCTCGGACGGGCGCCCACGGTCATCGGCGATCCGGCGCAGCGCATTGCGCGCATCGCCTGGTGCACCGGCGGCGCGCAAGGCTATTTCGAGGACGCGATCGCGCTCGGAGTGGACGCCTTCATCACCGGCGAAATCTCCGAGCCGCAGGTGCATCTGGCGCGTGAGAGCGGCGTCGCGTTTATTGCCGCCGGTCATCACGCCACGGAACGCTTCGGTGTGCAGGCGCTTGGCGCCCACCTCGCTGCACGCTTTGGTATCGAGCACCGCTTCATCGACGTGCCCAACCCGGTCTGAGGCCTGCGGCTTGCTGCACGCCGTCCTCGATCTTCCTATTGTTTTTGCCTTGGTGGCGGATTTTTGCGGCCGTAGCGGGAAATCTGCTGTTGAATCAGTGCATGAGCAAATTTCGTGGTGTTTTGCCCCGGCATCCGGGCGCAAGCGGAAATTTGGCTCTTTTCCCCTGTATTTCAGTGGCTTAGCTTCTAAAATTTGGAGAAAACACGATCAGTCCGCTATAATCGCGCTCTTCCCCGAATTCTTCTCACTGGAGCTTTTCCTGTCATGAGCAATCCTCCGGAAATGAACCCCGGTCGGCGCAGGCTGATCGTCATCACTGCGGCTGCGGGTGGTGCATGCGGTGTGGCGGCGGCCCTGCCTTTTGCCGCCACGATGCTGCCCTCCGAGCGCGCCAAGGCCCTCGGCGCCCCGGTCGAAGCCGATATCGGCGCGCTGGCCCCGGGCGAAATGCAAGTGGTCGAATGGCGTGGCAAACCGGTCTGGATCATCCGTCGCACCAAGGAAATGCTCGACAGCATCACCAAGGGTGACGGCATCGTCGCCGACCCGCAATCCAAGGTGCCGCAGCAGCCCGAGTACGCCAAGAACGCGTTTCGCGCCATCAAGGACGAATACGCCGTGCTGGTGGGTGTGTGCACCCACCTTGGCTGCTCGCCTCAGTTGAAGCCTGGCGAGGCCAAGGCCGAAATGGGCGCCGACTGGAACGGCGGCTTTTACTGCCCCTGCCACGGGTCGAAGTTTGACTTCGCCGGCCGTGTCTACAAGGGCGCACCCGCGCCGATCAACCTCGAAGTTCCGAAATACGCCTTCCTGTCCGACACCCGGATTGTGATCGGCGAAGATACGAAGGGGGCCTGATTCATGGCAGCCACTGAAAAAAAACCGGTCGTTGTCACCGATCTGGGCGCGCTCAATAAGCCCGCCTCCGACCTCTTGACCTGGGTCGACGCGCGTTTCCCGCTGATGGCCAACTGGAACACCCACCTCGCCGAATACTACGCACCGAAGAACTTCAATTTCTGGAACTACTTCGGCGGCTTTGCGCTGCTGGTGCTCGTCATCCAGATCGTCACCGGCATTTTCCTCACCATGCACTACAAGCCCGACGCGGCGCAGGCCTTCGCCTCGGTCGAGTACATCATGCGCGAGGTGTCCTGGGGCTGGCTGATCCGCTACATGCACTCCACCGGCGCATCAATGTTCTTCCTGGTGGTGTACCTGCACATGTTCCGCGCCATGATGTACGGCTCATACCAGAAGCCGCGCGAACTGCTGTGGATTTTCGGCATGCTGATTTACCTGGTGCTGATGGGCGAGGCCTTTTTCGGCTACCTGCTGCCTTGGGGCCAGATGTCCTTCTGGGGCGCGCAGGTGATCATCAACCTGTTTGCCGCGGTGCCCTTCATCGGGCCCGACCTGTCGCTGTGGATTCGCGGTGACTACGTTATCTCGGACGCCACGCTCAACCGCTTCTTTGCCTTCCATGTCATCGCACTGCCGCTGGTGCTGCTGGGCCTTGTTGCCGCCCACCTCATCGCGCTGCACGAAGTGGGTTCCAACAACCCCGACGGCATCGAGATCAATGACAACAAGGACGCCAACGGCATTCCGCTCGACGGCATCCCCTTCCACCCGTATTACACCGTCAAGGACAGCTTCGGCGCGGTGATCTTTCTCATCGTCTTCTCGCTGATCCTGTTCTTCGCACCCGAGATGGGCGGCTACTTCCTTGAGGCCAACAACTTTGTCCCGGCCGACCCGCTGAAGACGCCGTTGCATATCGCGCCGGTGTGGTACTTCACGCCCTACTACTCAATCCTGCGCGCGGTGCCGCCCTTGTTCGACTCGCAGTTCCCCGGCGTGATTGCCATGGGGGCGGCGACGATGATCTTCTTCGCACTGCCCTGGCTTGACCGCAGCAAGGTCAAATCCATCCGCTACAAGGGACCGCTGTGCAAGTCGGCGCTGGCGATTTTTGTCGTGGTGTTCCTGATCCTGGGCTACCTTGGCACCGAGGCGACCAACGTCTGGGGCCAAACCGGCGCCTGGCTGGGCAATGTAGAGCGCGCCACGCTGGTGGCACGCATCTGTACCGTCATCTACTTCCTCTTCTTCCTGTTGATGCCGTGGTACACCAAGATCGACTCAACCAAACCGGTGCCGGAAAGGGTGACGGGGTAATGAACATGAAAAAATTCCTCATCGTCTTCGCACTCGCATTGTTCTCGACCGCTGGGCCGGTCAACGCCATGGAGGTCGTCAAGCTCGACCGCGCGCCCATCGATGTCGCCGACCTCGTCAGCCTGCAAAGCGGGGCGCGCACCTTCGTCAACAACTGCCTCAACTGCCACTCGGCTTCGCTGATGCGCTACAACCGCCTGCGCGACCTCGGGCTCACCGATGCGCAGATCAAGGACAACCTGCTCTTTACCGCGGAGAAGGTCGGTGAGAACATGAATATCGCCATGCCCAAAGGCGACGCCAAGGAGTGGTTTGGCGCGGCACCGCCCGACCTTTCGGTGATTGCGCGGGCGCGCGGCGCAGACTGGATCTACTCCTACCTGCGCGGCTTTTACCGCGATGACAGCCGGCCCACCGGTTGGAACAACACCGTATTCCCCAACGTCGGCATGCCGCACGTGCTCTGGACCCTGCAAGGCCAGAGGAGCTACGGCGAAGAAGTGGTCAAGACCGCCGGTGGCGAAGCGCTCAAGGACGGTCATGGCAACGTGGTGAAGAAGGCAAGGTTCGAGGTTCTCGTTCCCGGTTCGCAGTCGGCGCTTCAATACGACCACACCGTGCGCGACCTCACCGCTTTCCTGGTTTGGATGGGCGAACCAGGCCAGTTGCAGCGCAAGCAGGTCGGTTTCATCGTCCTGATGGTGCTCGGCTTCATGCTCGTGCTCGCCTGGCTGCTCAAGCGCGAGTTCTGGAAGGACGTGCACTAGGCGTCTTCACTTTGCCCGGTCCGCGGCGCGAATGCACGCCCGCGGACGGCAAGGTCGTTTCAGCCAAGGGAGCCCGGCTCCCTTTGTCTTCAGCACTTGGATTTCAGACCTCTTGTCTTGCACGTTTATAGGTTAGATCATCATGATGAATCTTTACTCCGGAACCACCTGCCCGTTCTCGCAACGCTGCCGCATTGTCCTTTACGAAAAGGGCATGGACTTCCAGATCATCGACGTTGACATGTTCAACAAGCCCGAAGATATCGCGGTCATGAACCCCTACAACCGCCTGCCGGTGCTGGTCGAGCGCGACCTCATCCTCTACGAGTCGAACATCATCAACGAGTACATCGACGAGCGCTTCCCGCACCCGCAGCTGATGCCGGCCGACCCGGTGATGCGCGCCCGCGCCCGCTTGTTCCTGTTCAACTTCGAGGTCGAGCTGTTTTCGCAGATCGAAACGCTGGAAAAGGGCAATCAGAAGCAGCAGGACAAGGCCCGTGCCCATGTCACCGACCGCCTTACCGAACTCGCGCCGGTGTTCGCCAAGCAAAAACACATGCTGGGCGACGATTTTTCCATGCTCGACGTGGCCATCTCGCCGCTGCTGTGGCGCCTCGATTACTACGGCATCACGCTGGGAAAGCAGGCCGCGCCGCTGATGAAGTACGCCGAACGCCTGTTCTCGCGTCCGGCCTTCATCGAGGCGCTGACCCCGTCCGAGAAAGTGATGCGTAAATGACGCAAGGCGTCATCTACGCATCATTGCGAGGCGCGCAATGCGCGCTGCGGCAATCTCGTGGCATGAGCAATTCTCCCGTCATTGCGAGGCGCGCCGTGCGCGCCGCGGCAATCTCGTAGCGTCGCAGCAAGGCGACGAGATTGCTTCGCTGCGCTCGCAATGACAAGTCATTTGGAATGATGGCCTGAACTATGTCCGAAGCCGCCATCCCCTCCATCAAGCCCTTTCTCATTCGCGCCATTTACGAGTGGTGCATGGACTCGGGTTTTACGCCCTACATGTCGGTGGTGGTGGATGCCAGCACGCGCGTGCCCATGGAACACGTCCGTAACGGCGAGATCGTGCTTAACATCGGCCCGCTGGCGGCCAACAAACTACAACTGGGCAACGAGTTCGTCGAATTACAGGCGCGCTTTGGCGGCATCGCGCGCGAGATTTTTGTGCCCATCGCCGCCGTGTCGGCAGTTTATGCGCGCGAAAACGGCCGCGGCATGTCCTTTGACTCCGACCAGCGCCAGGCCACCGCATTTGCACCAGAGGGTGTCGCGCTCGTCAGCCCCGCGCCGGCCGAGTCCGGCGGCGTGCCTGCAGACAAACCCACGCCGACTGACACCCCACCCGACACCCCACCCGACACCCCACCGGACATCCCGCCGCGCCCCAGCGGCAAGCCGACCCTGCGTCGTATCAAGTAGCCGGCGCTCGGTCCACGCCTAGCCTGCCGCGGCCAGGGCTTGCGTGCCCGCACAAGCTTTGCGTTCGCATCACGGGTGGCCGTCAGCTTGTTAAGCATCCGCCTAATTAACAGTCTTTGGGTGGCGCTTTGGGTGGCGCCCAGTGGGTTGAAATCACATGTCCTTTCCATGTTCGCCGCTCCGGCGTAATATGTCGCGCACACACCCCACGCCGGCTACCTCCGGCGATAAACCACCGACCGTGGCACTTTGATCAAGAGAGTGCCACAACCGCCAACAGGGGTGCCAAGGAGATGGGATATTGAAGCCGACTGATATTGCCGCACCCGATTACTTCCACAAAGTTGTCGATTGCCAGTGGGCCTGTCCGGCCCATACCCCGGTACCCGAATACATCCGCATGATCGCGGCAGGCCGCTACGGCGATGCCTACATGGTCAACTGGGAATCCAACGTTTTCCCGGGCATTCTCGGCCGCACCTGCGACCGGCCCTGCGAACCGGCCTGCCGCCGCGGCCGCGTCGAGGAAGAGAATTTGGCCAAGCCCGAGCCGGTGGCGATTTGCCGCTTAAAACGCGTCGCCGCCGATCTCAAAGAAGACATCAGTGCGCGCCTGCCGGCCAAGCCCACCAAGACCAACGGCAAAAAAATCGCCTGCGTCGGCGCCGGCCCAGCCGCACTCACCGTTGCGCGCGACCTCGCGCCCCTTGGCTATGAAGTCACCGTGTTCGACGGCGACAAGCGCGCCGGCGGCATGATCCGCAGCCAGATACCCAAGTTTCGCCTGCCCGAAGAAGTCATCGACGAGGAAGTGGGCTACGTCCTCAACCTGGGCGTCGAGTTCCGTGGTGGCGAACGCATCGACAGCCTCAAGGACCTGCTGGCCAAGGGGTACGACGCGGTATTCGTCGGTTCGGGCGCGCCGCGCGGCCGCGATCTGGATTTGCCCGGTCGGCAGGAAGCGGCCAAAAACATCCACATCGGCATCGACTGGCTGTCCTCGGTGTCCTTCGGCCATATCGAAAAAATCGGCAAGCGCGTCATCGTGCTGGGCGGGGGCAATACCGCCATGGACTGCTGCCGTTCGTCCAAGCGCCTTGGCGGCGACGACGTCAAGGTCATCGTGCGCTCTGGCTTCGAGGAAATGAAAGCCAGCCCGTGGGAAAAAGAAGATGCCGGACATGAGGGTATTCTCATCCTCAATTACTTTGTGCCCAAGGCCTTCTTGCACACCGAGGGCAAGCTGACGGGCATGAGTTTCGAGAAGGTCAAGGCCATCTACGACACCAAGGGCAAGCGCAGCCTGGTGCCTAGCGGCGAACCCGACCAGATATTCGAATGCGACGACGTGCTGGTCGCTGTGGGCCAGGAAAATTCCTTCCCCTGGATTGAGCGTGACGTCGGCCTGGAGTTCGATAAATGGGGCATGCCGGTGGTCGATACGGTAACCATGCAGGGCTCGATCAAGAACGTGTTTTTCGGCGGCGACGCCGCCTTTGGGCCGAAGAACATCATCTGGGCGGTGGCACACGGTCACGAGGCCGCCATCTCCATAGACAAGTTCTGCTCCGGCGAGAGCACCGCCGACCGTCCGCCGCCCATGGTCAATCTCTATTCGCAAAAAATGGGCATTCACGAGTGGAGTTACGACAACTCGCCGGTCAATGACCTGCGCTTCAAGGTGCCGCTGAAAGACATAAAAATCGCGTTAAAGAACATCAAGGTCGAGGTCGAACTGGGCTTTGACGCGGCGCTCGCGTTCAAGGAAGCCGAGCGCTGCCTCAACTGCGATGTGCAGACGGTGTTCAACGCCGCGCAGTGCATCGAGTGCGACGCCTGCGTCGACATCTGCCCGATGGACTGCATCACCTTCACCGAAAATGGCGAAGAGGCCGACCTGCGCACAAGGCTGCAAGCACCTGCCACCGACCTGACGCAAGACCTCTACGTCTCACCCGGGCTCAAGACCGGCCGCATCATGGCCAAGGACGAGGACGTCTGCCTGCACTGCGGCCTGTGCGCCGAGCGCTGCCCCACCGGCGCCTGGGACATGCAAAAATTCCTGCTCAACATGACCCACGCCGGGCCCGGCTGCCACAAGAGTGACGCGGGCAAGAAGGCCCCGCTGAGGAGAGTCGCATGACCAAACAAATCACCGCGGTCAACGACTTTGTCGTCAAGTTCGCCAACGTCAACGGTTCGGGTTCGGCTTCGGCCAACGAGCTCTTTGCCAAGTCCATCATCCGCATGGGCGTGCCGGTTTCCCCGCGCAACATCTTCCCGTCCAACATCCAGGGCCTGCCCACCTGGTACGAGGTGCGCGTCACCGAAGCCGGCCACCTTGGCCGCCGCGGCGGTGTCGACCTGATGGTGGCGATGAACCCGCAGACCTGGGATGCCGATGTAAAAGAGATCGAGCCTGGCGGCTATTTGTTCTACGACAACACCAAGCCGCTGCCCGCCTCCAAGTTTCGCGACGACATCAACGTGATCGGCATGCCCATCACCGAGATCTGCAACATGAGCTACACCGACCCGCGCCAGCGCCAGTTGTTCAAGAACATCATCTACATCGGCGCGCTCTCCGCGCTGCTCGACATGGACGCCGACGAGATCGCCGGCCTCATCGGCGAGCAGTACAAGGGCAAGGAAGCCCTGCTCAAGCCCAACGTGCACGCGCTGCAAATGGGCCGCAGCTACGCCCTCGAGAACCTCAAGTGCCCGATCGGTCTCACCGTCAAAAAAGCCGACGCCGTAGGCAACAAGATTCTGGTCGAGGGCAATGCCGCCGCCGCGCTCGGTTGCGTCTACGGCGGCGCCAGCGTCTGCGCCTGGTATCCGATCACGCCGTCTTCGTCGCTGGCCGAGGCCTTCCAGAAATACTGCGCCAAACTGCGCGTCGACAAAGACACCGGCCGCAACAAATTCGCCATCGTGCAGGCCGAGGACGAACTCGCCTCCATCGGCATCGTGGTCGGTGCCGGCTGGAACGGCGCGCGGGCTTTCACCGCCACCTCCGGCCCCGGCATCTCGCTGATGACCGAGTTCATCGGCCTTGCCTACTTCGCCGAAATCCCCGCCACCATCATCGACGTGCAACGCGGCGGCCCCTCCACCGGCATGCCCACGCGCACGCAGCAGTCGGACATCCTCGCCTGCGCCTACGCCGGCCACGGCGACACCAAGCACGTGCTGTTGTTTCCGCAAGACCCGACCGAGTGCTTCAGCATGGCGGCGCAGTGCCTCGACCTCGCCGACCGCCTGCAGACGCCGGTGTTCCTGATGACCGATCTGGATATCGGCATGAACCAGCGCCTGTCCTCTCCGTTCGAGTGGGACGACAAGCAGCAGTACGACCGCGGCAAGGTCATGACCGAAAAGATGCTCAACGACGACAAGGAATTCGGCCGTTACCTCGACGTTGACGGCGACGGCATCCCCTTTCGCACTTATCCTGGCACCCACCCGACCAAGGGTGGTTACTTCACCCGCGGCACCAGCAAGAACCCCTACGCCATTTACTCCGAGGCGGGTCCCGACTATGTTTACAACATGCAGCGCCTGCTGAAAAAATTCGAGACGGCCAAGGCCCTCGTGCCGCAGCCGGTGCTGACCGAAGCGAAAAAGAAAACCAAGTTCGGCGCCATTTACTTCGGCTCCACCAGCCCGTCCATGCACGAGGCCCTCGATGCCTTTGAGGCCGAGGGCATGCACGTTGACATCCTGCGCATCCGCGCCTTTCCCTTTCCCGATTCAGTCCTGGATTTCATTACGAGCCACGAGCAGGTGTTTGTCATCGAGCAAAACCGCGACGCGCAGTTCCGCTCCCTGCTGGTGAACGAGCTCAACGTCGACCCGGCCCACCTGATGCCCGTGCTGCACTACGACGGTACGCCCATCACCGCGCGCTTCATCATCAAGGAAATCGGCGAACGCGTAAGGGCGCTGAACGTTGAACCGATTAAAAAGAAGGGTAGGGCAGCTTGATCAATATGCTGGAAACCCTTGCCAGTCGTGGCTTTCCAGTCGATGACACGATGAGCTAGGGGCGACCAACTCCCCCGTTCCACCCCCCCCGGCCTTTACGTGTAGGGGGAGGGGGCTGCCAAGCAACGCGAAGCAACAAACAGAGCGAGACCACATGACCTACATCACCAAACCCAAGCTCCACCACCCGACCCTGCAAAAAAACAAGGTCGGCTACACCCGCCGTGACTACGAGGGCAAGGTGTCCACCCTGTGCGCCGGCTGCGGCCACGACTCCATTTCGGCGGCCATCATCCAGGCCTGCTGGGAGCTGGACATCCAGCCGCACCGCGTCGCCAAGCTCTCGGGCATAGGCTGCTCGTCCAAGACGCCCGATTACTTCCTTGGCAACTCGCACGGCTTTAATACCGTGCACGGCCGCATGCCCTCGGTGCTCACCGGCGCCAACCTCGCCAACCGTGACCTCATTTACCTCGGCGTCTCCGGCGACGGCGACTCGGCGTCCATAGGCATCGGCCAGTTCGCCCACGTCATGCGCCGCGGCGTCAACATGACCTACATTCTCGAGAACAACGGTGTTTACGGCCTGACCAAGGGCCAGTTTTCGGCCACCGCCGACCGCGGATCGAAGTCCAAGCGCGGCGTGGTCAACGCCGACTCCGCGATCGATACCGTGTCGCTGGCACTGATGATGGGCGCCACCTTTGTCGCGCGCAGTTTTTCCGGCGACAAAAAGCAGCTCGTACCGCTGGTGAAGGCCGCCATCGCCCACCCGGGTGCCGCCTTCATCGACGTCATCAGCCCCTGCGTGGCCTTTAACAACCACGCCGGCAGCACCAAGAGCTATGACTACATGCGCGAGCACAACGAGGTGGTCAACCGCCTCGACTTCTGGCCCAATCGCAGCGAAATCACCGTTGACTACAACGAGGGCGAGGTCATCGACGTGCCGCAGCACGACGGCAGCATCGTGCGCCTCAGGAAGACCCACCCCGAATACGACCCCACCAACCGCATCACCGCCTCGACGCTGATCGCCGAGCACGCCGCCAAGGGCGAGGTCATCACCGGCCTGTTGTACGTGCATCCGGAAGCCGAGGACTTGCACACCCACCTGCACACCGTGGACACCGCCTTCAATAAAATGGGCGTAAAGGATTTGTGCCCCGGCGCGGCCGCGCTGGAAAAAATCAACGCCAGCATGCGTTAGCTCTTAGCTACTAGCTTCTAGGTGTTAGCTACCAGGGGCTAGAGGCTGGAAACACCCGCCTGGCGCGGGTTTTCAGGTGTCACGCGCGCCCTGAACAAGGCGTACCACGTTACCCTCCCCGCACGTTAATGCGCTCTTACGCGGCTGTTGGTCGTGTTTTTCCCGCCACGCGTTGGCGAGTATCACCACAGTCATAGGCCGCCGCGCACACGTCGCCTTGAGGCGAGCTGCGTTTCCCCATGGCAAGGGCATGCCGCGCGCCTGCTTGTCCACCCCCGACGGCAAAGACCTGGGCCGTCCCGGTGTTGTGCGGCCCACACCGACTTTTGCGAAGCGTGCCACACTGCCCGCCATGGCTGAACGTCTGCAAAGCATGGGTGAGGAAATTGCCAATAGTGTAAGCCACGGCCTCGCGCTTGTGGCGGCGATTGCGGCCCTGCCCTTGCTCTTTGTCGCGGCGCGCCAGCTTGGCACGGCCAACGCGGTGGGCATGGCGGTGTTTGCCGTCACAATGCTGCTGCTCTACTTCACTTCCACGCTTTACCACGCATTGCCTCCCGGTCGCGCCAAGCGCGTCTTTCTCAAGCTCGACCATGGCTCCATCTATTTGTTCATCGCCGGCACCTACACCCCGTTCGCACTGGGTGCGCTGGGCGGACCCTGGGGCTGGGTGCTGTTCGGGCTGGTGTGGAGCATGGCGATCGCCGGCCTCACGCTCAAGGCCTGCAACCGCCTGTCGCGCCCGTGGCTCTCCAATGGGCTTTACCTTGTCATGGGCTGGCTGGTGCTCATTGCGGCCGTGCCCCTCACCGAGCACGTGGGCCGCACCGGCATCATGCTGCTGCTTGCCGGCGGGCTTGCCTATAGCGCCGGCGTGGTGTTCTTTGCCCTCGACTCGCGCATGCGCTATGCCCACACCATATGGCACGGCTTCGTCATGGCCGGCACGGCGTGTCACTTTTTTGCGGTGCTCGGCTACGCCGCCTGATTTGACTTCACGCGCGCCGGTGCAACAATGAGCGCGCCCCCCAATGCCGGCCCTGGCCGCATGACACCGGAGTCACCATGCAAGTCATCCCCCTCGAATCCATCCCGCTCACCCAACTCAAAAATCAGTACCGCGATGGCATTATCCGCGCCTATCGCATCGTCGAGGGCGAGCCGGGGCCGGGCAATTTCTCGCTGCGCCTCGTTAATATCGCCGGCAAGTATTTTTCGCCGCGCCACCGCCACAACTTCGACCAGATGCGCTTTCAGCTTGAGGGCGTGTTCGATTACGAGGCCGACGGCAAGCTCGCGCCCGGCGAACTGGGCTATTTTCCCGAGGGCACGCGTTACGGCCCGCAGACCTGCGAGGCCGACACCTCCAACCTGCTGTTGCAATTTGGCGGCGCCAGCGGCGCCGGCTACACCACCGAGGCCGAGGCGCAGAAGGCGGCCGAGGCGCTCAAGGCAAAAGGCCGCTTCGAGAAGGGCGTCTTCACCTATGCCAAAGCCGATGGCGGCAAGGTCAATCAGGACGCCTATGAGGCGATCTGGGAGCACATCCACGGCCGCGAACTGGTCTACCCGAAAGAACGCTACGTCCGTCCGGTGCTGATGGACCCGGCGCACTTCGAGTGGCTGCCCATCGACGGTCAGCCGGGCACTATGCGCAAACCCATGGGGGTGTTTTCCGAGCGCGCCACGCGTCTTGCGTTTTGCAATGCCGAGGCCGGCGCCAAGCTCGCGCTTGAGGCCGCGAGCCTGTTCTTTGTGCTCTCAGGGGCGGGCAGCGTTGAGGGCAGGCCTTACCGCAAGCACACCACCATTTATCTCCAGGCCGGCGAAGCGGCAAGTCTTGTAGCCACAACAGCCACCGAATTGTTGCAAATCGGCCTGCCGCAGTTCTAAGCCAGGCCGCGACGGCCACGCTACTCGACCTTCGCCCCCGACAGTTTCACCGCCGCGCGATACACCGCCTGGTCGGCGGTGAGCTGCACGAGGTGCTGCTCGGGCGTGGTGCCCAGCGGGTCTATGCCCAGGCCCTCAAAGCGCTTGACCGCTTCCGGGGTTTGCAAGGCCTTCTTGATCTCCGCCGAGAGCTTGTTGATGATAGCTTTGGGCGTGGCTGCCGGCGCGAGCGCATGGACCGAGGGCACGAAGATCATGTCCTTGATGCCAAGTTCCGCAAACGTCGGCACATCGGGCGCCTGCGCCGAGCGCTCGGCGCTGGCAACCGCCAGCAGCCTCACCTTGCCGGTCTTGATGTGCGGCACCACCGCCTGATAGGCGGAGAACAACACCTGGATATCCCCCGCCACCAGCGCCGGCGTCGATTGCCCGCTGCTCTTGTAGGGCACGTGCACGAGCTTGATGCCGGCGCGCGTTTTCATCATCTCGGTGGCAAGGTGGTGAATTGTCCCCGAGCCCGAAGTGCCGTAAGAGAACTTGTCCGGATTGGCCTTGGCCAGGGTCGCAAATTCCCGCCAGTTGCTCACCCCGAGCGCGGTGTTGATCGCCAGGTAAAACGGCGTCGTGCCGATGAGCGACACCGCGGCAAAATCACGCAGCGTGTCGTAGGGCGGCTTTTCCATCAGCAAGGGGGCGATGGCCGAATTAGAGAGGTCGGCGATCAACAGCGTGTGGCCGTCGGGCGCGGCGTTCACCACCGACATCGCTGCAATCACCCCGCCCGCCCCCGGGCGGTTGTCGACGATGACGCTCTGGCCGCGCAGCTCGGGGCTGGCGGCAAGTCGCTCGCCCAGCACGCGCGACACCACATCGGTGAGGCCGCCCGCCACGGAAGACGAAACAAAGTGGATCGGCTTGTTCGGAAAGTTCTCCACGCCCTGGGCTGCGGCGTGGCTGGCAGGCAAGGCAAGCAGTACGTATAGTGAAAAAAGGGCGGAACGGGGCATTGCGGCACTCCTGAAGGCTTAAACACAATTGGACTATGGGAACAATGGAAGCAATGAAAGCAGGACGGGAACGAAGGGAATGACGGCCTATCTTACGGACAGGCGCCGGCCGGTGCAATCGTTCGCCGCACCCGATACTGCAATATCACGCAGACAGGATTCAAGAGCTGCCCGCTTGTTGTAATATCACCGGCTGGCCGGATCGCGCCCGAAACGAAAAAATCTGCGCGAGTCTGTTGAACATGCCAATCCGAACCGTCCAGTAATACGCAACAACGCAGGAGACACCGCCATGCAAGTCGTGCCGATAGAGAGCCGCACCCTCACCACGCTCAACAACCAGATTCGCGAAGGCGTCATTCGCGCCGTACGCATACTCGAGGGCGAGCCCGGCCCGGATAACTTCGGGCTTAAACTGGTCAATATCGAAGGCGATTTTTTCTCGCCGCGCCACCGCCATAATTTTGACCAGGTGCGCCTGCAGCTTGAAGGCACGTTTGACTACGACAAGGATGGCAGCTTCACGCCCGGCGCCATCGGCTACTTTCCCGAAGGCACGCGCTACGGCCCGCAGACATCGAGTGGCAACACCTGGAACCTGTTGCTGCAATACGGTGGCGCCAGCGGCTCGGGCTACACCGCCGAGTCCGAAGAGGAGCGCGCCGCCGGTGACCTGAAGAAAAAAGGCAGCTTCGAAAAAGGCGTCTTCACGTATCACAAAGAAGACGGCACCAAGGTCAACCAGGACGCCTACGAAGCCGTGTGGGAACACATCCACGGCCGGCCGCTGGTCTACCCGAAAGAACGCTACGAGCGCCCGGTGTTCATGAACTCGGCCAACTTCAACTGGGTGCCGGTCAAAGACCAGCCCGGTGTGGCGAGCAAACTCATGGGCGTGTTCTCCGAGCGCGAAACCAAACTTGCCTTCTACAAGCTTGACGCCGGCGCCAAACTGGCGATGGAGGACGACAGCTTTTACTTCGTGCTCTCGGGCACGGGGGAAACCGCCGGCGAGGCGGTGGCCAAGCACACCACCGTGCATCTCAAGCGCGGGGAGAGCGGGGTGTTGGCGGCGAAGACTGCGCTCGAATGCGTGCAGTTGCGGATGCCGCGGCGCTAGGACCATAGGCTGGAAATGGCCGGCCGGCGCGGGTTTCCAGCCGCCTCTGGCGTTTTACGCCGACCCAAGATGGTTGTTGTAAAAATGCCGCCTGCGCCCCTAAGGCATGAACGGCTATATTTGGCGTTGAGCCCTATTTACCAGGATCAGACATGAACAAGGCCAAGGCATTACAGGTCGGCGACACCTTTGGTGGGCCCTCCAAGACGCTCACCGATGCGCACTTCCTGCTCTTCTCCGGGGTGAGCGGCGACGTGCATCCCATTCACTATGACGTCGAATACGCCAAGAAAAGCCATTTCGGCAAGCCGCTGGCGCACGGGCTCTTGCTCACGGCATTGACGGCACTGGGCGCATCCTCGGAGCGCGAGCGTCTGGATGGTTTTATTTTTATTGAGCAGGGCTGCCGCTTTTTCAAGCCGGCGCTGGTGGGCGATACGGTGCGGCCGCTGTTCGAGCTGGAAAAGCTCTGGAACGAGGCACACCGGCAATTCGCCCGCTTCAAGACGCGGCTGCTTAACCAGCGCGATGAAGTCCTGCTCGAAGGGTTTCATGTTTATCGCGTCATGCCGCACGATGAGGCCAAGAACAATGAGGCCAACAAGGCCAACAAGGCTGCTTAGGTCAACGAGGTCAACGAGGTCAATGAGGAACAACCATGCCCGAGATTCGCGAAAAACTCACCGCCGGCAAGCCCTGGCCCGCGCATTACACCTTTGCTCCGGCGATGCGCGTGGGTAACACCATCTGGCTCTCGGGCGCCACCGGTACCGACGAGAACGGCAAGATCACCGCGCCTGGCGACATTGTCGAGCAGACGCGCCAGATCTTTCGCAAGTTTGAGGCGTTGCTGCAATCGGTGGGCGGATCCTGCGATGACATTGTGCAGACGCAGGAATTTTTCACCACCACCGAAAACTACAAGGGCACGGCGGCCGTGCGGCGCGAGTTCTTCAAGACCGCGACGCCGGCGGCGGCGGGCGTGCTGGTCGCCGGTCTGCTGCGCAAGGACGCGCTGATCGAAATCTCGGCCGTCGCGGTGCTCCGCGATGCGCCCTTAGGCAAATAGGGAATGGGAAATAGGAAATAGGGAATAGGGAATGGGAAAAGGTAAATTGGAAATCGGACGAGGACGCAAGCGCAATTCATGAACGCAGCTGCAACAGACAAGAACCCAGCCCCCAAGGCGCAAGACCGCGCCGAAGCCCCGCTGCTTGCCGGCGTGCGTGTGCTGGACCTCACCACCGTGGTGTTCGGGCCGCTGACCACGCAAATCCTCGCCGACTACGGCGCCGACGTCATCAAGATCGAGCCGCCCGAGGGCGACATCATGCGCCACGCCGGTTCTGTCGCGTCCGATGGCATGGGCTGCATCTTTTTGAACCTCAACCGCGGCAAGCGTTCGGTGGCCATCGATCTCAAAAATGCAGAGGGGCGCGCGGTGCTGCGCAAGCTCATCGGCACCGCCGACGTGTTCATCCACAACGTCAGGCGCGGCGCCATGGACAGGCTGGATCTCTCCTATGAAGCCGTCGCCGCCATCAATCCGCGCATCCTGTACTGCACCGCCACCGGTTTTGCCAAGGCCAACACGCGCGCCGACGCCGCGGCCATCGACGATGTGATCCAGACCTCCTCGGGCCTGGCCGCACTCAATGCCGGCGATGACGGCGTGCCGCGTTTTGTGCAAAGCCTGCTCGCCGACAAGGTCGCCGGCATGGGCCTCGCCTGCGCCGTGCTCGCGGCGCTGTACCGGCGCGCCACCACCGGGCGTGGCGGGCTGATCGACGTGCCCATGTACGAAACCCTCGCCGCCTTCGTGCTGCTCGAACACTTGCAGGGCGAAAGCTACGAGCCGGCACGCGGCGAGATCGGTTACCACCGCGTGATGTCGGCGCGCGGCCGGCGCATCTACAGCGCCAAGGACGGCTATATCGCCATGACGCCTTACAGCGGCGCGCAATGGGCGCAGTTTTTTCGCGAGACCGGCCGGGCCGAGCTCGCGGACGATCCGCGCATCACTGACGCGGTGGTGCGCAACGCCCATGTGGGCGAGCTCTACGACATGATCGCCACAGTCGCCGGCACGCGCACCGTGGCCGAATGGGAAGCGCTGGCCGCGCGCCTGGGATTCCCGGCGCAACGCGTCAACAGCCTTGCCGATGTGGCGGCCGACCCCGACCTCGCCTCTACCGGTACGCTGGTCGCGCGCGAGCACGCCGGCATCGGCCGCACGCGCATGCTCGCCTCGCCCGGGTTTTTTGACGGTGAGGCGGCGCGCCACCCCGGTGTCGCGCCGCAATTTGCCGAGCACACGCAGGCGGTGCTGGCCGAGGCCGGCTACTCCGCCGGGGACATCGCCCGCCTTGCCGCGGGCGGTGCCCTTCGCCTCGCCCGGGGCCATGACGTAAAGGCCAAGCCATGACGCGCTTTTACGAAGACTTCGAAGTCGGTGCGACCTACCCGACCACCTCACGCCTGATCACCGCCGCCGACCAGGACGCCTTTTGCAAGCTGGTGGGCTATGACGTGCCGCTGTTTCTCGATGACGCCTACGCGCAATCGCGCGGCCTGCCGGGGCGCATCTGCCCCAGCCACCTGGTGATGTCGTTTTCCACGGCCATGACGGGTGAGCTCTTTCAGGGCAGCGTGGTGGCGCTGGCGGGCATAGAGGGTGCCAAGTTCCTGCGCCACGTGCGGCCCGGCGATACCATACGCACCGAGGTCGAGGTGATGCAAAAGCGCCTGACCTCAAAATCGGGGCGGGGACTGGTGGTGTTTCGCGACCACGTTTATAACCAACGCGATGAAGAAGTATTCCGCAACGACAAGCACGCGCTGATCCGCTGCCGCGACAGCGCGCCTGAGTAACGCACGGAGGCTTACCCATGAGCACCACGACCGCATCCACTTCAAAATACGCCGGGTCAAAGTACATACTGCGCCCGGACGATATGGAGTCCTACTCGCCGGCCAATCACACCGGCACCAAGAACACCCGGCTCGTATCGGCGGCGATCAACGGCGCCCAGTATATGGAAGTGGTTCTGGGCGAAGTCGAGAAGGGCGCCGGCGTTTCAAACCACGCCCATCCGGGCATGGAGCAGGCGCAGTACTTCATCGAGGGCGAGGCCGAGGTCATCATCGAGGGCGTCACCCACCAGGCGCGTGCCGGCGACCTGTGTTTTTTTCCCGCCGACGTGTTTCATTCGGTGCGTGTAACCTCCGAGCGCATGAAGGTCCTGATAATCTACTCGCCACCTTACGGCGAAAACCCCGAAAAAGTCGTTCGCAAATGAGCCAGACACGACTCCACGTACCACACCTTCCAAGGAACACATGATGAAACGACTTGCCTTTGCGATAGTCACATCCCTGTTTGCATTGTCCAACGCGACGGCGCAAACCTACCCGACCAAACCCATACGCATGGTGGTGGGCTTTGTCGCCGGCGGCCCCACCGACGCGATCGCCCGCGTGTACGCACAACGCCTGGGTAATGTGCTGGGTCAGCAGGTGGTGATCGAGAACAAGGGCGGTGCGGACGGCGTCATCGCAGCCGACCTGGTGGCCAAGGCTGCGGCCGATGGCTACACGCTGTTTTTCATATCCGCTGGGCACGCCATCAACGCGAGTTTTTACCCCAAAGTTCCGTATCGCACGGTCGAGGATTTCGCAGCGGTGACCCTGGTGGGTGAATCGCCCAACCTGATCGCCGTCACGCCCTCGCTTCCGGTCAATACCTTGCGCGAGTTTATTGCACTGGCCAAGTCCAAGCCCGGTGCCCTCAACTACGGCGCGACCTCCAGCCCGACGCTGCTCGCCACCGAACTCTTTGACTCGCTCGCCGGCATACAGCTCACGCGCATCCCCTTCAAGGGCGCGGCGCCGGCCATGGCTGCGGTGATGTCAGGTGACGTGCAACTGGTCATTTCGGGCATAGGCACCACGCTGCCGCAGGTCAAGGGCGGCAAACTGAAGGGGCTTGCCGTCACCGGCGCCAAGCGCTCGCCGCTTGCGCCGGAGATCCCCACCGTGGTCGAGTCGGGCATCAACTTTGTCGCCACCACCTGGTATGGCCTGCTCGCGCCGGCTGGCACGCCAGCTGTGATCATCCAGCGCCTCAACGCGGCATCGCGCACGCTGCTCGAAGACCCCGAGGTCAAGGCGCAGACCGCGCCGCAGGGCGTGGTGCTCACACCCTCCACCCCCGATGAGTTCGCCAGCTTCCTGCGCAGTGAAGTGGCGCTGTGGGCCAAGGTGGTGAAGGATACGGGCGTCAGAGCGGAGTAATCCGGCCGCGCAGTTTCAGATTGAAAGGGGTGGGCATGAGTACGATGTGGATACGGACGCTGTTTGCATTCACCGCAGTCGCATCAGCGCTGGCGAGCGGTCACGCCGCGGCACAGGCCTGGCCGAGCAAGCAGGTCCGCATTGTCGTGCCCTATCTGGCCGGCTCCTTCACCGATGTGGCGGCGCGCCGCGTCGCGGTCGAGCTCACCGAGCAGCTGGACCAGGCGGTGATTGTCGAGAACCGCACCGGCGCCAGCGGCATTATCGGCATCGATGCCGTGGCCAAGTCGCAGGCCGACGGCTACACGCTGCTCTTTACCGAGAACACTTTCACGGTGAATCCGGCGCTGTTCCCCAAGCTGCCCTACCAGCCGCTGAAGGATTTTGTGCCGGTGGCCTTGCTCGCCGAAGCGCCCACCGTGATGTGGGCGCGCGTGGACCTGCCTGCGGCCAACGCCCGCGCGCTGGTGCGGCTGGCGCAGGACAAACCCGAGTCACTCACCTTTGGTTCGGGCGGGCAGGGCACCTCATCACACCTTGCTGCCGCGCTGTTTTTCGACAAGACCAAAATGCGCGTGACGCACATCCCTTATAAGGGCGTCGCCGGCTCCATCGGCGAAGCGGTCGCCGGTCGCATCGACTTTGGCACCTCCAGCCTCGCCAGCGCGATGGGCCAGATCAAGGCGGGGCGCCTGCGCGCCCTTGGCGTAACAGGGCAGCAGCGCAGCGCCTTTCTGCCCGATGCGCCGACCTTCGCCGAGCAGGGCTTCACCGATTACGATGCGCCAATCTGGTTCGGGCTGCTCGCGCCGGCCGGTACGCCGCCGCAGGTGGTTGCGCGCCTGCAGGCCGAGCTGGCAAAGATCATGGACAAGCCCGGCGTGCGCGAGTTGTTCAACGGCCAGGGCGCGCGCGTGCTGTCGGTCAGCGCGCCGGAGTTTACAGCGCGCATGACGCGGGAGATCCAGCAATGGACGGACCTCGTGGCGCGCACCGCCATCAAGGTCGAATAAACCGCCTCGCAGGTGGCTTTCCCGGGTGGCGATAGGCTGAAAATCCGCGCCAGACGCGGGTTTCCAGCTTATGGCCGACTAATTTTCGATACCGGAACGCAGTGGGGCTAGCGCAGTGCCTGGCGCGCGGCGATGGCGACGGCAAGGTCGTTCCAGACCTTCTGATCGACAATGCGCCCGTCACGGATCAGAAAGCGGTCGATGTAGCGTATGCCGGCGAAGGGCGTGCCGTCGGCCCACTCGCCGCGCAGGCCGCCGTAGTTGTAGACCACCGTGCCGTTCTCAGCCTCGAATTCGTCGATGTGCTCGAATTCCTTTTTCACCCAACGGTACATGGCCGAGGAACGCTTGGGCAAATCGGTGCAGTCGGTAAACACCGCGCCGCCCGGAAACAGCATGGCGCAGCCGGGGGCGAGAAAAGCGTTGGCCTCGGCATAACGGCGCGCGGCAAACAGCGACAGAAAATCCCACGCCAGCTTGCCGCCGGCACCCAGCGATTCACGCGTCATGGCGTGCACCACCGCCTGGTCGCTTGGTTGCATCGATTCTTCCTTGGCATTCATGCGCGCATCTCCATTCGTGTATGGGCGAGGGTAGGAGCAGAGACGATAGCGCGGCAGCCGGTCCGGGCGCAACCGTGTTTGCGGGCTTGGTTTTGGTGTGATGTGCCTGCGCTGGCGGTTGGTGCGACTCAGGAAGGGCGTCGTTTTGATTGTGGCGGCATTGCAACTTTTACAATTGGCCGGGGATGGGTCCAAATTGCGTTCGTAGTAGTGCTTGGGCACGCTAAACGAGCGGCAAACAACTTCTATCGGCCGGGCACGTGAAATTAGGGGGATTAATTTTCCTATCTCTCTTCTCCGACCGTCCGGTGCAGCAGGCACTCGACCTGTGGCGCGAAGTGATCTGAGCTTAATCGCTGCATAAAAAAAGGCCGGCTATATGCCGGCCTTTTCTTGCCTGCGGTTCCAGGCAAAACTTCAGAGTTGTGCGTAGAGCTCGTATAACGCCGCCGAGGCTGAGTCGCCAAGATCGCGCGTCAGCACATCGAACTTCGCGCGCAGGCTGTCCGCATCCATTGGCTCCGCGGGCATGCCTTTGAAATTCGGGCTGTCGCGCAGCAGGCGTTTGCCGCCGCGCAAGCGGACCTGCACACGCGTATGCCAGCCGGACTGCACTTTGAAATCCGTTGGCAGCAGCACAAGGCGCAGGCTCGCGCAGGCGGCGCGAATGCCCGGATCGGCAAGTGCCGATAGGTCGAAGGAACGCGGATCGGCCGGATCGCGGTAAAGCGCGAGTGCCACGCAAAAAGGCACGCTGTACTGCGCCTGCATGACATCCTGCGGAGCGCGGATGTCATGGTGGCTGAGCAGCTTGGGGGCGCCCTCAACCTGGATCTCCTCCACATCCTGGGGCGCGAACGCATGCTCGGCCATCAAGGCGCGCAAGGCGCGAACCGGCGTGTGCGCCGTAACGTGGCATGGATAGGACTTGATGCAGATATTGCGCGTTTCCCACTCTGTTCCCAGAACCGCCGTGAGGCGTGCGGCGTCGCCGTCGCGACAATACGTCTCAAGAAAGCCGAAGCGCCCCTCCAGTACGGTCTCGGGCCCGTTCACGCCCTCGGCGGCGAGCCGCGCCGCAAGCACGCCCGATTCGGCGGCGCGGCCCAGATGCAGTTTTTTGACCTGAGCACCGCCCTTGGCCTTGGTGAAGGCAAGTAGCCCAGACGAGAGCGAACCGGCCAGTCCCAGCGCATCGGTGAGCTGGGCGGCATCCAGGCGCAGCAGGCGCCCCGCAGCAACCGCAGCACCATAGGGCCCGGTCAGACCCGGTGCGTGAAAGCCCAGTCCCTCACTGCTGTGGTGCGAAGCCGCGCCGATGCGGAACATGACTTCGCAGCCGGCCACGAACGCCGCCAGCAACTCCCGGCCGCTCGCGCCGGTTTCCTGCGCGATGGCAAGCGCCGGAGGGAGCAACACCGCGCCCGGATGCACGCCTGCGCCCGGATACCGCAGGCTGTCCTGCTCGAAGGCATGCGCCAAAGCGCCGTTTACGAGCGCTGCGAACGGGGCATGCACGCGCGCTTCAGGCATACCGAACAGCGTGCATGGGCCACCCGCACCGTAGCGCTGAGCATAACGCGCGATACCCTTGCTCCATTCGAAACGGGCGCCATAGGTCGCCACGCCCACGGTATCGATGATGCAGGCACGTGCGCAGTCGAGTACATCCGCCGGGATGTCTTCGTAGGAAAGTCCGGCCGCGTAGGCGGCCAGCGTCTGCGCTGCGGTTGCGGCCATGTCTAGACCCCGGCGGCCTCGACGACCACTTCGTCGCCTTCGGCCCGCAGTGCCGCGCCCAGCGGCTCGCTGCGGCGCGCCAACGATTCCAGCCCTTGGTTCTCGCTCGCCAAGGGGCACAGTACTGTTTCGTTTTCGGCGTTGTGGCGCACGAACTGGAAGGCCACGCGCGATACCGATTTTCCCTGTACCTGCAGGCGCACCATCATGCCCAACCAGTCGCCATGCTTGCGGCCGCCATGGCCGGTATGGAAGGAGAAGCTCCCCAGTCCGTAGAAGATCGGCTTGCCACGGTAGAGCTCCACCGGCAGCGAATAATGCGGCCCGTGGCCCATGACGATGTCGGCACCCGCATCGACCGCAGCATGTCCTATCTCGCCCATATACTCCAGCACCTCCTCCCACAGACCCCAGTGGCAGGAAGCGACGAGCACATCGACCTCCTTGCGCAACGCAGCGATATCGTCCACAAAAGCCTGCAGATATTTCGGTTCAGCCCAGGTCTTGATCACCGGCGGCAGCCCGGGCCGGTTCATCGGTGGAATCTCCGGACGCACCTTGTGCATAGGCAGCTGGTATGCCGTGTTGCCTCGTATCACCGCCACGCCGGCAGCGTTGGGCCGCGCTTCGTGCTGCGTGGCCCAGTACACCGAGGTGCGCTGCAAAAAACCGAAACGCACGCCCTTGCGTTCGATGAGCATGGGCGCGCGCGCCGCACCGATGTTGGCACCGGCACCGGTGTGGGCGATACCGTAGGCGTCGAGCTGGGCCACCGAGTTGGTGATCGCCTCCTCGCCGAAATTCACGTTATTGGCTATGCCCACGCCGTGGATGCCGGCGCGACGCAAGGCCTCCCCACCTATTTGCGGTGCAATGAAAAAGCCCTCGTTGTCGGTCGAATGACTATGCGGTTCATACAGACAGCATTCGAGGTTGCTGAAAACGAGGTCGGTGCTGCGGAATTCCTCCCGCACCCGGCGAAACGGCTGGTCGGGGTCAGCGACGTTCATCAGGTTCACATCGCCGGTAAGGATGAGACTGGTGCTGGTCATGGCGTTCTCCCTTAGGGCGTCATCAGCTCGGCAATCTTGCCGGCATCGGCAAGTTTTTCGAGACCGAGCATGGCATCGCGTAGCGCCTCGACGCGGGCTTTGGGGAGAGCACGTGCCGCGAGTTTCTCGAATTTCGCGACGACGTCGTCCGCGCTCGCGAAGTTGCGCTCGCTGCCGCGCGGATATTCCTTTGCGCACTCCAGGCGTTCGCCGTCGCGCAAGAAAACCTCGACACGCACCATATGCCGGAATTTTGCGCCCCTGGCGGTGATAGCGTCGTCGTGCCTGACTTCCACCCTCTCCGCCAGAGCCATGCGCGCGGGATCAGCGACGATGGCTTCGGAAAACTGGTCGACGAAGCAATCGCCTTCGAGCAACAGCGTGGCGACGCAAAAAGGCAGATTGAGTTGTGCCGAGGTCAGGCCCAGCGGACGGTATTTCCAACCGACGTGGTCCATAGTCACCTGCGAGCCGTGCACGACGATCTTCTCGATATCGGTCGCGCCGAAGGGGTGTTTCGCCTGCATTTCGCGGATAGCGTCGAGCGTGGTGTGATTGCTGCCGACGCAGGAGTAGAACTTGAGCGCAACGCCCATGGTCTGCCAGCTCTCACCCAGGCCCGCGGTGAGTTCCGCCAGATTGAAGCGGTCGGTGGAGCGCGAGAAGGTGGTGCAAAAACCGCCGTACTCGGACTCGAGCACGTTCTCTATGCCGGTAAATCCCTGCTCTGCAAACAGCGCGCCATACAGTCCGCTTTGCGCGGAACGTCCTGCGTGCATGCGCTTGACCATTGCGCCATATTGCGCCGCCATCAGGCCCGCAGCCTGGGTGCCGCCTATGCCAAGGGCGTGAACGGTCTTTTGCTCGTCCAGGCCCAAGCCGCGCGCCGCACCTGCGGCGGCGGAGAACACGCCGAGGGTCGCGCCCGAGTGCCAACCCTGGCCGATGTGCTCGGGCCCCATGCACAGTCCCACGCGCGGACCGATTTCATAGCCAGCCACCGCAGCAGCGAGAAATTCCTCCCCTGACATGCCGCGGCGAGTCTCGGCGATCGCGATCAACCCGGGCAGCACCACTGCCCCCACGTGCAGCACGCCGGCGCGGTGCACGTCGTCCAGTTCGAAACCCTGCACCTGGGTGCCATTGACGAGTGCGGCATGCGGTGCTGACAGCTTTTGCTTCGTTCCCCAGACCGCGCAGTCGCCGGCCCGGTCCAGACCGCCCAGCGTATCGCGCAGGATGCGGCTCCATTCCAGGTGCGCGCCATATAACGCGCAGCCCAGCGAATCGAGCATCAAAAGCTTGATGCGCTCGCGCACTTCGGGCGGGACCGCGACGTACTTCAGTCCGGATACGAAGCGGGCGATGCCGCGCGTGTGGGGATTGTCCTGCGATGCTTCGCTCATGCTCTACTCTCTTCCTTTTTTATGCCGTTTGTTATTTCACAATACCTGCCACTTCAACCGCCGAGAATACCCTCCATCCATTCCGCTGCGGCCAGTGCACGCGCATCTCCACCGCGCCTGGCGATGATCTGTATTCCCACGGGCAGGCCGTTCGGTCCTGTTCCGGCCGGGACGGTGATGCATGGAACGTGCATCAGCGTCCAGCTTCGATTGAATGCGGCGCTGCCTGTGGCGGCATGCCCCTTGGGCGCCTCGCCCGTGGTCGCCGCGCCCAGCAGGATGTCATGGTCCCTGAACACATCGTCCAGTGAACGCCGGCAATCCTCGGCCACCGCCTGCTTCGCATCGTACAGGACGGGGTCCACCGCCTGTCCTTGTTCAAGGCGCCCGCGCAACGCGTCGCTCAGCGCGGCGCGGTGCGATTGCATTTCGAAGGCAAGCGCGCGCGCCATTTCGTAGTATTCGATGTCGTGGTGCGCGCGATCGGCCTGCGCAAATAGGGCCGGCATCACCGCCTCGGTGATGCGCGCCCCCGCGACTGAAAATATCCGCACGGCGGCCTCCAGCAAGACAACGGTTTCCGGCTCGGCTTGTCCCCATTCGTGAGTACGCCATATCCCTACGCGCTCGACACGCCCAGCCGGGAATTCACGCAATGCAGGGCGGCCGGCCGCGGCCGACGCCAGCAGCGCGGCGTCGCGCACCGTCCGTGCCATCACGCCCACCGTGTCCAGCGATTCGGACAGCGGCTTTACGCCATGACGGTTGATCATGCCGAAGCTCGGTTTGTATCCGACAATGCCGCAATAGCTTGCCGGACGAATCAGCGAACCCCCGGTCTGCGTCCCCAGCGCAGCGGGCACCATGAAATCCGCCACGCTCGCCGCCGAACCGCTGGAGGAACCGCCGGGCGTGTGCGCCGGATTGAGCGGGTTCACGGTCCGACCAGGATGGCTGCTGGCAAACTCGGTCGTCACTGTCTTGCCACAAATGAGCCCCCCGGCGGCACGAATCAGCGCCACGCAAGCCGCGTCCCAAGCCGGTCTATGCCCCGCGTAGACAGGCGAGCCGTATTGGGTTGGCATATCGGCCGTCGCGATGATGTCCTTTACCGCGACAGGAAGTCCGTGCAGGGGCCCGCGGATAGGACCGGCGTCTAGCACCCTTGCAGCGTGCAGCAGTTGCTCCGGATCAAGATGGGCCCAGGCGCCGATGGCGGGCTCGCGCACCGCAATGCGCTCAAGGTGCGCGCGAGCGACCTCTTCGGCGTCGACCGAGCGGGACTGCAGCCGCGCGGCAAGTTCGCACGCGGACAGCCGATTGAGTTCCATCAAAAGGGGCGTCGCCTAAAAGGTCGCGCCCGACTTCAGGTAATGCCGCACGATTTCCTCGCCAGTGGCGAACCATACGCGCGGATGTCGGCGCATATAGGCAAAAGCGCGGTCCAGCGAATCAATGCGGTGCGGCACACCCATCATGAACGGGTGCAGGCAGACCGCCATGACCCGCCCCGACTGCACGCCCTCGCGGTAGAGCACATCGAACTGCCGTTTGATCATGGCCTCGAATTCGTCGGGGTTGCCGAAGCGGTAATAGATATGGGAAGAATCGTTGATCTCGTAGGAATACGGAATCGACACGATGCGCTTTCCGCCGACGTCCATGAGATAGGGTTGGTCGTCGTTGACCCAATCGGCGACATACAGGCAGCCCTCGTCAATTAGGTGGTCCAGCGTGTTCCAGGATTCGGCCAGCGCGGAACCGAGCCAGCCCACGGGCCGCTTGCCGCTCTCGACGGCGATCCGGTCGAGTGCGTTCCGAATGAGCGCCTTTTCCTGCTCGGGCGGCACGGCATTCAAGCGTTGCGTGTTGGTCTTGTTGTGCCCCAGCAATTCCCAGCCGAGCCGCACGGCCTCCGCGATGATCTCCGGGTGATGGTCGCAAATATCACTGTTGACGGTCGCCGACGCCCGGATGCCGTGCTTTCCCAGTACCTCCATCATGCGCCAGATGCCGACACGGTTGCCGTAATCACGCTGCGACCAGGCGCGCACGCCGGGCACGGGGCCCTTGCCCTCAAACGGGTGTCCGGACAGCGCGTCTTTCAGGGAAAAGAATTCAATGTTGGGAATGACCCAGACCGCGAGTTGGGCGTCATTTGGCCATGTGATTTTTGGCCTGCGTGTGATGGGGATATAGGGAAACGGCCCGTAGTCGCGTGCTTCCATGTCCTAGCCGCCCGTGCCGGCCTTCAGGCCGCTTTCCCCGTGCTTTTCCAGACGGTGATGCGCCTGATCTTGCGCCCCTCAAACTCGAACAGATCGATATTGTCCGCCGTGCGTTCAGCACCGCCCTTGTCGGTGCGCCGCACCGCGAAACGCGTTGCCACGCGGCCGCTTGCCGCATCAGCCACATGGAGAAAATCACCGTGCCAGGACTTAACCACCTGTTTTGCGCGCTGCTCGAAGTAGGTCTTTACGCCTTCGTCACGACCTTCGTAGCGAAGCCCCTCGGTCAAGTATTCCACTACGCAATCGCGTGCCATGGTCTGCAGCGTGCCGGCCACGTCGCAGCTATCGGCGCTGGCGAAGTAGGCTTCGACGTACGCTATGAGTTCGCCAGCGCTGGGTCCCGGCTTCGCCGCATTCCCGTCCACGTTCACTCCAGTTCGGCTCCGGACGCCTTCACCACGTTCGACCACTTCACCACCTCGGTCCGGATGTAGGCACTGAAAGCCTCCGGCGTGCCGGAAACAGGCTCTATCCCGAGGGCGTTGAACCGCCCCTTCAGATCGGCGCTGTTGACAATTTTGATGAGCTCCGCATTGAGTTTCATGACGATATCCCGCGGCAGCCCGGCCGGCCCCAGAATGCCGTACCACGACGTAGCGTCATACTCCGGCAGGCCCGACTCGGCCATGGTGGGAATGTCCGGAAGCAACGCGGAACGCCTGGGCGTGGTCACCGCAAGGGCGCGAATCTGGTCCGACTTCACGAAAGGTAGCAATGCCGCGAGGTCGGAGTAGAGGAGTTGCACACGCGAAGTCGCGAGATCGCCTATAGCGGCGCCACCGCTCTTGTACGGCACATGCGTCAAGTCCACCTTCGCGAGAGTATTGAACATCTCCCCCATCAGGTGCATGGAGCTGCCTTTTCCGGACGTGCCGTAATTCAGCTGGCCAGCATTCGCTTTGGCATACGCAATGAAACCGCGCAGATCCTTGGCAGGCGATGAAGCGGGCACCGCCATCAGGAAGGAGCCGGTTCCTATTTGCATGACAGGGGTGAGGCTCTTGACCGGATCGAAACCGCGCTTAGGATAAAGCCCGACGTTGGCGGCGATGGTACTGGTTGCCCCTATCATGATGGTGTATCCGTCGGGCGCCGCACCGGCAACCACATCGGTGCCCAGCATGCCGCCCGCGCCCGCCCGGTTGTCGACCACGACAGGCTGACCGAGATTCTCGCTCAGCTTCTGCGCAATGATGCGGCCGACGATGTCGTTGCTGCCACCGGGGCCGAAGGGGATGATCAGCCGGATCGGCTTGTTCGGATACGTCTGGGCGGAGACATTGCCGACTGCGAAGAGTGCGGCGGCAAACGCAAGCACCGCACCGAAAATTCGTGCCTTGTTCAAGTCATTCTCCTTGCCTTGTTTTGTCCGGGCCCGCCGGAGCGGATTACCGACCCGATCGAAATTGCATTGCTTGCCTGAATTATACCGAACGCGACAGGTGGCACAAGGGTGGTTACAAGCATTACAGCATGTATGCTAATAATATTGCTATAGAGTAAATTCCAGATGGCGGAACAAATCCGGCCGGGCAATGTCCGTCCGTAGGACAGACAACAAAGGAGCAGGCATGCGCATATGGGAACAGGGTTTGGTGGCGACATACTCGCTGCCCGGATACAAGGAGCTCGTCCTCGAGCACTACGCCGAATACACACGACCGGGAACGGAGATCGTAGTGCACGGCGTGCGTGACCGCGCGAGCGAGGCGGGTGCGGGTATCGCCGGCCGCGCGGTGAATTTCGCCTACCTGCACCGCTTCCATGATACGCAGATCATTGAGAACGTCCGTCGCGCGGAGCGCGAAGGCTTCGACGCAGTGATCATCGGTGTGCTGCAGGACCCCGGATTGATGGTGGCACGCACCTTAGTCGACATTCCCGTCATCGGGTACGGCGAGATATCGATGCTGACCGCCTGCATGCACGGCAGCCGGTTTGCCTTCGTCGGCATCAATCCCGAAATGGACCCGCTGGTGCGCACGATGATCCGCGACCAGGGCATGGAAGCAAAAGCGGCACCGACGGCCTACATGGACTGCGGCTACCAGCAGCTTTACGACGCCGTGAACGGCAAGCCCGAAGCGTTCAAGGCGGCGTTCCTCGCTGCCGCGCGAAAATCAATGCGCGAGCACGGCACCGACGTATTCCTGCCCGGCCAGACCATCATTGCCGAACTGTTGTGGCGGGAGGGTCTGCGCGAAATCGACGGCGCGCTGGTGCTCGATCCGCGCCTACCGCTGCTCAGAATGGCCGAGATGCTGATTGACATGCGTCGCGCCGGGTTCAGCACTTCGCGACGCGGGTTTTATTGGGCGAAACCGCCGCAAGACCTCGAGCAGGGCGTGCGCGATTTCTACGCCACGCCCGACCAACCGAACCCTTAGTCAGGAGCAGGCGCTCGACCTGTGGCGTGAAATTATCTGAGCTTAATCGCTGCATAAAAAAAGGCCGGCTATATGCCGGCCTTTTTATGTGCGCCCGGCTTGGATTTGGATGGCCTGCTGGCGCTCTGTGTCCTCGAGCAAGCGCAGTCCGGCACGGACGACTTCACTGGCGTTGTTGTAGCGGCCGCTGCCATAGACGCAACGACGCAACGCCTGCGCCGCCCCGCCCCGCCCGGAGCGACGACCGACTGGCCGCAAAACGTGCTCATCCCCATGACCTAGCACCGAGCCCTCGCACTGCGCTGCCGGTTGGTGCGACTCAGGAAGGGCGTCGTTTTGATTGTGGCGGCATTGCAATTTTTACCATTGGCCGGGGATGGGTCCAAATTGCGTTCGTAGTAGTGCTTGGGCACGCTAAACGAGCGGCAAACAACTTCTATCGGCCGGGCACGTGAAATTAGGGCGGGTGATTTTCCTGTCTCTTTTCGCCATCGGCATGCTGCATGCCGGTCAGGCCCACGGGCGCGATGGTCACGGGCATCTTTACATCAATGCCCGCCATCTTGGTAGCGGTGCTGCGGTTTTCCATGTTCACCGCCACGCGCTGGCGCAGTTTTATTTTTTTAAAATATTCAGAGTTGGCGCGGTGGGTGCCCTCGGTCCAAGAGCCCGAATCGGCATAGTCGTAAAACATGCGGAGCACCCGCTTCTTAGCCAAAACGCGCAGGTCTTCAATATTGGTAATCACTGGGATGCAAGTCTCCTTTTGTGTGCAGCGCATGGTACGCGGGGCAGCCTGGCCGATGCGTGAAATACGGTGTTTATCGATTGAAATTTTTTAAAATCGTAACTATAAGTTTTTTGCATAACCATGCTTTTAAAGAGTGTTGGCGTGTTTTCCCGCTTGTCTTTACAGTCCATTTATTCAAGCCCGCAATTAGCAACCAACTCAAGGAACTGCCATGATCCAACGCACCCGTACCGAGCACGATTTTCTAGGTGAAAAGCAAATCCCCATGAACGCTTATTGGGGCGTGCACACTGCCCGTGCGGTGGAAAACTTTCCCATCTCGGGCATCGCTATTTCGGCCATGCCCGATTTGATTCGGGCCTTTGGCTTTGTCAAAAAAGCCGCCACCCGCGCCAACGTAGAGCTGGGCTGCCTGAGCAAAGAGCGCGGTGACGCTATTCTTGCTGCGTGCGACGACCTGATAGCGGGCCTGCACCACAGAGAGTTTGTGGTGGACGTGATTCAAGGCGGCGCGGGTACCTCCACCAATATGAACGCGAACGAGGTCATTGCCAATATTGCGCTCGAAAAGCTAGGCCACCCCAAGGGCCACTACGAAGTGCTGCACCCCAACGACCACGTGAACGCATCGCAAAGCACCAACGACGTGTACCCCACGGCCGTGCGCTTGTCCCTCTGGTTTGCCATCGAAGGCTTGCTGGGCGCGATGGCCGAGTTGCGCGTGGGCTTTGCCGACAAAGCGGAAGAGTTCAAAAACGTGCTCAAAATTGGCCGCACCCAGTTGCAAGATGCCGTGCCCATGACCCTGGGCCAAGAATTTTCTACCTACGCGGTGATGATTGAAGAAGACGAAGCCCGCCTGCGCGAAGCACGTGCCTTGATTGAAGAAATCAACCTAGGCGCCACCGCCATTGGCACTGGCATCAACACCCCCAAGGGCTATGCCGACATTGCTTGCCGATATTTGGCCGTGGAGAGTGGTGTGCCCGTCAAAAAGGCACACAACCTGATTGAAGCCACGCAAGACACCGGCGCCTTTGTGCAACTCTCTGGCGTGCTCAAGCGCGTGGCCACCAAGCTCAGCAAAATTTGCAACGATTTGCGCTTGCTCTCCAGCGGCCCGCAAGCAGGCTTTGGCGACATTAAGCTGCCTGCGCGCCAAGCGGGCTCTAGCATCATGCCGGGTAAGGTAAACCCTGTTATTCCTGAGGTTATGAATCAGGTGGCCTTTGAAGTCATTGGCAACGACATGACGGTGACCATGGCTTCTGAAGCCGGCCAGCTGCAGCTCAACGCGTTCGAGCCCATCATGGGCTGGAGTTTGTTTAAAAGCATCAAACATCTCAACCAAGGCTGCCGTACGCTCTTGACCAACTGCGTGGTGGGCATCGAAGCCAACCACGAGCTGCTGGCCAAGCGGGTGCGCGAATCGGTCACGCTGGTGACCGCTTTGAACCCCATCATTGGCTATGAGAAATCAGCCCTCATTGCCAAGACCGCTATGGCCACCGGCAAGCCCATTGGTGAAGTGGCCGAGTCCTTGGGCATCATGACCGCCCGTGAACTAGAAGCACTGCTGGTGCCAGACAAGCTGACCCAGCCTATCTAACCGTATCTGTTGAAGCGACGCCACCATGCGGCCCCCTAATAGAATGGCCGCATGGCTTCACTCATTCAAACCTTCAGGCTAGCAGGCTGTGTGGCACTTGCGCTGTGCCTGCACCACGCGCAGGCGCAAATCGGCAAGAGCGCTAGCTCCTTGTTTCCTGCGAAGCCGAACAGTTGCGCCTGCGCCGGAGCGACCCAGAGAGGGCCGGCGCAAAGCCAAAGTGCCAGCAGGCACAGTGCGCGGCGCCAGTCGGCTTGCGGCAAACGCATCCCGGTGAGCTCCGGTGCCTAAATTCCGGACAACCCCCCCCATCCGGTATCTCTTGCCCGAGTAGCGCAGGGCACCCCCGAAGGGGGCGGTGTCGTCGGGTCGCCTTTTCTTTGAAGCGAAGAAAAAGAAAGAATGCTCGCCCCGCGAGGGGCGAAACAGTTTGCGAGTACGCAAAGAAATACTCCGTCCCGCGAGCGGCGAAACCAGGCCTTACCGCGACTGTCTGACACAAAACAGCAGTGATAGACTCAATGCCATGTTCGCGCGCCGTCCCACCGTCCGACAGCGCGTCACTTCACAACCCGATTCCCCGAAAGGATTCTGCATGCGCCTCACCATCCACTACGCCGCACTTGTCGCGGCCCTGCTGCCCGTCATCGCATCGGCCCAGGCGTATCCGTCCAAGCCGATTCGCTGGGTGGTGCCCTTTGCCGTCGGTGGTCCGGCCGACATTATTGCGCGCGTGATGCTGCCCAAGCTGCAGGAGAACCTCGGCCAGCCGGTGATCATTGAAAATCGCGGCGGCGGCAACAGCAATATCGGCCATGAGGCCGTGGCGCGCGCCGCGTCCGACGGCTACACCATTTTGTATGTCGTGCCCAACGTCGTCACCAATCCGCTGCTCTACAAGGGCTCCATCGACGCGATCAAGGATCTCGCGCCGGTGATCCGCATGACCTCGCAGTCCTACATCATGATCACCAATCCCGGATTCGCGCCGAAGAACGTCGCCGAGATCATCGAGGCGGCGAACAAGGGCGGCGTCAATTGCGCCTCGGGTGGCGGTCTGCCCGGCTTTGGTTGCACCTGGCTGCGCTCCATCACCAAGGCCGATTTCACCCACATCCAGTACAAGGGGAACGCGCCGGCGCTGACCGATCTCATCAGCGGGCAGGTCAATGTGATGATCGACCTATTCAACACCGCGTTGCCGCAGGTGCGCAGCGGCCGCGTGCGGGCCATCGCGCTGACCGGTCCGAAGCGCGGCCTGCCGCTGCCCGAGCTGCCGGTGATGGCCGAGACGCTGCCCGGATTTGTGTTGCAGGGCTGGCACGGCGTGATGGCGCCGCCGGGCACGCCGCCGGCGATCATCGAACGCATCAACCAGGCGATGCGCTTTGCCCTCGCCGATCCGGAGGTCAGCAAGCGCATCAGCGACAGCTTCATCGACGTCGCGCCCGGCACCGCCGCCGAGTTCGGCCAGACACTCAAGGACGACTGGGCGAAGTATTCACGTATCACACAGGACGCGGGCATCAAGCCCGAGTGAGTGCCGCAGCCCTGCCGGCCGGTGGCCCCGTCGACCGGCTGCTGCGCGGCGGCCATGTCCTGACGCTGGACGGCGCCGGCCGCAGCGCCGAGGCCATTGCGCTGCGCGGCGAACATATTGTCGCGGTCGGCGGCAATGCCGAGCTTGCGCCGCTGATCGGCCCGGCCACCGAGGTCATCGAGCTTGGCGGGCGCAGCGTGATGCCCGGCCTCATCGACGGCCATGCCCATCTCGACCGCGAAGGCCTCAAGGGTCTGCTGCCTTCTCTTGCCGGCTGCACCTCGATCCGCGCGCTGGTCGCGCGCTTGAAAGATATCGCCGCAGCCACGCCGCCGGGGCGCTGGATCGTCACCATGCCCCTTGGCGAGGCGCCCGAGTACGCGCTCTCGCCGCAGATGTTCGAGGAAGGCCGGTTGCCCGACCGGCACGACCTTGACGCCGCCACGCGCGAACATCCGCTGCTCATTCGCTGCGCCTGGGGTTACTGGCCGGGCGTGCTGCCTACCGTGTCCATCGCCAACAGCGCCGCGCTCGAGCTCGCCGGTGTGCGCCGCGGCACGCTGTCGCCCTCGCCCAAACTGGTGATTGAAGCGGACGCGAATGGCGAGCCCACGGGCCGGCTGTTCGAGCACAGCTTCCAGCCGCTGGCCGAGTTCACGCTGTTTCGCGTTGCACCGCATTTTGTCGCCGACGACAGGCTGCGCACGCTGGAAGCCTCGATGCGCGCCTACAACGCCGTTGGCACCACAGGCGTGTTCGAGGGCCATGGCGCCGCCGGTGAAGTGATTGATGCCTGGCGGCGTGTGCGCGATGCCGGGCGGAGTACGCTGCGCGGCCACCTTGTGCTGAGCCCGGGTTTTTCCGGTGCCAGCGTCGCCGACGTGGCGCAATGGGTGGCGCGCGAGGCGCCGCGCTTGCGCCGCAAGGCGGGCGTTGATGGGGGCGGCGCGGCCGGCGACGACGACTGGCTGCACCTAGAGGGCATGTTCGCCGAAGCGCAGGTCGATCCGGACGAGGCGCGGCTACGTGCGCGCTGTGCGCCGCAGACCGGCTGGGCCGGATTCAATTACGACGCCGGACTGCCGCCTGCGCAACTGCGCGCGCTGCTCCACGCCGCCGCACGCGAGGGCCTGCGCGTGTGCGCGATCCAGAGCGCGATGGCCGATTTGTTCATCGACGTTGCGCGCGAGACCCCCATAGACAGCCTGCGCTGGGTCATCGCCCACCCGGCGACGCTAGCCGCGCGGCAGATCGCCGGCATCGCCGCCAACGGTATCGGTGTCACGGTGCTGACCAATGCCTACATCTGGCGCAGCGCCAGTGCGGTGCGCGCGCGCATCGGCGCCGCGCGTGAAAATGAAATCTGCCCGATCGCATCGCTGCTGGCCGCCGCTGTGCCGGTGGCGCTCGCCACCGACAACGTGCCGATCACGCTGTGGCCCTGCATCTGGCATGCGACCGAGCGCATCGACCGCGCTAGCGGCGCCGTGATTGCGCCCGATCAACGGGTCAGCCGCGAAGCCGCGCTGCGCTGCGCCACGGTGCACGGCGCATGGCTGTGCAGTGATGATGGGCGCCGCGGGACCCTCGAGCCGGGCCGGCTCGCCGACCTGATCGTGCTGCCGCAAAACCCGCTGGCGATGCCGGCGGCGCGGGTGCCCGCGATGAGGCCGGACATCACCATTGCCGGCGGTCGCGTGGTCTGGCCGGAGCGCGTCCCTGGCTGATGCCGGCTAGGGTTTTGCCGGCGCCGCAGCCGGCCGTGTTGCGGTGATGCGCAACACGGCTTCCTCGGGCGCATCTAAATCGGGTTTGGCGCGGCGCGCGCGCAGCGATGCGATGCGCCGGTCCAGTTTATCCACGGCCTCGGTCATGCCGCGCGCCGCGAGCGTGTTGCGCAGGGTCAGCATGGCTTCGATCTGGCCGGATTCGGCAGCGCGTGCCTGCGCCGCGCGCGGCGAGCGATTCAAGGATGAAATTGAGCGGGCATTGGCTTGTTCAGTTCGACCACCGAAGCGAGGACGACCGAAACGAGTTGAGTTGTCCGGGCAGCAGGTTCCGACGATGGAAAAGTGACACTGACCCTATTTATACCCCCCCATCCGGTATTTAACGTTGACCGGTACCGGCCTGTTGACATAGTGCTGATATACGTTCTGGCGGGCTGCCTGCTGCGTACCGCTTGGCGCACTCGCGCGTTGTCGGCTCTATGGGAAGCCAGATCCGATCTGCGTGCCGCCCGGGTACAAGCTCACCCGGGGGCGGGATCTATCGCACGCGTTCGCCGCGCGCAAGCGCGCTGTGGCAATGCGCCAAGCGCCATGCGCTGGAGTTGCGCACCTCTGGCCGAATGCAGCGCAGCGTCGAGCAACAAGTCATCGAGAACCCGCCGCGCCATGCACCGGTGCTGGCCGATGCGTATATCCGGGCCAAACTCGACAAGTCGATGGACCTGTGCAGCTGAGATTGCCGGGCGCAGTTGCGCTGTTGTTGTTAAATGCGTGGGGATATGCTTGAATCGGTTTGCCTCAGCGTTAAAGTCCCCAGGAGATTCAAATGATATTGCCCGCCTCACGGGTACTCCATTTTTCGGAGATTCCGGTAGTGGACGTGGCGCCTTTGATGGCGCCGGGGGCTGACGTTTCCGGCGTCGTGGACGAGATAGCCCGAGCCTGCACGGACGTCGGTTTCATGTACATCAGGAACCATGGGGTCCAGAAGGCTTTACTGGACAGCTTGTACGCGCAGTCGGGTTCATTCTTTTCCCTGACGACTGCGGCGAAAATGGGCGTTTCGGTGGAGCGCTCACCCCAGTTCCGCGGTTACCTTCCCCTGGAATACAGCGGAGACGAGGGCGATAAAGGAAAGAACCTGCAAGAGGGCTTCATGGTGATGCATGACCGGCCCAAGGATTCCTTTCAGATGCACGGGCCCAACCAGTGGCCCGTCCAGTTGCCCGCGTTGCGACCCGCGATGCTCGAATACTTCAAGGCCATGGAAGCGCTTGCGGCGCCCCTTTTGCGCGGATTTTCCATGGCGCTCGGCCTGGCGCCCGACCGGTTTGATGCCTGGCACCGGGACCCCATGAGCGTGTTGAAGCTCAACCACTATCCCCCGCAGGAAATTATCGACGAATCGGACTTGATCGGGGTTGGTGGGCACTGCGATGGTGGCAGCTTCACCATCCTATGGCAGGATTCCCAGGGTGGGCTGGAGGTACTGAACAAGCGGGGCGAATGGGTCGGTGTTCCACCCATCGACGGGACGTTCGTAATCAATATCGCCAACCTGCTTCAGCGGTGGACCAACGGAAGGTTCCCTTCGACGGAGCACCGGGTGATCAATCGATTCGGCAAGGACAGGTATTCGATTGCATTCTTCGTGTACCCGGGCGCGGCCACGGTGGTCAGTCCGCTTGTAGACCAGGCTGCGGGTGAGTTCGGCCCGGTGGTTTGCGGAGAAGACATGCTCACCTACTTCCGCCGCGTCTATCCCCAGCGTCCCCCGGGCACGGCTTGACACATCAAGGAGTCGTCATGATCAAGCGCATTCTCATTCTGTTTTCGGCGTTGTTGCTGTTGGCTTCTTCGCTGGCAATGGCGCAGGGTTTCCCCTCCCGGCACGTGACGATGGTGGTCCCGTTCGCGCCCGGCGGGCCGAGCGACGTCGTTGCGCGGCTGCTCAGTGATGCGATGCGTACTGCGCTGGGTCAGCCGGTGGTGGTGGAGAACGTGGCGGGCGCTGGCGGCAGCATTGGTATGGGGCGGGTGGCACGGGCGGCACCTGACGGGTACACGGTGGGCCTTGGGGCCTGGAATACCGGCGTGGTTAACGGTGCAATGTACAACCTGAACTATGACGTACTGAATGATTTCGAGCCGGTGATCCTGCTTCCTGCGACGCCGCTGTTCATCGGAACCAAGGCCGCGGTTCCCGCAAAAGATCTCAGGGAGCTCGTTACATGGCTGAAGGCCAACCAGGACCGCGCTTCGATTGGGACGTCGGGGATCGGAACCTCGCCACACGTGGCGGCCGTGATGTTCCAGAATCTCGTCGGGTCGAATGCGCAAATTGTGCACTACAAAGGCGGCGCCCCCGCGCTACAGGATCTCGTGGGCGGACAGATCGACATAGTGATCAATCAGACCACGCTGTTTCTGCCCCATCTTGCCGGTGGCAAGGTCAAGGTATTTGCGGTGCTGGACAAGAACCGGCTTGCGCAGGCGCCCGATGTCCCGACGGTCGACGAGACCGGAATGCCTGGTTTCTACCTGTCGTCATGGAACGGATTGTGGGCCCCCAAAGGGACGCCGCGGGACGTGATAGCGAAGTTGAATGCGGCCGTTGTCTCTGCGCTGAACAATCCCGAGTTGCGCAAGAAATTCAGTGACCTCGGCCAGGTGATTCCGCCGCCAGAGCAGTTGACGCCCGCTTTCTTCGGCGCGTACCACAAGGCGGAGTACGACAAGTGGTTGCCGGTGATCAAGGCGGCTGGCATCAAGCCTCAGTAAAAAACGAAAACAGGGGACAGCCGGATTATTTGGGTTGGGCTTGAATTTCCAAATTCGGATATGTTGGAAATAGCCGTCTAGAGCGCGTTTCCAGCCTATTGCCTTTCCAGGCTGAATCAGAGCTACGCGCTCAAGCAGCCCAGAACCCGGCGTGTATCGCCGCCGCCTCGTCCTCCAGCGCGGGCCCAATCACGTCGGGATTAAATGGGCCAAATTGAAGTGGCCGGGCTCGTATTTCCATACTGCGGTCAACCCGTACACCACCATACCGAATCACCCGGGCAACATACCCGAAGGCACGCTGCGCGCAATTCGCAAGCAGGCGTGTATCGAGCCGGATACATTTCTGGCGAGGAAATAGTCGGGCTGGGTGGTCACAGTGGTACGTCCCCTATGATTGTTCACAACCTCACCTGCGGCGATCCGCGCGAGGGCTTCGCGCACATTTACTGCGATGCCTGCCGACACGAGTACTTGCTCGCCTACTCGTGCAAGACGCGCTACTTTTGCCCCAGCTGCCACCAGAAGCGCGTGCTGCTCTATGGCGAATGGGTCAAGACTATCTGTTCAGCCGACCGTTGCCGCCGGACGAGTTCCAGGCGTTTCTGCGAAAGGCTTGACGCTGAATAAATAGTGAATAAATAGGGTCAGTGAATAGAGATAAATAGGGTCAGTGTAATTTTTTAGCTTACTGAGTGTTGAGTGTGGAGACACCGCCCATGAATGGCACGCACACCAATGCCAAGACGAGCGCGACTCAATCTGACGGCTGTGCCGCAGCACCTTATCCAAAGGGGGAATAATCGCCAGGCGACCTTCTTTGCAGCCGCAGACAACCTTTTTCACCTTGAATGCCTGGGCGAGGGCCCAAAGAAATAGGCTTGCCGTATTTACGCCTGCGTGCTGATGACCAATCATGTCCAATCGTGGCCGGCCCCTGGGCGGCGAGCGATTCAAGGATGAAATTGAGCGGGCGTTGGCTTGTTCCGTTCAAGCACTGAAGCGAGGACGACCGAAACGTTGAATTGGCTAGGTAGCAGGTTCCGACGATGGAAAAGTGACACTGACCCTATTTACCTCATTGATAGTCCTTAAGATTAACAGTGATTACGTCCTCACCATCAAAGGCAAAGGTGATTTTCCTGTCTCTGCTTTCCGGGTGGTGCACGGGCCTTACTCGAGCCGGATGTTGGCGCGCTTGGCCACGCCGTCCCACTTCTTGATCTCGGACTGGAGGAATGTGGCGAACTCGGCCGGGCCTTGTGCCACAACCGTGGCGCCGAGTCCGGCAAGCTTTTCCTGGATGTCGGGCATGCGCAACACGCGCACGATGTCAGTGTTGATCTTGTTGACGATGGCCGGCGGCGTGCCGCCCGGCGCCATGACGCCGCCCCAGGACGAGGATTCATAAGCTGCGAGCCCCGCCTCCTGCATCGTCGGTACGTCGGGTAGCGAGGCGACCCGGGTCTGCGTGGTGACGGCGATGGCGCGCAGCTTGCCCGCCTTGATGTTGGGCAGCGCTGCCACCACCGTGGGCAGCGTCATCGCCACCTGCCCCGACATCGCGTCGGTCATCGCCGGAGCGTCGCCCTTGTAGGGTACGGCGGTGAGCGACACACCGCCCATATTGGCCATCAGTTCGACCGCGAGGTGATTGGCCGAACCGTTGCCGCCAGTGCCGTAATTGAGCTTGCCCGGCGCCGCACGCGCGAGATCAAGCAACTCCCTGAGGTTCTTCGCCGGCAGCGCCGGGTTGACCACCAGCACTTGCGGCACCAGCGTGGTGAAGGTAATGGGCGCGAAGTCCTTAATGGAGTCGTAGGGCAGTTTGGAATATACGGCGGCATTGATGGCATTGGGACCGAGATTGGCCATCAGCAGCGTGCTTCCGTCCGGCGCCTGCTTGGCGACGTATTCGAGCGCGAGAATGCCGTTGGCGCCGGGACGATTGTCGATGACTACAGGCTGGTTCCATAACTCGGATAGTTTCTGGCCGAGCAGGCGCGCCGTCACATCGGAGGCGCCACCGGGCGGATAAGGCACGACGATGCGCACCGGTTTGTTGGGGAAGGCGTCTTGCGCGATTGTGACAGTGGGTGCGGTGGCGAATGCGCAGAGGATGAGCAGCGCTGTGAGCAGCGCATGGCGTGCCTGATTCATCGATTTTCTCCTGTGTGGCTGTATTAGAATGGTTTGTGCCAACACAATCATAACGCGCCGGACGATTTGGCAATTTTCGGACAATGAGCGCGATGCAACACAGGGGGGCGCGGTGCAGGACGCTGAATTCGATTTTATTGTGGTTGGCGGCGGTTCCGCCGGTTGTGTGCTGGCGGCACGCCTGTGCGAATCGGGCCGCCACAGCGTGTTGCTGCTCGAAGCGGGTGGCGAGGACCGCAGCCCTTGGATCCATATTCCCATCGGTTACGCCAAACTGTTCGGCAATCCACGCTATAACTGGATGTACGCCACGGCGCCGGAGCCGGCGCTGGGAGGGCGCGTGCTCGACCAGCCCTGCGGTCGGGTGCTCGGTGGCACCGGCTCGATCAACGGCATGCTTTACGTGCGCGGCCAGCCGGATGACTACGAGAACTGGCGCGCCCTTGGCAACGAGGGCTGGGGTTGGGATGACGTGCTGCCCTGGTTCCGGCGCTCCGAGCACAACACGCGCGGAGCCGATGCCCTGCATGGCGGCGACGGGCCCTTGTGGGTGTCGGACACGCCGCAGACCGACCCGCTGGCCGATGCCTTCATAAACGCCGCCGTCGAGGCCGGCCATCCGCGCAATCCGGACTTCAATGGCGCGATGCAGGAGGGCGCCGGCTACTACCAGTTCAACACCCGCAACGGCCGCCGTGCCAGCACCGCCATCGCCTATCTGCGTCCGGCCAGGCGGCGCGCCAATCTGGCCGTATTCACCGATGTGCTGGTTAGTCGCGTGCTGATCGAACAGGGCAAGGCCGTTGGTGTTGAATACCGCCGGTGTGGCGAACAGCGCGGCGTACTGCGCACGGCGCGCGCGCGGCGCGAGGTGGTGGTCGCTGCGGGAACATTCAATTCACCGCAGATTCTGCAACTGTCGGGCATCGGTCCGGCGGCGCAATTGCGGCGACTGGGCCTTGCTGTCGTGTGCGACCGGCCCGGTGTGGGCGAGGGCCTGCACAACCACTATCGCGTCAGCATTGTGCAGCGCTGCAGTCAGCCGGTCACTTACAACGACATCATGCAAAGCCTGCCGCGCCGGGTCTGGATGGGGCTGCAATATGCGCTGATACGCAGGGGGCCGATGGCTGCGGGCACGTATGCCGGCGGCTTTTTTCGATCGAGCACTGCTGTGGCGCGCCCCGACATGCAGGTGACATTCTGGAATTACAGCGTGCAGCGGCGCGATGCCGGCGGTGTGGTGCTCCATCCGTTTCCCGGCTACACCGCCAATGCCGTGCTGCTGCGCCCGCAAAGCCGCGGCTGGGTGCGTGCTGTCAGCCCCGATCCGGCGGTTGCGCCACAGATACGCTACAACCATCTTGAAGCCGAATATGACAGAAGCACACTGCTCGATGGCTTGCGCACGCTGCGCGACATCTTGCGCAAGCCTGCGCTGGCGGCTTATGCGGCGGAGGAGATCGCGCCCGGCGCGGCCTGCGAGTCGGATGAGGCGCTGCTGGCCTACGTCATGGAAAAAGGCCATTCGGTCTATCACCCTGTGGGTACCTGTCGTATGGGAAGTGACGCGATGGCGGTGGTTGATGCTCGCCTGAAGGTGCACGGCGTGGGCCGGCTGCGGGTCGCGGATGCTTCGGTGATGCCCGGCATTGTGTCGGGCAATACCAATGCGCCCACGGTGATGATTGCGGAGCGCTGCGCTGATTGGATGTTGGCCGAGGGGTGATGGCTGGGAGTGGTCGACTGTCGGCGGGCTTACGTGTGGGCGTGGGCGTGTAGGTGCGTGTGCCAGACAAAACTACATCCAGTGTCCCGGGCCGATCTGGTGCCAGCCGCTGCCAAAGATCGCGCCCAGCGCCGCAGCGAATAGGCTGATGATGATAATCAGGATGATGACCGCCGGAATCGCCGCGATCGCCCATTTGACCATCAGCACAACCATGGACCAGAACGGAATCTTGATGTCGGTGACAATGACTTCATGCGTGCCTGAGTTGGATGTGTCGGACATGGTTCGAATCTCTCCGGTGTGGTGTTGATGCGCGTTGAGGTTTAAATCGCAAGGTCGCTGGGAAACCGCGCCAGAGGCGGGTTTCCAGCCTTTTATTTGGGATAAGCTGTGTTTGCGGCGCGGCGGTTCCGAGTCTGTCTTGCCGCTCTTTCACAGTCTAGTGCATTGGCGGCGCCACAACTTGCCCGTCCGGACACGGTTGAATAGTGGTGGTTTCGATCCCATATGCAAACATGTTGTAATCGAGCAGCGCACGATTCACCGCCGGGAGCCGCTTTATGAAATACAAGGACTACTACGCCATCCTGGGTGTCCCCCGCGACGCCGATGAGGCCGCGATCAAAAAGGCCTATCGCAAGCTCGCGCACAAATACCATCCCGACGTCTCCAAGGACCCGGCCGGCGAGGAAAAATTCAAGGCGGCCGCCGAGGCCTATGCCACGCTCAAGGACAAGGACAAACGCGCCGCCTATGACCAGCTCGGCCGTTACCAGCCGGGCGAGGATTTTCGTCCGCCGCCTGACTGGGCTGGCCAGGGTGGCGCAAGGGGGTTTGGCGGCAACGCGCAGGGCGAATTCGAGGACATTGATTTGTCCGATTTGTTTGCGCACTTTGCCGCCGGCGGCGGACCGCGTGGTGGAGCGGGTGGCCAGGGTGGGCCGGGCGCGCGCAGTGGGTCGGGTCAGATGCCGCCCATTCCCGGGCAGGACTACGAGGTCACCGCGCACATCACGCTTGAAGAAGCCTTTGCCGGCACGCTGGTCGAGCTCGAGTTGTCCATGCCCGAATACGATGGCAGCGGCATGGTGCGCCGTGTGCCCCGTTCGTTTAAGGCGCGTGTTCCCAAGGGCGCCATCGATGGCCAGCGCCTGCGTCTGCGCGGCAAGGGCGGCAAGGGCCTCAATGGCGGACCCGAGGGCGACCTCTACCTGAATATCGCGCTGCATCCGCACGCGCTGTTCCGCGCCAGTGGCCACGATTTGTACATCGACCTGCCGCTCACGCCCTGGGAGGCGGTGCTGGGCGCCACGGTGCAGGTGCCCACGCCCGGCGGCGCGGTGCAGCTCAAGGTGCCCCCGGGCACACAGGCCGGGCGCAAGCTGCGCCTTGGCGGGCGCGGCCTGCCCAAACCGCCGCATGCCCGGGGCAAAGGTGAAAGTGACGCCGCCGGTGATTTGTATGTGCTGGTGCAGATCGTCGTGCCCGGCCAGGTCAGCGACAAGGACAAGATTTTGTACCAACAGTTGGCCGAGAACGCGACTTTCAATCCGCGCGGCCATTTCGAGCAAGGGGTGAAGCATGCAGTTTGATCCGGATGACCTGTCGGACGCAGCCGCCTGGCTGGACGCGCACAGCGCCGTATCGTTCGCCGAACTGGCGCGACTGTCGGACTTTTCGCCCTCCGAGTTGCACGAACTCATCGACTACGGCGCGCTCGCGCCAAATAACCTCAACGAGGTAGACGCGTTGCATGAGGCGCGCTGGGTGTTCAGCGGCGCCTGTGTGTTGACGGTGCGCACCGCCGCGCGCCTGCGTGCGAGCTTTGAACTTGACACCAGTGCGCTCGCACTCGCGCTCGCCTACCTTGAGCGCATCCGCGTGCTCGAGGCCGAGATTGGCACGTTGCGGGCGCAGTTGCCACAATCAACACCATCACCATAATCGCCGCAGGCTGTGTGAACCGGATTCCGGGTTGCAGCGGCGGCGGGCCTGCATTGCTCTAGAATGCCTGCTCCGGCCCTTGCTATTGTTTGAGGGCCAGCCCTGGAGTGCGCATGGAGTGGACGGTTCCGTTTGTAAAAGCCCTGGTGCTGGTGCCGCTGACGCTGCTGCCCATCATCAATCCGCTCAGTTCGGCGCCGCTGTTTGTCGCCACCACCGGCGGCGACAAGTCGGTGGCCAGGCGGCTGGCGCGCCAAGTGGCGATCAATAGCTGGCTGGTGGTCGTGGTGTCCATGCTGGTGGGTAATTATGTGCTCGAGGTGTTCGGCATTTCGCTGCCCATCGTGCGCATCGGCGGCGGCTTGCTCGTCGCCGCCACCGCCTGGCGCATGCTCGAGAGCCGCGATGCCGATGGCCTCAAGGCGGTGGCGGCTGAAAAAGCCGGCCATCTTTCGGACGAGGAAATCGTGCGGCGAAGTTTTTTCCCGATCACCTTTCCGCTTACCACCGGGCCGGGCACCATTGCCGCGTCGATCGCGCTCGGGGCGAGCATCCCGCAGTCGCCGTTGTTGTTCATCGCCGGCGCGCTGGTGTCGATGCTCGGCGCGCTGCTGATTGCGCTGGTGCTCTACCTGGTGTTCAGCCGTGCGGGGCAAGTGCTCGGCTGGCTGGGTGAGATCGGCACCATGGTGATGATGCGCCTTACCGCCTTCATCCTGCTTTGCATCGGCATCGAAATCATGTGGACCGGTTGGGCCGAGCTCAACCACCTGAGTCCCTGAAGCGGTCAAACTCCGAGGAGAAAAACGCCATGATCCACGTCGTCGCCGTCATCACCGCCAAGCCCGGTTTGCGCGAATCCATACTCACGCACTTTCGCGCCAACGTGCCCTCGGTGCGCGCCGAAGCCGGGTGTATCGAATACGGACCGGTCGTCGATGCCGATCCGGCGCCGCCATTCCAGACCAAGGCGGGCACGGATAGTTTTCTGGTCATCGAGAAGTGGGCGACGATGGACGCGCTCAAGGCCCACGCCGCCGCGCCGCACATGGCCGCCTATGCCGCCAAGGTCAAGGACATGATCGCCGTTCGCACCGTGCACGTGCTGACAGCGGCCTAAGGCGGATCGCGCGGCGCACCCGGATGGGACAACGCGCCGGCCCAGTAGAGCCTTAGTGTTGTTCAGGGCGGTGGCGGTTTGTCGCGCGGATGCGGATCGAGCACACCGATAGCCCATTGCTCGAGCGGCCCGCCGAAAATCAGGATTAGCAGCACCAGCACAAAGGTCGCCGCCATCGGGATCCAGGCCGCCGCGCCGCAGGCACAGCCGAGGCAGGCGGCCAGCCACACCGAGGCGGCGGTGGTGAGGCCGTGCACTTCACGGCCGTCATTGGTGCGCAGGATCACGCCGGCACCGATAAAGCCGATGCCAGTCATGATGCCCTGCATGATGCGGCTGATGGCGTCCGCATGATGCGCCGCGCTGAAGTACTGGCTCCAGGTTGGCACCGAAGTGACCAGCGCCGCGCCAAGCGCCACCAGCGCATGGGTGCGCAGGCCCGCCGGCTTGTGTTTCATTTCGCGGTTAAGCCCGATGAGGCCGCCCACCACGGTAGCGGCCACCAGTCGCAGTACGAGGTCGTTGATTGGGTTCATGCGCGCGTCTCCCCTCAGGTTATGTGGCTGCGCAATGCGCTTGTGACCGGCGGCCTTTGGCGTCGACCCGGGGCAGGCGCCAATGTCGGCCGGATTTCGGCTCCGTAGTGCTTTTCGCCATGCTGGTCTCCTGCAGATTTGGCTTTGACCGGGTCGCCTGACCGTTTGAACCAGGGCCGGGGCGACGCTGTTCAATTCTAAACCCATGCGCATCCCTGCTGTTTTGCCTTTGGAAGCGTAAAAACCCATGCAAAACAGGGCTTCTGCTCACCCCCTGCCATTGCGGGGCCGAGAATGAGATAATAGACCGATGAATACACAAGATCCTGATATGGAAAATAATCAAAACGAGCAACCCGTTCAGCCTGAACAGGCGAACCCAGCCAACAACGGCGACCAGTCTGGCAACGAAGGTAACCAAGGCAACCAGGGTAACCAGGGTAACCAAGGCAACCAGGGTAACCAAGGCAACCAGGGCAATCAGCCTCGTCAGGCCCAAAACAACAACGGGCCGCGCCAGCGTATGAAGGAGTTGATGGCCATTCCCGAGCGCGAACGCACCGACGCGCAGTGGGACGAACTCAACGAGTTGGAGATCAGCATGGCTTCGGCCAACCGTGACAACGGCCAGGGGCCGGGTGCGGTGCAGGGCCAGCGTCGCGATGGTGGCGGCCAGAACCAGGGTCAGCGCCGTGATGGGGGTGGTGGCAACCAACCCAGAGGCGGGGGCGGTGGCGGTGGCGGCGCAGGAGGCGGCGGCGGTGGTGGTGGCATTGGCCGTCAGGGCAAGAAATCCTTCAAGCAGCCGCGCAACCGCCCGGCCGGTCCGCGCAAGCCAGTGCCTTAGCGCCAAGCTTGGCCGCTTGGCGGCAAAATAAAAAAGGGGGCATGGCCCCCTTTTTTATTGTTGCGACCCTGGCCGTATTTGCCGGGTTTTTCGCCCGATTACTTCACATCAAGCAGTTCGACATCGAACACCAGCGTCGCATCGGGTGGAATGACGCCGGCGGCGCCGCGCTTGCCGTAGCCCATCTCGCTTGGGATGACCAGCGTGCGCTTGCCACCGACCCGCATGCCGGCAACGCCCTCATCCCAGCCTTTGATGACGCGGCCCGCACCCAGCGGAAACGAGAACGGCCCGCGGCCGATCGAGCTGTCGAATTTGTTGCCGTGCAAATCCGGCGCCGAGGGGTTGTGCAGCCAGCCGGTGTAATTCACCACCACGGTGGTGCCACCCAGGGCTTCCCTGCCGGTGCCGACCACGGTGTCTTTTTTGATCAGGGCATCCGCGGCGAAGGCGAAAGCGGAGGGCAGTGCAACTGCGAGCAACAGGGCGATGCGAAGTAGCAACTGTTTCATGGTCTGGTTTATCCGTTGAGTGTTTGGGTTGAGCTTGGGTTGCGGCCGAATCGGCCGGAGCCGGGCGCACGTCTGATTACTTTATAGCGCAAAGCACGGACCGCATCAATCGCCGCTGTCACGGCGGTGGCCAGCAGGGCATCGTCGTCCATTAGCGCGCCGCCGGCGTGACTTTTATCGTGATGTGGGCATGCGCATTTAGCGCACGCCCCGGATGGCGATCAATTTTTTTGGTGCCCGACGTTTCCATCGGGCATTCGTTGGGTGGATTGGCGCCGGCGCTTGCGCGGATCGCCCATCGATTTGCCGTGATGTGTGCATCCACTGCTAAGATGCCGCCTGCGCCCAGCCACCTTCGCTGCATAAACGCGGAAAAGCGCCCCAGGGCATCCGCCCCGCAAGCCAAGGAGATCAAGCATGTCAGCCGTCCATTTCATCCGCTTCGCTGCGGCCGCGCTATTTTTTGCCGCCTGCGCCGGCGGCGTTCAGTCGCAGGACTATCCGAACAAGCCGGTCAAACTGGTGGCAACCTTCCCGCCCGGCGGCGGCGCGGACCTGACTGCGCGCCTGATTGGCGCGAGACTGGCCGATTTGTGGAAGCAGCCGGTCCTGGTCGAGAACCGCACCGGCGCCGGTGGCAATATCGGCGCGGACCTGGTGTTCCGCGCGCCGGCGGACGGCTACACGCTGCTGCTGGTTTCCGCTTCGCACGTGGGCAACGCCGCCTTGCTGGAGAAAGTGACCTTCGATTTACTCAAGGATTTTGCGCCGATCGCGCTGACGACTTCATCGCCGGTGTTGCTGGCGGTCAATCCGCGGGTCAAGGCGAATAACGTGGCCGAATTCACCGCCTTGCTGCGTGCGCAGCCGGGCAAGATTGATTATGCGAGCTGCGGCATCGCCACCACGCACCACTTTGCCATGGAGGTATTCAAGTTCGAGACCAGGACCTCCGCCGTGCACATTCCCCATCGCTGCGCCGCCGCGGTGGCCGATGCGGTGGGCGGACAGCTCGATGTGATCGCCGTGACCCTGCCGCCCGCGCTGCCGTTTGTGCGCCAGGGAAGGCTGCGCGCGCTGGCTGTAACCAGCCAGCAACGCTCGCCCAATGCGCCGGATATTCCGACCGTCCAGGAATCGGGAATCCCGGAGCTGAAGAATTACGCAGTCGAGAATTACTACGGATTTCTCGCGCCCGCGGCGACACCGAAAAATATCGTGGCGAAAATCGAGGCCGATTTGCGCAAGGTGATGTCCGAGCCCGAATTGCAGAAAAGACTGGCCGACGCGGGCCTGGACGTGTTTTTCCGCTCATCCGGCGACACTGCCGCGCTGCTGCGCGCGGATGTGGAATTGTATAAAAAAGTCGCCAAGATCGCCGGCATTAAACAAGAGTAGCGCGCGTGCTGCCAAGGGCGACGGGCCGCAGCCGGAGAAGCTCCGTTCTTTCTGCTCTAATGCCTTGTCTGGCCGCCGGCCGCGCATTCATTCACGCTTCCCGATGACCGCCCGCATTCCCGTCAAAATCCGGCAATTGCAATATTTCCTGGCCGCCGCCAGGACTTTGCATTTTTCGCGCGCGGCTGAGGAATTGTTTGTCACCCAGCCGACGCTCTCGCACCAGATCGCCGAGCTCGAGGCGCAGCTTGGCACGCCGCTGTTCGATCGCACCGCCAAGTCGGTGCGGCTGACACAGGCCGGCGAGGTGTTGCTCGCCTACGCCAAGCGCGGGTTGGGCGAACTGGAGGCGGGCATAGGCGCGCTAGAGGAACTCGAGGGCCTGCAGCGCGGCCTGTTGCGCATCGGCGTGACGCAGTCGTTTTTGCGCAAGCTCATGCCGCCCATACTCGGGCAGTTCATGCAGCGCTATCCGTCGGTGCGGCTGAGTGTGGACGAGATGACCGCGGGCGAAATCGAAAAGCGTCTGGCCGACGGAGAACTGGACTTGGGCATCGCCTTCGCCCCGGCGCTACTCGAGGACACGGAGATCGAAACCATTTTGCAGGAGCGCCTGCTGCTGGTGACCGGCCGCACCCATCGCTTCGCCGCGCGCCGGCGCGTGCGCATGCGCGAGCTCGCCGGTGAGCCCCTGGCTTTGTTCGGCAAGGAATACTCGACGCGGCATTTGCTTGAACGCTACTTCAAGGAGGCCGGTATCGAGCCCGATGTGGTGTGCAGCGCCAACGCCATCGACGTCATGCTGGGCATCGCCAAGGAATCAGCGGTTGCGACCATCATTCCGGAGAGCGCCATCGAAAAAACACCCGATATCCGCGTCATCGAGCTGATCGACCCGGTTCCAGTGCGCATTTCCGCGGTACTGTGGGCGAGGCACCGCTTCCGCTCGGCCGCCGCCCGCACCTTCGCGCAACTGGTGCGCGACCGTTTTCTGTCCAAACTGGTGCTGCGCTGAGCCCGGGCGTTTGTCCGGAAAGCGGGGTTTTGGCCGGATTTTCATTTTCGCTGGCCTGCGCGGACCGGTTTTTGCGCCAGGGCAGCGGCAATCATGCACGTTTTCTATCAAAACAATCTATAAAAAGCATTTTCATTTATGATCCACCTGCTGCAAATTACGCACTGTCACTGTTAAGGCTGCGGCAGACCAGCGCAGACCATAACAAGCCGTCAAACCCGCGATGATGGGGCGATGGCAGGCCGCATAGATGCACCAGTGCACCGATGCATACAAAGCGGCACGCACAAAGCCGCGCGCACAAAGTGGCATACATAAAGCGGCATACACAAGGAGTCGGGCGGCATGGAACGCAGCGAGGTCGCGCATGGCATGCGCATTGATTGGGATACGCCCATACCGATGGACGATGGTGTGCTGCTGCGTGCCGATGTGTTCCGGCCTGTTGCCGAGGGCAAATATCCGGTCATCCTCAGTTACGGCCCCTACGGCAAAGGGCTCGCTTTCCAGGAAGGCTTTACCGGAGGTTGGGACAGGCTGGTAGCGGCGCACCCCGATGTGGCCGCCGGCACGAGCAACACCTACGCCAACTTTGAAGTCGTCGATCCGGAAAAATGGGTTCCCGACGGCTACATCTGCATTCGCGTCGACGCGCGCGGTTCGGGCAACTCGCCGGGCTTTCTCAACCCCAAATCGATCCGTGAAACCCAGGACATGTATCACTGCATCGAGTGGGCCGCGGTGCAGCCCTGGAGTTCGGGCAAGGTCGGCCTTAACGGCATTTCGTATTACGCGACCAACCAGTGGTACGTCGCTTCGATGCAGCCGCCACACCTCGCGGCGATGTGCGTGTGGGAGGGCGCCGCCGACTATTACCGCGACAACACCCATCATGGCGGCATCCTGTGCCAGTTCCTCACCACGCTCTACCCATGGGCGGTGTGGCGCGTGCAAAACGGCGTCGGCGAAAACGGCCCGCGCAGCCGCGCCAACGGCACGCGCGTCGCGGGGCGGGTGACGCTGAGCCAGGAAGAACTGGTCAACAACCGTATCGACATCGAGACGTCATTGCTGTCGCATCCCATGGATGACGCCTACTACAGCGATCGCTCGGCGAAGTGGGACAAGGTCACGGTGCCGTTTTTATCGGCGGCCAACTGGGGCGGGCAGGGTCTGCATCCGCGCGGCAACTATGAGGGTTTTTTCCGTGCCGCCTCGAAGCAAAAATGGCTTGAGGTCCACGGCTTGAATCACTGGACGCATTTTTACACCGACTATGGCGTGGCGCTGCAAAAGCGTTTTTTCGGCCACTTCCTCAAGGGCGAGGACAGCGGTTGGAAATCGCAGCCACCGGTGCAGCTGAACGTGCGTCATGTCGATAAATTCGTTGAGCGCTTCGAATACGAATGGCCTATTGCGAGAACGCAATGGACGCGCTTTTACCTCGACCTTGAGACCAAAACGCTGGCCGCCACGGCGCCGACCAAACCGGCCGCGCTTTGCTACCTGCCCGAGGGTGAGGGCATTACATTCATGAGCGCCCCGCTCACCGAAGAAATGGAAATCGCCGGGCCGATGGCCGCGAAGCTGTTTGTTTCGTCGAAAAGCGAGGACGCCGACATGTTTGTCGCACTGCGCGTGTTCCGGCCTGATGGCAGCGAGCTCACCTTTGCCGGCTCGAACGATCCGCGCACGCCCATCGCCCTTGGCTGGTTGCGCGCCTCGCATCGCAAGCTCGATCCCAAACTCACGCTGCCCTTTCGCCCCTACCACACGCATGATGAAAAGCAGCCGCTGGTGCCAGACGAGGCGGTGGAGCTGGATGTTGAAATCTGGCCCTCCGGCATGGTCATTCCCGCCGGTTACCGCATCGGCCTGACGGTGCGCGGCCGCGACTACCGTCATCCGGGCGAGCCCATACGCATTCCGGGCATCGGTTACGAAATGGCCGGCGTCGGTCCCTTTGTGCACACGCACCCGGCCGATCGCCCCGCGGCTATTTTCAACGCCCAAGTCACACTGCACGCTGACAAGACCCGGCAGCCCTTTGTGTTGCTGCCGCTCATCCCCCCGAAAGGAAAAGTATGATGCGCATCGCCGTTTCGCTGTTCGCCGCCTGCCTGCTCGCCTGTGCGGCAGGCGTGTCCGCGCAGGACGCCTATCCGTCGCGTCCGATCAAGCTGATCGTCGGTTTCCCGGCCGGTACGTCCTCAGACATCATCGCGCGCATTTACGCGCAAAAGCTGGGCGAGCATTTCAAACGGCCGGTGCTGGTCGAGAACAAGCTTGGCGTGGCAAGCGCGCTGGCCGCCGAGGCCGTGGCCAAATCGCCGCCGGACGGTTACACGCTGCTGCTGGGCACAGTGGCCAACACCATCAGCGCCGGCCTGTACAAGAACCTCAGTTTTGATTTCAAGACTGACTTCGCCGCCATCTCCATGGTTGGTAATGCGACCAACATTCTGGTTGTGAGTCCGACGCTGGGTGTGTCGACGGTGCAGGAGTTCATCGCGCTGGCGCGCACGAAACCGGGGCAGATGCTCTACGGTTCGGCCGGCGTGGGTACCGCACCGCATCTGTCGGGTGAGCTGTTCAACATCATGGCCGGCGTCAAGATGGAACACATTCCCTACAAGGGCAACAACCAGGGGCTGATCGACTTGGTGGGCGGCAGGCTGCAGGCTATTTTTGCGCCGGCGCCGACGGTGGCCGGTTTTGTCAAGGACGGGCGTGTCAAGGCCCTGGGCACGACGGCGCTCAAGCGCTCGGTACTCACGCCCGATGTGCCGACGCTGTCGGAGTCCGGCCTGAGTGGTTTTGACACGTCCATCTGGTACGGCATTTTTGCGCCCAAGGGCACGCCCGAGGCCATCGTCAACGCCGTCGCTGAGGTGTTGCAGCGTGCGGCCAACTCCGCCGATGTCAGGGCGCAACTCGCCGCCAATGGCGCCGATCCGGTGGTGATGGGGCATGACGAATTTTCACGCTTCGTTCAGGCTGATTTGCTTAAGTGGGAAAAAATAATCAGCACGGCGAAGATCAAACCAGAATGAGCGTGCCGCGCAAACAATCCATGGGCGCGGACAAGGCCGGCGCCGCGCCCTTCAGGCGAGTGAATGCAAACAGTGCCTGAAGGCACGTGGCGGCACTTGGCACCAACTGGCGCCAAACGACAAACACGCAAGCCCCGAACAACAACCCGCAAACAACAACCCGCAAAGGACCGCCATGCTGGATATATTCAATCACTTCATGCCGCACACGATTTTCGACCGGCTCGACAAGCTGATCCCCGGTCACGTCGCGCTCAAGGCCTTCCCGGAGCGCCCTTCACTGCTTGACCTGTCTTCGCGCCTGCGCATGATGGACGAGTTTGACGACCTGCAGCAGGTGTTGTCCTTGTCCAACCCGCCCATCGAGGCCCTCGGCGGCGCCGACGTGACGCCGCTCCTTGCGCGCATTGCCAACGACGGCCTGGCAGAGATTTACAACAAGCACCCGGACCGCTTTCCGGCATGGATCGCCTCGATGCCGATGAATAACGTTGATGCCTGCATGCAGGAGATTGACCGCAGCATCGGCCAGCTCGGTGCGCGCGGCATCCAGATCTTCACCAACGTCCTGGGCAAACCGCTCAGCCTGCCTGAGTACCGGCCTATTTTCAGGAAAATGGCCGAGCTTGACCTGCCGGTGTGGATACATCCGATGCGCGGACCGCAGATGGCCGACTACGCCAGCGAGAGCAAGTCGGAGAACGAAATCTGGTTCAGCTTCGGCTGGCCCTATGAGACCACGGCCTGCGCCACGCGGCTGATTTTTTCCGGATTGTTCGACGAACTGCCGAACCTGAAAATAATCTTGCATCACATGGGCGGCATGATCCCCTTCTTCGCCGGCAAGATCGATCTTGGCTTTGACCAGATCTTTTACGGCACCACGCAACTCAATCCGCAGGCTGAGAAGGCCGGCCTGAAGAAGCGCCCGATCGAGTATTACAAAATGCTCTACGGCGACACCGCGCTCAACGGCGGTGTGGCGGCGACCAAGTGCGGGCATTCGTTTTTTGGCACCGACCACTCGGTCTTCGCCACTGATGCGCCGTTTGACGCCGAAGATGGCCGCCTGCTTATCCGTACCACCATCAACGCCATCAAGGCGCTGGATGTCTCCGACGCCGAAAAGCAGATGATCCTGGGCGGCAACGCCCGGCGCCTGCTGAAACTGGCCTGAGCGCATCGATTTTTAAGGGACAAATCGCCAATGAAGACTTCGAATATCCAGGTAAAACTGCGCGACGGCAGCATGGGTGCCTATCTTGCCGTTCCCGAGGGCCCGCCCAAGGGCGCCGTCATTGCCATCATGGAAATCTGGGGCGTGAATGACACCATGCGCATGCATGCCAAGGAGTTCTCCGACGCCGGTTTCATCTGCCTGGTGCCCGATCTGTTTTGGCGCCAGGAGCCGGGCGTGCAACTGTCGGAGCGCAATCCCGAGGACGTAAAAAAGGCCTTCGACCTTTACTATGACTTTGATTACGACCTTGGCGTGCGCGACATGGAGGACACCATGGCCTTCCTAAAGACCCTGCCCGAATGCAACGGCAAGGTCGGTGCCGTCGGCTACTGTCTTGGCGGCAAGCTGTGCTACCTGATGTGCTGCCGCACCGACATCGAGTGTGCCGTGGCCTATTACGGCACCTACATCGAGCACCGCATCAGCGAGGCCAAGAACCTGCACCGTCCCTTCATGCTGCACATGGCGATGAAGGACCGCTGGGTGCAGGCCGAGGTCAACGAGATGCTCGAGCGCCGCCTGTCGCCCAATCCGCTGGTGACGATTGAGAAATATCCAGAGGCCGACCACGCTTTTGCGCGCCACGGCGGCAAGCCCTACCGCAAGGCCGAGGCCGATCGCGCGCTGGGCCTGTCCGTCGATTTTTTCCGCAAATACCTTTAGCACGGCCGTGGGGGGGGCGGCACCATCCCCTCAACTTAATACTGTCACGCAATGCAAGGATGTACATGAGCACAGACGCAAATTCACTGCCGACCATGGGCCAGGGCTTTTACTGGCAGGACCTCAAGGTCGGCCAGCGCTTGAAGACTTTCCGCCGCACCATTACCGAGACCGACCTGGTGGGCTTCATCAATGTCACCGGCATGCTTGAGGCAATTTTCATCGACGCCGAGTACAGCGAAAAAATGGGCGCCATCAAGGGCCGCGTGGTGCCGGCGACGCTGACCTATTCGCTCATCGAGGGGCTGCAGTTCCAGTCGATGATCCAAGGCACGGGCCTGGCCATGCTAGAGCTGTCAATGAAGGCGCTTGGCCCGGTGTTCGTTGGCGACGCGATCTGGGCTACTGTGGAGGTGACCGGCGTGCGCCCCACCTCCAAAGGCAACCGCGCGATCATCTCCTCGCAGATTGATGTGTTTAACCAACACGACAAGATGATCCTCAGTTACAGCGCCGTGCGCATGCTCGCCGGCCGTCCGTAATATGAGCCCGAACGCAGCCGCATCCCCGGCATTGCCCTTGTCCGGCATCAGGGTGCTGGACCTGAGTCGTATCCTCGCCGGGCCCTGGGCCGGGCAAACCCTCGCCGACCTGGGCGCCGAGGTGATCAAGGTCGAGCATCCCAAGGCCGGAGATGACACGCGCAGCTGGGGGCCGCCCTTTGTCGGCGACCCGGAATCGGGCGACAGGGGTGATGCCGCCTATTTTTTTGCCTGCAACCGCGGCAAAAAATCCATCACCGTCGATTTCACGCGGCCGCAGGGCGCCGCGCTGCTGCATGGCATCGCCGCGCAGTCCGACGTGCTGCTGGAGAATTTCAAGGTCGGCGGCCTGGCCAAATACGGCCTCGATTATGCGACCATGTCCGCGCTTAACCCGCGCCTGGTCTATTGCTCCATCACCGGCTTTGGCCAGACCGGGCCCTATGCGACGCGCCCCGGCTATGACTTTCTTATCCAGGCCATGGGCGGCCTGATGAGTATCACCGGTGAGCGCGACGGACGCCCCGGCGGCGGGCCGCAGAAGGTCGGTGTCGCCATTACCGACGTGATGACCGGCCTTTACGCCACCATAGGCGTCATGGCGGCACTGCGCAGCCGCGATGCCACAGGCAAGGGCCAGCACCTCGATCTGGCGCTGATGGATGTGCAGATCGCCGCGCTCGCCAACCAGGGCGCGAGTTACCTTGCCACCGGCGTCGCGCCGGTGCGTATGGGCAACGAGCATCCGTCCATCTCCCCCTACCAGTCGCTGCCGGCGAGTGACGGATTTTTCATTTTAGCCACGGGAAATGATAGTCAGTACCGTAATTTTTGCATCACCGCCGGCCGGCCCGAGCTGGCCGACGATGCCCGCTTTCGCACCAACAGCGACCGTGTCGGCAACCGCGATGTGCTGAGCGCGCTGCTGTCGGACATAACGCGGCAGCGGACCATAGACGAGTGGACAGGCGCGATGGAAAAGGCCGGCGTGCCCTGCGGGCCGATCAATTCGCTCGATCGCGTTTTTGCCGATCCGCATGTGCGTGCGCGCGGCGTCCAGCTTGAACTGGACCATCCGCGCTACGGTGCCGTGCCCTCGGTTGCCAATCCTATCCGTTTTTCCGACACGCCCATCCAGTACAAATCAGCGCCGCCGGTGCTGGGTGCAAACACGCGTGAAATTCTTGCCGGGCTGCTGAAAAAATCCGGCGCCGAAATCGATGTGCTGGCGCAAGCGGGCGTGATTTGAATGAAAAATATGCGTTCCAAAAAAACGCGATGCGGGTTTTTTGCGGATGTTGAAGAAGGCGGGTTTGTGAGCACTGCGCTTAGCGATAGCCTGGAAAAACATGAGATCCGCGATGGCATGCGGGTGATCTGGGACGCCCCCATCAAAATGAATGACGGCGTTGCCATGCGCGCGGATGTTCGATCACGTCGATGCCGTAGCGCGCGCCTTGCTGTTGCGGTTTTTCGACCATGCGCGGTGGAACGTAATGGGCGTGTGCGTCAATGGGCATGAATATTTTCTCGAGGCGAAGATGGAAATGTCGTGCCAACGCACGATTTTTTTCATGCGTTGCCTTGGGCGCAAGGTACCTTTTCCGTTAACTTGTTGTGGGCTGTTGTTCGGTCGCGGAGCGCAACTGGGCAGAGGGGGAATTCGCCCTGGTTCTGTTGCGGGCATGCGGTCTTTATGAGATTCTTTTGTCCGATAAAAATATCATCGCGCTTGTGCGCTGCACGCGTCAGGCGTCAAGCTTCAAGTTTAAGTGTCAAGTTTAAATGTCAAATGTCAAATGTCACGTGTCACCTGTCACCTGATCGCTTTCCCGCAGTTCAATCCCAGGAGGAATCAATAAATGAAGTCACCCTTTAAGACAGCGCTTGCCGCCGTCGCATTCTCAGTCATGACCGCGGGCATGTCGCTTGCGCAAGCGGACACATTCAAAGTCACTTTCAGCGCGGGGCACGGCACGCAACTACCCTGGATCCGCATGATCAAGGAGTTTTACATGCCCGAGGTGGACAAGCGCCTGCTGGCGGCCGGCGGCAAGCACTCCATCGCATGGAATGAGGCCTTCGGTGGCACGCTTGCCAAGATCGGCGGCGAGCTCGATGCTGTTGAAAACGGCATCGCCGAGATGGGCTATGTTTACACCATATTCGAAGCCGCCAAGCTGCCGCTGCTGGGCTTGCCCTTCATGGCGCCTTTTGGCAGCGATGACGCGCGTCTGGTGAGCAAGATCATCACCGAGATGCATGATGAAATGCCCGAAATGTCCGGGCAGTGGCTCAAGCACAAGCAGATTTTCATCGGTGCCGTCAGCACCGATACGGACTACATCCTGACCACTTTCCCGGTGAACACGCTGGCCGATCTCAAGGGCAAGAAAATGGGCGCCTCCGGTTCCTTGTCGCTTTGGGCGGCCGGTGCCGGTGCCGTTCCGGTGCAAGGCGATTTTGCCACCCACTTCAACAACATCAAGACCGGCGTTTATGACGGCCTGATTGCCTTTACCACAGGCATGTACCCGGCCAAGCTGCATCAGGTCGCACCAACGGCCACGCGCATTGATCTGGGTTCGATGACCATAGGCGCGCTGACCATCAATAAGGCCTTCAACGACAAGCTGCCGCCGGAAGTGCAAAAAATCATCAAGGACGTGGGCCGCGAATACACGGTGAAGATCGCCGAACAACTTATGACGCTGGCCGTGGGCTTTGAGAAAAAAATGGTCGAAGAGGGCGCGAAGTTCACCAAGCTCCCCGCCGATGAACGCAAGAAGTGGGCGAACACCATGCCTAACATTGCCAAGAACTGGGTCGAGGCCAACGAGAAGCGCCAGATTCCCGCCGGCAAGGTGTTGTCGGTGTACATGAAAAAGCTTCGCGACAACAATGTGCAACTGGTGCGCGATTGGGACAAGAACTGAGCCGGTCATCAAGGTGCAGGGGCCGCAGGCAATCGCCTGCGGTTTCTTTTTCAGGCGTTTGCATATGTTGAGTATTTAGGTATTGATGTGTTGATGTGTTGATGTGTTCATAAGGCTTGATAAGCCGCGGTGGAAAAATTTTCAGACAGATGCACGCGAGTTGCTTTGACGGGTTTTTAGGCAGTTTTATTGCTGATTCAGACAGGTTGATAGAAAAAATATGGCTACGAATACCAATGGCGCCGCTTCTCCCGCGCGCGAAGACAGCGGCGGCCTGCCTTCGCGGGCATTTTCCGCCTTGCTGCTCGCGCTCAACTCCATTGGCACGATCTGGATTTTCATCCTGATGCTGGTGATCATGGTCGATGTGTTTGGGCGTACCGCCTTGTCGCGGCCGTTGCCGGGGGTTGCCGAGCTGGTCAGCCTGTCCATAGTCGGCATTGTTTTTTTGCAGATCGCACACACACTGCGCTCGGGCCGCATCACGCGCGTAGACAGCCTCAGTGACTGGCTGGAGCGCCGCTGGCCGCGTGCGGGTTTTGTGCTGCAGGGCGTTTACAGCCTGCTTGGCGCGACCTTGTTCCTGGTGCTGTTCATCGCCTGCCGGCCCTTGTTCGTTAACGCCTGGATCAACAACGAATACGCCGGCGTGGAAGGCTATGTGACCTATCCGTTCTGGCCGATCCGTCTGGTGATGCTGATCGGCTGCGCCTGTTCGACGCTGCAGTACCTGATGTTCGCATGGGCGCAGTTTGGCAGGGCCGCCGGTAAGTCCGGCGCTGTTTCGGTCAGCGGAGAGGGCGTATGAGCGGCACTGAGATCGCCGGGCTGTCGATCGCGACAATCCTGGTTTTGATTTACACCGGCATGCATGTGCCGGTGGCCTTTTGCCTGGTGTCGCTGCTCGGGGTTTGGGCGATCAAGGGCAGTTACGATCAGGCATCGGCGTTGATGGCGCTGGCCGCATCCGATGCGGTGTCCGGTTACGACTTTGGCGTCATCCCGCTGTTCGTGCTGATGGGCTTGCTGGTCAGCGTTGCCGATCTGGGGCGTGATGCCTTCCTTGCGGCCAACACCCTGCTTGGGCGCATGAAGGGCGGCCTTGGCGTGGCCACGGTTGCGGCCAATGCCGTGTTTGCCGCGGTGACCGGCGTTTCGATTGCATCGGCGGCGGTGTTCACCAAGGTCGCGGTTCCGGAAATGATCCGCCTCGGTTACCAGCCACGCTTTGCCGTCGGCGTGGTGGCCGGCAGCTCGGTGCTGGGCATGCTGATCCCGCCCAGCCTGCTGCTGATCATTTACGGCCTGCTGTCGCAGCAGTCGATCGGTGACTTGTTCATCGCCGGCGTTGTTCCGGGCCTGCTGCTGGCCGGCGTGTTCGTGGTGATGATTATCTTCATCGCGACCTTCTACCCGAAAATGGTTTACATCAAGGCGTCGGACGGCGAGGTGGTGTCGGGTCTGGGTATTGGCGAGGCCTTGCTGCTGCTCGCGCCGCTGGGCGTACTGGCCGCTGTGGTGATCGGCGGCATTTATGCCGGCTGGTTCACCGCGACCGAGTCGGGTGCGGTGGGCGCCTTTGGCGCGTTTGTGCTCGCCGGCGTACGCCGCAAGCTGAGTTGGGCCGGCGTGTGGCGCGTTCTGGTGGAGACGGGGCAGGTCACGGTGTCCATCCTGTTCGTCATCATCGCGGCCAACATTTACACGCGCCTGATCGCCCTGTCCGGCCTGCCGGCGGTGCTCAACGAGGCGGTGACCAGCGCGCACCTCAGCTTTGTCATGCTGCTGCTGATTTATGCGGTGCTGATCGTCATCATGGGCACCATCCTCGATGGCATTTCCATCATGCTGATCATGGTGCCGATGTTCCTGCCGCTGATCGCGCCGCACAACGTCAACCTGATCTGGTTCGGCATTGTCACGGTGATCGCGGTGGAAATCGGCTTGCTGACGCCGCCCTTTGGCCTGTCGGTGTTCGTCATCAAGAGCACACTATCCGACCAGAATATTTCGCTGGGGGATATCTTTGCCGGCGCCGCGCCCTTCGCCATCGCAATGTTCTTTGTCCTGCTGCTGATCATTTTCGTGCCTTCTATCGCCACCGTGTTGCTCTAGCGGCGGGCGACTTTGCCGCCCTCAGCAGGAGGGCGGCACCACCGGCAGCAGCAGGTAGGGCGGTTGGGCGCCGTCAAAGTGCAGGGTCACTTCATTGTCGAACACGGCCGGGGGTCGGTCCTTGGCGTCGATGTGGCGGAACGGACCGACACCGGTTGAGGGCTGGCCGATCTGGCCGGCGCCGCCGCCCAGGTCGCCCGGATATTCGTAATCCTTGCCGCGAATCGTCAGGGCTATGCGGTAACCCGCTGGAGCGACAAAGCAGGTTGGCAGGATCTCTATCGCCAGATCACAGGCAGTACCCGGAACCAGCTTTTGCACTTCGTCATGCGTGTGATAAGGCCGGTAGGGGAGCGAGGCCGCCGTATCGAGCTTGCGCGACGAGGCGCGCAGCCAGCCGTGGGTCATCGGCGTGTGCGGATCGTTCGATCCGGAGTAGGTGATCTCCTTCATGTCCGGCGTGAACAGCCGCAGAATAAGGAACAGGTCAGCGTCCTCGGTTGAAGAGGACACGCGCAACTGCGCCGCCGACGGACCGATGATATGCGTGTCCTGCGCCAGGGGCGGCGTGAGGAAGGTCACGCCGTCGCCCATCGACTTAAAGCGCACGGCGTGTGCTGCCATGGGTGGCTGTGGCTGCGTTTCGAGCGAGGCGCGGACCGGATCGAGGTAGAGCCGGGTCCAGGTCGTTCCGGTCAGCGGCCAGTTGTCATCCTTGCGCGCAGCCAGCGCGCTAACCGGCACGGTCGGGTTGCGCACCAGCATCTGCACGCGCGGCTCCGCCGCCCAGCCCTTGTCCTCGCCTTTGAGGAAGTGCGCGAAAAAGCGCTTTTGCAGCGCGATGCCGGTCGATGTGTAGAACTCGGTCCAGTGTTCGTGGCAATGAAAGTCCAGCCACTTCTGCTTTGATTGCGCGCGCAGGTAGCCTTCGATGTTGCCGCGCAAATGCAGGCCCTGCCCGCCCCAGTTTCCCGAGGAGAGCAGCGGTACGGTGATCTTGGAGAAATCGGGCAGGCGCTCCTTCCAGAAGGCATCCGAGGCGAGACGGTTCTCGCGCACGTCCGCGCGCCAGTCATGGCGCGTCGCGGCCAGCGCCGCTGCATCGGCCGTGTTTGGTCCGGAAACCCAGTCATCGACGATATGGCTGCGCCAGCCGCGCTCACCCAGGCCGTGCTGCACCGGCAGCACGTATTTGTCGAACCAGAGGTCGCCGAACAGGGACAGTATTCCTCCCTGGCGCGTGAACTCGCGGTAAAAATCAGAGCACCCTTCCCACACGCAAATGGCGGCCAGATGGGGCGGTTGCAGCGCCGCCACCTGCCATTGGTTCATGGCGAGGTAGGACACGCCGCTCAGGCCGACGCGTCCGCTCGACCAGTCCTGCACGCCCGCCCATTCGATGCACTCGTAGAAGTCCCGCGTCTCGCGCGTCGAGAGCAAGTCCATCAGGCCGGGCGAACGCCCGGTGCCGCGCACATCGACGCGCACCAGCACATAGCCCTCGGGCACGAAGCGCTCGGGGTCGGGGAACTCGTAGTTCTGGAAACGGTTGCTGGACAGCGTGAGGATCTGCGGCTCGTGCTTTGACAGCATCTTCCACTGACCGCCCCAGACCTCGTCCTGGAAGGACAGCCACTTGCCGTAAGGCGTGGCACCCAGCAGCACCGGATAGCGGCCCATGTCATTGGGCCGGAAGACATCGCAGCGCAACACCACCCCGTCGCTCATGGTGACCGGGACGTCCCAGTCTATGCGCATGTCACCGACAATTTCGCTTTGGTGTGTACTCAAGTGCTTGCTCCTACAGGCAGGTTTCTGCATCGCCGGCGGCGCTAACGCCGGCTGGAAAGCCAATACTGGCGCGGGTTTTCAGGCGATGCCGAATATTTCCCTGGCGTCGGCGACGCTGGCCACTTCGCGGCCGAAGTCGCGGGCGATACGCGCCATCGCCGCCACCAGCTCATGGTTGTGTTTGGCCGGTTTGCCGTCGGGCAGGTAGATGTTGTCCTCGAAGCCGACCCGGACAATGTCGCAGCCCATGGCGACGCCCAGCGCATTCATTGGAAATTGCTCGCGGTCGGTGGCCAGCACCGCCCACTTGGCTTGCGGAAACAGGCGCTCACCTTCGGACTGTGCGAACACCAAATGGCGCGCTGTGGGTGGCATCGCGCCAAAGCCCATGCAGTAGTCCAGCCAGAAGTTGCTGCTCTTCTTGTCGAACAGGCCCTCGTCGGCAAGACGCATGGCGTTGTTGAGAAAACCGGTATCGGCGATTTCCATTTCCCAGGGCAGGCCTTTTTTAACGATGGCGGCGATGTTTTTGCGCAGGAAGGCGGGCGTGTTCTGGTAGGTCGCGTCGGGCTTGTAGGCGCTGCTGCCGCCGGGGCGCCAGATGTCCCAGCTGCCCGGTGGAATGGTGGCAAGATCCTGCTTGGGGTCCAGTGACAGCAGTCCCATGCGCTCGTCGGTGCCCGGGCGCAGGCCGCTGCCGGTGATGCCGATACCGGTGGTGGTCTGGATCAGCATGTCGCACTTGGCGCGCACGCGCCGGATGATGTCGGAGTAGATCGCCGGGTCGGCGCTGCCCTGCTTGCTCACCGGGTCGCGTGCATGGATGTGCAGCACCGAGGCGCCCGCCTCGAGGCAGCGCACGCCCTCCTCGGCGATCTCTTTGGGTGTGAGCGGCACATGGGCGCCTTCGCGGTCCATGGCGTTGCCGCCTGTGGGTGCGACCAGGATCACCAGTTTTTTCTTTGTCATGATTCTTGTTCCTTGTTGTTTGTTGCTTGTTGTTTGTTGATTTATTTTTTAGCGCATGTATTTTTATTGCCGGCGTCGCGGATGCTCTGCCAGACGCGTTGCGGCGTCGCCGGCATGGCCATGTCGCGCACGCCAAGAGGCCGTAGTGCATCCAGGATAGCTTCGATGATGGCCGGCGGCGCCGGCACCGCACCGGCTTCCCCCACGCCCTTGACGCCGAGCGGGTTGGAGGTGCTTGGTACCTCTTCGAAGCCCACCTCGATATGCGGAAAATCATCGGCGCGGGGCATGCAGTAGTCGCTGAAGGTGCCAGAGAGCAATTGCCCTGATTGAGCATCGTAGACCACTTCCTCCATCAGAGCCTGCCCCGCGCCCTGTGCCAGGCCGCCGTGCACCTGGCCTTCGCAGATGAGCGGGTTGATGATGCGACCGAGGTCGTCAACCACGGCGTATCGGTCGATGCGCACGACGCCGGTCTCCGCGTCGACGACGACTTCGCAGACATGGCAGCCGTTGGGATGGTTTTGTCCGTCGCTCGAATACATCGCGCTCGCCTCGAGGCCGGTGTTCAGATGCCCGGGGAGGCCGCGCGGTCGGAACGCCGCGCGGGCCACCTCGGTCAGTGCGATGCCGCGGTCGGTGCCCGCTATGGTGAAGCTGCCGTCGACGAATTGCAGGTCGGCCTCGGCCGCCTCCAGCAGATGGGCGGCGATGGGTCTGGCTTTTTCGATGATGCTGTCTGCCGCCATGCGCAGGGCGCCGCTGGCGATCATGGAGCTGCGTGCCGCATAGGTGCCGCGGCCGAAGGCCACCTGGTCGGTGTCACCCTGCATGAATTGTATCGACGCGTAGGGCTGGCCCAGCCACTCGGCCACCAGTTGCGCATAAGTGGTGGCGTGGCCCTGACCATGCGAGTGGGTGCCGGCGAGTATGGTCACGCCGCCGGTCGGGTCGTAGCGCAGTTCCAGTCGTTCGTTGAAACGCCCGCCCGCCTCGATGTAATAGGCCATGGCGCGGCCGCGCAGCAAGCGAAGAGGCGTGCTGGCTTTTTCGGTTGCGGCGCGGCGCGCGGCAAAACCGTCCCAGTCGGCGAGCCGCAGGCAGTGATCCATGGTGCGCGCGAATTCGCCGGTATCGTATTTGAGTTCGGTCGGCGTCTGGTAGGGCATGGCCGATGCCGGAATGAAATTGCGCCGGCGGATCTCGACCGGATCGATGCCCAGTTCGCGCGCCGCTGATTCAAGCAGGCGCTCGACCAGGATGATGGCCTCTGGCCGGCCGGCGCCACGGTAGGCCGAGGTCGGCGACATATTGGTGAACACACCCTTGCCAATGACATCGACCGCCTGCACGTCATACACATTGGGCAGCAATTTCATCGCGTAATCGACCGGCGTCACCGCGCCGTGAAAGGCGTAGGCGCCGATGGCATGCCAGCCGCGGGCGCGGATGCCAAGAATGCGGCCGGCCGCGTCAAGCGCCATCGAACCTTCGACCACCTGGTCGCGGCCGTGGTTGTCGCCCAGCAGTGAATCGGAGCGTGTTGCAACCCACTTTACCGGCCGGCCGCAACGGCGCGATGCCCATAGCACCAGCGCGTCCTCCAGGTAGGGATGAATCTTCACGCCGAAGCCGCCGCCGACATCGCCCGAGACCACACGCAGGCGGTTTTCTGCAATGTGCAGGATTTCGCGCGCCAGAATGCCGCGCCCGCTGTGCGGTGCCTGCGAAGTGGCGTAGAGCGTGTACTTTTCTTCGGCGGCGTTGTAGTCGCCGATGGCGCCGCGCGGCTCTATCGGATTGGCGCTGACGCGGTTGTTGCGGATTTTCAGCGACACCACCTTGTGCGCGCCGGCAAAGGCGGCATCGGTCCTCGCCTTGTCGCCAAAGGCGATGGTGAAAGAGACATTGTCGGCGCAGCCCGCCCATATTTTCAGCGCATCGGGTTTGATCGCCTCCTCGGCGCTCATCAGCACCGGCAATGGCGCGTAGTCGACGGTGATTTGTTCGGCGGCATCGCGCGCCTGCTGCACCGTCTCGGCCACGACAAAGGCGACGCGGTCACCGACGCAGCGCACGCGGTCGCGCACCAGCAGCGGCCGCAGCGTGCGAAAGCCCGGCGGGCCGCCGCGCTCGTCGGCGATGTAGATGGTGGGGAAGGCGCCGATTCCATCGGCCTCGACATCGGCGCCGGTGAGTACGCACACCACGCCGGGCATGGATGCGGCCACAGTGGTGTCGATGTGTGTGATGTCCGCATGTGCGTGCGTTGAGAGCAGCACCACGCCGTGGCACTGGCGTGGTAGCGCTATGTCATCGAGGTAACGTCCGCGTCCGGTGAGGAATCGCGCATCTTCCACTCGGCGCACAGACTGGCCGATGCCGTACTTATTCACGTGTATTTGCTTGCCGTAAGATGCATCGGGCAGATAGTATAGCGCACAGGTTTTTTTCAAAATCACAGACAAATGCTGCTGCGTCGCAGCATCCCGGAGGATTTGCAATGAAGGTTTTTCAATGAAGATTTCACGTTCCGTTTTGTCATTTCTTGCCGCGCTGTTGTTTGCATCGGTGGCCTGTGCACAGGAAAAATATCCGTCCAAGCCGTTGACCGTGGTGGTGCCTTACGCCACCGGCACCACCACCGACCTTATCGCGCGCGCCTTCGCGCCCAAGTTGCAGGAAATCCTCGGCCAACCGGTGATCGTGCAAAACCGGCCCGGCGCCGGCGGCACCATCGCCACCCTGTCGGTGGCGACAGCAGCGTCCGATGGCTACACGCTGCTGATGGCCAATTCCACGCATGCCATCAACCCGACGCTCTATACCAAGCTGTCCTATGACAGCAAGCGTGATTTTTCCGGTGTTGCGCTGGTGGCCGAGTCGGCCTACCTCATCGTCGCGGGCCCGCAATTGGGCGCGAAGACACTGCGTGAATTTGTGGCGATGGCCAAGGCAAAGCCCGGCGGTATCAACTACGCCTCGGCCGGCGTGGGCACCTCGACGCATCTTGCGGCGGCATACTTCAGCAATCTTGCCGGCATCGATATCGTGCATGTGCCTTACAAAAATTCCTCCGATTACATCGCCGACCTGATCAGTGGCCGCGTGCAGGTGAGCTTTGTGCCCACCGCCTTCCTGCTCACGCACATCAAGTCGGGCAAGTTGATGGCGCTGGGGGTGTCGACGCGCGATGCGATGAAAACGCCGCTGGAGGTGCCCAGCACGCGCGAGGCCGGTATTGACTACGAATACACCGCCTGGTTCGGGCTGCTCGCGCCATCCAAGGTATCGCCGGCGATCCTTGAGCAATTGAGCCGCGCAGTGCGCACCGCCCAGGATCACCCGGACATCAAGGCTGAGTTTTCCAAGCTAGGCCTGTCGGCACGCAACGTGCCGCTCGCCGAGTTTGACGCCTACATCAGGACCGATATGGACAAGCTCGGTCCGTTCGTGAAGGCGAGCGGCGCCAAGGCCGAGTAGGCCCGCAGCTGGCTGCGCGCGCTTTCCTTAGCGCGCCGCCAGGGCCTGCTGGAGTCCGGGCTCAAAAGCGCCGTCCACCAGAATGAAGGCGATGCGGCAGGGCTTGCCCGAGCGGTTGCTCCAGGCGTGGTTGGTGCCGCATTGCACCGTCACGTCACCGGCCTTGAGCAGTACCTCAGAGTCATCCAGTATCAGCGTCAGTTCGCCCTCGAGGACGATGGCGTAATCAATCGTCTCGGTGCGGTGCATCAGCGGGTGCACGCCGCTCGAAGCAAAGGTCGACGCGGCACTGTTGCCGAGGAACTCGAACATTTTTTTCGAGGCCACCGCATCCATGTTGTCCATACGGCCGCCATCGGGCGGTATCTCGCTGATGCGGATCACCGTGCCGTTTTTGGCCGGCAGTTGGCGGCGCGGCCCCAGCGTCGGCTCGGGTGCGGCACATTCGATATGCGCCGGCGTTTCGCCGGTGCGCCACACATCGGTGGCGCTGTAGCCCGGGCGAAGCTCGGTGGTATGCACAAAGGGCGCCGGCGCATCGGATACGACGATGGCCTTGCCGTTCTTGTCGTGTCCGGTGACCACACGGCGTACGGGTCTGCTCATGGCGCGCTCTCCATTTGATTTTGTTTTGTTGAAGCAACGATTCTCCGTCAGCAGACGGCTTGCTGCAACGGTTGCTGTACGAGGATAAATTGTGTTGCGCATCAGGCCGTCGGCGAAAAATGTGATACAAGGAAAGAAGGCAAAATCATTGTCGTATCTGTTCCCGGGAGGGATGAGTTGATGAAAGCGAGCGCCGCGCGGGAGTCGGCCCCGCAAAAAGCGATGCGTATCTGGGCGCAAAGCGCGAGCGACCTTTCGGTTCACACCCTGTTTGGTGCGACGATTGCGCAGCACGGCAGGCGGGTGTGCCAGGCCGACACGCAGATTGATGTGCATGGCCTCGCGCCGGGCACCTATCCGCCGGGCATGACTGCCACGGAGATTTGTTGCGAGTACCCGGCCACCCATCACATGCTTTCCCTGCAGGTCATGGAAAACGCCCTGCGCGCCGAGCGCGAGGGCTATGACGCGATGGTGGTGACCTCATTCATGGATCACGGCTGCGAACTGGCGCGCAGCGCGGTGGATATTCCGGTAGTGGGTCTTGGCAGTACGGCCTTGCGTGTTGCCTCGGCAGCGGGGCGTGCGCTGGGTCTGGTGTCGCACGATGCGGACCAGCGCAAGGTGGTGCGCAATCTCATCCACTATCACGGCTTTGACAAAAATGTCCGCCTACTCGCCGCGCTTGATCCGGGCCTGAGCACCGAGGACCTTGATGCAGGCATGAACGGATCGCCGGTGCTGCTGCAGCGTTTTTCCGAGCAGATCGACCCGTTCATCAAGGCCGGGGTCGATCTCATCGTCCCGGCCGAGGGTTTTCTGGCCGGCGCGCTTTATCTTGCCGGTGTGCGCGAGGTGCGCGGCATTCCCGTCTTCGACGGTCTTGGGGCGGCCTTTGCGTTTGCCGAAATGATGGTGCGCTTGCGCCGCCATGCCGGGCTCGAAGCAAGCAGAAGCGGCGACTACGCCAAGGCACCCGCTGCCGCCATCGAGCACGTGCGCGCGGTGACCATGGGCGCAATGCAAGCTGCGCAGGGAAGGGGATAGAAATGCTCAAAGGCAGGAGTGCACTGATCACCGGATCGCTGGACGGGATAGGATTTGCCATCGCATCGGCGCTGGCGGCAAAGGGCGCCAATGTGATGCTCAACGGGTTTGGCGACGCGGCGATGATTGGCGAACGCCTGAAGACCTTGCGCGCGTTTGGCGTGGACGCGGATTACCACGGCGCCGACCTGTCCATCCCGGCGCAGATCGAAGACATGGTGGCCGCCGCGGAAAAGCGCTTTGGCAGCGTGGATATTGCCGTCAACAACGCGGTCACGCGCACCTGGGGCAATATCGACGAGCTGGCGGTGGAAAAATGGAACTACGCGCTTGCCGTCAACCTCAGCGCGCCCTTTCATGTCCTGCGCCTCACCATGCCGGGGATGAAAAAACGCATGTGGGGCCGCATCATCAACCTGGCGTCCAATTACGGCGTGGCCGGAACGCGGCGGCGCGTCGATTATGTGAGTACCAAGCATGCTGTGGTCGGCCTGACCAAGGTCGCCGCGCTGGAGGGCCTGCCCTTTAACATCACCGCGAACGCGCTTTGCCCCGGCGCCACGCTCACCCCCAACGCACGCAAGCTGGTTGCGCAAAGAATGCAGGCGAAGGGCCTGTCCGAGGCGGACGCGACCACCGACTACCTTTCCGACCGCCAGCCGTCGCGGCGCTTTATCCCGCCGGAAAAAGTCGGTGCCTTCGCCGCCTTCCTGTGCAGTGAGGACGCCAGCGAAATTACCGGCTCGCCGCTGGCAATCGACGGTGGCTGGCTGGCATTTTCCTGAGCAGCGACAGGCGGTCTATATTTTTTATTCAAGCTCCGCGCGCCCCGCGCCGGAGATGTGCAAACCAATAAGCCGCGCCTTGAGCGGCATCGTAAAGTGAGGAAGCTGTGGAAGCATCCGACGTAATTCGTGCCGCGCAACTTTTTGTCGAGGCCCGCCGCAGCGGCAAGCCGATTCGCGAACTGCCCGAAGCCTGCCGACCCGCGCATACGCGCGATGTCAACGCCATTGTCGATGCCGTCACCGACATTCTAGTCAGGGAGGATGGCGAAACCATAGGCGGCTGGAAAATCGGGTTTGTATTCAGTCCGCGGCAGGTGCCGATGGTCTGCCCGCTCTTTAACTCGCGCTTGTTCAAGAGCCCGGCGCGCGTGCCGCTTGCGCTTACACCGGCGCTGCGCATCGAACCGGAGATTTCCTTCCGCCTGAAGCAGGATCTTCCCGCGCGTGCCAAGGCGTATCGCGCCGAAGAGCTTGCCGGGATGCTCACCGCCTGCGCGTCGCTGGAAATCATCGACTCACGTTTTGACACCAGCCTGCGCTCGATTCGCCAGATCATCGACAACCCGAAAACCCGCCTCGAGGCGATGGCCGACAACAACACCACCGGCGCCTATATCACCGCGGAGGGCCGCGACGACTGGCAGGACTTTGATTTTGCCGCAATCAAGATGAGCATGCGCACACCATCGCGTGTGATTGTCGAGTCGACGGGCGGGCACGCATTTTCCGACCCGTTCCTTCCCTGTGTCGTGCTTGCCAACGAGATGCGCCATCGCGGCGGTATGCGCGCAGGCGATCTTCTTGTGACAGGCTCGTTCAGCGGATTCTTTGAAGTGGCCCCCGACGAACCTGTGACGGCGGAGTTTGCCGGTTTCGGTTCGGCAGAGGCGACGTTTTCCACAACATCCACAAAATAACGGGTGCGAAAGCACCCACAAGGAGGCGGTCATGATCAAGTGTTTACTGCAACTGTTGTTGTCGTCGTTTTGCGCCGTATCGTTTGCGGCGATGGGGCAGGCCTTTCCGTCCAAACCGATTCGCATCGTCGTGCCATTCGGTCCTGGTTCGGCAACCGACACCATCACGCGCCTTCTGGTCGACAAGGCCGGCAAGAGCCTCGGCACCACTTTCATCGTCGACAATAAACCGGGGGCCAACGGATTGATCGCGGCCCGCGAGGTGGTGGGATCGCCCAAGGATGGCTACACGATCATCATCTCGTCCAACTCGGCGCACGCCGCCAATCAGTATCTTTACAAGAATCTGGGGTATGACCCGGTCAAGGACTTTGCCCCCATCACCGGGCTCACAACGAATCCGCATGTGTTCGTTGTGCGCGCGTCCCTGCCCGTGCAAAACCTCAAGGAACTGATCCAGTACGGCAAGGACAATCCGGGCAAGCTCAATTTTGGCGCCGGCAACACCGGCGGGCTCGCCAACGCATCGCTGATGAAAAGCATTGGTGGGTTCACCGCAGCCGAAATCTCCTACAAGTCACCGCCTGCGGCGGTGGTCGACCTGCTTGGCGGCCGCATCGATTTTCTTGCGGTTGATTACTTTATCGTCAATGACCAGATTCGTGCCGGCGCCCTGCGCGCGCTGGCGGTGACTTCGAAAACCCGCCTCAAGGCGCTGCCCAATATCCCGACAGTGGCCGAGACCCTGCCCGGCTACGAACTCAACGGCTGGGTCGCCGCCTTCGCGCCGGCTGGAACGCCGGGCGATGCCGTAGCCAAACTCAACAAGGCTTTTGCCGATGTGATCCGTTCGCCGGAATTTGAGACTTACATGGAGCGCCAGGGTATGCAGGGATTTGTCACCACGCCCGAAGAACTCGGCGCGTTCCAGCGCGAGCAGGTGACCAAGTGGGCTGAGGTCTTGAAAAAAGCCGGTGTGGAAAGGGAGTAAGGCATGAGTGTCAAAGGCAAGGTGGCGATTGTCACGGGCGGTGCATCGGGCATGGGCCGCGCTTCGGCGCTGCTGCTGGGCGCGAACGGGGCGAAGGTGGTGGTGGCGGACCGCGACGAGGCGGGGGCTGTTTCTGCAGCGGCGCAAATCGTGGCGGCTGGCGGCATTGCCATGGCGGCGGCATGTGATGTGGGTGACTCTGCCGCGGTCGCCGGCCTGGTAGCGCGCACGCAGGCCGAGTACGGCCGCATCGATGTTCTCATGCATGCCGCCGGCATCTGCCCGCGCAAGCCTTTTTTGGAAATGCAGGACGAGGACTGGCGCGCCGTGTTGCGGGTCAACCTTGACGGCACTTTTTACATCACGCGTGATGTCGGACGCGTGATGGCGGCGCAAAAGGCCGGGACGATGATCCTGGTCACCTCGGACCGCGGGGTCTACGGCAGTATCGATTACGCGCACTATGCCGCGTCAAAGGGCGGCATGATCGCGCTCACCAAGAGCCTTGCTCTGACCATGGGCAAATATGGCGTCACGGTTAACGCCCTTAACCCCGGCGTCACCGATACGCCGCTGGCACGCGCCGCGGTGGTGCAGTGGCAGGAGAAAATGGCACTCGACGTGCTCGGCAGTTACAGCACGCCCGAGGAGATCGCCGAGACGGTGCTGTTTCTCGCCGGAACCGCAGGCGCATTCATGACCGGCCAGGTTGTGGGCGTGCGTATGCGCTACGGCGCCTAGGCGCAGCCATGCCGACGGCCGTGGCATTGCCAGCGATGTCTGATTTGAAGGGGAAGGTGGTTTTGGTCACCGGCGCGAGCAGTGGCATTGGCGCGGCTGCCGCGCGGGCCTTTGGCGCTGCCGGCTGCCGGGTGGCGATCCATTGCCATACCGGTCTGGAACGTGCCGAAGCTGTCGCGACTGATGTGCGCACTGCCGGTGGTGATGCCCTCGTGCTGGCCGGGGATGTGACGGCGGCGGGGGTGCCCCGTCGCATCGTGACGCAGACCGTGGACGCGTTCGCGCGCATCGATGTCCTGGTCAACAATGCCGGTGGGCTGGTCGCGCGCGTCAAGGTGGCCGATTATGACGATGCCTATCTTGATGCCATCCTTGCGCTCAACGTCAGGCAGGTCGCGCACTTTGTGCGCGAGGCGGTGCGGGCGATGCGCCTGCAAGGGGGCGGTGGCTGCATCATCAATGTCGGTTCCAGCGCCGCCCGCCACGGCGGTGGCGTCGGTTCGGTGATCTATGCGGCGACCAAGGGGTTTATATCCAGCGCGACGCATGGCTGGGCGAAGGAACTCGCCGCGGATGGCATTCGCGTCAACGCCGTCTCTCCGGGCGTGATCATGACGCCTTTCCATGCGGGCTTTACCCCGCCCGAGGCCCTTGAGGCATCGCGTGCCGCGATCCCGCAAAAGCGAATCGGCAGCGCCAGTGAGTGCGCAGGAACCATGCTCTACCTTGCCTCGGAAACGATGAGCAGTTTTGTGACCGGACAGGTGATTGAGGTGAACGGCGGCCAGATCATGTCCTAGCAGCACTCAGCCCAAAGGCCGCGCGGTTTTTTTGGGGGGATGGGCTTGGCGCGGTAAAATGCACCCATGCCTCTTTACGAATACGCCCCCACCGCCGGCCATTGCGAACAGTGCAAGGGCGGGTTCGAGGTGATGCAGCGCATTGCCGACGACAAGCTGACGCAATGCCCGGCCTGTGGCCAGGCCTGCGAGCGGCAGATCAGCCGCGTCGCGCTGGGCGGAAAATATTCCACTTCCGAGGCCGCCATCAAGCGCTCCGGGTTCACGCGCTACCAGAAGGCCGAGAACGGCGTCTATGAGCGCACCGCGGGCAGCGAAGGCCCCGCGGTCATTTACCGCAACAAGACCTGAGCGTGCGCAGTGGCCCGCCGCGATCACGCGTAAAGATCACATGAGCACAGCGAATCCGGCGGGGAAATACCGTCATTACAAGGGCGGCGAGTACGAAGTCATAGACGTCGCCATTCATTCCGAAACGCACGAAGCCATGGTCGTCTACCGGCCGCTTTACGGTGAAGGCAGGCTGTGGGTGCGGCCCCTGGCGATGTTTGTCGAGAACGTGGTCGTCGACGGTGTCACGCTGCCGCGCTTTGCGCCAATCTGAGCCAATCGCCCCGGACTGAGCTTGCCCATCGTATTGCGGTATTGGCGTCAGCGGGCTGGAAACTTACACAGGAACCGAAATGAAACTGAGCATCCTCGACCCCGGCCATTTTCATGCCGCGCTGCTGCAAAAGAACATGTATGACGATGTCGATCCGACGGCGCATGTCTATGCGCCGCAGGGGCCGGACCTGCAGGATTACCTGGCCAAAATCGCCCTGTTCAACGCGCGCGCCGACAAGCCCACGCGCTGGGTGACCGAACTTTGCACCGACGCCGATTTCCTTGAGCGCTGCATGCGCGACAAGGCCGGCGACCTGGTGGTGATCTGTGGCAACAACCGCCGCAAGACCGAGTACCTGGGCAAGCTCATAGCCGCCGGCACCCATGTGCTTGCCGACAAGCCCATGGTCATCGACGCCACCGGCTTTGCACAGCTGGAAAAGACCTTCGCCGTCGCGGCAAAAAACGGCGCGCTCCTTTACGACATCATGACCGAGCGCCACGAGATCACCACCTTGCTGCAGAAGGCGTTCTCCATGCTGCCGGCGGTGTTTGGCACGCTGCAGCAGGGCGACGCCGCCAATCCGGCCGTGACCAAGGAAAGCGTGCATCACTTCTCAAAAATCGTTTCGGGTGCGCCGCTCAAGCGCCCGGGCTGGTGCTTTGACGTGGCGCAGCAAGGCGAGGGCATCGTTGATGTCACCACGCACCTTGTCGACCTGGTGCAGTGGGAATGCTTTCCCGGCGAGATTATCGATTACCGGACTGATATCGAAATGCTCGGCGCGCGGCGCTGGCCGACTGCAATCGCCCCGGCGCAATTCGAGAAGGTCACACAACGCAAGAGCTGGCCCGCTTACCTGGAAAAAGACGTACAGGCGGACGGCTCGCTGCATGTCTATGCCAACGGCGAATTCACCTATCGTATCCGCGGCGTGCACGCCAAGGTTTCGGTGTTGTGGAATTTCGAGGCGCCGCCGGGCAGCGCCGACACGCATTTTTCCGTCATGCGCGGCAGCAAGTCGAACCTGGTCATCCGCCAGGGCAAGGAACAGAACTACCAGCCTGCCCTTTACATCGAATCGTCAAACGGCGCGGACGCGAAGACTTTCGCTTCCGCGTGCGAAGCTGCGCTCATTAGCGTCGAGGCGGCCTACCCCGGCATAGGCATGCGGCAGTCCGGTGCCGGCTTTGAGGTCACCGTTCCCGCTTCGTATCACATCGGGCACGAGGCGCACTTCGGGCAGGTTGCCGAAGAATTCCTCGGCTATCTCAAGGCCGGTGCCATGCCGGCCTGGGAGGTGCCCAATATGCTGGCCAAGTATTTCACGACAACCCAGGCCCTGGCGCTCGCGCGGCGGGCCTGAGCATGCGCCGGCGCGCGGCCATGACATGGGCACGTGTCGCCTGCATTGCCATGCTAGCGGCCGTGCTGTTTGGCAGCCGGTTGCCCGGGGCGCTGGCCGCCGATGCCACGCCGCGGCGCGTGCCCGACACCATGGCCGAGCGCGTGCTTGCCTGTGTCGCCTGCCACGGCGAGGAGGGCCGCGCGACGGCCGAGGGTTATTTCCCGCGCATCGCCGGCAAGCCGGCCGCTTACCTTTACAACCAGTTGGTGAATTTTCGTGACGGCAAGCGCGTCAATCCGATGATGACTTATCTTGTCGACAAGCTCGGTGACGCCTACCTGCGCGACATCGCCGCCCACTTCGCGGCGCTCAATCCGCCCTACGCGGCGCCGCAGGCGGGCAAGGCGAGCGCAGCCCAGAGCGCGCGTGGCCGGCAACTAGCCACCGCGGGCGATGCCGCGCTCAAATTGCCCGCCTGTGCCGCCTGCCACGGTGAGCGTCTGACCGGCGTCGCGCCCGCGGTTCCCGGATTGCTGGGCCTGCCGCGCGACTATCTGGCCTCGCAACTGGGCGCCTGGAAAAACAAGTCGCGCCACGCTGCAGCACCCGACTGCATGGCCGAAGTGGTAGGCCTCTTGTCCGCTGCCGATATGGCTGCTGTGACCGCGTGGCTGTCTGCGCAAGCGGTGCCGGCGCAGTCTGGCGCGGCGCCGCCCGCGTTGAAAGCGCTGCCGCTGGCATGCGGCGGGCTGCGTTGATGCGCGCTTTGCGCCACGGCTTGCTCGGTTTGGTCGCGCTGTTTGCGCTGGCGCTGGCCGGCCTGTTCGCGCTTTCGTTGTTGCCTGAGCGCGAGGAGGGCGGTGCCAGCCCCGTCGCAAGGCAAGACCAAGAGGCGGCGACACCGGCCGATTTGCTTGCCCGGGGCCGTTACCTCGCGCTGGCCGGCAATTGCGCCGGCTGTCATACGGCGCGTGGCGGCGGCGCTTATGCTGGTGGGCGAGCAGTGCGCACGCCCTTTGGCACGGTCTACACATCCAACCTCACCCCTGACGCCGCCACCGGCCTTGGCGCCTGGAGCGCCGGGGATTTCTGGCGCGCCATGCACCACGGCCGTTCCCGCGACGGACGGCTGCTCTATCCGGTGTTTCCGTATCCGAACTACACGCGCGTGACGCGCGCCGACAGCGACGCGCTGCATGCCTTTCTCAAGACTGTGCCCGCGCTGGCGCAGGCCAACACCGCGCATGCCTTGCGTTTTCCGTACAACAACCGGTTGCTGCTCGCCGCCTGGCGCGCGCTTTACTTCAAGCCCGGTGTGTATCAAAACGATGCGCGCGAGAACGCGGCGTGGAACCGCGGCGCTTATCTGGTGCAAGGGCTTGGCCATTGCAGCGCCTGCCATACCGGGCGCGACGCGCTGGGCGGCCCCGAGCGCAGCGCAGACCTGGCGGGCGGCATGATCCCTATGCTCGACTGGTATGCGCCCTCGCTCAACTCTGATGCGCAAGCGGGCCTGGGCGCATGGCAGGCGCACGAAATCGTAGCCTTGTTGCGCACCGGCACGTCGCCGCGCGGCGCCGTGTCTGGCCCCATGGCCGGCGTGGTGTACCAAAGCCTGCAACACCTTGATGAGCGCGACCTGCGGGCCATGGCTGTGTATCTCAAATCGCTGCCGCCGACGGCGCCGCCGCGTGCCGGCGCCGTGCCGCCGGTGGCCGAGGCGCAGCGCAAGGCGGTCATGGCCGCGGGGGCAAAGCTCTACGACAGACACTGTGCCGACTGCCATGCCGCCGGTGGTGAGGGCATCGCCCCGGCCTATCCGCCGCTCGCGGGCAACCGCAGCATCAGCATGGACTCGGCCGCAAACGCGATACGCATCGTACTCAATGGCGGCTTTGCACCGGCGACCGCCGGCAATCCACGCCCCTATGGCATGCCGCCGTTTCGCGTCAGCCTGAACGACGCAGAAATCGCGGCGGTGGTGTCCTATATTCGCAACAGCTGGGGCAGTCGCGTCGGCTTGGTGTCGCCGCTCGAAGTGGACCGACATCGTTCCACGCCTGTGGATTGAACCGCGCCCGCAGTCTAGCCAGCGGCGCCGGCCGCGCTGATGAGCGCATCCTGCATGGCAGGAAAACTGTGCAGGGGCAGTTCGCGCCTTAGCGCTTGCCGCGTTCCTGGGCATTGAGTATCGGGGTTTTGCGTCCCCGCTCAGATCATCGCGACGCAGTCTTCGTACACGCCGGGCATCTTGACGAAGCCGCCGCTTTGGATGCTCTGGCCGAGGCGGGCGAAGCCCTGGCGCGAGATGTCCGGCGTGCGGGCCCAGATACCGGCGCGTTCATAGCGTTGCAGCGCGGCGAGGAACAGCGCCGGCGGTACAGCGGGGAAGAAGGGCGCTGCCGCCGCGGCCAGATCCTGCGCGTCGTGTGTCGTGAGCCACTGTTGCATGGCGGCGGTGGCGCGGATCATCGCGGCAAAGGCCGCTTTGTTGCGCGCGACGCCGTCGCGCGTGGCGATGAGGCTGGTGTAAGCGGTGGGGCCGCGTTCGCTTGCCGCGTACACAACGCGACCGAAGCCTTCGCTGAGCGCCATCGACACATAGGGCTCGAACACCTGCACCACGTCCAGGCGCCCCTCGCGCAGGGCATCGAGGTTGGCCTGCATGCTCTGGTCTTTCACCCGGGCGAGGGTATCCGGCTCGACGCCGGCATCGCGCAAGTCCTGCTGCAGGCACAGCCAGGGTGTTGCCACTTCGCTCACCGAACCGAGGCGCAGGTGATTAAGATCAGTCAGCCGGAAGGCTTGCGTGCCGCTGCGGGCAAGCAGAAAAAACGGATCGCGCGTGACCACCTCACAAAAGCACAGCAAGGAGTCGCCCGAGGCCGGATTGACCTCATGGTCCTGGATGACGCGCATCGGTCCGGCCCAGGTCACATCGATGCTGCCATCGCGCAAGCCGGCGATGGAGGCCCCCGGCGCGGCCGAGTCGAGCAACTGCAGTTCAACGCCCTCGCGCGCAAAAAAACCCAGCGTCTGGGTGGCGTAAAAAGGCGCGTAAAAGAGCGCGCGAAAATTTTCTGCAAGTTTGATCAGCATGGGCTTCAGAGAAAAATTATCGACAATGCATCTGGATTTTAAATCGATTATGCCTATACTGAGCCGCTCATTTGCATTGGCGATGATCGGACGGTTTCGGGGTTTTTTTTGCGCCTGTTCCAGCCTGAACAGCCGAAGCAGCAGCATCCGAGGGGCCGGTATTCATACGGTCGTACAATTTTTATCGGCATGTTTGCTCAACAGGCGGCGAATAAAAGCGGGCTGGCCTGCAAAGGTGGACTGGAAGAAGCGTACGCAGCTTCTTGCCGATAACAACGCGTTAGCTAAAGGGATGGCAATGAAGACTCTATTCGCATGCATGCTGGTGTTCGCCGCCGCGATCGGCGCGGTCCGGGCCGCGCCCGGGGATGATTTTCCGAACAAGTCCATCCGCATCATCGTCACCGTCCCGCCGGGCGGCGCCGCCGACTTCATCGCCCGCGTCGTCGGCATCAAGCTGTCGAGCACCCTTGGGGTACCGGTTGTGGTGGAGAACCGCGCCGGCGCGAGCGGCACCATCGCCGCCGCCTTTGTCGCGCAGGCCGAGCCCGACGGTTACACGCTGTTGCAAAACTCCATCACCACGCACGGCATCGGTCCTTACGTGTTCCCGAAGCTGTCCTACGATTCGTTCAAAGATTTCGCCCCGGTATCGTTGCTGGCCACGCTGCCGGTGATCATGACTGTCAGCGCCACCATGCCGGTGACGACGCTCGAGGAGTTTGTCGCAATGGCCAAGGCCAGGCCAGGAGCCATGAGTTTCGCTTCCTCGGGCAACGGCGGCGCGCCGCATCTTGCCGGTGAGCTATTCAAGATCGCCGCCGACATCGATATGCTGCACATACCCTACAAGGGCAGCGGTCCGGCGGTGGTCGATGTGGCCAGCGGCCGCGTGCAGGTGATGTTCGACGCGGCGCCCTCCTTGTTGCCGCACATCCAGTCGGGCAAGCTGCGGCCGATTGCCGCGGCCAGCGCCAAACGCAATCCGCTTGCGCCAAACGTGCCGACCTTTGGCGAACGCGGTTTCAAGGGCATGGAGATCCTGATCTGGTACGGCATGCTGGCGCCGGCGGCAACCCCGCCCGTTGTGCTCGCCCGCCTCAACGCCGCGCTGCGCAAGGTGCTCGATGCGCCCGATGTGCAGCAGCGTTTTGCCGAGCAGGGCACCTTGTCGGCCGGCAACACCCCGGCGGAGTTTGCCAGCTTCATGCGCGATGACTACCTGCGCTGGGGCACGGTGATCAAACAGGCGCGCGTGAAATTTGACTGAGTTGCGCCGAGCCGGCGCTGCTATGCTTTTAATCGGCGTTACAAAGGAGATGACAGTGAAAATTCTATTTTCTTTTCTAGTCCTGGTTGCCGCGGGCAGCGGCTTTGTCCACGCGGCGCCGGGGGATGATTACCCGAGCAAGCCTATCCGCATCATCGTCACCGCGCCGCCTGGCGGCGCCGCCGACTTCATTGCCCGCGTCGTCGGCGCCAAGTTGGCGCAGGTCATAGGCTCTCCGGTGGTGGTCGAGAATCGCGCCGGCGCCAGCGGCACCATCGCCGCCGCCTATGTCGCCCAGTCCCAAGCGGACGGCTATACGCTGCTGCAAAGTAACAATGCCACCCACGGCAGCGGGCCGTATGTGTTCCCCAAGCTGCCCTACGATTCGTTCAGGGATTTCGCGCCGGTGTCGCTGCTGGCCATCCTGCCGATGATCATGACCGTGAGCGCCACGCTGCCGGTGAACACCGTGGAAGAGTTTATCGCCATGGCCAAAGCCAGGCCAGGGCAGATGAGTTTCGCCTCGGCGGGAAACGGCAGCACGCCGCATTTTGCCGGTGAGTTACTCAAGATCGCGGCCGACATCGACATGCTGCACATTCCGTATAAGGGCAGCGGTCCGGCGGTGGTCGATGTGGCAAGCGGCCGCGTGCAGGTGATGTTCGATGCCGCCCCCTCGCTGCTGCCGCACATCCAGTCGGGCAAGCTGCGGGCGATCGCGTCGGCAAGCGCCAAGCGCAACAGCCTTGTGCCGAACACCCCGACCTTTACCGAGCGCGGCATCAAGGGCATGGACATTGTCCTCTGGTACGGCGTGCAGGCCCCGGCGGCGACGCCGCCGGTGGTCATCAGCCGTCTCAACGCGGCTTTGCGCAAGGTGCTCGAAGCCCCCGACGTGCAGCAGCGCTTTGCCGAAGCCGGCAGCATCGCCGCGCCGAACACGCCGGAGGAATTCGCCGCTTTCATGCGCGAGGACTACCAGCGCTGGGGCACGGTTATTAAAAAGGCCGGCCTCAAGTTTGACTGAGCTCGCTCCATGCCGGCGCTGATTTGCCAATCGATACACTGAAGGAGCAAGAACATGGCTGTTGCCCGCACCGATGATGGCGTGGACCTGCATTACGAATCGATCGGGGCGGGCGCTGTCGCTGTGCGTCGCCGGTTGCGGCTATGGCGCGGAGCTGGCGCAGCGCGAGCGTTTTTGCGAGGCCGCCGCCTTTGCCAGTCTGTTGCTGGAAAAAAGAATGGCCGCCTTTTTCGAGACATACGCGGTCGGTCCGACGCGCCCGCCCTTCTTGCGCTCCGACCCGCACGGCTTTGCCGAATTCAAGGCGCAATTTATCGAGCATTCGGCGCCGGGCGCGGCCAATACCCAACTTGGCGTGCAGCGCGAGCGGCCCTCGCTCTAGAGCATGACCGAGGCAATGGCCAAACTGACCATGCCGACCCTGATCGTCAACGGCGACGAGGACTGGCCCTGCCGCAACCCGGGCTACTACTCAAGCAGGTCATTTCGTCTGCGGCGCTGGCGGTGCTGCCCAATTGCGGCCACACCATGAACCTGGAGGCGGCGGAGGATTTCAACCATGTCGTCGATGCATTTTTGGCTCATGCCGCGAGCGGCCGCTGGGCGCAGCGCGACCCGCGCGCCATGGTCGCTTCCATCACCGGTGTGAAATTCTGACCTGTTTGCAAATCTCGGTGCGGCATCCTGCCCATGAAAATTAAAATAGCTGAAAATTTCCGCGCCATTTTTTATGCGCCGTTTTACGCGCTGCGCGCCCTTGATTTTGCCGCCCGTGAAGGCGTCGAGGTCGAGTGGCTTGCGCCCGGCTCTCCGGGCGGCGCCATAGACGATGTCAAATGCGGGCGCACCGACGCGACCTGGGGCGGCCCCATGCGCGTGTTGAAAGACCACGACAGCACGCCGGCCGACGGCGGCTCGCTGGTGTGCTTTGGCGACGTGGTGACACGCGATCCTTTTTTCCTGCTGGGCCGTAGCGACGCGGCAAACCCAGCGCACTTCGGGCTTGCCGATCTCGCGCAGCTGCGCCTGGGGACGGTGTCCGAAGTTCCCACGCCCTGGCATTGCCTGCGCGCCGACCTCGAGGACGCGGGCGTCGACACGGAGGCCATGCACGCCGCGGGCCGGCTGGTGACCGACCTGAGCATGGCGCAGCAAATGCAGGCCTTGCAGTTGAAAGTGTCAACAGATGGCAAAGCGGGCGGGCTGGATGTGGCGCAGGTGCTGGAGCCTTTTGTCAGCGCGGCGCTGGCCGACAACACCGGCAGGCTGCTCTATACGGCGGCCTCACGCGGCCCCACGGTCTACACCACCTTCATTGGCTCGCGCGACAGTCTGGCGCGCCAGGGCGAGGCCTTCGCCGCCATCACCCGGGCATTGGCCAGGCTGCAGCACTGGATGGTCGAGCAGGGCCCGGACGAACTGGCGCGCGTCACTGCGCCATTTTTTCCCGATGTGCCGGCGGCGCATTTTTACGCCGCCATCGGGCGTTATTATCGCGACGGCATCTGGGCGCAGGAGACCACCGTGTCCAGGCCCGGCTTCGAGCGTCTGGCGCAAAGCCTGCACGAGGGCGGCTTTATCAAAACGCGGGGCACATACGCCGAGTGCATTCATAATTTCGACGGCGCCGCACGCGTATGAACGGTATGAACGGCCTGAACCGCCTGAACCTAACGGGTGCCAGCATGACTTGTTCTTTTTTTGGAGCCTTGCCAATGAACGCTATTTTTCTTCAACGCGTACTATGTGGTTTATGCAGTCTATGCAGTCTATGCGGACTGCGCAGTCTGCAAAGCGCGCGCCTGCTCGTCGCTGGACTGTTCGGCTTGACAGTCCTGACTGCCCAGTCAGTCTTTGCCGCCGATGACTATCCGAGCAAGCCGATCCAGATGATTGTGCCCTTTCCTTCGGGTGGGCCGGCTGACATTGTCGGGCGCCTTTACGCGCAACATTTGTCGCTCATCCTCGGCCAGCCGGTGGTCACGCTCAATCGTGACGGCGCCAGCGGCACCATAGGCACGGGGGTCGCCGCACGCGCCGCGCCCGATGGCTACACCATCGTGTTCGGCACCACCAGCACCATGGCGGTCAACCAGGTGATCATGAAGCAGGTGCCGTATGACTTCGCGCGCGATTTTTCACTCATTGGCCTTATCGCCAATGCGCCGCACATCCTCGCCGTGCGCGACGGCCTGCCGGCCAGAACGGCGACCGAGCTGGTGGCCATGGCCAAGCGCGCGCCGGGCAAGTACACCATCGCCTCATCGGGCACCGGCACCATCGTGCAGATGGCGGCCGAGTTGTTCAAGGTGGAGACGGGCGTTGACATGCTGGTCGTGCCTTTCAAGGGCGGCGGGCCGGCGACGCTGGCGCTGCTCTCGGGCGATGTCGACATGATCGTCAACGACCTCACCACGCTCAAATCCAATTTTGCGTCGGGCAAGTTACGCCCGCTGGCGGTGGCCAACGGCAGCCGGTTGAAGCTGCTGCCCGAGGTTCCGACCTTCACCGAGTTGGGCATGCCCCGGGTGCTGTCCAGCACCTGGTGGGGCATTGCCACGCCGGTCAGGACGCCCGATGCCGTGCAGGCGAAGCTGCGCGCCGCCAATGCGCGCATTCTTGTCGACCCTGATTATGTCGCGCGGCTCGCGAGCATGGCCATTGAGCCCTTGGTGCTCTCGCCCGCCGAGAGCAACGCCTTTATCGGCAATGAAGTGGCGAAGTGGAAAAAAGTCGCCGCTGTTGCCAACATCCAGCTCGACTGACGCTGTGACTTCGGGCGCGGTGAGCGAGCGCATGGCAAGTTGCGTGAATAATTTTTGGAAGGCATGACATGGCGGTGCTGATCACCGGCGGAGCCGGATTTATCGGTCTTAACGCAGCAGAGTAACTGCTCGCACGCGGCGAGGAGGTGGTGTTGTTCGGGCCGGCGCCGCCGCCGGCGGTCGCGCTGACGCAGCTGCGGCAGATGCCCGGGCGGCTGCATCTTGCCCTGGGCGATGTCAGCGTTGCCGCCGACATTGATGCGGCGTTCGGCGCCCATGCGCTCGACCGCATCATCCACGCCGCGGCCATCACCGCCGACCTCGCACGCGAGCAGCGCGCCGCGCGCGAAATCATCACCGTCAATTTGCTTGGCACCGTTGAGATACTCGAGGCGGCGTTGCGCCATAAGGTAAGTCGCGTTGTGCAAATTGGCACCGGTTCCATTTTCGGCGAGGCGGGGCAGGCGAGCGCGGAGCTGGACGAGCAGGTGAGTGCTGTGCTGCCCGAGACGCTTTACGGCATCAGCAAATTCGCCGCCGAGCGCACCGGCCTCAGGTACCGCAACACCCGCGCGCTTAACCTGACGGTGGTGCGCCTGGGCATGGTGTTCGGGCGCTGGGAATACGACACCGGCGTGCGCGACACGCTGAGCATGGCGCTGCAACTGTTGCAGGTGGCCGAGGCGGGCGGTGAGGCGGTCATTCATACCGAGGCGGCCAATGACTGGGTGTATTCGGTGGATGTGGCGCGCGGCCTTGTCGCCGTGCTCGACCTGGCTGAAACGCCCGACCCGGTCTATCACTTGTCGGCGGGGCTGCGCTGGTCTCTGGTCGACTGGTGCACGCGCCTGCGGCGGCGTTACCCCTTGTTTAGGTTTCGCATGAGCACCAAGCTCGATGAATGTACGCTGGGACGCAACAAGGCGCGCATGCGCTCGCCCATGAGCATTGCGCGCATTCGGCGCGACGCCGGCTACGCGCCGGCCTTCCCGCCGGACCAGGCTTTCGATGATTTTCTTGCCTGGCGGGAAACGGCCAAAAACGCCGGCTGGACCTGATCCGGATTTCTTTTGGATAGACCAGCCCGGTCTAGACCGGCCGGCGTGCCAGCAGGAAGAACAGCGAGCCGAGGCCGGCCAGCACCGACAGCACGGTAAAGCCGCTGATGTAATTGCCGGTGATGTCGGCAAAGGCGCCGGCGATCAGCGGCCCGCCCGCCTGGGGGATGACAACGATCAGCGATGACAGGCCGAGGATCATGCCTATCGATTGGCGGCCGAAGTAGTCGGCGCGTATCGCCTGCATCAGCGGGCCGCGCAGCCCCCAGGCGATGCCGTGCAGCAGCGCAAAACCGACCAGCATGGCGGGGCCGGCGGCAAAGGTCAGCATCAGCAGTCCGGCCGAGTGCATGAGCATGCAAACCGCCGACACGTAGCGCTTCTGGTAGCGGTCGCCAATGGCCCAGCCAAGCAGCACGCCGCCAACCTGCGACAGCGTCACCAGCGTGATCACCAGTGAGGCCTCGGCGACCGAATAGCCCAGGCCCTCTTTCATATGCGTGATGGCGTGCACGTTGACCGCCATCACCACCAGCAGGGCAAAGCCGTGCCCGAGCGAGAGCAGCCAGAATGCGCGTGTGCCAAGGGCTTCGCGCGCACTGAACTCGCGCTGCGTGACCGGCGCCGGTTCTCCGGGCGCGGTGCTGGTGGCGGGCAGGCCGTCCATTGTTTCGCCGATTGATTGCGGTGTGCGGTGGCCGAAGACGTAGGTCAGCGGCCAGGCGAGAACGATGACAAGCACGCCCGAGGCAAAGGCCGTGGCGCGCCAGCCGAACTGCTGTATCGACCAGGCCACCGCCGGCACAAAAATACCGCCCAGCGCGAGGCCCAGGGTGAGCATGGACAGCGCGCGGGCGCGCTTTTTTTCGAACCAGTGGATGAGCGCGACATTGATCGGGAAAAACCCGCACATGCTCGAGCCCAGGGCGATGACAATGAAGGCGCCGTATAAGCCGGCGATCGAATCGATCTGGCTGAACAGCATGAAGCCGACGCCAAACAGGATGACCCCGGCGCGGATCATGCCCTGCGAACCGAAGCGGTCGATGATCCAACCGAGCAGCGGGCCGATCGCCGCCGCTTCCAGGGACTGCATGGCGGCCGCCCCCGACAGGGCCGTCTTGCTCCAGCCGCGCTCCTCGGTGAGCACCGCCAGATAGGCGCCAAAGGCCTGCTGCAACAGCCCGCCCTGCAGGAACTGCATGCTTGCGCCGGCGGTGGCCATGCGCCAGCCATGGAACAATTTCATCGAATTGCTTTCAAGAAAGCCAAATCAGACGTGGCTTTCCGGTTAATTTTGATGACATTTTTGTCATTTTAATGCGTGCGCTCCGGCGCGGCCTTATGGTCTGCGCCAAGGCGTAATTTTGCCTGATATCCCCGGCACCCATCCGGGAAAATGCCCATGCCCTATGTCCCAAGGCCCGGTCGCTGGCGCGTTACGGCCGCAAACCGATGCCAAGCGCATGCCGGCTGCGGTGCTGCTCTGTTGGGCGCGGCATCCGGTGTCGTGGCGCCGGATGCCCTTGCCGGCTGCGTCAGCGCCGGTAGTTTTGCTCGTCAATGACGACGCCGATGATGCCGCCCAGCATCTGGCCCAATGACGGGGATGGCGGGTTATAGGAAACCACTGCGGGTACGTAGTACAGCGGTCGCTCCACAATGACCCGGCGTTCGATGATGCGTGGCCGCTCGACATAGTGCGCCACCAGCACTTCACGACTGCGGTAGCCATGGGCAAAGCGGCTGCTCGGTTCGTAGCGTTTTTCGTAGCGCTGCTCGTGACGCCACGCATGCCCGCCTGTTTCCAATCGCTGTTCGTAGCGGTAGTTGTCGGCAAGAACGCCGCCGCTTGCGGCGAGTGAGGCAATGGCGATTGCGGCAATGCCGGTGAGGTGAAGCGTGCGGCTGGTGGTGCTTTTCATGCTGCTCTCCTTGTCATGGTTTGCTGCGTCAGGGCTTTCCCGCCCCTGTTTATTCAACGCCCACTCTGCCCAGTTGACTGATATGCAGATGTGTTCTTGTGTAAGGCCATGTAAGGGGCGGCGTTTTAATTACAGCTGCTTGCAATTTGCCTGGCTGCGGCCCTGGTTGCGGTGGGATTCGCGCCCGGGGTCTTCCACCCAGAATTTTTCACCCAGCGCCTCCCAGCCCACGGCTCGGGCGCCGCCGCGGTGTAGACTGGGCGAACATCGCGCGAACGCCATGTCGTTTTGTTCAGGATCGTTTTGTTCAGGATCGTCTTGTTCAAGATCGACTTGTTCAGGAAGGCGCGCAACACCCCATCAACGGAGGCGCGTTTGCTTAGTTTCGATGCAAAAAAAATAGCCAGCCTGGACCGCGTCTATTCCTCCCCGCAAATTGTCGAGCAGCGCGTGCAACTGCGCGCCGCCATCGGTGCGCAAGCGGGCGAACGCGGCCTCGACGTGGGCTGCGGCGCCGGCCATATGGTGTGCGAGCTTGCGGCAGAAGTCGGGCCGACCGGGCACATCACCGGCATCGACGCCAGCCCCGATGCGGTGGCCGCCTGTGTCGCCCGCGCGGCGCGCGATGGCTTTTCGCAGCGCATTGACATACGCCAGTGCGACGCGGCGGTGCTGGCGTTTCCGGATGCGCATTTTGATTTTGTCACCGGTTCGCAGTCTTATTGCTATGTGTCTGACACCGCCGGTGCGATGCGCGAGGCGGCGCGCGTGTTGCGCAAGGGCGGCCGCCTGCTCATCCTCGACACCGACTGGGACTTGTGCGTCTGGAAGTCGGTCGATGACGCGCGCATGCGACGCATGTTCGCGGCGCGGGGCCGGGCGCAGTTTGCGCACCCCCGGCTTCCGCTCGCCCTGCACGGGCTTCTTGCCGCGGCCGGGCTGCGCCTCGACAAGGTCAGCGCAGTGCCTATCATCGAAACGTGCTTTGACCCCGACTCGTGGGTCGCGGGGCTGATCGACACGGTGCGTGGCGGCGCACTCAAGGGCGGCATCGCCCCCGCCGAGGTGCAGGCCTGGGAGGCGGATATGCGCGCGCGCAAGGGCGCTGTCGCCGGCGACTGGTTCTTTTGCCTTAACCGCTTGATTTTCAGCGCGTCCAAACCGGCCTGAATGCAAGGGCCCGAAATTGCGCGCCCCATCCGGTTTTGCAGCGCAGTTTCAATGCAGGCTTGTCAGCGCGGCTGCGCTTGGCTAGACTGTAATCTCACAACTTTGAAAGGAGGTGATCCTATGATCAGTCCCACAGGCTTAACCGGCCAGAACGGCTCACGCTGCGGATCAACCTTTTCTGTAGGGATGACCGCCAGCCTATAAGGCCGGCATGAGCCTCAGCAGTAACAAGGCCCCGGGGACGCAAGTCGCCGGGGCCTTGTCTTTTGCAGGGCCCTTGCCGGCGCGGTTCAGTTGCGGCGAAGTTTTGCGAGCTCTCCGGCGGTGCGCTCTTCGTAGTCGCTGAACAGATCATGCACGGTGCGGCGCAGCCAGATGTTGGCCGGGTCCTTGTTGAAGCGGCGATGCCAGTACTGCTTGACGTCGAAGGCGGGCGGCTTGATCGGTGGATCGAGCAGTTTTATTTTCGCCAGCCGGGCGAAGGCGACACCGATGTCCAGGGGCACCGTGGCGATCAGGTCTGATTCGACGATGATGGCGAGCAGGCTGGTGAAGTGCGCGATATCGAGGCGCACGTCGCGCACGATGCCGCGCTGCTGCAGGAAGACCTCGAAAATATGGCTGCGCCCCTCCGGCCGCACTACCGCGTGCGCGCCCTCGACAAATTGCTTCAGGCTTAGCCGGCCGCGTATGGTCGGATGGTTGGCGCGCACCATGCAGATATAGGCGTTGCGGAACAGGCGCTGCTGGTAAAAGCCTGCACCGGTCAGGTCGGGAAAGTAACCAACAGCGAGGTCCGCTTCGCCCGCTTCAAGCGCCTGTGCCGTGGCGGTGGCCGGCATTGACGTCGCCCTGAGTTTGGCGTGCGGCGCATCGACGGCGATGCGCGTGAACAGTTTCGGTAGCAGTGCGAACTCGCCAATGTCGGGCGTGATCAGGCCAAACGCGCGTTCGGTGCGTGCCGGATTGAAGCTGGACTTTTGCAGGATTTCTGACTTGACCGTGTCGAGCACCTGGTGCACCGGGCCGGCCAGTTCGGCGGCAAGGGCGGTAGGGCTCATGCCCGAACTGGTGCGCACGAATAAGGGGTCGTTGAACAGCGTGCGCAGTTTGGCCACCGCGGCACTCATTGCCGGCTGGCTGAGGCCGATGGCGCTGCCGGCGCGGGTGACGCTTTGGTGCACCAGCATTGCGTCGAACACCACCAGCAGGTTGAGGTCGGCTTTTGCAATATCCATAATTTGGATTCGAGAAATAATAAAAATCGGATTTTCAAATTATTACCCGCTGCGTAGCATGCGCGCAAGTAATCATTATTCACGTCCTGCAACCGCGCTCTACAGCGTTCGCACCAGGGCATTACGGCAGGACGCATTTCGGCCTTAGGGCCTGTCCCGGGGTGGCAAAAAAAGCGTAAGGCTGAATTTTTGAAACACTGAAGTACCGATAAACAAAAAATTCAAAAAACTGCAACCGCGGCAAAGGAGGAGTGCAATGAAATTGCTTTCGCTTTCAAATAGACACGGCCATGAGCGCAGCGGCCGCGCGGGCCGCTGTTGCGCCACGGCTCTGCTTGGCCTTGCCGCTGCATTGAGCTGTGTCCAGGCCGTCGCACAAACGGCCTATCCCAACAAGCCGATCAAGGTGATTGTCGGCATCGCCGCGGGCAGCGTGACCGACGTGGTGATGCGCGCCGCGGCGCAGGAGCTCAGCACGCGCCTGGGCCAACCGGTGCTCATAGACAACAAGCCCGGCGGCAACATGATCATAGGTGCCGAGGCCTGCGCCAAAGCGCCCGCCGACGGCTACACGCTGTGCGTGCTCGGGGTCGACGCCTTGTCGAGCAATCCCTTCACCTTCGACAAGCTGCCCTATGACCCGGACAAGGATTTTCGGCCGGTGACCAATCTGTTTTTCGTGCGCGAGGCCTTGGTGGTCGCTGCCGCAGTGCCGGCCAACACGGGCCGAATTGCGCGCGCTGGCGCTCTCCAAGCCCGGCTCGCTCAACTTCGGCACACTCGGGCCCGACTCCTCGCCTGATTTGTTTTTGGGCTGGCTGCGCGACAAATGGAAGACCGACATGACCGCCGTGCCCTACAAGGGTGGCGGACCGATTGCCACGGCGCTGATTGCCGGCGAAATCCAGCTCTCGTCCATGGGCATGGGCAATTTTGTCGGCGGCATTCAGGGTGGCCGCATCAAGGCCCTGGCCATAGGCGGACAAAAGCGCGTGGCCTTGTTCCCCGATGTGCCGACCATGGCCGAGGCCGGCCTGGGTGATTATTCGGTGCGGCCCTGGTGGGGTCTGGTGGTTCCGGCCGGCACGCCGGACGCTGTTGTTGCCAGGCTCAATGCCGAGTTTGTGAAACTGTTCAGCGAAGCAAAGTTCGGTGAATTCATGGACGGGCGTTTTCTTGAGACCTCGGTCGGACCGGTCGAGGGCTTTGCCGCATTTCTCAAGACTGACCGCGAACGCTCGGGTCAGGTGATCAAGGCGGCGAAGCAGGCCAAGCGCTGAACTTTTCATCGCCGCGCCGACCCCTGCACCTTGAACACCCGGAACCTTCGAAGCTCAGAACATTTTGAAAGAAACCATGAAACGACTTGAAAACCGCGTCGCCATTGTCACCGGCGGCTCACATGGCGAGCGCGCCGCGCTGGGCGCCGATTTTGCCAAGGCGCTGGCTGCCGCGGGCGCCAAGGTGGTGGTGGCCGATATTCGCGATTGCGCGTCGGTGGTGAAGGAGATTGAGGCCGCCGGCGGTGAAGCGCTGGCCGTGCACGTTGATGTGCGTGACGAGGCCTCGATGGCGGCGATGGCGGCCGCAGCCATCAAGCGTTTTGGCCGCATCGACATCCTGCTCAATAATGCCGCCATCGGTTCGAATATCCCGCCGGTCAAGGTGGGCGATATTGCGCTCGATGCCTGGGATGACATTTATGCCGTCAACGTGCGCGGTCCGTTTGTCTGCGTCAAAGCGGTGCTGCCGCAAATGCGCAAGCAAGGCTACGGCAAGATCATCAACGTCGGCTCAAGCATGATGTATTCGGGTGCGCCCAACCGCCTGCATTATGTGTCGGCCAAGGGCGCCGTGCTGGCGATGTCGCGCGCGCTCTCGCGCGAGTTGGGCCCGGAGGGCATTTGCGTCAACACGCTCGCTTACGGGCTGGTCACCAGCCGCATCAATGAACAGGCGCTGGAGGATGACGACGAGTATCGCGCCCACGCCTTCCGGCCGCGCGCCATGCCGGTGCACCTGCGCGCCGAGGACATCACCGGCGGGCTGATTTTTCTCGCCTCCGCCGAGAGCGACCACATGACCGGGCAGTGCCTGATGATAGATCCGGGTTCTGTTCACAATTAAATAGCAGCAAACATAAGCAGGCATGGGCAGGCATGGGCCCTGCCCGATCACCCGATCAAAATATAAGCAGATCCTCGAAAGACAAAGCTAACAAATGGTAAATCCGGCCAAAGACGCGCAGGGCGCGATCGAAATCATCGTCCCCTATATCATCGACGGCGGCACCGGCAAGCGCAGCCAGTTGCTGGCGCAATATCTCGAAAAGCACCTGGGCGTGCCGGTGAGGGCGGTGAGCCGCACCGGCGCGGTCGCCGGCCACAGCGCCATCGCAGCGGCCAAACCAGACGGGCTGACGCTGGGCATGATCACCGGCGAGATCGGCATGATGCACTGGAACGCCGGTGTCACCGAGCTCACCTGGCGCGATTACACGCCGCTCGCCGTGCCCTATGTCGAGGCCGCCGCGATCATCGTGCGCGCCGACTCACCCTGGCGCACGCTCAATGATTTTCTGGCCGCAGCCCGCGCCACCGGCACCGCGCCGCTGCGCGGCTCGGGCTCGCCTGATTTTGGCGTGTGGAAATTCGCGCTGCTCGGCCTGCTCGACAAAGCCGGCATCAGCGCCGGTCGGGTCAGTTGGACCCCGACCATCAGCGGCGAGGAGGGCATTGCCAAGCTCATCGCCGGCGAGGTGGATGTCGCGCCGGTTCCGATGGTCGAGGCGCCCGAACTCATTTTCGAAGGCAAGATCAGGCCGCTTGCCACCATGGCCGACACGCGTCATCCGCTGTTTGCCAGCGTGCCGACGGTGCGCGAGGCATCGCGCCTGGACTGGAGCGTTGCGCACTGGCGCGGCCTGGTTGCGCCGGCCGGGCTGGAACCTGCCGTCAAGGAGCGGATTGTCGCCGCCCTGCGCAAGGTCGCGGCCGACGCGGACTTTACCGAGGACTGCCGCAGCCGGGGTTACACGCTGGGCTGGAAAATTGACACGGACTTCGCCGCCTACATGCAGGAAGACGACGAACTGTTCGGCCGCATCATCGCCCCTCAGGCGGAATAATTGGAGGCAGGCAAGTGACTGACCAGGGCAAGTTTGATTTCGACGTGGTGGTAATTGGCTTCGGCCCGGCCGGAGCGACCTGCGCCGGCCTGCTTGGCAAGCTCGGGGTGCGCACCCTCGCCATCGACAGGGCGACCGCCGTATATGACAAGCCGCGCGCCTTTGCGCTTGATCACGAAATCATGCGCGTGTTCCAGAATCTCGGCATCGTGGACGCGGTGCTGCCCTATACCGCGCCCTTCACGCCCTCCGAGTATTACGGCGTCGAGGGGCAACTGATCAAGCGCCTGGGTGCGGTGCCGCCGCCTTATCCTCTGGGATGGCCACCCAACGTGGTATTCACCCAGCCGCCGGTCGAGGAAATCATGCGCAAGGGCGCCGCCTCACGCGTCGGTGTCGAGATCGCATTGGGCACCGAGCTCACCGCGCTGGAGCAGGACGCCACCGGCGTGCGCCTGAGCCTGCGTGGCGAAGACGGTGGCACGCGCAATGTGAGTGCCCGCTACGTCGTGGCTTGTGACGGTGCTTCGAGTACCGTCCGTCGCCTGCTTGATATGCCGTTTGAGGATCTGGATTTTGACGAGCCCTGGCTGGTGGTTGACGTGCAGGTCAATGAACGCGGCCTGGCCAAGCTTCCGGATGTGAGCATCCAGTACTGCGAGCCGGCACGGCCGACCACCTATCTCATCGGACCGGGCAATCACCGGCGCTGGGAGATCATGCTGTTGCCCGGTGAAGACCCGCGCATCATGGAGGGCGAGGCGGAAATCTGGAAATTGCTGTCCCGCTGGTTGAAGCCTGATGAGGCCGCGTTGTGGCGTGTCGCGAGTTACCGTTTTCACGCTCTGGTGGCACGCGATTGGCGGCGCGGCCGCGTCTTTATCTCCGGTGACGCAGCGCACCAGCAACCGCCGTTTACCGGGCAGGGCATGTGCCAGGGCGTGCGCGACGTTGCCAATCTCAGCTGGAAATTAAAACGTGTTCTCGATGGCACCGCCGGCGATGCTCTGCTCGACACCTACCAGGCCGAACGCGGCGCCCATGTGCGGCGCCTGACTACGCTCATCAAGGGGATAGGGCAGTTGATTTGCGAACGCGATCCGGCGGCGGCGGCTAAGCGCGATGCGCGCCTGCTCGTAGAAGCGGGCGGGCAGATCAAGACCGTCGCGCGCCAGGACTTGATTCCGCCGCTGCAGGGGGAGGGCTGCTTGCTGTCGCCCGCGCAGCACGCCGCCAACGGCACGATTTTCCCGCAGCCGCGCGTAGCGCAGGAAAAGCCGGGGGGGCAGACCGCGCTGCTCGATGACATCACAGGAACGGGTATTCGCGTCATCACTAACGACGCCGCCATTGCCGCCGGATTGCGGGGCAATCCGATTATTGCGAAGCTCAATGCACGCATCGTGCTGCTGGGTGACAGGTCGGGTGCTGCGAGCAGCACGGACGGCGTACGGTGCGTCGTTGAAAGCGAGGGCATCCTGGCGCGCTGGTTTGCACGCCACGCCTGCGTCGCCGCCATCGTGCGGCCGGATCATTATGTTTTCGGCGTGGCCGCGGACGCAGCCGGACTTGAAGCAGGGCTGGCGTCGCTTGCCGCGGTAGTTAATGCACAAGGAGAATCGCATGCGCTTGCGTAGTGTCGAACTGCACGTCACGGGCGTTGCCGCTGCGGCGCAATTCCTAACCGATGTCTGGCGGTTGCTGCCCGCAGGCGAGCAGGGCGGTGCACGGTATTTTCGCGGCAGCGGCGATCAGCCCTACATCCTTTGCCTTCGCGAGGCGGCCGCGCCGGCTGTGGCGTCGGTGTGCTTTGGCGGCTCGCCAGCCGAACTCTCGCAGCTGCGCGAGCGTGCGCAGCGCGCAGGCGCCCCGCTGCGCCCCTTTGCGGCGCTAGACGCGCCCGGCGGCGGCAGCGGATTTTTTGTGCAGGGATCGGAAGCGCAGTCCTATTGTTTCGTGAGCGAAGCCAGCGTACCCGTCGTGAATGCGGACCCTGACACGCCGGTTCGCATCACGCACACCGTGATCAACGCGCTTGACGTGCTTGCCTGCGAGCGCTTTGCCGTCGACGTGCTCGGTTTTCAGGTCTCCGATCGCACCCGCGCCATGACTTTTGTCCGCTGTGACCGCAAGCATCATGCAATCGCCTACGCCCATGCCGCAGTCGCGTCGCTCAACCACATCGCCTTCGAGATGCGTGATATCGACGCGGTGATGCGCGGTTTTGGCCGCATGCGCGAGGCTGGTTTCGCGCCGGTTTGGGGGCCGGGGCGGCACGGCCCCGGCAATAACGTGTTCGGCTATTTCATCGCACCCTTTGGCGCCGTGATCGAATATACCGCCGAGATTTCCGAAGTGGGCGACGATTACCGCGTCGGCGGTCCCGAAGACTGGACCTGGCCGCCCGGCCGTCTGGATCACTGGGGTGTATCGGTCAAGGACAGCGCCCGCATCATGGTGGTGGAACGCAATTATTGTTTTCCGGTATTGAATTAGTATTTTGACAACGCCTGCAGGTGGCATGATGCGGGCAATCCTGAGGAGGACAGCATGAAATCTTGGACCCGTTTGTTTCTTGCCGCCGCACTGGCTTTGTTCGCTGCCGGCGCCGCGGCGCAAAGCTGGCCGACCAAGCCGCCGAAAATCATCTTGTCGCAGCCGGCCGGTTCGCCGCCTGACATTATCGCGCGCATCATCGCCGACAAGCTCACTCGCAGCTGGGGCCAGCAGGTCGTGGTCGAGAACCGCCCCGGGGGCAATAATGTCATCGGCGCGCAGGCGGCGGCGCGCTCGCCGGCCGACGGCTACACGCTTTATTTCTCCACCACCGCGGCGCTGGTGACCAACATCTACACGCTCAAGTCCATGCCCTACGATCCGGTGAAGGATTTCACGCCGGTGGCGATGATAGGCCTGAGTCCCTTCCTGATCGCCGCAACGCCCACTGTGGCGGCCAAGAACACCGCCGAGCTGATCGCTCTGGCCAAGGCGCAGCCGGGGCAGTTGTCTTTTGCCAGCGACGGACAGCGCGGCTTTGGCGGCATTGTCGGTGACATGCTCAAGGTGGTTGCCGGCGTGCAGGTGACGCAGGTGCCCTACACGAGTTCGGCCGCTGCCATCCAGGACACCGTCGCCGGTCGCACCCAGTACACCGTGATGGGCATCCCTGCGGTGGTCAATCTCGTCAAGGACGGCAGGCTGCGCCCCATCGCCGTGAGTTCGGCCAAGCGCCTGCCCGGACTGGAGGGCATTCCGACGCTGGCCGAAACGCTGCCCGGTTTTGCCTATGTCGGCTGGTTCGCGCTGGTCGCGCCCACCGGCACGCCGGCCGAGGTGGTGAGTAAAATCAACCGCGACCTCGGGCAGATTCTCACCGACACCGAGAACGTGCAAAGGCTGCGCGACCTGGGCATTTACACCGAGGGCGCCGGCACACCCGAATCGACCGGGCAGTTCTTTGCGTCCGAGCGTACGCGTTGGGCGCAGGTGATCAAGGACATCGGCATCCAAGCCGAGTAGGGCACCGGGCCGCATTGGCATTCGCTTTCAAACCAAGCGGTTTTAAATCAGGCGTTTTTAAATCAAGCGGTTTTTAAATCAAACAGGGGCAAGGCATGAGCAACAGCGGTCAGATGAATCCATTGGGTCTCAAGCAGGCCAATATCATTATCGACAAGGCGCTGGCGAAGGCGCGTGACATGGGCGTCAAGCCGCTCGCCGTGGTGGTCATAGACGGCGGCGGTCACATCATCGCCGCGCAGCGCGAAGACGGCGCCAGCATGTTCCGTGTCGATGTCGGTCTGGGCAAGGCCTGGGCTTCGGTGGCGATGGGTGCGTCCAGCCGCGCCCTGGCCAAGCGCGCCAAAGACAACCCGGCGTTTTTTCACACACTGGCACAGACGGCGCAGGGCAAATTCCTGCCCCAACCGGGCGGCGTGCTGATCAAGAACGCCAAGGGCGAGATCATCGGCGCTGCCGGCGCGAGCGGCGGCACCGGTGAAGAAGATGAAGCGGCCTGCGTGGCCGGCATAGAGGCGGCAGGCTTGGTGGCCGACGCCGCGGGCTGAGTGTTGAGTCTTGGGTACTGGATGCTCAGTACCCAGCCCATAATCGGCTGAAAACCCGCGCCAGCCGGGCCTTTCCAGTCAGCGCCCGGATTTTTTCTTGGCCGTGTCGGTGATCCCGGCCGAAATTTTCTCGATAGCCTCGTCAAGCCGCAATTGCAGCGGCTGCTCTACCCAGAGCTTGCGCGCCGCGGGTGATTGCGGGCCGGGGAAGGCAACAAAATAAAGCACCACGCCGATGAGGCAGGCGAGCGCAACAGCGGCCTCGCCCAGCCACTTGCGCCGCGCTTGCGGCCATTGCGCTAGTGTGACTTGCAGTTTGCCGCGCGTTGCTGCGGCGGCGTCCGCGCTTTCACCGGCTTGCTGCGCCTGTTGCGTCAGCGCATCGGCCTGCTGCGCGGCGGCAATGCGCTCTTCGAGTGCGGCCTGCGCGCCTTGTTCTGCCGCCAGCCGTTTGGTCGCCGTCTCCATCGCACGCTGCTCCGTCTTGGCGCGCGACGCCGCCTGTTTGGCTGCGGCAGCTTCTGCGCGGGCCTTGTCGCGCGCAGCAGCGGTGGCCAGCGCATCGGCGGCGCTACGCGCTTCGGCGTCGCGTAATAGCGCGGCCTCGGCTTGTTCGCGTTCTGCGGCGGCCGTGGCCAGCGCCTGATCGGTCGCGGTCTGTTCGCTTGCGTATTGTGCCGCTGCCTGTTCGGCCGCGCCGCGTTCGGCCGCCAGTCGCGCCGCCGCAGTCTCTTTTTGTTCGCGTGATCGGGTCGTTGTCAGGGCTTTTTCGGCGGCCTTGCTGCGCGATTGCGCCAGCGCCAGCGCGCCTTGTTCGGCCTTGGCGCGCGCTGCAGCGAGGCGCTCGGCCGCTGTCTCGGCGGCGATGCGCGCTTCGCTGTCGCGTAACAACAGCGCTTCGGCGGCGGCGCGTTCCGTTGCGGCGGCAGCCAGCGCATGTTCCGCCGCAGCCTGTTGTTCGGCCTTTGCTGTTGCCGTGCGTTCAAGGGCGCTGCGTTCGCTGGCAAAGCGTGTCGCCTCTGCTTCTTTGTGTTGGCGCAAGGCGGTTGCGGCGAGCACTTTTTCCGCCGCCTCGGCGCGTGCCTGCTCCAGTCCGAGCGCATGTGCTTCGGCCGCGGCCTTTTCTGCGGCGATGCGCGCGGTTTCGGCCTCGGCACTGACGCAGGCCTCGGTGTCGCGCAACAACTGCGCTTCTGCGGCGGCGCGCTCGGTTGCGGCAAGGGCCAGTGCGCGTTCGGCGATCGCCTGTTCGTCGGCGAGTTTTGCCGCCTGTTGTTGCGCGGCGGCTTTGTCGCGCGCCAGGCGCGCGGCCGCCGTTTCATTGTGCTGACGCTGCATCAGCGCGGCGAGTGTGCGTTGGGCGGCCTCATTGCGCGCGTGTTCCAGTGCCAGGACGCGCGCCTCGGCTTCGTCGCGCTCGGCGCTGATCAAGTCGGCCGCGGCATCGGCGGCTTCACGCAGCGCCACCTCGGCGGCAAGGGCCGCTTCACTGGCCTCTTTTACGTGCGCGGCTTCGATGCGCGCCTGCTCGGCCTCGATACGCCGCGCCGCCTCAAGGCGCGCCGCCTGCTCGGCCGCGCTGCGCTCGGCGGCGCGCGCCGTCAGTCCGGCGTCGGCCCTGGCGTGCGCTTGCGCCGCATCGGTGGCGCGTTTTTCCGCGGCGGCGTAGTCCGCCGCCTGCGCCGCGGCACGCGCCTCGGCGTCGGCCAGCGCCTGGGTCTGCTTTGCCGCCTCTTGTTCCGCGCGCGCGCGCTGCTCTGCCTGGTCGCGCAGCGCCGCATCACTTTTTAAGCGCTCCTCGGCGGCGCGCGCGAGGGCGCGCTCGGCTTCAATGCGCCGGTTGGCGGCGTGCTGTGCCGCCTGCTCGGCGGCATAGCGCTCGGCCGCCAGTTGCACCGCGATTTTTTCTTGTTCCACGCGCGCGGCCGCCGCCTCTGCGGCGCGCGACTCGGCCTCGATGCGCTCTTTGGTCGCTTTGAGGGCGCGCGCATCGGCGAGGCTGCGTTGTTCGGCCTGCTCGCGGGCGTCCTCTTCGGCGATGCCCCGCGACTGGGCGGCGAATTTGCGTTGTGCTTCGGCGCTGGCAGCAAGCTCGGCGGCCCGTGCCAAGCCTTGTTCGGCTGCGGCGCGCTGCTCGGCTTCGTGCTGCGCCAGGGCCTCGGCGTCAGCGTAGGCCATGGCGATGCGGGCGGACTCGCGTTCGCTCTGGCGGGACTGCTCGGTCAGCGCGCGCGTCTGGCGTTCGGTTTCAGCGCGCGTTTGCGCTGCGCTTGTGGCGGCAGTGGCGGCGCGGTCGGCTTCGGTGCCCGCTCCCCCTGCATGAGAGGCTTGCGCGGCGCTCGGCTGATCGGGTACGCCCGCCGCGGGCTCACTGGCCGCAGCGCCGTCACTGCCTGCGCCGGCCTCGTTGGCCTGGCGATCGAGTTCGGCCTGTTTAAGTTTGTCTAGCAGTGTGCTCATCACCTGACGCTGGCTGGTGTCATAGCGTGCATTCTACGCGACCTGTGGCCTGATGCAGTAGCTGCCCGTGGCTTTGTCGTGGAACGTAAATTTTCCCGCACAATGGCTGGAAAGGCGCGCCAGTCGTGGCTTTCCAGTCATCGTGGGCTGCCGCCCAGTGCTGATTTCAGTTCTGATAAAGCCCTTTGGCCACGGCACGGTGGGCCACCAGCGCGGCCACCACCTGCAGCATGGGCGCGGCCACCCCGGCGACGCGGGCGAAGGCGAGCGGCGCCTGCAGCAGCGCCTCCACTTCCATTGGCCGGCCCATCTCGTAGTCTTGCAGGATGGAGGGCTTGTGCATGCTGGTGTTGGGCATCACCGGTTCGAGCGCAATGCCGTGGGCGGCACCGATGGCGATGCCCTCGCGGATCAGCGCATGGATGACCGCACTCACCTCAGGGTCGGCCATCATGATCTTGCCCGGCTGGCCGGTGAGGGCGGCGACCGCGGACATCAGGTTTAGCAGCAACTTGTGCCAGACCACGGTGCGGATATCGGCGATAGGCGGCGAGTCTATGCCGGCGCCAATCAGCACGGCGCGCAAGGCGTCCAGGCGCGCGCTGGGCCTGTCATCGGTTTCGCCCAGGCTCAGGCAGTTGTTCTCCGGCGTGGCGTTGCTGATGACGCCGGGTTCTATCACTGTGTTGGCGGAAAAAATAACGCTGCCGATAACGCGCTCGGGCGCAATACTGCGCGCGAGCACGCCGCCCGGATCAAGCCGCGACAAGTCGGGTGGGCGCGGACGCGAGGCCGACAGCCCCTGCGCGTACCACCAGGGCAGGCCGTTTTGCGCAAACACCACGGCGCTGTCCGGGCCCAGTAGCGGCGTCACGCCCTGGGCGAATGAAGCGAGGCTGGTGGCCTTGAGTGTGGCGATGATGAAATCTTGCGCGCCCAGCTCGGCCGGATTGTCGCTGGCGCGCACGCGTCCGGCGATGCGTTTGTCGCCGCTGTGCAGCAGCAGTCCGCGCGCGCGGATCGCCGCGAGATTGGGGCCGCGCGCCACCACCGACACATCGTTGCCCGCGGCGGCGAGGCGCGCCGCAAAGTGCCCGCCGACCGCGCCGGCGCCAAATATGCAGAGTTTCAGGATCAGATTCCTTGAGTTTGACCGGGGGATGGGCCGCAGCAGGGCAAACACACCCGCAGGCGCCCACAGAAGGCCTTATTTTGCCTGATGCGCGGGCGCATCGCCCGGCGGCGGCGATCCGGTCAAGCTGGCGGCCTGTGTCAGGGCAAAACGTGTCAGGGCAAAACGTGTCCGGCCAAAACAAAAGGGAACTATATCGATGAGTCCCTATTTCGGTCTAAAGGCGATCGCTTCAAATGCGGCTTTTGCGCGATGCATCAATGATGGATGTAGCGTACCAAGCTTTGGCGTTTGCCCATGCCTTGGGTTGGGCGGGACTCGAAACCATTCTTCGTTATAGGGCAAATCCTGAGAATTTTTAAGATTAAATTTCGTCTCAAAGCTCAATCCAGAAAGGGTGTAAGCAGGGCCGTCAAGCTTTCGTATAGCGAATTCTCCGGATATTAAATCCTGGACCTTCTTGGATGTTCCGTAGGCGACACGCAGGCCCGGCGTGCCATCCTCAAACTCCATCGTACCTAGAACCAGGACTGGTCTTGGTTTTCTGCCCGGAATACCGCCACGCTCTTTTGTTGAAAAAAAGCAGTAGAGGATGTCACCTGGTGCGGGGAGAGGGACGAACTCTTTTGCTTTGAGCAAGCTTGGGCTCACGTGAATCCGCCATGTCGGGGAAGAGGCTTTCCACCATCGACGCGTTACCGTGCTTTCCAGTGACGATGGATTTTATTTTGTTCCTGTCCGCTTCTGTTGGAGGACCGTTATCCGGTTCGTATTGTGGCAACTGATTCATAGCAAGCGCAACGAGGGATTTATGTATGACATCCGTTTCGGACAATCCAAGCTTTTCGGATAAAAGCGAAAGCGTCACGCGCGTCACGCCAGCTTGCGTATCGCGATCCCTAAACCGAAGCAAAAAATCGTTTGTTTTACCCATTCTTTAATGCTATCAGAAAGCTATCTTTAGATCAAGCCTGCAAAGGTTTGCGCAGGCAATTAGAGACTAAACGATAGAGTGCCCAAACAAAACGCTCGCAGCGCGAAACGCGTGAACCTGAGGGGGGGAGGGGGGCGTGATGCGGCGTGATGGCTGCGCCGGCGGGCAAGGGCTGAAACGATAGGTGGATGTGGGCCGCGGTTCAAGCGCCGCAGGCCATCGGCCCGGCATAAAACCGCAGCCCGCTTAAGCCGCGCTTTTAATCAGCGCGCACTGTGCCGCGTATCTTTGCAGCATCGCAAGCAGTTTGTCCTCTGCAACCAAAACCCGAATTCTTTGATCCAGGGCCGAACGGTCGATACGCAGCCAGCCGGTTTTTTTGAGCCGCGTGACCTTTTTTCTTATACCCACCTCGCTGAAGGGGATGCTCCCCAGCAAGTCTTTCATTGGAGTTGGGTTATTGCTCAGGGTGTTGTTAGCGACATTAACGAGTATGTCGATGGCAAGAATACTTTCCGATTCCGGGAAATTATCGTGCATCCACTGGCGCTGGGATAAAAGCCCCTGCGTAAATGCGTTGAGTAAGGCGGGTGCAAGCGGGAGTGGATTCTGCATTGTGCGTACCCCTTAGGCCTAAACGAATACGTATGTACACCTATGTACCGACGTCGACCCAAAATGAACAAACTTAGAATCAATATTTAGTTACTGTAAGCTTGTTGGGGTGTAATGGCCAAGAAAAATACAAACAAAGTGCGGTGTTATTTTGTCTCCCGTGCGGTGTAAATTAAAAGCCTAATTAATGTTAAGAATTTATTAAACAAAGGGGCAAGCCCCCTCGCAGTGCGCAGTCAGCCTGCCGCCTTTTGAATAACGAACTGGTACATCCCGATAAACGTATCGGGGTTTTCGTTTTCAAAAGACTGCCATTGCGCCAGATTGGTGGCGGCACGATCGTCGGGGAAACGCCGCTTGTACGCGCGCAGGACCTCAGCGTCGACCCTAAACCCCAGAAACACGAGCGCATTGGCGCGAAGAAACGCATCAATGTCCGTCAGTGTCAGGCGGTGCTCTTGAACATGAAAAAGTAAATCACGGCAATCGCTGGTGTTATAAAAATCTTTTAATTTGAGCGTGGTCCCAAAATCGGCCTTTTTGTCCAAATCCACCAAAACCTGGCGAAACTGCCTGATCTCGTTGGCGCTGGCGCCATGGCCGGCCTGCGCGATAAGTTTGCGCACACGAACAACATTCCTTCGCGCCACTTCGCTATAAAGGCCCAGGTGCATGAAACCGCCAGGGCGCAGCCGCGACAACAGCGTCAGCCATCCGGCCCAGGGGTCGGCCAAATGGTGCAGCACCCCGGAGGCATCAATTAAATCGAACGTACGGTCCAGCGAGCCCAGCTTGAGCAGGTCCGCTTGCGCGTATTCAATCGAGGTGAGGCCCAACTCCAGCGTCTTGCGCTGGGCGTAACACAGGCTGCTGCGGCTTAAATCCACAGCCAGAACCCGCGCCCCGCGGTAGGTTTGCGCCGTGTCAATCGAGAGGTGTCCCGTGCCGCAACCGGCAACCAGGATGTCCGGCTTATCGTAGTGGGCGGCCCCGACAATAGGTGCCAAGGGCAAAAGCTGGCGCAGTACAACGCCCACAGGCTGGGGCTTGTCGTTTGGGGCTATGTTGATCCAGCGCGGGTAGGGGTTTTGCTCATATTGATTCTGAACCCGCAGCGACACGGCGTCATCGATCTCGGTGAGCCGGGTAATAGCGGCGTTCAATTGCCGTTCTGTCTCGGGCTCGCGAAGCTGCTGCGTCAGTACAGATTCAATCGGCACAGGCCATGGCGTCTGCAACAGACGCGCGCCGAACGCTAGGGCGTGCAGCGGGAAATAAGCCGCCACCACCACCGGCCACAGCGCAGGCACCGGCGTACCGGCTTCCAGCGCGGCCGCCATGCGATCGCGCAAATCGCTCGCCTTACGAAACTCTTTATCGGAGTGTGAGAACACATACTCGTTGATGAAGCACTGGCGCGCCAGCGCACAGTAAAAGAGCAAGGCTGCGTCTAATACCTTAATTGACTCGGACTCCCCAGCCACGCCGGGCGCGCTGCCTGCAGCGGGCATCGCCGTAACCGTGTCCAGAAAGACCCTGCGCGCCATCGTCAGAAACCGCTCCATAGGCATGTCGCAGAGGCTGTCTGAGACGAGCAAGGCGCACAGCAGCGGGTCAGATCCGAGGCGGCTGGGGCGGTTGATCTCTGCTGCGTTACCGGCACTATGCTTGCCATACAACTGCTGTGCGTTTAGCGCGCGCGGCCAGGCCGTGTTGGCACGGCTGATGTACGCCCCGAGGTTTGGGTCGAGCTTGAGCAATGAAAAGCTAACCTGAGTCAACTCGCTGGGCCTGCCCCAGCACTCGGTTATGGCGCGAACCAAGTGGGTTTTGGTTTCGCTGCCGATGTGGGTGAAACGGATTTGTTTGACGCAAAAGCAAAATGCTCTTTTCGTTTCCGCGGTTTCTTCTATGCGCAAGGCCTCAGTGATGGCCTGCAAGGCCTCAAAATAAAGGCTTTGCTCCTTGCGTGTGTTGGCCAGATTATTAAGTACGATGGCGAGGTTCTTGTGCGCCACGGCAAAGCCGGGCTTGATTTGGATCGCCAGGCGGTAACTCATCAGGGCTTCGTCGAGCCGACCCAAATGTTGGAGGGTCGTTCCCAGATTGTTGTGCAAATCGGCGTAATCGGGCTTGAGCTGTATCGCGAGGCGATAACTCGTCACGGCCTCCTCCGGCCGCCCCAAAGCACTGAGGATGTTGCAAAGATTAAAGCGCGCCGCGGTGTAAGCGGGTTTTAGTTCTAGCGCCCGTCGGAAGCGCGTCTCAGCCTCATCAAGCCGGCCCAAACGATAGAGTACGTTGCCCAAGTTATTGTAGGCCGCGAAGAAATCAGGCCTGATCGCCAGCGCTTGTTGGCAACTTGCCTCGGCTTCTGCAGGTCGGTCCAAGGCAAAGAGGGCGTTGCTCAGGTTGTTGTGCGCCTCGGCGAAATCAGGCTTGATCGCCAGCGCTAGTCGGCAACTCGCCTCGGCCTGATCAAATCGGCCTAAAGCATGCAGGGCGTTGCTCAGATTATTGTGTGCTTCCGCATCCTGGGGTGAGAGCGCGGCCGCTTTTTGCATGAGGGGCAGGGCCTCGTCAACCCGCTCCATTTCCATCAGCGCCGCGCCCAACACCTTCCAAGCCAGGCCGTGCTGCGGAAAGCGCGCCGTCATCGTCCGGGCCAGCGCTTCGGCCTCCGCATAGCGTGCTGCGGTAAACAAACCCACCAGCGTCTCCATCGCTTGCGGGCCGGGATGATGCGTATCCAGGCGCAAGACCAATGCCTCCAGGGCATCGCCGGCGAGCCCGCGTTGCTGGCACGCCCCGATGATTTGTCTTGCCTTATCGTGGCTGCCGGCCTGTATCAGGGCATCAAGGTAACCGAGCCAGTGCTGGTCTTGCGCCGGGTTGGCCTCTACGGCGGCCTGAAAGTGCGGTAAGGCTGCCGCAGCCTGGTTCATCTGCAAGGCGAGCATCCCCATATTGTGGTTCGCATCCGGGTGGTTCACCTGTGTGCCCAGAATGCTGCGGTAAAGCCCTTCGGCCTCTTGCAATTGACCCACCTTGTGATGGGCGATCGCTTGCAGCAAGAGCTGATCTATCGTCTGATTCATTTTTAAGCTCGCGGGTTCGTCTGGCGTAGTCTGGGGGGGCGATGCCATGGTGGTTTTTTATACCGGTTCAGAGAATGACAAGGAGGGCCGGCTGGGGGGCGGTCGGATGAATACAGGGGCGCTGCCTTAAACGGCACCGCAGTCGCTAATTCTTTTACCACATCGACTACACAGCGCCTGTTCACTCTGCACCGGCGCCTTGCCGGCCATCATACTGCCGGTTCGGGACAAGACTCGATCCGCAGCAGATCAAACCACGGCATCACGCGGTTATGCGCCGCCGAAACGATCGCCACCTGACCGACTTTGAGTTCAACCGGCGAGGCGAACACATAAGCGCAGCGCGTCCAGCCCGATGCCGCCGCTTTGACCGACGGGTGGTTCTCAAACACCTTGTCGGCAAACATCTCCAGCCGTATCCATTGAATGATGCCCAGGCAGCGCCCCGCTGTTGTCACCGCAATGCGCAGGGTCTTGGTCTGCGGCGCCGCGCCTAGGGCGTGCTCAAAATCAAACCGGAACGCCGCCGTGTCGGCGCTGAGCAGGTCGATCGCCAGGTCGCTGCGCGCAATGGTCTGGCGCCGCGGCACGATTTTGTTAAAAGGGCGTAAATTAAAACCGCAGGCCTCTTCGACTGCAAGATTGCTGCCAAGGCCCTCGCCACCGAACAGCGCGATCATGATGCTGCCGGCTGCCGGAATAATGCGGCAGCCTGGCTTGATCAGGCGGCGCTTGGCGTCCTCTATGCTTGACAGTACGTGCTCGGCCAGCAATTCACTGGAGAGAATTTCCGAGACCAGGATGTCCGCCCGTTGCGGCAGGTCTTCACCAAGCTCAATCGCCGTGGATTTTTTGCCGATCAGCCTGATGCGCTGATCCAAACCGTTTGCGGCGATGACCTCCTTTGCGGTGGCGGCGACAAGCGGTTCGGCTTCGCAGGTGGTCACGCTTTTTGCGCCCAGCCGCGCAGCCATCATGGAGAGCAGCCCCGAGCCGGTGCCGATCTCGAACACATTCGAATCGGGCGTGACCGCCGCCCGCAGCGCCTCGTAATAGGCCGCGTTGCGCAGGGTGTCGTTCATCATCGGCACGTGCCAAAGCGGCACCAGCCGCGCTAGCGCCGACGCCAACCCGCCGTGGGCGGCAAGCAGCGCGGGGTCGAGGGCGATTGCGGCGCGGTAACACCCGATTGCCTCCTCGAACCGGCCGAGTTGGTAGAGCGTAAAGCCCAGGTTATTGTGTGCCTGGGCGTAATCGGGCTTGAGTTGCAGTGCCCGGCGGCAACTTATTTCGGCGGCCTCGAGTTGACCGAGTTGACCGGAGGTACTCAGGGCGTAGCCCAGGTTGCTGTGTGCCTCCGCGTCAGAGGGCGATAGCGTGGTGTTTCTTTGCATCGGGAGCAGCGCCTGCGCAACCTGCCCCATTTCCATGCGCACCAAACCCAATACTTTCCAACCCGCCACGTGCGCCGGAAACTGTTCCGTCATCGTATGGGCGAGCGCTTCTACCTCGCCGTAGCGCCCGGCAGCAAACAAAGACACCAGCGTGGCAATCGCCTGCGCGCTGGGCGCGCCTGAATCCAAACGTGCGGCCAGGGCGTCAAGGGCGTCGCCATTGAACCCGCGTAGCCTGCCCGCATCAATCACCTGTCTTGCCACATCGGGGCTGCCCGCCTGTAGCAGTCCATCCACATAACTGAGCCAGTACTGCTCTACCTCAGGGTTGGCCTCTAGCGCGGCCTTAAAGTGGGGCAAGGCCGCCGCTGCCTGGTTCATCTGCACTCTGAGCACCCCCAGATTGTGGTTCGCATCCGGGTGATGCCTCTGTGTGCCCAGAATGCCGCGGTAAAGCCCTTCCGCCTCTTGCCACTGGCCGGCCTGATGGTGGGCGATCGCTTGCTGCAAGACCTGATCTATCGTCTGATTCATTGTTCGTTAAGCGCGCGGGCTCGTCTGCCGTGGTCTGGGGAGGGGCGATGTCATGGTGATTGTTTATAGGCGTGCAAAGAATGGCAAGAGGGGGCTGCGGGGGGGGGGGGGGGG
>CAMDDU010000003.1:0-175555 GCA_945892985.1 Bordetella parapertussis
GGTGTTGCCACGAAATACCTCACCAACTACCTCGGATGGTTTAGAGTTCTCGACCGGTCGCCCCGCTTCAGCCCCGATCCCGCACGGTTGCTCACTCTCGCGGTCAGAGCATGAGTTCAACAACATCATTCGCTAAATGAGCCAAAATATAAATACAAGGGGGTCGGCGCGGCAATCACGTAGCGACATTGAAAGTGAAGGTGGCCTCCAGTGCTGATCCCCAGTCGGCTGCGGTCGCCAGTAAACATGAAGCGTACAATCAGAACATTGTTCTTTTAGTCGCTGCGATGATCACTTCTAAATTTCTAATTTTGGCTGGCGGAAGGGTAAGGTGCCTCCGCTGTACTGCACAGTCAAAGCGCACCAAACTACAATGCGGCCGCCCAGCGCTGAAGGTCAGCGGGACTCAAAAATGCCAGTTTCACGGGGGTCGAGGCTCTGGGCCAAAGACTGTCGAGGGTAAGGCCCGGATTGGTGCGGCACATTTCATAAGCGGGAACGAGACCAAGCAGATTCGGCTGGAACGGTCACAAGCATCGCTGCGCTTGGCGCAACTTGAAGACCTGATGCATGTCTTGGATATGACGAGTGCTGGGCGGACGCCTGGGCGCAAACCAGTTGGGTACCGCAAAATTCGCACATATGATGAGGCAGCGGCGTTTATCGCAAGTCAAGTTTTACAGCAGGATAAGACCCCGAAAGAAGACTGACGGTTTGTTTTTTTCATTAAACCCCATGGTCTTAGCGACTTTTCTCTATGGGATTGGCGCGAAGGGATCTCACGTTAAGTGCGGTTTTCGGGCAGTCTGCGCGGCTTTACTTTAAAACCAGTCTGTTAGGTAGAGGCTCATTTAGGGTGGATGACACGGGGTCTATTCCGAGCTACGCCTTTACTTCAGCCCAGTTGCGGCCACTGTGCGCTTTACAAATACCGGGCATAGCCGCTTCCGGAAACATCCGCAGCCACGCCTCAGTCATACAGTCGGTCAACGCCGTAACTACCATGGGCGCGTCTTTTTCAGCGCAGTCGAGCAGCAATTCATCATGGCAATGGAGGACTAGCTTGGCATCCAGACCGCTCAGCCAATGCGGTAAGCGGCCTAGCGCGGTAAGCAGTACTTCAGCTGCGCTCCCTTGTACCGGTATATTTAAGGCCTCTGTCCTGCGGTAGGGGTCTAAGACTCTCACCAGACCGGCTCGTGTTTGGACTTTCCTCGAAATACTGGCAGAGGCGTCGGTTTGCTGCTGCCACTTTTGCAAACCAACGTAGGTTCGTAAAAAGCGCGTGCGGTGCTGCTGCGCTTCTGGGAGCGTCATCACAACCTGATAGCTGCTCTTTGCGAAAGCCTGTAATCCAGCCGCACCGCTGCCATACAACAGGCCAAAATTGGCGCTCTTACCTAACTGTCGGTGAGTGGCATCTCCGCACAGCGCCTTAGCGGTCTGCGCGTGAAGATCGGCCCCGGCGCCATAGGCTTCCAGTAGCAGCGGATCTTGGCTCAAAAGTGCCGCAATGCGCAGTTCTATTTGGGAATAATCAGCGCAGACGAGCATCCGGCCCGGGTCTGCGCGTACTAGGCGCCGCAGTTCGTCACCTCTAGGTAGTTGCTGTATGTTTGGGTTGTTGCATCCAAAACGACCGGACACCGCGCCAAGGATGCGGTAGTGGGGGTGTAGCCGCTGGGTGATTGGATGCCGGTGCTTAATGTAGCCGTGACCGTATGTGCTGCACAATTTCTGGAGAGTCCGCTGCCTTGCCAGTGGCCCTAATACCGGGTGGTTGCTGTGGGCCATGAGAACATCGCGATTAATCTGTAGTTTTCCGGTTTTGGTGCGTGGCCAGCCGGCTAATGTTGCTGCATCCAAGCTTTGTTGCAACCAGTTCCCCATTTGCGTGGTACTTTTTGGGTTTATCGTGCCCAGTTGCGCTTGCAATACCTCTTCGGCTGCACTCAGGTCTTGTTGCCAACGCTCACACAGCAGACCGTGTTGCTCCCAGTCGAACGGCACCCCATCAATGTGGCACTGTGCAACCACCGGAAGCGCTTGAACGGCCAGTTGATAGGTGGCAGTACGGCCCGCACCGAGTGCGTCGCCCAATTGTAGCGTGACCCAAGCGTCTAGCGCGGCATAGCGAAGTTGTTTTTCAGTGAGTTTAGGTATTGACCAGTCGCTTAATTGTTCTGTTTTATCCATGGGTAACAGCAATACATTCTGTGCTGCATCCCGCAGACTTGCTGTATCGCCGTATAGAGTGCGGTACATCAACATGCTGTCGTGCAAGAACTCGAGCTTAATTCCGGCAGCAGCCAGGAACGCATACTCAAATACTGCGTTGTGTGCGACTAGCCGTGCTTTCGACAGAGGTAAAAATAGTGACGTCGGCAGGTCAAACAGATCGAAGACGACAACCCGGCCGCTGCGACAGGCTAGTTGTAACAGGCGAATCCGATCTCGCAGAGGGTCGAGCCCAGTGGTCTCAATGTCCAAGCCTAACGGTTGGTGTAACAGTAATTCGGCCAGAACTGCCGCAGCCTTATCGGCCTGGCGGACATATTCAATGGCGCGTGGGTAAGGCACCCGAGGCAGATTCACTAACGGTTGCGCAAGGGATGTTGCTGCTGGCTTCGGCGAGAGCAGCAGGTCGGTCTGTGATTCGCTCATTTTTTATCCCAGTCTTATAAAAAGCTAAAGTTCAAAAGAGCAAAAGTGCATAGGTGCAAATACAGCCGCCTGCGCCGTTGCCCCCAATTTTCATGCGGAATTAGAAAAAGTGCGGCCCCTGGTACCTGAACGTTTGATCTTTTGATCTTTTGCACTTTAGCTAATCTGTTAATAGTGGAACTTCTTCGAGGCTGGCCGGTGCTGGCGTTGCGGGGGCTACCTCCTTAGGTGCGCCAAAGTCCACGGTCACCACTGAGGTCTGGGCCTGACCTGGGAGAAACCATACGCGAGATTTTTTCTCGCCTTCACCAGTTAGGTGAATTGCTTTGGCTGCACGCCTTGTCGTAGCCCAGCTAAAGGGTTGCAGGTCAACTTCTTCCTGCAACACTCGTACCGATACCGGGCCAGCCGCCAGCCGCTGCTGGAGCCACTGTTGTGCCTGTTGAAGCTCCTGCGGGGCGGCCTCCGAAGTAGGCCGTTGTAGCAATTCATCCGCCGTTAATTTGACTGGTAAATCATCCCAGACAACTTTTGAGACTTCCGCGCCACTGGGTAGCACTTCTTTGGCGATACGGTAGGACAGGCCATCCAGGCGCTCAGTAATGTTTGTTTTCAATTGCACCAACAGCACGGTGGCAGGGTCTTGTGGGTCTTGTGCCACCAGCCACGCTAGCCTTGAGGCGGCAACAAAGGCCTTTGCGCCAGTCACCCGGTTCATCGCGGTCTGCATACTGCTTTTGTTTAGGTGCGCGATTAGCAATACAGCAATCCGGTGCTGCTCTGCCATTACACCCAGCGGCCGGAGTAGTTCGCGAATATCGCTGTCACGGTGTGAGTCTTTCCCGGCCAAATAGCTGCCAATTGGATCAATGATTAATAGGCCAAATTCGCCGGGGTGTTTTGCGAGCAACGCATCCAAGGCGGGAATATCGGCAAGCGTGAAAAACCACTGCTTCGCACCGCTTTGCACGAGATCTAGAAACGCCACTTTCGAGAGATCAGCACCCGCCGCCGCGAGTCTTGGCCGTTTCGTATCCGCGGCCCCATCCTCTGCTGCACAGATCAAAACCCTTTTCGGTTCGCGCCTATCGGCATTACCGGGGAATGGTGCGCCGGTCGAATAGAGTGCCGCTACAGTCGAGGACAGTGTGCTCTTTCCACAACCGGGGTCCCCGGCCATCAGTGTCGTTTTGCCGCCAGCGAGTAAGCCATACGAGTGCCATTGGATTTTCTCTTCTGGGACGTCGCAGGCCCAAGTCAATACCACCTCACTGGCATCGACCATCCCGCTTGCGGGCACACCTGACGGTATTCCAGAAAAACTTGGCAGTGCCCCGGATCCGAGTTCCCAGAACCGCACTAATGCTACCTTGAGTTCTGGCGGCAACATGCTCGAAAGTTCCGGCAGACCCTTGAAGGTTTGGCCTTCGTGCTGTCTCTTAATTGTAGTTTCTACCGCAGTTACGCGGTCCTTGAGTTCAGGGTCTGCTGCTGTTTGAAAAACGGCGCTAAGAACCCACCTTACCTGTGCGGGCTGCCAGCCGCCATGTAGCATTGCACCAGCGAGCGCTAGCGAGAGGTCATGACGTACGCCCTGACCGGCGACTTGTCTAAAATACCGCAGCAGCAGGCTCGCGCCGGCCACGATGTCGGCGTAGCGTTGCAATCTTGAAAAGATTACTTTTGGGGGGACGTACTCTGTTGGAGTGCGGCCATTACACCAGCAAACTAGGCCACCATCGGGGTGAGTACTGCCGGGGGCCAAAGAATTAGTCCCGCTAGCCAGCAATTCGATTAGGGTTTCTCCATCGTGCTTGATCCGGAAGCTGATGGCGTCTGGGCATTCAAAAATAATCTGCCGCAGCCGGCCACTGCGACCGAAGGCTGGTGCATTGGTTGGCAACAGCAGTGGTCGGGTGGTCCTTTTTGATCCGAACGCCAGAATTGGTTGAAGCAGGTGTTAGGGAAATCTTGCGTGAGCGACTCGGTCCACGCTGGAAGATAAAAAAGCAAAAGAAGCAACTCATTGGTTCTAGTCTTTCTCTGAACCCCGATATCGTAGTCGAGCCAGGATTTGCGACGGCAGACGTTAAATACAAGTTGTCACAGGCAGACTGGGAGCGTCCGGACTTGTATCAAGCGGTCGCGTTTGCGGCTGGATTTGAAACTAAAAATTCCGCCGTAATTGGCTTCCTTTCCGACGGAGAGGGTAGCGCGCGGCCCTCCACTGTCATATTCGGAGATATATCGATCGCCTATCTAGGTTGGGACGCGCGTCCTGAGGTATTGCCTGAGGAGGCGGCGGTGGAGTTAGCTCGTCAAGCGGCACGCTGGTTGTCAGGGTGCTCTATACCGGTGGCGTCAGCTTTAAAGGTATAGGAACTGAAACGATTGGTAGCTTGAACGGCTCACTGTTGAGTTTTGCGTCAAGGTGAGCTATTTGTTGGGCTGGTTTCCATCGACATGTGAGCCAGCTTAGCTTTGGAAATACCGACTGTTCCCGTTTCCCTCTTGCAGCTTGCTCTGCTATACTCTCACGCTTTGCGCCCGTAGCTCAGTTGGATAGAGTACCTGGCTACGAACCAGGGGGTCGTGGGTTCGAATCCTGCCGGGCGCACCATCAAAAGACCTGCTTAACCGCAGGTCTTTTTTTGTCTAGGTTTCTCGTGACGCGTGGAGGCTAGGCTCATTCCCTTACCGTCCTCGTACCGAGCATAGATGGTGCATTGCTACTGTTTTCGCATGTCTTTGGGGATATTGCGGAGCAAGAGGGGGCTCTATTTAATTTGTAACGGTATGTTTTTACGCTGATAAATTTCAGCGTGATTTTTTCGATCAGTTTGTGACACTTTCGCCTTTTTCCTCCTCTTACGGGCGAAAGCCTTTTAAGGCAGTCCGAGGGTTGCTTTTTTTGAGCCGGGCGCCGGCATGGCAAAAGCATAAATGTCGGAACCTTTGGTAAGTGTTGTTAATTAGTTTGCGGCTGGCGAGCCAATCATTCCCAGCGTTCTAGCTCTTTATTTGTAAGTTCGACAAGCAAGAATAGTCGTGATTGTTGTACTTGGAGCCCATGGTTCCAGTTTGAGAAATCCCGTCCGGTTCTAGTGCGTAATTTACGGCACAATTACCTGATCATGAGCGCTGCAGAAACGATCTAGCGCGGTTAAATGGGATTGCCTTAGACTCTAGTGCAGAACCGTGGAGAAGACGCCATGCGTAATGATGTGCCATTAATTCTCAGTTTGGATAATCACGGAATTCCACATCGGTGGATCACCTGGCAGCAGGCCTGCTTTTATCACGCAAAGGATCTTATCGCTTGGACGCTGGGAGAGCGAGAATTCATTTTTTACGGCGGTATCTCGCGGCATACGGGGAAACGATCATCCATTACGGCAAGATCCATTATTGCCATCAAAGGTAGGCCGCTGGCATCGGGCGGGCATCGTCAGATCCCTCCGCTTTGTAACCGTGAGCTTTTCCGTCGCGATCACCATATGTGCGCTTATTGTGGTGGTCAATTCGGATTGCCCAAACTTACGCGAGACCATATCAGACCTGTTTCGCACGGAGGTGCTGATGTCTGGATGAATGTTGTTACGGCCTGTCGAAATTGCAACGGAATGAAGCGAAACCGGACGTTGGAGGAAGTTGGGCTCGAATTGTTGTATGCCCCTTACACTCCCAATAAGGCAGAATATTTGATTCTGACCAACAGAAAGATTCTTGTGGATCAAATGGAATTTTTAAAACAACACATTGCGGCGCATAGTCGTGCTTTGGAATTGACGGGTGAACCTGTGTGAGCGTCGCCGTGCACAATGATTTCTGGATTAACTCCGGCTATCATCTACTCCAGCATGATTCCTCTGGGTATTTAACGGTTACAGACGATTTTCTCAGAGCTTATTATCTTCGGCCTGAGGTTCGCCCTCTGGAGGATTCCTCTTCGCTGGAGATTGATTTCCACGAAGCTCTCATGGAATTTCCAAGAATGCGTGTTTCGGACGAAGGACTGTCAAAAATAGAAGATGCGGATGTTAGAGATAATTACCGCGTAATTTTTTCTTTTCGCGAGCAGTTGCTCAAAAGCACTTCTTTAGAGGCTTGTTATAAAGGCATTTTTTCAGAAGGTAACGTGAGTGTGCCGCCTTTAATCATCGATCAGATGGCACATGTCATATTGCGAAATGTACTGGATGGAACTGAGGACACTTTGCAATTGCGGGTAGCTGAGTTGTTTTTCCGCAAGCAACGGGCGAGTGTGCAGGACGGTGCTGTGATGTTGGCTGATTTTGATGTTGTGGAGGCACAGGCATCCGGTAGTGCTTTGGGCAGTATTGGCCGATTGATTGCAGATACGAATACCCCGATAAGGCAGTTAAGTCTTGACGTCCTTGAACGGGGAAACGCAGACCTGTACTGGGGGCGGGATGAGCGTCACGACTTTGTTGTAAGGCTTAATCATGGCGCTCCGGCGGCGCAGTCCATGTGCAAAGTTCTGGAGTCATGGATAGCACATTTTTTTGAAATTACGGTGAAGGTTAGCTCCATTTCATCCATTGAGGAAGCACGATGGGCGTGGCATATCGGCCTTGATGTTGATTCAACCGTTTTGTTGAATGAATTGTGGCAGGGCTCTCCAGTGGAGCAGGATCAGTTAAAGCAATTGCTCGCTCTTTACAGAATCGATTTTGAAAAAAAATCCGATATGCGTGCTGATGTTGCGGGACGACCTGTTTATCTGGCCCTTTCGATGGATGCTGAGGGAATTGTAAGGATGAAGCCCCAGAATCTTCTCATCAATATGCCTACGTCCCACCGATTCTGAAACCTCGGTTGAGTGGGCGAAATAATGAGTCCGGTTTATTGGGAGCGCGCGAAACGCCAGTTGGCGCGAAAAGACCCAATGATGGGGGCCTTGTTCAAGGCGTTTCCGCGGATAAGTCTTGAAAGTCGTGGGGAGCCTTTTTTTACTTTGGTGCGCTCAATAGTAGGTCAGCAGATTTCCGTCAAAGCAGCCGAGAGCATTTGGAACCGCGTTGCGGTACTGGTGCCCGATATGCGTCCGAGCACGATGTTAAATGCTGGCGAGTTTCAACTCAGGGCTTGTGGCCTTTCTGGAAGAAAGATTGAATACATCATTCATTTATCGCAACTTTTCCAGGATGGCAGTCTTTGTATTACGGATTGGCAGCACATGCCCGATGAAGAAGTCGTCGCCAATCTTGTTCACGTCAAGGGTATTGGCCGATGGACGGCGGAGATGTTTTTGATGTTCAACCTTCTCCGCCCGGACGTGCTTCCCATTGATGATCTCGGTCTTCAAAAAGCGGTTAGCCATTATTATTTTTTTGGTGAGGCTGTTTCGCGCGAAGGTCTTCGAGATTTGGCCGAGACGTGGCGACCATGGCGATCCGTTGCTACCTGGTATCTCTGGAGGGGGCTCGAGCCAATGTCAGTTGCGTATTGATCCACTGATTTAAGGGGATAATGGTTGGGGTAAAATGGAAGAATGAAGACAACATTCCTGGAATTTGAGCAGCCGGTTGCCGAGCTTGAAGCAAAGATTGAAGATCTTCGATTCGTGCAGGATGATTCTGCTCTGGATATATCGGAAGAAATCCATCGACTCCAGAAAAAGAGCCACACGTTGACGAAGGATATCTACGCGAAGCTGACACCGTGGCAGGTCGCGCAGGTAGCGCGACATCCGCAGCGCCCTTACTCGCTAGACTATATAAATCTTTTGTTCACGGATTTCGAGGAGTTGCACGGGGATCGTTCGTTTGCGGATGATGCCTCAATCGTCGGTGGTGTCGCACGGTTCAACGGCCAATCGCTTATGGTCATAGGGCACCAGAAGGGCCGTGACACAAAGGAAAAGATCCTACGAAATTTCGGCATGCCCCGGCCCGAGGGGTATCGCAAGGCGATGCGCCTGATGCGTCTTGCAGAGAAATTTGCGATTCCGGTGGTCACATTCATTGACACGCCTGGTGCCTATCCTGGAATCGGCGCGGAGGAGCGGGGGCAGTCTGAGGCGATAGGACGAAGCTTATACGTGATGGCCGAACTTAAGGTGCCTTTGATTTGCACCGTCATTGGTGAGGGTGGGTCAGGTGGGGCTCTCGCAATCGCTGTGGGCGATATCGTACAGATGATGCAATATGCGACGTATTCCGTGATTTCTCCTGAGGGTTGCGCATCCATTTTATGGAAAAGTGCGCAAAAGGCACCTGAGGCTGCTGAAACACTCGGCATTACGGCGAATCGGCTCAAGAGCCTGGGGCTGGTCGACAAGATCATTTCAGAACCGCTTGGCGGCGCGCACCGCGATCCGGCAGCAGCCGCGCAGAATTTAAAAAAATCACTTCAGGATGGGTTGCGCCAAGTGAGCGGAAAGAGTGTTTCCGAGCTTGTCGAGATGCGATTTGAAAGACTAATGGGTTATGGCAAATTTAAGGAAGCGGAGATCAAGTGATCTTTGTGCGCGAGTCTCTGCGCGTTTGCCGTCCAATATGGGATCAGGGGCGCTCGTTCGACTTGGATTGTCAGGTGGGCGAGATTCGGTGGTCCTTCTGGCCATCCTGGCTGAACTTTCAGTCGGAAAAAACTTTGTTCTAGAATGTGTGCATGTCCACCACGGCATAAGCCCTAAGGCCGACCAATGGGCTGATTTCTGTGCGACTCTATGCGCTACGAGGGGCGTCAGGATAGATATTGTCAGGGTCAAGCTCGGTGACTTGTCAGGGAAAGGCCTTGAGGCGACAGCGAGAGCTGCGCGGTACGCCGTTCTTTTTCGAGAGGGGGCCGATTTTGTACTGACGGCTCACCATCTTCAGGATCAAGCAGAAACGGTGCTGTTGCAATTATTGCGCGGCTCCGGCGCGAAAGGGCTGGCTGCCATGCCGCGCTCACAGGCGGACAACTACGGCGGCATACTGCGACCGCTACTGGATGAGTCCCCAGCCGAACTCTTGGCCTTTGCTGAATCGGCTGGGCTCCAATGGATTGAGGACGAGAGCAACGAGGACACCCGATTCAGGAGAAATTTCATTCGACATGAGGTTCTTCCAAGAGTCGAGGCCCGGTTCCCCGGTGCCACCAGGGCTATCGCGAGATCGGCCGCCCATTTAGCCGAGACACAAGGGCTACTGGAAGAACTTGCAACGATAGACTTGGCCGCTATCGGAAAGGCTGGAGGGTTAGATGTTGGGTGTCTTTGTGGGCTCAATGGCGCGAGGGCAAAAAATGTCTTGCGCACCTATTTTTCCCAGAACTCGTTAGAGATGCCCCAAACGGCGCACCTTGAAGAACTTTTAAGGCAGATAAAATCCGCGCGCCCGGATGGCGCGCTTAGGGTCAAACTTGGAAATATGAATGTGCAAATTCATAAAGGCATTCTGCGTCTTGTTACTGCAACGAATCAACCGGCACCCAGTTTTGAAGTTCGATGGGCCGGGGAAGCGGTTTTGCCCTTGCCACATCTTGGAGGTGCGTTATTGTTTTCCCCGGGGGTTGGCGCGGGCCTAAGCGTTGAGAAACTCGCGATGAGGCCCGTAACGGTTCGATTGCGCATAGGTGGGGAGCGGATGCGGATGGCGTCGCATAGACCACTGCGAACCCTGAAAAACCTGTTGAGAGAGGCTGGCACGCCTTATTGGACAAGGGGGCGATTGCCCTTGCTTTACTGTGGCGATGAGTTGGCGTTTGTTCCAGGGATAGGAATTGCCTGTGATTACCGGGCGGGTGTAGGCGAGCCTGGTTTGGTGCTCGAATGGGCCGAGTCGTTCGTAAGCGGCTGATTTTGTGCTTCAAGCGTGTGCCTACACCACGATTCCGACTCCTTCATTTTTCGGGCGGCAGAACGTGCTGTGACCGAGCGAGAATTTCCTCAGCTAGAGGGAAGACCGGTTGGGGCATTTCCATTTAGAACGGGCATAGTTGCCAGCGCTAAAGTTGGCTTAGGTAAAATATAAAAATCCTGATATAATAAAAAGTTCATTATTTTTAGTAACTTACACCTTTAATCAATTGCGTTATTTGCGCAAAATGGAGAGCAGTATGGCTGCAGAGCGAACACTTTCAATTATCAAGCCCGATGCGGTAGCAAAAAACGTTATCGGTCAAATTTACGCACGCTTTGAGGGGGCGGGCCTGCGGGTGATTGCTGCGAAAATGATGCATCTTTCTCAGCGCGAGGCCGAGGACTTTTACGCGGTGCATCGGGAGCGCCCATTTTTTCGCGATTTAGTTTCTTTCATGATTTCCGGCCCGGTGATGGTTCAGTTGCTTGAAGGCGAGAACGCAATCGCCACGAATCGTGAACTTATGGGGGCGACGGACCCGAAAAAGGCTGCGAAGGGCACAATTCGTGCGGATTTCGCGGACAGTATCGATGCGAATGCAGTTCATGGATCGGATGCACCCGAAACAGCACGCAATGAGATCGCATATTTCTTTTCTAGCCTGAACATTCATCCGCGCTAATGGCGGTAAATCTCCTCGACCTTGATGCACAGAGTTTGACGGCTTTCCTTGAGCGGGCCGGGGAGAAACCGTTTCGAGCCAAGCAGGTAATGCGCTGGGTTCACCGTAACGGGGTGAGTGAAGTTGAAAAGATGACTGACATTTCCAAGTCACTTAGGGAAAAGTTGATCTCTCTTAGTGAAATCCGATTGCCCAACGTCGTCAGAGACAGTACTTCATCGGATGGAACGAGGAAATGGCTGCTGGATGTTGGAACAGGGAACTCAGTTGAAACTGTGTTTATCCCTGAACAAAATCGCGGCACGCTATGCGTTTCCAGCCAAGCGGGATGTGCGCTTGACTGCCAGTTTTGTTCCACAGGAAAGCAAGGCTTTAATCGGAATTTGACTACCGCGGAAATTATTGGCCAATTGTGGTTGGCGTCCGCATCCCTTGGGGGCTTATCGAGGCGATTGCCTTTGTCTGATGAGGACCGTTCCGGGGACGGGATTGAGGTGGTAGGCAAAGTTATCAGCAATGTCGTGATGATGGGGATGGGCGAGCCCCTCTTGAATTACGAAAACGTCGTTCCCGCACTCCGTTTAATGCTTGATGACAACGCTTACGGTTTATCACGTCGTCGCGTCACACTCTCGACGTCAGGAATCGTTCCTGCGATTGACCGGTTGCGTGACGATTGTCCAGTGGCGCTGGCAGTTTCCCTGCACGCATCAAGCGATACATTGCGAGACGTGTTGATGCCGATCAATAGGAAATATCCGCTTCGTGAACTGCTGGCTTCATGTGTTCGATATCTTGACCGGGCACCCAGGGATTTCGTTACGTTCGAATATGTGATGCTCGATGGCGTCAACGACAGCGATCTGTCGGCGCGAGAATTAATTGCGCTGCTTGCAGAAATACCTTGCAAGATAAATCTGATCCCGTTTAATCCATTTCCACAGTCTTCTTTTAAGCGGTCCCCGAGCGAAAGAATTCGAAGCTTTAGTGAATTACTCAACGCAGCGGGAATTGTCACAACGACAAGAAAAACCCGTGGCGGTGATATTGATGCCGCATGTGGACAGTTAGCGGGAATGATCAAAGATCGCACTCGTCGTGTCATCCGCCTGGCGCGGGACACGGGGGCAACATCATGATTCGTTGCCGCAGGTTAGTTTTTATTTTTACGGCGATCATTTTTCTTGCCGGATGCGGGGCCGGTCAGCTTGCGCCTGAGCCTGAGATGGGGGCTGACACTGGCCAGCAAAGCGGTGATTCGAGTGCTCCACGAAACCGAGCACGTATTCACGCCGAGCTGGGTGGGCTGTATTTCCAAAGGGGGAATATGGGGGTTGCTCTTGAGGAGCTGCGGATGGCTATTGCGGCAGATCCAAGCTACGCGCCTGCATACAATGTCCTCGGTTTGGTTTTCATGGATTTACGCGAGAACGCGCAAGCTCAGGCTAACTTTGAACGTGCTATTCGGCTCAGTCCTAATGATGCCGACGTGAATCATAATTACGCACTTTTCCTCTGTCAGTCTGGACGTGAGGCAGACTCGGCCCGATATTTTTTGGCTGCCGTGAGAAACCCTCTTTATTCCCAGCCGCAAAAATCTTATGCAGCGGCAGGTGCGTGTGCAATCAAGGCCAATAACGAGCGAGATGCGACTGAGTATCTTGAGCGGGCGCTGCGGATAGACCCAGACTATTCTCCGGCACTTATGAGTTTCGCGCAGTTGCTCTACAGAAAAGGTGAGTGGGAGCGAGCGCGAACGATTGTTGCACGGTTCAATAAAGTTACCGATCAATCGGCAGAGTCTCTATGGCTTGCGTTGCGAATCGAACGTAAGTTGGGGAACAAAATGGCAGAAAACAGCTTTGCCGCACAGCTTCGCCGGCGGTTTTCCGGCGCGCCCGAATACCAAAGCCTCCTTAAAGGACATTTTGAGTGACAGATGAATCACAGTTGATGGATGCGGCGGAGAAAACGGTCGACGTTAGTCCGGGCTGTGCGATATCGCAAGTTCGTCAGGCGCGTAACATGACCACGGCTGAGGTGGCACAACATCTGAAATTCAGCGTCAAGCAGATCGAAGCACTCGAGGCGGATGATTACGGCAAGCTGCACGGGAGTACGCTGGTTCGTGGGATGATTCGAAGCTACGCGAAATTGCTGCAAATCGATGTGGCACCGCTACTTGCCGCTCATAGTCGTCGACAAATACCAGCTGAAGTGACTGTGGATTTACGCTCAAAGCGCATCCCGTTTCCTGATGGCGTCAGGCGATCAACGCGCACTTACGCTTTGTTGAGCGTGGTGATTCTGATCACGGTAGCAGGTATTGCGTATGAGTGGCGCATGGCCCCAACGGAACCAGCAAAGCCGGTTTTTATCGCTCCAGTAAAATTAACCGGAGAGCTTGGTCCGGGAGGTTCTGTTGACGCAACCGCTAAGCCAGCTATGCCTGTCGTCGCGAGTCCACTTTCCCCAGAGGGAATCCCATCAGGGCAACCTTACAACGGGCTCGAACCGGAAGTTGCAGTGACTTCTGTCAGGCTGGCGAAAACTCCACCGTTAGGGGCTTTGCGACGAATCGATCTGGAGTTTGGAAAAGACTCGTGGGTGGAGATAAAGCAGGGTGATGGGCGTACTCTTTTATCGCAGCTTAACGCCGCGGGCACCAAGCAAACGCTTGAAGGTAAGCCGCCATTCTCATTAGTGATTGGAAATGCGCCGACCGTTCGATTGCGGTACAACGATGAATCAGTTGATCTGCGGCCACATTTCAAAGTCGATGTTGCGCGACTCACGCTGGAGTAGTAATGATGGAAATTATTCGGCGCCGGCTTTCCCGGCAGGTGCATATAGGCCCGCTCGCCCTCGGCGGTGGCGCCCCGGTGCTGGTTCAATCCATGACCAACACAGACACGGCAGATGTCGAAGCGACAGTCCGACAGGTTTTCGAGCTTGCTCAAGCCGGATCTGAAGTCGTCCGGATAACCGTTAATTCCGCTGCGGCCGCTGCGGCCGTTCCTTTTGTAAGGGAAAGGCTGGACGCGCAGGGCTGTGGCGTCCCTCTGGTGGGGGATTTTCATTTTAATGGACACAAGCTGCTTGCTGACAATCGGGCATGTGCGGAAGCCTTGGCCAAGTATCGCATTAATCCAGGCAATGTCGGTCAAGGCTCAAAGCGTGATGGACAATTTGCGATCATGGTCGAATTGGCCTGCCGCTATGACAAGCCGATTCGCATTGGTGTCAATTGGGGAAGTCTGGATCAAGATCTCCTGGCGCGTCTTATGGATGCCAATGGCCAACTCCCAAAGCCGCGTACCGCGGAGGCGATCATGCGCGAGGCGCTGATCAGTTCGGCACTTGATAGCGCGAAGCGAGCGGAGGAGTTGGGTTTGCCGAGCAATCGGATTGTTCTTTCCTGCAAAGTCAGCGGTGTCCAAGACCTCATCGCGGTCTACAGGGATTTGTCCATTCGTTGTGATTATCCCTTGCACCTCGGACTCACAGAGGCGGGTATGGGCTCCAAGGGAATCGTTGCGTCGACCGCAGCGATGGCCGTTCTGCTGCAAGAGGGCATCGGCGATACGATCCGGGTTTCATTGACTCCGGAGCCTAATGGTGACCGAACGCGCGAAGTGATCGTGGCGCAGGAGCTTCTGCAAACCATGGGCATGCGATCCTTTACGCCAATGGTGATAGCGTGTCCTGGCTGTGGACGTACGACCAGTACCTATTTTCAGGAACTTGCCTCTAAGATACAAGGCTATCTTAGAGCGCAGATGCCGATTTGGCGCGAGCATTTTGCGGGCGTTGAGGAGATGCGTGTTGCCGTCATGGGCTGCGTGGTAAATGGCCCCGGGGAATCAAAGCACGCAGATATCGGTATAAGCCTGCCTGGATCCGGGGAGCGACCTGTGGCCCCTGTGTATATTGACGGTGAAAAAAACGTGACCCTCAAGGGTGACCGCATAGCCGAGGAATTTCAGGAGCTCGTCGAGAATTATGTGCGGCACCGCTATGGTTCGGGAGGTGGCAGGCAACGCGATCAATTGAAGGTCATCCCGATCAAAGCCGTTTCATGAGAATTTCTTGATGAATACAACCGTGCAAGCCGTTCGCGGTATGAATGATATCTTGCCCGATGAGGCAGAGCTCTGGGAGAGCATGGAGGCCATACTTCGAGAATGGCTTCAAGGATACGGCTATCGTAATCTTCGTACTCCTTTGCTTGAGCAGACGGCATTGTTCCATCGGGCAATCGGCGCGGCGACGGATATAGTCGAAAAAGAAATGTATAGCTTTGTCGATGCACTTAATGAAGAGCACCTGACGCTTAGGCCGGAGGCGACTGCGTCGACGGTTCGGTCGGCAATTCAACATTCACTGACTTATAACGGACCGCAACGCCTTTACTACATGGGCCCAATGTTCCGGCACGAAAGACCCCAAAAAGGGCGCTATAGGCAGTTTCATCAGGTCGGCGCGGAAGCTCTGGGTATGTCGGGGCCTGATATAGATGCTGAGCAATTATTGATGTGCTCAAGACTGTGGGACGACCTTGGCATCCACAGTCTGCGCTTGCATTTGAATTCGTTGGGGTCTGCTGAGGAACGGTCAGATTTTCGTAACCATCTGGTGGCCTTTCTGCGTAATCATTCTGCCGATCTTGACGATGACTCCCGGCGGCGTTTAGAAACCAATCCACTACGTGTATTGGATAGTAAAAATGCGCAAATGCAGGAAATTATTCTCGCAGCTCCAAAGCTTATGGACTATCTCGGTACCGAGTCGATACGCCATTTCGAATCTGTTCAAGGCGTTTTAAAAGACGCTGGAATCCCTTACGAGATAAACCCGCGCCTTGTCCGGGGGCTGGATTACTATAATCTGACCGTGTTCGAGTGGGTGACCGACAGCCTTGGTGCCCAAGGTACGGTATGCGGGGGAGGACGTTATGACGGCCTGTTCGGACAAATCGGGGGTAAGCCGACTCCGGCATGTGGCTGGGCCATCGGTATTGAGCGACTTCTTGCGCTGGTTGCTGCAGAGGGGCGAAAAGCAGAGCCGTCCTGTCCCGATGTTTATGTCGTCAGCCAGGGCGAAGCAGCTGTGCGATACGCGTTTTCGATCTCGGAACGGTTACGGGACACTGGCCTGGCAGTAATTCAGCACTGCGGTGGAGGAAGCTTCAAATCCCAGATGAAAAAAGCAGACGCCAGCCGAGCGATTCTCGCATTGATAGTCGGAGACGATGAAGTCGCAAGCGGAGCGGTAAATATAAAACCGCTTAGAGAAGGGCGTGAACAGGTTACGGTGCCTTTCGAGCAAGCGCCTCAATGGATCAGTGATTTTCTTTATTCAGAAAGTGATTAAATGGCAGCCTATGACCTAGAAGAGCAGGAGCAACTTGCCGAGCTGAAACTTTGGTGGAAGCGGTACGGGAATCTTGTGGTTTTGACTTTAAGTGCTGTTCTTGTCCTATTTGCCGCCTGGACCGCTTGGAAGGTTTGGGAACACAATCAGGCGCAAGAAGCGAGTGCCGCGTACTCGGACTTGCAAAAAGCTGCGCGTGAAAATGATGCGAAGATGGCAAATCAGATCGCAGGGACCATTCTCGAGCAGTTTCCCAGAACTACTTATGCACCACTTGCGGCGCTTGTGGCTGCCAAAGTGAACTTTGAGTCCGGCGATTTGAAAGGCGCAAAGGTCCAGATACAATGGGTTGTCAGCAATGCGCGTGACGGAGAATTGCAGGATATTGCACGGCTGCGTCTTTCTGGCATATTGCTTGATGAGAAAGCTTACGATGAGGCGCTTAAGTTTCTCGACACCAAGCCCTCGGCACATCTGGACCCTCTTTTCGCGAGCGCCCGTGGCGACGTGCTGCTTGCTCAGGGAAAAACGGCTGAAGCGCAGGGCGCGTTCAAAGCGGCGCAGGACAAGACTCCGGCTAAACAAGTCGCAGCACGCGAGCTCCTGCAATTGAAAATCGACTCGACCGGGGTCGTGCAGTGAGGTTGCTCCTCACGCTGGGCGCCGTTTTAATCGCGGGCTGTGCCACCGTCTCGGATTCGAGCATTAATCCGCTTAATTGGTTTGGTAGCAACTCTCCGGCCGCGAAAATGGCCGAACTTCCTGAGATTAAGGCAGCCGTCGTACTACCGGTCCTGTGGCAGGCCTCGGCAGGCAGTTCTGGTGAAGCCGTATTTTCACCGGTCATAGCCAAGGGAAGTGTCTTTGCGGCAGCGGTTGACGGGACGGTTTCCCGGTTCGATTTGAGTAACGGCAAGCAGATATGGCGTGTGAATGCCGGAGAGCGCCTTAGTAGCGGGGTTGGTTCCGACGGCGACTTGGTTGTGGTGGGTACCGGTAAGGGCGACGTGATTGCAATGGACGCGGATGGCGTAGTTGTTTGGAAGGCGAAAGTGACGAGCGAAGTGCTCGCGGCCGCTGTCGTGTCTGGTGATCAAGTAATTGTACGGAGCGCAGATAGCCGGATTTACGGCTTTAACGCCAAAGATGGAAAGCGTCGCTGGATCTACCAGCGTGCAACACCGACGCTGGCCGTGCGTTCGCCATCAGGGGTGGCCCCGTTTCGGGGTAATTTGTACGCTGGATTTTCGGGCGGCAAGATGATCGCGCTTACATCGGGCAACGGTAATGTGCGATGGGAGGCCACAGTCGCATTACCCAAAGGTGCGACAGAAATTGAACGTGTAACCGATGTGGTGGGGCTGCCATTTACCTCTGAGCGAGAGGTTTGCGCAGTTGCATACCAAGGTCGTGTCGCCTGCTTTGACGTAACCAACGGGAGCGTGCTTTGGTCGCGCGATATGTCCAGTACTTCCGGCGTCGGGGGTGATATGCGGATCATATTGGTGAGCGACGAAAAGGGTGGTGTTCATGCCCTTGATCGAAGCAGTGGTAACAGTCTTTGGAAGCAAGACAGGCTATTTTTGCGTAATCTGTCGGTGCCGGTCAGTCTGGGCGCGCAGGTGGTTGTCGCCGATATACAAGGCTATATACACGTCTTGGCGCATGAAAGCGGAGCCTTCATCGGACGTGCGCCGACCGACGGATCGCCGATCAGCACTAATCCAATCAGGTTTGACCGCGGCTTTCTAGTGCAGACACGAAACGGCAATATTTTCGCGTTTGGCCTGCCCCAATAATCAATAGATCAAACCACCGAGGCACCTTGGATCAGGGCGCTGACTTTCCGCTGATTTGCGAAAACTGGTATTCAACCTGCGATCCCATGGTGAGTTGTAAATGAAACCCACGCTCGTATTAGTAGGCCGCCCAAATGTGGGTAAGTCCACCCTCTTCAACCGTCTTACAAAGACGCGGGATGCGCTTGTGGCCGATGTCCCCGGACTTACTCGTGATCGACACTATGGACAGGGCAAGCTTGGAGACAAGCCTTACCTCGTAGTTGATACGGGTGGATTGGAGCCCAACACCGATGAGGGCATCCTTCAGGAAATGGCGAAGCAGACCCAGCAGGCCATTGCAGAGGCGGATGTGGTTATATTCTTGGCGGATGGTCGGCAGGGCTTGACCAGCCAGGACAAGGCGATAGCGAACCAGTTACGCCGGCTTGACAGGCCGGTGATTCTGGTCGTCAACAAGACCGAAGGCATGGATGCCGGGGTGGTCACCGCCGAGTTTCATGAACTCGGTCTTGGGCGCCCATGGGCGATTTCATCCGCGCATGGAGAGGGCGTATCTGATCTGGTTGCCATGGCGCTGGAATCCTTTCCCGTGGAGGAGGAGGCTCCCATTTCAACCCACCCGCGCGTTGCGATCATCGGGCGCCCCAACGTTGGTAAATCTACGCTGGTGAACACCCTCCTTGGCGAGGAGCGTGTCATTGCATTTGATCAGCCCGGCACGACCCGTGACAGCATAGAAATCGAATTTACGCTTAATGAGAAAAATTACACGTTAATCGATACCGCCGGAGTGCGCAGACGCGGCAGAGTGTTTGAGGCTATAGAGAAATTTTCGGTCATCAAGACCCTGCAAGCGATTGATGAGTGCAATGTCGCGTTACTTGTTCTCGACGCACAGGCGGACGTGTCAGATCAGGACGCCCATTTGGCCGCGTTTATCCTTGAGCGTGGACGCGCGCTCGTGGTGGCCGTTAATAAATGGGACGGGATGGAAGACTATCCGAGAGAGCAGGTGAAGCGTACTATCGCCAAAAAGCTGCAATTCTTGTCATTTGCGAGATTCCATTACATATCTGCGCTAGAAGGGCAGGGCGTCGGCGCTTTGTTCGGATCGATTGACGCCGCATATGCTGCGGCAATGCGCAAGCTCTCTACCCCGCGACTCACACGAGCTCTCATAGCTGCGATTGAGAAGCAACAACCACCGCGAAAAGGAATTTTTCGTCCGAAACTCCGCTATGCCCACCAAGGCGGGATGAATCCGCCGGTCATCGTGGTGCACGGCAGCGCGTTGGATGCAGTTTCCGACAGCTACCGCCGCTACCTTGAGACGGCATTTCGAGACGTGTTTGAGTTGCAGGGCACCCCATTGCGGGTCCAGTTCAAAAACAGTCGTAACCCTTACGCAGTGGAAGGGCGTAAGCGGTAGCAAATGCCTTAAAAATCAATTAGAGTATTGTTTCAGTCAATAGAGTACGGAGTGGCCATGAGCACCAAAGGGCAATTGTTACAAGACCCGTTCCTGAACACGCTGCGTAAAGAGCACGTGCCGGTAGCGATTTATTTGGTAAACGGAATCAAACTGCAGGGCCAGATCGAATCGTTTGATCAATACGTCGTTTTACTGAAAAATACCGTCACTCAGATGGTGTACAAGCATGCCATCTCTACGGTTGTCCCTGCCCGTCCGGTTCAAATCACCTACGATAACGCCACCCCTGAAACCTAAACCGGCCTTCCCCGCGCTGAATTTTTGTGTTTGCCCGACCGCAAGGCGGTGACGGAGTTGTTTTGGTTGGCTTGGACTTTGGCGCCGACGGATACAACGATAGCCTTGAAGAGCTGAAGCTTCTCACCGCAAGCGCTGGATTGTCAGCGAGGGCGGTCATTGGCGGAAAGCGGCAGCGCCCGGACTCGGCCCTGTTTGCCGGTTCCGGGAAAGTCCAGGAAATCGCTGCGGCTTTGCGAGCTTGCGAGGCTAGTTTGGCTGTTTTTAACCATGAGCTTTCTCCCGCGCAGGAGCGCAACCTGGAGAAGGCGCTCAATTGCCGGGTGATTGATCGCACAAGCCTGATTCTCGACATTTTCGCGCAGCGCGCTCAAAGCCACGAGGGAAAGCTGCAGGTTGAACTAGCCCAGCTCGACCACCTAACTACAAGGCTTGTTCGCGGGTGGACCCACCTCGAACGCCAAAAGGGCGGGGTTGGTCTGCGCGGCCCCGGCGAGACCCAGCTGGAAACGGACCGCCGTCTCATTGGCAAGAGGGTGAAGATCCTCAAGGACAAGCTGGATCGGTTGCAGAAACAGCGGCTTACTCAACGTCGCGCGCGGGACCGTGGCGCAGTATTTTCGGTTTCGCTTGTCGGCTATACCAATGCAGGAAAATCGACATTATTTAATGCGCTTACTCATTCTGCCGCTTACGCGGCGGACAAGCTTTTTGCCACGCTTGACACAACTTCGCGCCGCTTGTGGTTGTCTAACGTAGGGTCAATAGTAATTTCGGATACGGTTGGTTTTATTCGGGAGCTTCCCCACGCGCTGGTCGCGGCTTTTCGCGCAACTCTTGAGGAAACGGTCCGTGCGGATTTATTGCTGCATGTCGTAGACGCTGCCGGGAGAGGGCGTGAGGACCAGATTGACCAGGTTAACAAAGTTTTGTCCGAAATCAATGCTGCGAGTACGCCACAGATCCAAGTTTGGAACAAGATTGACCTATCTTCACTTTCACCGGGGTTGGATAGGGATGAATATGGTAAAGTTCAGCGTGTTCGGCTAAGCGCTCGCACCGGGGAGGGACTCGGTTTTCTTCGCGAAGTACTTGTCGAAACAGCCCTTTTAATATCCCGACCGCGGGATATCGCCGGAGCCTGAATCGAGCGTCGCAGAAACATCCCGTTTCATCTGGCGGTCGCCGGGCAGCAACTTCTTAGTAACTGAATATTACGTCGGAGGCATCGGATTGCCATGGCATTGAACGACCCGCAATGGGGTAAAAAAAAGGGTGGGGACAATGGTGGTCCACCCGACCTAGATGAGATGTGGCGCAGCTTTAACCAGAAGCTGAACGGCATCTTTGGTAAAAGGAGTGGAAACGGTTCGAGCCCTCCCGGCGAACCCAGCATGAAGCAGATAGGCGGGGGCATCGGTCTTGTCGCCGCGCTGATCATGGCGGTTTGGCTCGCGAGCGGGTTCTATATCGTTGACGAAAGTCAGCGCGGCATTGTCCTGACTTTCGGGAAATACTCACAAACAACAACCGCGGGTCTTCGGTGGCGCCTGCCTTATCCGATTCAAACACACGAACTGGTCAGCCTGACCCAGGTGCGTACGATTGAAATTGGATATCGCAATAATGTTAAGACAAAAGTATTACGCGAATCATTGATGCTAACGGATGACGAAAACATCATTGATATTCAATTTGCCGTGCAATACACCTTGAAGGATCCGGAGGATTATTTGTTTAACAACCGCCGCCCTGAAGAGACTGTCATGCAGGCGGCGGAGACCGCCTTCCGGGAGATCGTCGGTAAATCTAGCATGGACTTTGCCTTATACGAGGGACGGGAGCAGATCGCGGTCTCGGCCCAAAAATTGATGCAGGAGATTCTCGACCGTTACAAGACAGGTGTTTCGATTAGCAAGGTTGTCATGCAAAACGCTCAACCGCCCGAGCAGGTTCAGGCAGCGTTCGACGATGCTGTGAAAGCCAAGCAGGATCTTGAGCGTCAGAAAAACGAAGGTCAGGCCTATTTCAACGATGTGGTCCCGAAAGCGAGAGGCTCGGCTTCGCGCTTGACCGAGGAGGCTACTGGCTACCGCCAGCGCGTTATCGCGAATGCCGAAGGCGAGGCGTCGCGTTTTAAGCAGATCCTCGCCGAGTACAGCAAAGCGCCACAAGTAACACGCGAGCGCATGTATCTTGAGACGATGCAGCAGATTTATTCGTCCACGACTAAGGTGCTGGTTGATGCGCGTTCGGGCGGGAACATGCTTTTGCTTCCGATGGACAAGATTATGCAAATGACAACCGGGACCGCGCTGTCAGAGGCAGGTCCTGCGGCGCGGGCTCCGTCGACCGAAGTTTCGCCGCCAGCGGAGTCCACGCCGTCTGCAACTTCTACGCCGCGTTCGCGCGACGCGCTGCGCGGCCGTGAAAGGGAAGCACGATGAACTCTAACCGTTTGAGTGCCGTTCTGGGCGGCGTCCTTGTTGTGCTGGTTGTGGTCAGCGTTAGTGTATTTACGGTAGATCAGCGTGAGAACGCGATTATTTTTCAGCTTGGCGAGGTGAAAGAGGTCATCAAGGAGCCTGGGCTGCACTTGAAATGGCCGCTTATCCAGAACGTCCGAACCTACGATACGCGTATTCTCACGCTTGACACGCCCGACACGGAGCGGTTCATTACATCGGAAAAGAAAAACGTGCTGGTTGATTCTTTCGTCAAATGGCGCATCGCGGATGTAAAGCAGTATTACATTACCGTCGGTGGCGACGAGGCGAGGGCGCAAACGCGGCTTTCTCAGTCGGTCAACTCAGTCTTGCGCGAGGAGTTCGGTAAGCGCACTGTGCTGGATGTGGTTTCCGGCGAGAGAGAGAAGCTCATGCAGGTGGTGCGTGAGAAGGCTGACGACGACGCCAAGAAAATTGGCGTGCAAATAGTGGATGTCCGGCTTAAGCGGGTAGAGTTGCCGCAAGAGGTGAGCGAGTCGGTATACCGGCGGATGGAGGCGGAGCGCAAGAGCGTGGCATCCGAGCTCAGATCGCAAGGTTTCTCCGAGGCTGAGAAAATTCGCGCCGAGGCAGACCGTGAGCGTGAAGTTATCATTGCAGAGGCATACAAACAGGCCCAGCGCGTAAAGGGCGAGGGCGACGCGAAGTCTTCGTCTATTTATGCCCAAGCTTTCGGTCAAAGTCCTGAGTTTTATGATTTTTATCGCAGCCTTGAGGCTTACCGCTCGAGCTTCAAGAACAAGAGCGATGTCATGGTTGTTGAGCCTAATTCGGATTTCTTCAAATATCTCAAAAATCCCGCTGGCAAACCCGGAAAATAATGGGTTCGACGATTGCCATGGCGTTTGCGCTTATGCTTGTACTGGAAGGCATGATGCCATTTTTTCTGCCGGCTTCCTGGCGGGAGACCTTCAAGCGAATTATTCAACTTAGTGACGGGCAGATACGTTTCTTTGGCATGTCTTCGATGCTTGCGGGTATTTTCTTGTTTCTTCTTGCGCGCTAGGCGCATTCTGACACTGGTCAATAAGCCGCGATGCGTACGCGTAACTGGTTACTGCCTGAACATATAGAGGATGTGCTCCCCAGGGAGGCGCGTCGGATCGAGGCTTTGCGCGGCGTATTGTTGGAGATGTATCGCGTCCATGGGTACGAGTTGGTCATTACGCCGATGCTCGAGTACGTCGACTCCCTTCTGACGGGTACTGGCCGTGACTTGGATTTACGTACCTTCAAGCTGGTAGATCAGATCTCCGGCCGTATGATGGGTTTGCGTGCAGATATCACCCCCCAGGTGGCGAGGATTGATGCACACTTGCTGAATCGTGAGGGTGTGACGCGTCTGGCCTACTGTGGAAGCGTTTTGCACACGCGCCCCTCCGGTCTTACATCGACGCGGGAACCGATACTGATCGGGGCCGAGATCTACGGGCACGGGGGGATTGAAAGTGATATCGAGATCCAGCGCCTGCTTGCCGAGTCGCTGACGCGGTGTGGTGTCCCGGACGCCAGGTTGGATATTGGCCATGTCGGTATCTTTGGCGCAATTTCACGGCACGGCGCAATTGAGCCGTCGCTTGAGGCCGAACTGTTTGAAGCGCTTCAGGCGAAAGACGTGGTTGCGGTGCGGTTACTGACCGAGGGGCTCGAGTCGGTGACTCGCAATGCTCTCCGCTTACTGCCGACTTTGTATGGAGGGGTCGAAGTCATCGAGCGTGCGAGTCGAGAGCTGCCGAATTACGCCGAAATAGTATCGGCGCTAGCTGATCTTCGTGCGCTCACCATTACCAATGGCATTCCGATTACGGTAGATCTTGCCGACCTGCGCGGCTACCACTATCACAGCGGCGTGGTTTTTGCCGCTTACTGCCCAGGTCTGCCCAATGCGATTGCGCTTGGCGGTCGTTACGACGAGGTTGGCAAAGCTTTCGGCCGTGCGCGCCCCGCGACGGGATTTTCGATATACATGCGGGAGTTGGTACGTGTTTTGCCTGCGAGTGAGGAATGCGGTTGTATTCTGGCGCCCACCTCCGGTGGTGCGATCCTTGATGCCGAAGTTGCGCGTTTGCGCGCCGCCGGCGAAGTGGTGATAAGAGATCTGCCTGGACACGATGCAACTGTAAGGGAATTGGGCTGCGATCGTCGGTTGGTATTGGCCGGCAAGAGTTGGAAGCTTGAGAAAATAGAATAGCGGAGAGGAGTCCGGATGGCGCGTTGAATCCGCTGATCGGCTATTTGTAAAAATGGGCAACTTTTACAGTTTATGACGTTGGAAAGTTACTGAGTCTATGGCAAAGAACGTAGTTGTGATCGGCACACAATGGGGTGACGAGGGCAAGGGCAAGATCGTTGATTGGTTGACCGATCACGCCCAGGGGGTAGTGCGTTTTCAAGGCGGACATAACGCCGGTCACACCCTGGTCATTGGCGGGAAAAAAACTATTTTGCGCCTCATTCCATCGGGAATTCTCCATGCGGGCAAGGCCTGCTATATCGGTAATGGGGTTGTGCTTTCTCCCGATGCTTTGCTCAAGGAGATCGATGAGCTTGAAGCGGCTGGCGTAGACGTAAAAAGTCGTCTCCATATCAGCGAAGCTTGTCCGTTGATTCTGCCGTATCACATTGCGATCGACCAAGCGCGGGAGGCGGCGAAGGGAGCCGGAAAGATCGGCACAACAGGCCGCGGAATTGGTCCTGCATACGAAGACAAGGTAGCGCGTCGGGCTATTCGACTGCAGGATCTTTTTGATCCCAAGCGGTTTTCTGACAAGCTCGAGCCGCTACTTGATTATCACAACTTCGTGCTGACCCAGTACCTCAAAGCGCCTGCGGTCAGTTTTTCGAAAACCCGCGACGAAGCCCTTGAGCTGGCTCCGCGACTGGCGCCAATGATCACAGATGTTTCGCGCGCACTTTACGACGCGGGGCGGGCCGGTAAGAGTTTGTTGTTTGAAGGTGCACAAGGGGCGTTGCTTGATATCGATCACGGCACTTATCCCTATGTGACTTCGAGTAATTGTGTGGCCGGAGCGGCATCGGCGGGAGCCGGCGTGGGGCCCGGGATGCTCCACTATGTTCTTGGCATCACCAAAGCCTATACCACTCGAGTGGGTTCAGGTCCATTCCCGACCGAGCTAGAGGATGAGGCCGGTGACAAGTTGCGTAAGCGCGGCAATGAATTCGGCTCCGTGACAGGCAGGCCCAGACGCTGCGGTTGGTTTGACGCGGCCGCGCTGAAGCGATCGATGCAGATTAATGGGGTATCTGGCTTGTGCATCACAAAACTTGACGTTCTTGACGGCTTGGAAACGCTTCGGATATGCACTGGCTACCGCATCGATGGTGAACTGACTGACATGCCCCCCCCGGGAGCCGAGGCTATGGAGAAGTGCGAGCCGGTCTATGAGAGCCTTTCAGGCTGGACGCAGAGTACCTTCGGTATCAAGCGCTTGGACGATCTTCCGGAGGCTGCACGAGGCTACCTTAAGCGTATCGAAGCCATCTGTGGCGTTCCCGTTGATATGATTTCAACGGGCCCTGATCGGGAAGAAACCATTGTCTTACGGCATCCGTTCAACTGATTTTTCGCTTGGCACCGCCGAAGATGAGCGATTTACACGTTTCCTGGGACGACTATCACCGCAACATCGAGCAACTGGCCGTAAAAGTTCATGCGTCAGGCTGGGAGTTCGACCACATTGTATGCATTGCACGGGGCGGTTTGCGCATCGGCGATGTTTTTTCCAGAATATTTAAACTACCATTGGCCATACTGTTCACGCAATCTTACGTGGAAGATCACGGTACAGTCAGGGGGGAAATCGCAATATCGCAGCACATTGCAACGACTGCGAAGCGTCTGGGACCGCGCGTGTTGTTGGTTGATGACCTGGTGGACTCTGGGGTGACACTGGATGCGGTGCATACGCATCTGCGCAAGGCACATCCTCATATCCGGGAAATGAAAACAGCCGTTATTTGGTGGAAGGCAGTCTCGCGTTTCAAGCCGGACTATCACTTACTTTATTTGGCTGATAACCCCTGGATACACCAGCCGTTCGAGCCTTATGACTCGATGTCTATCGCTGAGCTTCTGAAGCGGCAGCGGTAGTCTCCGCCAGCAGAATATGACGGCTAAGCGGGAGGAACACCGGAAAGATCGCCCGGCGCTTGCTGCAGCGAAAGTTCTGTTGTTGCAGGGCTATCGAAAAATCGGTTTAAGCGATGGGTAGGGTGCTTTGTAACCAAGTCAACATCGCTGTGCCACGGGAGTGGATCCCGTGGCGCCTCGGAGAAACTTAATGCTGGTACTAAAGATTCCCGCGAGTAAGATAAGCTCTTACCCACAGGAATTTGGTGCCCAAGAAGGGACTCGAACCCCCACAGTGTTGCCACCGCCAGGACCTGAACCTGGTGCGTCTACCAATTCCGCCACCTGGGCTGCAAGTCGCGCATTTTAAAGGAAACCCCTTTTTTGTCAAAGAAAAACAGTAAAAATCTGCAAGTGACTGATCCTCACTTCGAACGCGAGGCCGCGAAATATGAATCGCCAATCCCAAGCCGCGAATTCATTCTCGATATCCTTGCCGAGGAGGGCGTCCCCACCGAAGAGTCGCAATTGGTCAAATTGCTGGGCCTGAAAAAGGACCAGTTAGACGCGCTTGCCAAACGTCTCGCAGCCATGGAGCGCGCCGGGCAGATACTGCGAAACCGCAAGGGGGCCATCCTCGTAGCCAAGAAGCTCGATCTTATCGCCGGGCGTGTGATCGGGCATCCTGACGGCTTTGGTTTTGTCACGCCCGATGACGGCAGCCCGGATTTGTACTTGAGCCAGAAGGAAATGGACACGGTTCTGCATGGCGACCGGGTAATGGTCCGGGAGGGTGGAGCCGACCGCCGCGGCCGGCGGGAGGCTGCCGTGGTCGAGGTGCTCGAACGCGCACAGACCCGGCTTGTCGGGCGCCTCCATATCGAGCACAAAGTGCTGTACGTGGTTGCCGCCGAGCGGCGCATCAGTCAGGATATTTTAATTCCTGCTGGCGATACCAACGGGGCGGTCCCCGGGCAGGTGGTGGTGGCCGAACTGGTAAGCCAACCGAACCGTCACGCGCAGCCGATAGGCCGGATTGTTGAAATTTTGGGAGGCTACACGGATCCGGGTATGGAAATCGAGATCGCGCTCAGAAAGCACGATCTGCCCAATGAATTCTCAGATCAAGCGGAGCGACAGGCACAGCGCCTGCCCGATGGGGTCTCTGCTGGGGACGCACAAGGCCGGGTTGATTTGCGTGACCTTGCCTTGGTGACCATCGACGGTGAGACGGCCAAGGACTTTGACGATGCGGTGTACTGCGATAAAGAAGGTAAAAATTACCGCATGATTGTGGCCATCGCCGATGTCAGCCACTATGTGCGCCACGGCGATGCGTTGGATCTGGAGGCGCGGGAGCGGGGAAATTCGGTGTATTTTCCGCGTCGCGTGATTCCGATGTTGCCCGAAAAGCTCTCAAACGGCCTGTGCTCGCTTAATCCCGATGTGGATCGTTTGGCTGTTGTGTGTGATGCAATAATTTCCCCACTCGGCGAGATTAAAAGCTACAAATTTTATGATGCTGTTTTCCGCTCTCATGCGCGCTTGACCTACACCCAGGTTGCGGCGGCACTTGCGGAGCCCGGCGCTGTCAAGTCGGCGCTGATCAAGGGCTTGTTACCGCGGTTGCAGTCTCTGAATGAATTATTTCGCGTGCTTTTGGTCGCGCGGGGCAAGCGCGGGGCGATTGACTTTGAAACGACAGAAACCCAGATTGAGTTTGACGACGAAGGCAAGATCAAGCGAATTTTTCCAGTAGTCCGCAACGATGCGCACCGGCTTATTGAGGAATGCATGCTTGCGGCGAACGTCTGTGCTTCGGAATTCCTGAAAAAGCACGAACAGACGGCCTTGTACCGGGTGCATGAGGGGCCTACTCCGGAAAAGCTGGCCTCACTGCGGGAGTTCCTCAAGGAGTTCGGCCTGCAGCTTTCCGGCGGAGCCGAACCCCATGCCAAAGACTACGCCGCCCTGCTGCTTAAGCTGAAAGGAAGGCCGGACGTGCAGTTGTTGCAGACCGTGTTGCTGCGCTCGCTCAAACAAGCGCAGTACAGCCCTGAGAACCTGGGGCACTTCGGCCTTGCCTATGAGGCTTACACGCACTTCACTTCCCCGATTCGCCGCTACCCTGATCTGCTGGTGCATAGGGCGATAAAGGCGGCGATCGCCAAGGATAATTACAAACCCGGGAACTGGAAAGAATTGGGGGCGCACTGCTCGCAGACGGAGCGGCGCGCCGACGAGGCGACGCGGGATGTCACGAACTGGCTGAAGTGCTACTTTATGCAGGATCGGATTAACGAAGAGTATGACGGCACCATTAGCGCAGTCACCAGTTTTGGTATTTTCGTCGCGCTCGATGATGTCTTTGTTGAAGGTCTGGTGCACGTATCCGAGCTGGGAAGCGACTATTTCAAATTTGATGCCACCAAGCACCAAATGCTGGGCGAGCGCACAGCTAAGCGCTACCGGCTTGGTGACCGTGTGCGGGTAAAGGTGGTTAGGGTGGATCTGGATACTGCGCGCATTGAATTCAATCTGCCCGCGGAGATTGGAGGCGCAGCGAAGCTGACTGCGCGCAAACGCGAGGCGCGACGATGAACCGCATTATTTACGGATTTCATTCGATTACCGCACGCATTCGCAGCGATGCCGCCACAGTGACCGAGGTGTTTCTCGATGCGGCACGCCAGGATGGACGGATCAAGGATTTGCGCGACCTCGCCGAGTCCAGGGGTATTCGTGTAATGTCGGTCGATGCCAAGCGGCTGGACGGCATGGCAGGAGGGCAGCGCCATCAAGGTGTGGCCGCCAATGTCCTCGTTAAGGCCTTGTCGCACTCTCTGGACGATGTCCTTGACGCCGCGACCGAGCCGGCGCTGGTTCTGGTCCTCGATGGCGTTACCGATCCGCACAACCTTGGTGCGTGCCTGCGGGTGGCTGATGCGGCTGGCGCACATGCCGTGGTCGCGCCGAAAGACAATGCGGCGGGACTCTCGGCGATCGCAATCAAGGTGGCAAGCGGCGCCGCCGAGAATATCCCCTACATCATGGTCACCAATCTGGCCCGTACTTTGCGCGAATTGAAGGAGCGTGCGATCTGGGTGGTGGGTGCCGATTCCGAGGCTACGAGCGATCTTTATGCCGCCAAAATGCCCGATGCGGTTGCCTGGGTGCTCGGTGCCGAAGGGCAGGGGCTGCGCAGACTCACGCGCGAGACCTGCGATGCCCTAGTCAATATCCCGATGCATGGCTCGGTGGAGAGTCTCAATGTGTCTGTGGCGAGCGGCGTGTGCCTGTTTGAGTCGCGCCGTCGCCGCATGCTTGCTGAGACGACTTAACGGCAAACTTGTTACCCGGCTGGCGTTTTCCGACTGGATACGCTGCAAATGCCCGTCAGATGCGGCTTTCCAGCTAACGGCTCTCCGCGTTGCCGACGATGGCGAGAAAATACGGCTGCCCGCTTACATCGCCTATGTGATGCAGATAGACAACGGATCGTCGCCGTATGGCAAAGGCATCGCCTTTGTCTGGGCTTATCACCATGATCACCGGAGTCCAAAAGCTGTGGCCATCGCTTTCAAGTCGCATTTCCTTCACCAACCCTTTCGGGCTCATGCCTGGCATTGGACGGGTGTTCAGCCACAATGGAATCAGTGGATGGCGGGGGAAGTCCAGCGGCCTGGTGTCACCCGTGTAGTGTGCGGTAACGCGGTACAGGGCGTCATTGGCCAGCAGTCGGGTCTCTTTTGCCGGGTTGGCGGGAATCAGAATTTGTGCGAGCGGCACCGGTTTGTAATTGCTGTGCTCGAAGCCCCTCTGTGCTTGCTGCGCCTGCGCAACCGCGGCGTGCAGCGCAAAAACGGCAAGCAGCGTGATATTCAATCGCATCGGTTCGTTTCTTTCAGGCGCTTGGCATGCGCCGATCAGGCGTTCTTTATATCGCTTGGGATAGAAACCGGTCCAACTGGCTGGCAAAGGTTTTGCTGTCTGCCGGGATGAAAGTTGTGGGGACGCCCGTGTTGACGCCGCTGGCGCGGAGATCCTCCATAAAGCTTCATGGCCGGATGCGTCCCCGCAAGCACAGGGCGGTTTGGTTCCTCGTATGAGCGTGGCTCAAGATGTAGCCGGCCCAGAGGGGGCGTCAGACACAAAGAAGCGCTGGTGCATTTGCTCTAGGCCGAGTTCACTCAAGACCGCGTCAAGGCGCTTGGCGGCACGCGCCCGGGGCAGTCCTTTCTGGCGGGCGATGATCAATTCGTTTTTCATCGAATGTTCCCATCCGACCAACTCGGTGACGCTGACCTGATAGCCGTGCGCCTCAAGCTGCAAGCAGCGCAACACGTTGGTTACCTGACTGCCGAATTCCCGAGTGTGCAAGGGGTGTCGCCATAGCTCCGCCAAGGCGCGTCCGGCCAGTTCCGTGGCTTTGTTTTGACGCAGCACGGCGGCCACCTCCGCCTGGCAGCAAGGGATCAAAACGATAAAGCGAGCCTGTTTTTTAAGCGCGAAATGAATGGCGTCATCGGTAGCTGTATCGCAGGCGTGAAGCGCGGTCACAATGTCGACGGTTCGGGGCAGTGCATTGGAGTCCATCGACTCGGTGACCGTAAGGCCAAGGAAGGACATGCATGAAAATCCAAGGCGTTGCGCCAGGTCGCGGGACTTGGCGACAAGTTCCTGCCGGGCTTCGATGCTGTAAATGTGCGCATCGCCGCCTAGTTGCCGGAAAAAAAGGTCGGCGATAATGAATCCGAGATAGGACTTACCCGCACCGTGATCTACCAGTGTGATCGCCGGATGATCGGCCTGAATTTCGCGCAGTAGCGGTTCTATGAACTGGTACAGATGTCGAACCTGTTTGAGTTTTCGCCCGCTGTCCTGATTCATCCGTCCATCGCGGGTGAGGATGTGTAGTTCCTGCAACATGCCAAGCGACAAGCCGGGGGGGATTTCTTGCATGGGTTTTGCGCGTACTTATGACTGGTAAGTCCGGCTATTCTGCTGATAGCGGGTTGATAGGGCAAGGTGATTCATTTTTCCCGCGCCGCGACCGCTGGCTCTGGAAAGGTGCTATTCGTTAGCTTATGAATTTAAGTGTTTTTTTGTGCCAAGTCGCCATTTCTGGCGAGTTTTTCAGGAAATTTTGTCTCGTTTCCTCGTTTCAGCTTATAATACAAAGCTTTCCGCGCTAAGCCTATTTTGGTTTGCGCGTTTCCTTGCTCCATCGGCATTGCATGGCCGGGGGGCCTCACCTTCCCGCAAGGAGGGTGTGTCCACTACAATCTTTAAGGAGACTGCATGCGTCATTATGAAGTGGTATTCATCGTCCATCCGGACCAAAGCGAGCAGGTGCCCGCTATGATCGAGCGCTACCGCGCGACGATCACCCAGCGCAAGGGCGCAATTCATCGCCTCGAGGACTGGGGCCGCCGTCAGATGGCGTATCCCATAGCCAAGATGCACAAGGCGCACTACGTGCTCATGAACATCGAGTGCGATGCCGAAACGCTGACAGAGCTTGAGCATTCCTTCAAATTCAACGATGCCGTCCTGCGCAATTTGATTGTGCAGATGAAGGGGCCGGTAACGACGCCTTCGCCGATGATGAAGGAAGAGAAATCGCGCTCGGTACTTTCACCTGAGGCCAGGGGTGACGCCAAGCCGGTAGAAGCGAAGCCCGCTGAAGCCGCAGTACCAGTGAGCGCCTGAACATTTGTCCAGCAACCGGTTGCTGTTGTCTGGCAGGATCGTCGAACTGGACGCCCTGCGGCATACCCCGGCAGGAATACCAGTCTTGAATTTTCGCATCAGGCACGAGTCCGAACGCATGGAAGCAGGACACCTGCGTCGTGTGGAGTGTGAACTCTCCGCAGTGGCCTTCGATTCCGATGCAAAGCTGCTGTCCGGCGCAAGCCTCGAGCGCAGCCTGACGATAGACGGATTTCTTGCCAGTAAAAGCATCAAAAGCACCCAACCGGTGTTGCACGTAACCCATATCGAATTCGCAGAAGGAGAGTAAATCATGCCCCCACGCACAGGCGGCCGTTTCGGCAAAGGTAAAGGTAAGGATCTCAAGAAAGATAAAAAAGGCGGAGCGCTGTTCAAGCGCCGCAAGTTCTGCCGTTTCACGGCTGAGAAGATCGATTGGATCGACCACAAAGACGTCGACCTGCTGAAGGACTTCATCGCTGAGAACGGCAAAATCATTCCCGCTCGCATCACCGGGACTCGGACTGGCTACCAGCGCCAGCTGTCTACCGCAATCAAGCGCGCGCGTTTCCTCGCGCTGTTGCCTTACACCGATCTGCACTGAGGAGTGGCTATGCAAATCATTCTTATGGAAAAAGTGGTTAACCTCGGTGGCCTTGGCGATATCGTCAAGGTCAAGGATGGCTACGCACGCAACTTTCTGATTCCGCAGGGCAAGGCCCGTCGTGCAACGCCCGCTAACATGGCAGAGTTCGAGAAAAAACGCGCCGAACTCGAAGCGGCGGAAAAAGCCGCATTGGCGGCAGCGCAAGAGCAGGGCGCCAAGTTGGAAGGTTTGATGGTTCAAATTACCCAAAAAGCCGGTGTTGATGGACGTTTGTTCGGTTCGGTGACAAACCATGACATCGTTGATGCGCTCAAAGCTCAAGGTTTTGAGGTGGAGCGTGCCGCAGTGCGCCTGCCGCAGGGACCGCTGAAAATGATTGGCGATCATCAGGTCGCCATTGCGCTCAATTCCGATGTGGTGGTCAATATCACGATTTCGGTGCTGGGCGAGCAGGCTTCCTGAGTTTCGGGCGTCTGCCGCACAATAAAAAAGGGCCTTGCGGCCCTTTTTTATTGGATCACCGGCATTCCCCATATGTCGACATTCACCGGCAGACTCGGTGGTAAGATTGCGTTCACTTCAGGCAGCACGCTCCGATGGTACAGACCCCCCCCCAAGCCGCGCAGGATTCCCAGCTTCTCAATCTGAGGGTGCCGCCGCACTCGATAGAGGCAGAGCAGTCGGTTTTGGGCGGATTGCTGCTCGACAACCAGGCTTTCGACAAGATCGCCGACGTGGTGGCGGCAGACGACTTTTACCGTGACGAGCATCGCCGCATCTACATGCACATCCAGCGGCTGATCGAGCGCAGCAAGCCGGCGGACGTGCTGACGGTCTCCGATTCCATTGACGCCAGCGACGACAAGGAGCGCGTCGGCGGCATCGCCTACCTCAGCGAATTGGCGCGCAATACACCGTCCGCACACAACATCCGCCGCTACGGCGAGATCGTGCGCGAGCGCGCCACCCTGCGCCGCCTGATCGCCACGGCCAACGAGATCTCCGACGCAGCCTTGTCGCCCATGGGCAAGGACGTCGACCAGATAGTCGACGAGGCCGAGTCCAAGATATTCCAGATCGCGGAGGCCGGTTCGCGCGGTAAACAGGGTTTTGTACCGATGTCCGTGCTGGCGCCGGCGGTGCAAAAATACGTCGACGAGTTGCACCGCAGCGGCAACGAGTCGGGGATCACCGGCGTGCCAACGGGCTGGATTGACCTTGATAAAATGACCGCTGGCCTGCAAAAAGGCGATCTCGTCATTGTTGCCGGTCGCCCGAGCATGGGCAAGACCGCGTTCGCGCTGAACATCGCCGAGCACGTCGGCGTGCACAACGGCCTGCCGGTCGGCGTGTTCAGCATGGAAATGTCGGGGTCGCAGCTCGCACTACGCATGCTCGGCTCGATAAGCCGCGTCGACCAGGGCAAACTGCGCACCGGCCGCCATCTGACGGACGAGGACTGGTCGGAGTTCGCCACGGCGGTTGGAAAGCTGCAGGCAGCACCCATTCATATCGATGAGACGCCGGCCCTCAATTCGCTCGAACTGAGGGCGAGGGCGCGGCGCCTGCACCGGCAGTACGGCGGCCTGCATCTGATCATCGTTGACTATCTGCAGTTGATGTCGGCGACCAACGGTAAAAGCGAAAACCGGGCGACTGAGATTTCCGAAATATCACGCTCGCTAAAAGCGCTGGCAAAGGAGCTTGAAGTTCCGGTCATCGCGCTGTCCCAGCTCAACCGCAGCCTCGAAAATCGCAATGACAAGCGCCCGGTGATGTCGGACCTGCGCGAATCGGGTGCCATAGAGCAGGACGCCGACGTGATCTTGTTCATTTACCGGGATGAGGTTTACAACAAGGAAAACCCGAAAACGGGCGAAGCCGAAATTATCATCGGCAAGCAGCGTAACGGCCCCATCGGTACCGTGCACCTGACCTTCCAGGGGCAGCACACGCGCTTTACCAACGCAGCACACCGCGACGACTACGGCGGCGCATACTAGCCCTGCGCAAGGTCGGGATCCGGCGAACCTATTTGCGCACGGCGCTCCAGCGGCCTTTTTTACCCGTGTCGGTGACAAAGGTTCCCTGCATGCGCGGACCACTGATCTTGCCGGTGTAATCCCGGCGCATTCCCTGCTGGTCCATGAATGAAAAGCGGATGTCGCTGCCGTTCATCCGTGCATCGCGCAGTCCCGCGCGCAGTGTGCCGAACTGCGCGCCGCCTTCGAGTTTCTGGTAGCGCTGCATGAACGACAATTCGAACGTTTCCTTGGTTTTTCCGGTGTGCGCTTCCGTGATCCACTGGCCCATGGCGGTTGCGGGGATGATGTACAGATAGACATCGCGTCCGTTCACCGACGAGTGGTCATCCGGTTCCCAGTCGTCCATGTTGAACGAGTGGGTGACGATGCGGGTGCCAGGCCGCATCGTCAGCAACTGCGGACGAAGTTTCAGGTTGAGGTGCGGCAGCAAATACATTGTGACGACGTTCGCCTCGGTAAAGTCGGTGACGAAAATATCGCCTTCTATGACCTTCGCCCTGTCGGCGACGCCGGCCTTGATCACGTTGCCCTGGGCGAAGCGCGCAAACTCCGGGTTGTACTCGACGCCCAGTGCGCGCGCCTTGAACAGCTTTGCAGCGACGATGGCGATCTTGCCGTCGCCGGCGCCGAGGTCTACGACGTAATCTTTGGCCGTGACTTTGGCCATGCGCAGCATGCGCTCGACCACGTCATCCGGTGTCGGTACCCAGATCACGTCCTTGCCGGACTGACCGACTTTGGGTTCGTAGTCCTGTGGCGGCGTTTGCTGCGCGGTGGCGTTGAAAGTCCACAGGACGGACAGAATGACCAGCAGGCGCAGTGTGAAATTCATTTTGTTTCCCTTTGTTCCCGGTGAATTGGTTTCATAAAAAAGGCGCATGCCGTTTCATGCCTGCGCCGGTGAGCATACCTGCGGGTCAAAGCACTTCGGCGGCCTGGTCGGCAAGCCGCGAGCGCTCGCCACGCTGCAGCGTGATGTGTCCCGAGTGGGCCCAGCCCTTGAAGCGGTCGACGACATAGGTCAGTCCTGACGAACCCTCGGTGAGGTAGGGCGTGTCGATTTGGGCGATATTACCCAGGCACACCACCTTGGTACCGGGACCGGCGCGCGTGATGAGTGTTTTCATCTGTTTGGGCGTCAGGTTCTGCGCCTCGTCAATAATCAGGAACTTGTTCAGAAAAGTCCGGCCGCGCATGAAGTTCAGCGACTTGATCTTGATGCGAGAACGAATGAGATCTCGCGTCGCCGCGCGGCCCCATTCCCCGGCCTCATCGTCGGTCTTGTTGAGTACGTCGAGGTTGTCCTCCAACGCGCCCATCCACGGCGTCATTTTCTCCTCTTCGGTGCCCGGCAGGAAGCCGATGTCCTCCCCAACCGGAACAGTCACCCGGGTCATGATGATTTCCGAGTAGAGTTTGTCTTCAAGTGTTTGCATCAGTCCGGCGGCGAGCGTCATCAGCGTCTTGCCGGTGCCGGCCTGACCGAGCAGCGTGACAAAGTCGATCTCCGGATCCATCAGCAGGTTCATCGCGAAGTTTTGTTCGCGATTGCGCATATTGATGCCCCACACGGCATTTTTCGCATAGGTGAAGTCACGGACGGTTTCAAGCACGGCGGTCTTGCCGGCGACCTCGCGCACCACGGCATGCAGCGGCTGTTCGCCGTCCTGGTAGATGAATTCGTTGACCAGAAGCTGTGGGCAAAGCGGTCCCCGGACACGGTAGAAGGTGCGACCGTCCTTTTTCCAGGACTCCATGTCCTTGCCGTGCAAATCCCAGAAATCGTCCGCCAACGCGCGAACGCCGGTGTACAAGAGGTCGGTGTCTTCGAGGACCTTGTCGTTGAAATAGTCCTCGGCGGCGAGTCCGAGCGCATGCGCCTTGATGCGCATGTTGATGTCCTTGGACACCAGGATGACCTGGCGCTGCGGGATTTTTTGCTGCAGGTACATCACCACGCCGATGATCTGGTTGTCGGCCTTGCCTATGGGCAGGTTGGCGGGCAGGTGTCCGCTGATGGCCTCGGTTTGCAGGAACAGGTGCCCGGTGGCGGTGTCGGTGCGGCTGCGTTTGAGCGGGATGCCCGACTTGATCTTGTTGCCCGAACCGCTGACGATCTCGTCAAGGAAGCGGCTGGCCTGGCGCGCGTTGCGCGCGACCTCGGACATGCCCTTTTTATTGCTGTCGAGTTCTTCCAGCGTCATCATCGGCAGGAAGATGTCGTGCTCCTCGAACCGGAAAAGGCTCGTCGGATCATGCATCAATACATTGGTGTCGAGGACGAAGAGTTTCGTCTGTACGCGCTTGCCGGCGCGCGGTTTTCGTGAGGAGGTGGGTGTGGGGGACAAATCAGCTTCTGCGGTCGGATAGGACGACTCAGAGTGTTTTAACAAAGTCCAGTACCTCGGTCACGTGGCCGGGAACTTTCACACCACGCCATTCCCGGACTATAGCGTGATGGGCGTCCAGCAGGAAGGTGCTGCGCTCGATGCCGCGTACCTGCTTGCCGTACATGTTTTTCATTTTCATCACTGCGAACTGGTTGCAGGCCAGTTCCTCCTCATCGGCGAGAAGTTCGAAGGGGAACGCCTGTTTTGCCTTGAAGTTGATATGAGACTTCAGGCTGTCGCGCGAGATTCCGATGATTTCGCAGCCCGCTTTCTTGAAGTCCGCGTACAGGTCGCGGAATTGCTGCCCCTCGGTTGTGCACCCGGGGGTGTTGTCCTTGGGATAAAAATAGACAATGAGGAATTTATTTTTGAGAGCCGACAGCTTGAAGGGGCCGCCTGTGCCTTGCAGGGAAAAGTCTTTAATTGCTTGATTCGGCATTAAATGTTTTCTAATTTTTGATTTGTAAAAAAGTAACGCCTTCATTCTTCACAAATTCGCCGCACTTGGCAAGCGCAAAATAATGACACTTTTATGCCGCAAGAAACTCCGGCCCCGCCATGGTCAGAGTACCTGACCTGCCGGCAATCTGGGCGTACTGGATCACGCGGCGGGGGAGCGTCTTCAAGTCGAGGTCCTTGCGCAGCGCGCGCATTGCAACGAGCTCATATCCCTGTGCTTTCCAACCCGAGAGTGAGGCGTCAAAGGTATCTGCCAGCTTTCCGCCCTCCAGTTCGGCATGCAGGGTGTAGACATGCCCGTTGATCGGCGGTGCGGTGGTAAGCCGGAGCAAGTGCTGTGCCGCCGTGGCGGGAGTGATGCCGCCCAGTCCGATCAGCTCGTCCAGCGTCGGTAGTGTGGTCGGCAGTTGGGGGCAGGCGATTATTTCAGCGTTCCAAATCGGGATGAACGGCTCGTCGCCACGACTGTCCGAGCAGTAGTCAAATCCGAGCCGCTGCGTTAGTCGTAGCGCGTGTATGTTCATCTGCCAGCCGGCGGCCCCGTGCACTTTCGCCGCCTCGCCGAAGATCTCCTCGAATCGCGTGCAGGCGCGCTGCATTTCGGCAAGCGTCCATGCTGCGTCTGCGCCTGCCACGGAATCCTGCCAGCGTACATGATCCCAGGTATGAATGCCGACTTCGTGACCTTCGTCCCTCACCCGGCGCATTAGTTGTGCGCAGGCGCGTCCGATATCCGGTGCAGGAAGCAGCGTTCCATAAAGCAAGGTCTTGAGGCCGTAGTGTTCAAGCACCGAAGTGCGCGACACCTTTTTCATGAAGCCTGGACGCAGCACGCGTTTTATCGCCCGGCCGGTATGGTCCGGCCCGAGGCTGAACAGGAAAGTTGCCTGCGCATTATGCTTTTTCAGCATGTCGAGCAAACGCGGGACTCCTTCGCGGGTGCCGCGATAGGTGTCGACATCAATTTTTAAGGCGAGTTTCATTGTTCAGGCGCCGCCGAAACAGGGGTGGTGTTGGACGTGACCGCTACAGCGGGGAACGCGGCGCAGAGTTTTTCGCCATGGAAAAGGCCCCTGGCGTGTCGTCACTGTGCCTCTGCTAGTCAACGAGGTGCCGCGCCTCTGCAAAATGCCCGCGGTAGGCGTCAAAAATATTTTTGAGCGCGCGCTGCATGTTGACGCGTGGGCGCCAATCGAGGTCACGCATGGTGTTGGTGATTTTCGGAACGCGATTTTGCACGTCCTGATAGCCCTTGCCGTAGTACTTGTCCGCCGTTGTGACGACCATTTTCACCTTGCGCGCGGTGGGCTGGTACTCGGGGTAGCTCAGTGCGAGCTTGAGCATCATGTCCGCCAAGTCCTTCACTGAATAATTGTTACGCGGATTGCCGATGTTGTAAATCTGTCCGCTCGCGACCTCGTTTTTGTTTGCGATGATTTTAATCAGCGCATCGATGCCGTCGTCAATATAGGTAAACGCGCGTTTCTGGCGGCCGCCGTTAACCAGTTTTATCGGCTCGCCGCGAACGATATGACCAAGGAATTGCGTGATGACTCGCGAGCTGCCCTCTTTGGCGGTATTGATCGAGTCGAGCCCGGAGCCTATCCAGTTGAACGGGCGGAAAAGCGTGTAGTCGAGGCCTTGCTCCATGCCGTAGGCGTGGATGACGCGGTCCATCAACTGCTTGGAGCAGGAATAGATCCAGCGCGGTTTGTTGATCGGCCCGAGCACCAGCTCGGAGTTTTCCGGATCAAAGGCCTTGTCGCGGCTCATGCCGTAGACCTCGGAGGTGGATGGAAAAATCAGGCGCTTCTTGCGCTTTACGCAGGCGCGCACGATCGGAAGGTTGGCCTCAAAATCGAGTTCAAACACGCGCAGCGGCTCTTTGACGTAGGTTGCCGGGGTGGCAATGGCCACCAGGGGCAGCACCACGTCGCACTTGCGAATGTGGTACTCAATCCATTCGTGGTTGATGGTGATATCGCCCTCGAAAAAGTGAAAGCGTTTTTCCGCCAGGAGGTCGGTGATGCGCTCCGTTTGCATGTCCATGCCGTAGACCTCCCAGTCGGTGGTCTCGATGATGCGTTTGGACAGGTGGTGGCCGATAAAGCCGTTGACGCCGAGGATAAGGATTTTTTTCATGGTTTCAGCTCAAAGGGAGCGGAACAGGCCGCGCGCCGAAGCGTGCCAGAAAGTCCGCCGGGGTGAAAGGCTTGTCCTCGTATTGCATTTCAAGTAGGGCAAGAAAACGTCCGTCAGCGCATAGGGCATCCACGCCGAACTTGCTGGCATAAAAGCCTGGGGCTGTTCCGCATGTTCTGCCGCCGGCTTCCAAGCTGGTACGGTGAATGAATAGCGGTTTGCCGTCGATTTCGGTAAAGGCGCCAGGATAAGGGGGGGCGACAGCGCGAACAAGGTTGTGTATCTCCTGTGCCGGGCATCTCCAGTCGATGCGTCCATCGGCGGGCTTGCGTCCGCCAAAATAGCCGCCCTGCGCCAGAGATTGTTCTTGCAGCACGGCAGTGCCATTTTCGAGGTCGGGCAGGCAGCGACGCAGCAGTGCCTCGGCTGCGTCACTCACTTTGCGGAACACCTCAAGTGCCTGTTCGTCGGGTGCTATCGTTACGGCTTGCTGACCGACGATGCGTCCGGCGTCGGGTTTTGCGATCATTTCGTGCAAGGTGGCGCCGGTTTCGGTCTCGCCGTGCAGCACTGCCCAATTCACCGGAACACGCCCGCGATATTTGGGCAGCAGCGATCCATGCATGTTAAATGCGCCGCGGCGCGCAGTGGCGAGCAGCTCGGGTGAGAGCATCAGCCGATAGTAGAAGGAAAACAGGAAATCGGGTGCCATTGCCGAGATGCGTGCGATGAATTCGGGTGTGTTCGGGTCTTCGGGCGTGCAGGTTTCAATGCCATTGGCCGCAGCGAGTTCCGCCACACTCCCAAACCAGATGCGCTCGGCCCGATTGTCCTCATGGGTGACGACCAACGCGACCTTGACCCCCTGCTCGATAAGCACCTTGAGGCAGCGTACTCCGATGTCATGGTACGCGAAGACGACGGCTTTACTTGTCATCCTTCTTTTCCAGGATGGCTTGCACGATGTATCGGGGGCGTTGCCTCACCTGCTGGTAGATGCGTCCGACATACTCGCCCAGCAAGCCAATGCCGAACAGGGTTAGGCCGATGAGAAAAAAGGCGATGCCAAAGAGCGTAAACAGTCCCTCGGCTTCCGGCCCAATCAGGACGCGACGCACCGCCAGAAGGACTACAAAGGTGAATGACAGCAGCGAAATCGCGATGCCTATGAGCGAAAACACCTGCAACGGCGCCAGCGAGAATCCGGTGACAAGGTCGAAGTTGAGACGGATCAGGCTGTAGAGCGAATACTTGGACTCTCCGGCCATGCGTTCCTCATGCTCGACTTCGACCTCTGCGGGATTGTGCGCAAAGGAATAGGCGAGGGCGGGAATGTAGGTATTTACCTCGCGCGAATCGTTTATCGCATCGACGATGTCGCGGCCGTAGGCGCGCAGCATGCATCCCTGGTCGGTCATCTGGATATGCGTGATGCGTTCGCGCAGGGAATTCATGGCGCGGGATGCGATGCGGCGGAAAGCCGTGTCCTGCCGGTTCAGGCGGATGCTGCCAACGTAATCGTGGCCTTCATCCATTTTTTTCAGCAGTTTTACTATTTCTTCCGGAGGGTTCTGCAGGTCCGCATCCAGGGTGACCACGCGCTCGCCACGGCATTGCGCGAAGCCCGCCATGATGGCCATGTGCTGGCCGTAATTGCCGCTGAACAACACCACGCGCGTCACATCCGGGCGTTTCTGGAACTGCTCGCGCAGCAGTGCGACTGAGCGGTCGCGGCTGCCGTCGTTGACGAAAATGACTTCGTAGGATTCACCGAGTTGGTCCAACGCCGGGTAAAGACGTGCGAACAGCGGGGCGAGTCCGGCCTCTTCGTTGTAGACCGGGATGACGATGGACAAGCGTCGGGGCGGCTGCGATGGGGGCGTCGTTGATGTCATGTGGAGTGTTGCCTGAGAATCCGGGCGCAAGTGTCGCACACCCGTTCGACATCGGCGAGACTCATCGCTGGAAATAGCGGCAGGGTCAGGATACTGGCTCCGGCCGCCTCAGCATGGGGGAAGTCACCTTTTTTCCAGCCCAGGTTCCGGTACAGTGTGAACAAGTGCATGGCTGGATAATGCACGCCGGTACCGATGCCAGAATCGTGCATGGCCTTTATAAAGGCGCCGCGGCTGATATTCATGCGGGAGAGCGGCAGCGTGACCTGGAACATGTGCCAGTTGGAGTTCTCAAAATCCTCGGGGGGCAGCCCGCAGCCCAGCTCACGGTCGAAGGTGGTGAAGTAGTGGCGTGCCAACTCGCGCCGCTTGGTATTGAATGCGTCGAGCAGTTCGATCTGTCCCAGCCCGATGCGCGCCGCCACGTCGGTCATGTTGTACTTGCCGCCGGCCACTTCGACATCCTGTTCTCCGTCGGGTGCGCGGACCACGCCCTGCAAGCGTAGTTGTGTGACCAGTTCGGCTTCGCGCTCGTCGTTGATGACAAGGCATCCACCCTCGGTTGTCGTCATATTCTTGTTGGCGTGAAAACTGAAAGATACGAGGTCGCCGAAGCTGCCGATACGGCGCCCCTTCCAGGAAGCTCCCATGCTTTGCGCTGCGTCCTCGATGATGCGGAGGCTGTGTTTTGTTGCAATGGCGTACAACTGATCGCGGTCTACGGGCAGGCCGGCGAGATCCACCGGAATGATCGCCTTTGTTTTGGCTGTCACGGCCGCCTTGACGAGTGACAGATCGATGTTGCGCGTTGCGGGGTCGATGTCGACAAAAACCGGACGCGCGCCCGCGCGCAAGACCACGTTCGCGGTGGCGACCCAGGAGAGCGGGGTGGTAATGACCTCGTCGCCGCTGCCCACTCCGGCCACGGCAAGGGCGAGTTCGAGCGTACCGGTTCCCGAATTCACGCTGCGCACCGGTCGCCCGCCGAAATAAGCCGAAAGCCTTGCCTCGAAGGCCTTCACCTGCGGGCCGCTGGTTATCCAGCCGGAGCGCAGGACGTCAGCTACGCCGCTGATGGTGGCCTCATCGATGGTGGGGCGGGTAAAGGGAAGATAGTTCATCAGGATCTCGCCACGACATAAAGACCGATTATGATGACGCCGATTCCGGCAAGGCGCATCATACCCACCGCCTCGCCGAACAGGTAGCGAGCGGCTATTGCGTTGAGGCCGTAACCGATGGAGAGCATCGGGTAGGCAATACTGACTTCCACGCGAGATAGCGCGAGCACCCAGACCGCAAGGCCGAGCACGTGACAGACCAGCCCGGCGGCAATATGCGGTTCGAAGGCGCATTTCAATCGAACCGGGATGAGACTGTCCATGGCAAATTGAAACGGGCCGATGGCGTTCGTCCCTGCTTTGAGCAGCAGGTGGGCCGCGGCGTTGAGGGCCACTCCCAGCTGTATCAGGGTCAGGCTTGTGGCGTTCATGGTTTTTTAACAACGACGCGTCGGTGGTCACGCGCCACTTCCACCATCGGCAGCGGGAAGTGGCTGCGAAAATCATCGAGGTCTTTAGGCGCGAATAGTGCGAAGGGCGCTGCGTCGGCCTGCCATGCGCGTGCAAACGCAGCGTAGTCCGGAAGGAATTTTTCCGGTTCCCACGAGATGGGCACGTCAAGCTCGTCCTTGTAGATCACCATGGTAACGGGGCGTCCAAGATAAAACGGCAGTGTATGGTCAAACGTGTTGACGGTGTAAAAGGGCGTGTCTGGCCTGAGTTGCGTGCTTATTTTCTGCACCATCTGGTAGGTCGAATAGGTCGGGGAGAGGGTGTTGTGGCCGCACAACGCAATCAGCGTTGCTGCCAGGCTGCAGCCGGCAAGGGCTATCACCGCCGCCGGGCGAAGCCCGCGGCTTTCAAGCCACACAAACAGCGCCGCGCCCGACAAAAGTGCGCCGCCGGAGGCGATCAACCAGGGCATGTACAAGCGCAGCAGCTCTGCGGGTAACTCATCGCTGCCCTGTTGTGCGCCGTAGGGCACCCACAGCATGATCGCGATACCCAGGGCCCCGATCGGAACTACTTGCCAGATTAACGCACGTCCGCCGGCTATGCTCAGGTAGCGTCCCATCAGCAGCGCCAGCGCGGGGATCATGGGCAGGATGTAGGGTGGGAGTTTTGAACCGGAAGCGGAAAAAAATGCGAAGGTGAACGCACACCAAATCAGCAAAAACCGCGCCGGTTGGAAGCGTGTGGCTTCGACACGCCAGGAGCGGGCGAGTGCGGGGATCATTGTCAGCGTCCAGGGAACCATGCTGCCAAGCAATATCGGAACGAAATACCAGGCCGGCTGGTAGCGGCCATGTGTCTTGGTCAGGAAGCGCTCGAAGTGCTCGTGGATGAAAAAGAAACGGAAGAATTCTGCATTGGCGAGCGAGACGAGGATGAACCAGGGGGCCGAAATCGCGATAAAGAGCGCGGTCCCACTCAGTAAATGCAATTGCCGCAGCCGCCCCCAGTCACGCTGCAGGAGGATGTAAAGGAGCAGCGCACCGCCGGGAAGCAGTATCCCAATGAGTCCTTTTGACAGGACGGCCAGTGCCGCCGAAGCCCAGGCCAGCAACATCCACGCGCGTCTCCGGCGATCGCTCTGGGTATCCTGCTGCGCGATGACAAATGCGCATACGGACATGCAGAGGAAAAAGCTCAGGCCCATGTCGAGCGTATTGAGGTGCCCGACAAACACATAGAGGACGCAGCTTGCGCTTATTGCCGCTGCATAGAGTCCCGCCGCGCGACCGTATAGCCGCGAGCCGGTGAAACCGACCATGAAAATCCCGGTTAATCCCGTTAGCGCTGCCCAGAGCCTTGCAGTCCACTCGTGCACGCCAAATGCGCTGAAGGCGGCTGCGGTCGCCCAGTATTGCAGCGCCGGTTTTTCGAAATACTTGAAGCCGTTCAGCCTGGGGGTCATCCAGTCCCCTGTTACGAACATTTCGCGCGCGATCTCGGCGTATCGTCCCTCGTCGGGACGGATCAAGTCGCGGTAGTCAAGCGTGACGAACCAGGAGAAGGCTAGGATGGCGGCAAGCGCCAGCATTGACTTGCGTGAGAGCAGCGGCGATTGGGGCATCAACCCAGCAGCAGGGCGGCGGCGACCCTGCGTTCCTCTGCGACAAGAATATTGTAGGTACGGCATGCCGCTTTTACGGTCATTACCTCGACGCCTATTCCTGCCTGAGTGAGTGGACGCAGGGTCTCCGGACGCGGGAACCTCTGCTCTTCGCCGGTTCCCAGGAGCACGATTTCGGGGCTCAGGGCGATCAGGGTCGCCCAGTGGTCTGCAGACAAATCCTCGAAGCGGGCAGGTGCCCAGTCGAGCAGCACTTGTTCGGGCATGACGATGAGACTGCGGTCCCTGCGCTCCGTATTAAGCTGCACGTAGCCTGTGCCATAACCGGTAAAGGTGTTGAACGCGGCAGGGCCGGCACGGTGGAGTTTCACGAAATGGGGGGTCTTTTTCTACGTAAGCAACGGATATCATTATAACTTCTTAATCCCGGCAGGAGTGTCGCGACGTCGCCTAAAGTCTTAATAGTTGCGATGCCGGCTAGAGTTGTGCGAGCGTGCTTTTATGTGTGTGGATTCTATTTTTGAGTCACCCGTCACCGGCCTGGGATAACATCGGGAACAATTGAATTCGATTTCTGACGGCTTCGGCCTGAAACCTTGACGATGAGCCCAATCAAGCAAGATCTCACCCGTACGACCCTGTCAGTGCTGTTTATCGGCGGATTGATCGTCGCAACGCTCTGGATCCTCGCCCCATTTTTGCCCTCGATAATATGGGCGACGATGATTGTTGTCGCGACCTGGCCGGTGATGCTGCGGGTGCAGCACCGGCTTTGGGGAAGGCGCAGTCTTGCGGTGCTGGTCATGACCTTGCTCGTGCTGTTGTTGTTCGTTGTGCCTTTGTTGCTGGCCATCGCCACCATTCTTGGCAACGCCGAAAACATCAAGGAGTGGTTGAGTTCACTGTCGGGGTTTCACGTGCCGCCCACACCAGCCTGGGTTGGGGAACTGCCGTTTGTGGGGGAGCAGGCGGCCAAGGCATGGCATCGTCTTGCCGACACCGGGATGCATGAGCTTATTGCCAAGTTAGCGCCTTACGCCGGTAGCACAGCCAAGTGGGTGGCTGCCGAGGTGGGCGGAATCGGCATTGTGGTAGCACAGTTCCTCCTTACCGTTGCCCTCAGCGCCATGATGTATGCCAGCGGTGAGCACGCCGCAACCGCGATAAGGCGGTTTGGCCATCGACTGGGTGGCGCGCGAGGCGAGTCCGCCATCGGTCTTGCTGGAGAAGCGATACGCGCAGTGGCCCTGGGGGTCGGGATTACCGCCGCGGTCCAGTCCGTGCTTGGCGGTATAGGCCTAGCCGTGGCGGGGGTGCCGTTGACATTTTTGCTTACCGCCGTGATGTTCATGCTGTGCATTGCGCAACTGGGTCCCTCCCTGGTCCTGGTACCCGCCGTTGTGTGGCTTTACTGGAGCGATCAATCCGGATGGGGTACGTTTTTGCTGGTATGGACAGTGATCGTCACCAGCCTGGATAACGTGCTGCGGCCCATGCTCATCCGCATGGGGGCCGATTTGCCTCTGCTGCTGATTCTTGCCGGCGTGATCGGCGGATTGTTGTCCGCCGGACTGGTAGGTATTTTCGTCGGTCCGGTTGTGCTCGCGGTGGCCTACACGCTGTTCGACGCTTGGATCGACGACGGCGATGTGCCAGCCGATTCCTGACCGGTCAGTCGCATGCCGAATACCGGGTGTTGTTTTTCGAAATCGCATATCGCTTGGCTGCGCGCCGTGGTCGCGCTGTTGTGGTTCGTCAACCTGGATTTACGCAAGCTCGCCGAAGCGGACGAGTGCTGACCTCGCGGTGCCCACACCGGCCAGTGCGAGGGCGACTTCCAGCGTGCCGGTGCCCGAATTGAGGTTGCGCACCGGGCGTCCGCCGAAATACGCGGACAATCTTGCCTCAAAGGCCTTTACCTGCGGGCTGCTGTAATCCAGCCCGAGCGCAGGACGTCGGCGACACCGGCGATGGTCGCTCCGTCTATGGCCGGGCGCCTGAACGGCAGGTAGTCCATCAGGAGCGTGCGACGATGTACACGCCGATGATGATGACGCCTATCCCGGCGAGGCGCATCACACTGACGGCTTCGCCAAAAAAGTACCAGGCGGCGATGGCATTGGCGACATAGCCTATCGACAACATCGGGTAGGCGATGCTCACCTCGACGCGCGACAAGGCCATGATCCAGACCACCAGGCTCACCACATAACATGCCATGCCACCGGCGATGTGCGGTTCAAAGGCGAACTTCATGCCCACTGGTATCAGGTTGTCGAACGAGAAATCAAAGCGCCCGATGGCGTTGGTGCCGGCCTTGAGCAGCAATTGTGCCGCGGCATTGAGCAGCACGCCGAGCAGGATTAATGAAAAGCTGACGGCGTTCATGGGGTTTTGGCCGGGAGTTTTCTCACCGGTTCGCTTATCGGTTTGTTCACCGGTTTGGTGACAATCACTCGCCGCACGTCGCGTGCCACCTCCACCATCGGGACCGGAAAGGCTTTGCGAAAGCCCTCCAGGTCGTCGGGGGCGAACATGGCAAAGGGCGCGGCGTCCGCCTCCCAGGCCTTGGCGAAGCTGGCGTAATCGGGGAGGTAGTCTTTCGGCTCCCAGCCGATGGCACTCGACAGCTCGTCCTTGTAACTCACCATGGTCACGGTGCGTCCGAGGTAAAAAGGCAGCGTATGGTCAAAGGTGCTCACTGAGTAAAAAGGCGTATCCGGCCGCAGCAGCGGGCGTATTTTCTGCACGATCTGCGAGGCCGAGTATACCGAGGACATGGTGTTGTGCCCGATCGCCGGAAAGAGGGCGGTGGCCAGCCCGCCGGCTGAAAATGCGATGACCGCTGCGCTGCGGCGGCCCTGCTTTTCGAACATCCAGAAAAGCACCGCGCCGGCGAGCAGGGCGACACCCGTCAACACCAACCAGGGGATGTAGTTGAGCAGAGACTCCCGTGGCAGTTCCGGGCTGCTCCACTCGGTGGCCATGGGGGCGAGAAAAATGGTGGCGATGCCGACGAGGCTGAATGGCAGCAATTGCCAGAAAAGCGTGCGCCGGCTCGCGAGCGCGAGATGGCGGCCGATCAAAAGGGCGAGCGCCGGGAAGATTGGCAGGATGTAGGACGCCAGCTTGGAACTGGAGGCGGAGAAAAAGACAAAGGTGAACACGCACCAGATCAGCATAAAGCGGGTCGACTGGAAGCGTACCGGCTCGGCGCGCCACGAGCGCGCGAGCGCCGGTAGCAGCGCCAGTGTCCAGGGCACCATGCCGCCGGCCAACACCGGGATGAAATACCAGGCCGGTTGGTAACGGCCGTGATCCTTGGTGAGAAAACGTTCGAAATGTTCCTGGATGAAAAAGAATTGGAAAAATTCCGGATTGCGCAGTGACACCACAATGAACCAGGGCGCGGCGATGGCGAGGAACACGGCCATGCCGGCGGCCGGGTGCAGCATCGGAATGCGACGCCAGTCACGCTGGATGAGGACGTAAAAAAACAGCGCGCCGCCGGGCAGGAGCAGGCCGATCAGCCCTTTGGACAGCACCGCCAGGGCCGCCGCCGCCCAGGCCGCGAGCATCCAGGCGCGCCGCCCTTTGTCGGTCTGGCCGTCAAATTGCGCCAGCACAAAGGAACAGACCGCTGCGGTGAGGAAAAACGTCAGCCCCATGTCCAGGGTATTGGCCTGGGAAATGAAGACGTAAAGAAAACTGCTTGCGCTCACCGCCGCCGCATATAGGCCGGCTTCGCGCCCGTACAGGCGCAGGCCGGTGTAAGCCACCAGCAGGATCCCGGCAAAGCCGGTGAGGGCCGCCCACAGGCGCGAGGTCCACTCGTTAATGCCGAAAATATTGTAGGCCGCGGCGGTGGCCCAGTATTGCAGCGCCGGTTTTTCGAAATATTTGTAGCCGTTCATCCGCGGCGTGACCCAGTCACCGCTTACCGCCATTTCGCGCGCGATTTCAGCGTAACGGCCTTCGTCCGGGCGGATGAGGTCGCGGTAATCGAGGGTGCCGAACCAGCTGAGGAGGAGTAGCGCAAGCAGCAGCAGCAGCGACTTGCGCGAGGGAAAGGCGGGCATCGTCATCAGGCCAGCAGCAGGGTGGCGGCGACCCTGCGTTCCTCGGCCACCAAGGTGTTATAGGTGCGGCAGGCGGCCTGCGTGGTTATGGCCTCGCCCCCGATGCCGGCCTCGACAAGGGGGTGGGTGACTTCGGCGCGGGGAAAGCGCTGCTGTTCCCCGGTGCCCAGCAGGACAATCTCCGGACGCAGGGCGAGCAGCTCTTGCAGGTGGCTCGCGGACAATTCCTCAAAGCAGGAGGGGGGGCAATCGAACAGCAGCTGGTCGGGCAGGACGACGATGCTTTTTTCCCTGCGTTCGGCGTTGACGCTCACATAGCCGAGGCCGTAGCCGGTAAAGGTATTCAACCCGGCGGGGCCGGCAAGGTGAAGTTTCACGAAATGGGAATCTTTGTCTACGTAAGCAACGGAAATCATTATAACTTTATAGACTGGGCAGCGCTTCCTGATAGTGCCGGGAGATTTCCGGAAGGAAAGGCTTGGCGACCATTTGATGCGTAGCTAAGTATCGGATATTATTGTCACTTTCCATGCTTTTAATGGCTAGAGCAAGCGACAGCGGGGATCATGCCAGCTGGTTTGCAGCGCAGCAATCATTAACTAAAACAATATCCCTGCCACCATGCGCGCATTTTCCCGCATCAAGCGTCTGCCGCCTTACGTATTCAACACGTCCAACGAGTTGAAGATGGCCGCACGCCATCGCGGCGAGGACATCATCGATATGAGCATGGGCAACCCGGACGGCGCCACGCCGCAGCACATCGTCGACAAACCAAGGATTCCCGAGCCCTACCGCGCCATGGGCGCGCTCGAGTTTGCCAAAAAGGTATTGCAGGATGCGAAAGTGGCGGTGTCGCCGGGCATTGGTTTTGGCGAATTCGTCGACGGACACCTGCGTTTTTCGCTGCATGAAAATGAGGCGAGTACGCGCCAGGCCGTGCACGGCATCAAGGATATGTTTCGTAAGGACGGCCTGCTGCTTCGGGCCGCTTGCCCCCCTTAACCGACACAGAAAACAACAACGCAAGCCATGCTCAAACCCATACGCAAGTCCGCCAAGCTTTCCGATGTTTGCTACGACATTCGCGGCCCGGTGATGGTCCGCGCCAAGCAGATGGAGGAGGAGGGGCACCGCATCCTCAAACTGAACATCGGTAACCTGGCTTCATTTGGTTTTGACGCGCCCGACGAGGTCCGTCAGGACGTTATTGTCAACCTGCCCAACGCATCGGGCTATTCCGACTCCAAGGGCCTGTTCGCCGCGCGCAAGGCGATCATGCATTACAGTCAGGAAAAAGGCATAAGCGGTGTCACGCTGGATGATATTTTCATCGGCAACGGCGTGTCTGAACTCATCGTGATGGTGATGCAAGGCCTCCTGAACGACGGCGACGAGGTACTGGTGCCCGCGCCCGACTACCCGCTGTGGACCGCCGCCGTGAGCCTGGCCAGCGGTACGCCGCGACACTACCTGTGCGACGAGGGGGCGGGCTGGCTGCCCGACCTCGATGACATACGCAAAAAAATCACCCCGCGCACCCGCGCCATTGTGGTCATCAACCCGAACAACCCGACCGGCGCGCTCTATCCGGTGGAAATGCTGCGCGAGATCGTCGAAATCGCCCGCCAGAACGAGTTGATCGTGTTTGCCGACGAGATCTACGACAAGACGCTCTACGACGGTGAAAAGCACGTCTCGATTGCCTCGCTGGCCGATGACGTGCTGTTTGTCACCTTCAACGGCCTGTCAAAGAACTACCGCGCCTGCGGCTATCGCAGCGGCTGGATGATCGTCTCGGGCGACAAGCGCCACGCCCAGGACTACATCGAGGGACTGAATATCCTTGCCTCGATGCGGCTTTGCGCCAACGTTCCGGGGCAGTACGCCATTCAGACTGCGCTGGGCGGTTACCAAAGCATCAACGATCTGGTGGCGCCCGGGGGCAGGCTGTGCCGCCAGCGCGACCTTGCGCATGCGCTTATCACGCAGATTCCCGGCGTGAGCTGTTTCAAGCCCAAGGCGGCGTTATATCTGTTCCCGCGCCTCGACCTGAAAATGTATCCGATCAAGGACGACCAGCAATTTATTCTTGAACTGCTGGAGCAGGAAAAAGTGCTGGTGGTACAGGGCACCGGCTTCAACTGGCCTAATCCGGATCACCTGCGCATCGTATTCCTGCCCAATAGCGACGACCTGACCGAGGCGATAGGCCGTATCGCGCGCTTTCTCGATGGCTACCGAAAACGGCATGCCTGAACCCTTACCTTTACTCAATAAAGAACATGAAACCCATACACGTAGGTTTGCTTGGCATTGGCACCGTCGGCGCTGGCACCTGGACGGTCTTGTCGCGCAACCAGGAAGAAATCACCCGTCGCGCCGGCCGCGGCATTGTCATCACCAAGGTGGCCGACAAGGACCTTGAGCGCGCTAAAAAAATAACCGGCGGCAAAGTTGCGCTGACTGCGGATGCCAACGAGGTCGTCACCGACCCGGATATCGATATCGTCATTGAGCTCATCGGCGGCTACACCTTTGCCAAGGACATGGTGTTAAAGGCGATTGCCAATGGCAAGCACGTGGTCACCGCCAACAAGGCCTTGCTCGCCACCCATGGCAACGAGATTTTCGCCGCGGCGCAGAAAAAAGGCGTGATGGTGGCCTTCGAGGCCGCGGTTGCCGGGGGCGTGCCCATCATCAAGGCGCTGCGCGAAGGCCTGTCGGCCAACCGCATCGAATGGATCGCCGGCATCATCAATGGCACCTCCAACTTCATCCTGTCGGAAATGCGCGACAAGGGACTGTCATTCGACACCGTGCTGGCGCAGGCGCAAAAGCTCGGCTACGCCGAGGCGGACCCGACTTTCGACATCGAAGGCATAGACGCCGCGCACAAGCTCACCATCATGTCGGCCATCGCCTTTGGCATTCCGATGCAGTTTGAAAAAGCCTACACCGAGGGCATTACCAAACTGACGCAGGAGGACATCCGTTATGCCGAGCAGCTCGGTTACCGGATCAAGCTGCTGGGCATCACGCGCAAGACGGCAGAGGGCATTGAGCTGCGCGTGCACCCGACGCTGATTCCGACGCGCCGGCTGATCGCCAACGTCGAGGGCGTGATGAACGCCATCCTGGTAAACGGCGACGCCGTCGGCGCCACCATGTACTACGGCGCCGGCGCGGGCGCCGAGCCCACCGCCTCGGCGGTGGTGGCCGACCTGGTTGATGTGACGCGCATGCATACCGCCGATCCGGAGCAGCGTGTGCCGCACCTCGCCTTCCAGCCCGACCAGCTGGCGGCGACGGTAATCCTGCCGATGGAAGAGGTGGTGACTTCCTACTACCTGCGCATGCGCGTGCTCGACCGGCCCGGTGTGCTCGCCGATATCACGCGCATTCTTGCCGACGGCGCCATTTCCATCGACGCCATGGTGCAAAAAGAGCCCTCCGAGGGTGAAGAGCAAGTCGACATCATCATGCTGACCCACCAGGCGCGCGAAAAACACGTCAACGCCGCCATTGCGGCAATTGAGAAGCTGCCCGTGGTGACCAGCAAGGTGACACGCATTCGCCTCGAGGAGCTCGGTAAAAGCTGATGCGTTACATCAGCACCCGCGGCGGCGGCACACCGCAGACTTTCACACAAATCCTGCTCGAGGGCCTGGCCCCGGACGGCGGCCTCTACCTGCCCGAAAGCTATCCGCAGGTTTCGGCGGCGGAACTGCAGGCCATGCGCAGCATGAATTACCGCGAGCTCGCCTTTGCCGTGCTGTCCAAGTTTGCCGATGACATTCCGGCGGCCGACCTCAAGGCGCTCATCGACAAGACCTATACCGCCGATGTCTATCGCAGCGAGGACATTACACCGCTGAAAACGCTTGAGCCCGGATTGCACCTGCTGTGTCTTTCGAACGGTCCGACCCTCGCATTTAAGGACATGGCCATGCAGTTGCTTGGCAACCTGTTCGAGTACGTGCTTGCGAAGCAGGGCCGGCAACTCAATATCCTTGGCGCCACCTCGGGTGATACCGGATCTGCGGCTGAGTACGCCATGCGTGGAAAAAAGGGCATTCGCGTGTTCATGCTGTCGCCGCACGGCCGCATGAGCGCCTTCCAGAAGGCGCAGATGTACTCGCTGCAGGATGCCAATATCCACAATATCGCCGTCAAAGGCGTGTTTGATGATTGCCAGGACATCGTCAAGGCGGTGAGTGCCGATGCGGTGTTCAAGGCCAAGTGGAACATCGGCACGGTTAATTCGATCAACTGGGCACGCGTGGTCGCGCAGGTGGTGTATTACTTCAAGGGCTATTTTGCCGCCACCACGTCAAACGACCAGCAGGTGTCCTTTGCCGTGCCATCGGGCAACTTCGGCAATGTTTGCGCCGGCTATATTGCCCGTTGCATGGGGCTGCCGGTAAGGCGCCTGGTGCTGGCGACCAACGAAAACAACATCCTCGACGAATTTTTTCGCACCGGCATCTACCGGGTTCGCAAGGGCGGCGAGGTGTTCGAGACTTCCAGTCCGTCGATGGATATTTCCAAGGCGTCGAATTTTGAGCGTTACGTCTTCGACATGGTCGGTCGTGATCCGGCGCGCTTGCGCGAACTGTGGCGCCAGCTCGATGCGACGGGAGAGTTTGATTTGTCGCATTCGGCCTATTTCAAGCACGTTGAGCAAAGCGGTTTTGTGTCGGACTTCAGCACTCACGCAGACCGCATCGCCACCATTCGCCGCGTCCACAAGGAGCACGGCGTCATTGTTGATACACACACCGCCGACGGTATCAAGGTGGCGCAGGGTTTTCGCGAACCGGGCGTGCCCATGCTTTGCCTGGAGACCGCTCTGCCGGCCAAGTTCGCGGAAACTATTCTGGAGGCGCTCGGACGCCCGCCGGAGCGTCCGGTCGGTTACGAGAATATCGAGGCCTTGCCGCAACGGGTCGAGATCATGCAAGCCGATGTGGCCGCGATCAAGGCTTACGTCGCCAGATATTCGGCCTGAGTGCGGCAATGGCACTGGTGGAGCGTATCATCTGGAAACCCGCTCCAGTAGCGGCTTTGCGGTGCATTGAGGTGAGAGCGCAGTGCCATGAACAGTCCTACTGAAAAAATTCGCCTGTCCAAGCTGATGTCCGAGCAGGGGCTTTGCTCGCGACGCGAGGCCGATGCGTTTATCGAACGTGGCTTGGTGTTTGTCGATGGTGAGCGCATCACCGAACTTGGCACGCGTATTGATCCGTCGCAGAAAATAACCCTGGCCTCCGCGGCGATCAAAGACCAGAAATTGCAGGTCACCATACTGCTCAACAAACCCATCGGCTACGTGTCCGGGCAGCCCGAGGGCAAGCAGCGCCCGGCGGTGTCGATCATCGACGAAGCCTCCCATTTTCAGGGGGATCGTTCGTCGATCCGGTTTTCGCCCATGCAGTTGCGCGGTATTGCGCCTGCCGGGCGCCTCGATATCGACTCCAAGGGCTTGCTGGTGTTCACGCAGGACGGACGCATCGCCAAGCAGCTCATCGGCGAGAATTCGGGCATGGAAAAGGAATACCTGGTGCGCGTCACCGGCAAGCTCGATGCACGCGGACTTGGCCTGCTCAAACACGGACTGTTGCTCGATGGCGAGCCCCTCAAACCGGCCGTCGTGAACTGGCAAAATGAGGATCAGCTGCGGTTTATCCTGCGCCAGGGCAAGAAGCGGCAGATCCGCCGTATGTGCGAGCTGGTCGGACTCAAGGTTGTTGGACTCAAGCGCATCCGCATTGGCAAGGTCAGGCTGCATGACCTGCCCGAGGGGCAATGGCGCTATCTGCGCGATAACGAGAGTTTTTAGGGCCTGATCATGCGCACCACCTTGGTCAGCATCGCCACCGACACCACGCCGCTGGACGGCGCCTTGTATGAGCCGGAGGGCCGTCCGGTTACCGGTGCGGTGCTGTTGTTTCACGGTAACACGATGAATTTTTACACGGGTGCGCCTCGTTTCCTGCCGCCGTTGCTGACCGAGCTTGGTCTGCTCTGTCTCGCGTTTAATCGACGCGGGCATGACATTCTGGCCATACGCGATAGCCGCGCCGCCGAGGGCGGTGCCCTGCAGCGCACGCACGAGGCCATCGAAGACAACCGTCTGGCCGCCGCTTGGCTGGCGGCGCGCGGGCAAGCCAATCCGGTGGTTATCGGGCACAGCAATGGCGGTATGCTCGCGGTGCGCCACGTGGTGGATCATCCGCAGACACCTGCTTTGGTGCTGCTATCGGCGCATGGCGGCGGCACAGGTATGGTTCCGGGGGCGAGCAAGGCAGGCTTGCTCGCCGGTGACCGCCTCGATGAAATCACCGCACAGGCGCGGGCGCTGGTTGCCGACGGGCGCGGCGACACGCTGGTCTCGCTGCCAGGATGGTGGTACGTGGCGAGTGCGGCCAGTTTTCTTGATCTGCTGTCCGAATTGCCCGATACGCTGGCCCTTGCGCCGCATATCAGCTGTCCCTCCCTGTTTGTGCGCGGCGACCAGGAAGATCCCGCTCGTTATCCGGCGGAGGACTTCAAGCGAACATCACGCGGACCGTGCACGGTAAAAATCATCCCGGACTGCGACCATTTTTATCGCGGTCGCGAGGACATCGTTGCGGCGACAGTGGCCGGCTGGCTTGCGCTCATGCTCAGTCCGGGTGCCTGAGCGCCGGCGAGTCTGAGAACCTGAGAGCTTTAGAGCCGGAGAGTCCGAGCATGCTCGAGATCAAAACAGGGGTTGAAATCGCCGACAGTGAATTTGAGCTGACGGCAACCCGCTCCCAGGGAGCAGGCGGACAAAACGTCAACAAGGTGTCGAGCGCCATTCATCTGCGCTTTGATATTGCGGCCTCGTCCCTGCCCGAAGCCTGGAAGGAGCGCCTGCTCAAACTGGGTGACTCACGCATCACCGGCGAGGGCGTTGTGGTGATCAAGGCGCAACAACATCGCAGCCAGGAACTCAACCGCACCGAGGCCTTGCAGCGCCTGCGCGAGCTGATCCTGCGCGTTTCCACGGTACCGAAAAAGCGCCGCCCGACCAAGCCGAGCAAAAGCGCGAAACGTAAGCGTGTGGACAGCAAAGTTCTGCGCGGCAAGATCAAGGCGACGCGGGGCAGGGTGAGCGACTAGCGCTCGGTGACCGGCTGAAAACCCGCGCCAATAGGGCGTTTCCGGCGACCTCTCCTGTCATTGCGAGGCGCGCAGCGACGAAGCAATCTGGTCGCCGCCGCGGCGCAGGCAATCGCCCATCGTCTCGTCGCCGCCGCGCAGGCAATCTCGTCGCCGCCGCGCAGGCAATCGCCCGTCGACGAGATTGCTGCGCGCGCAATGACAAGGTAGTGGGTTGTCAGCGAAGGGCTGCGACCGGCTCCGCAGCCGCCAACGCCGTGACGCGGCGCATGCGGTCTATCAGTTCCGGCCAGTAGGGCGTTTCCGGCCATCTCTCCTGTCATTGCGAGGCGCGCAGCGACGAAGCAATCTGGTCGCCGCCGCGCAGACAATCGCCCGTCAACGAGATTGCTTCGCTGCGCTCGCAATGACAAGGTGTCGGGTTGTCAGCGAAGGCCTGCGACCGGTTCCACCGCCGCCAACGCCGTGATGCGGCGCATGCGGCCTATCAGTTCCGGCCAGTAGGGCGTTTCCGGCCATCTCTCCTGTCATTGCGAGGCGCGCAGCGACGAAGCAATCTGGTCGCCGCCGCGCAGACACTCGCCTGTCGTCTCGTCGCCGCCGCGCAGGCAATCGCCCGTCAATGAGATTGCTTCGCTGCGCTCGCAATGACAAGCTAGCGGGTTTTTAGCGAAGGGCTGCGACCGGCTCCACCGCCGCCAATGCGGTGACGCTGCGCATGCGGCCTATCAGTTCCGGCCAGAGCTTGTCCATGTCGGTGCGAAACAGCGTCGCGGCATCCGCTTCAAGGACATGCCAGGCGCCGCGTTCGATTTCGCTGCGCAACTGCCCCGGCTGCCAGCCCGAGTAACCAATGTAGAAGCGGATTTTTGTCGGCGGCTTGGCCATCAATGCCTCGACCGCTTCCGGATGCAGGGCGAGGTTTACGCCCGGTAGCATGGCAAACGACTGGCCGAGTTTTTCTGCACCCTGGCCGCCGCCATCGGCCTGATACAGCGCAACGATCCCACCGTCCTCGACCGGTCCGCCGAAGTAGATGGGGTCGGTGAAGGGCTTGAGTTTCTCGTTGCCCGGCAGGAGGCCAGCCAGAGATTGGCTGGTCGGCCGATTAATGACGACGCCGATGGCCGCGCCACTGCCGTCCTGTGTCACCAGCACCACCGATTCACTGAAATTCGGGTCCGCCATGGCGGGCTTGGCAACCAGCAGCAAGCCTTGCGCCAGCGCCGCGCCTGCAACGCAGGCGAGAAGGCCGCCGAGCAGGGCTGCGGTGGTGGTGGCTTTCATCCGCGCTCGCCGAGTGTGGCGTGACGGAAGCAGCTTGTGAGGTGGTCGTTGACCATGCCTGTGGCCTGCATGAAGGCGTACATGATGGTCGATCCGACGAAGGTGAATCCGCGTCGTTTCAGGTCTTTGCTCATGCTCTCCGAAACGGCAGTGCTGGCGGGGACGGTTTTCATGCCACAGCGTTTGTGTTGCAGGGTTTTGCCGCCGACGAAGCGCCAGATATAGGCATCAAAGGAGCCGAATTCTTTTTGCACCAGCAAAAACGCCCGCGCATTTTTTACCGTGCCCTCGATCTTGAGCCGGTTGCGCACAATGCCGGCGTCCTGCATCAGCGCGGCGATTTTTCGGGCGTCAAAATGCGCTATTTTCGCAGCGTCAAAGTTGGCGAAGGCCTTGCGGTAGTTGTCGCGTTTTTTTAACACGGTTGACCAGGACAGGCCGGCCTGTGCGGTTTCGAGGATGAGCATTTCGAACAGCATGGTGTCATCGTGCTGCGGCACGCCCCATTCGGTGTCGTGATAGGCGATGTATTGGGCAAACCCCAGGCACCAGGGGCAGCGTGAAGGAACGGAATTTTGGTCGGTCATTAGACTGTATATTAGGCTGTAATATTTGTTTAACAGGCAGACGGCATACTCGCTCCGTACAGAGGAGCAGGTCCAGTCGCAAGTTCAGAAGCGCCATCAAGAGGAGTCGGAATGTTAAACCGTATCGTGTCGTCAGTCATAAGCGGCCTCGCTGCTTTTTCGATGTTGGCGTTTTCGCCCTTGGCCCATGCGCAGGCCCAAACGCAAGCCTGGCCGACAAAACCCGTTCGCCTGATTGTGCCCTTCCCGCCCGGTGGCGGTACCGATGCTTTTGCGCGACCGCTGGCAGCACGCTTGTCGCTGCTACTGGGGCAGCAATTCATCATCGACAGCAGAGGCGGTGCGGGTGGCAACATCGGCGCCGACCTCGCGGCCAAGTCCGCGCCAGACGGCTATACCTTTTTGCTCGGTGCGGTGCATCATACCGTGGCCGTGAGCGCCTACAAGAACCTGGCCTATGACCTGGAAAAAGATCTGATCCCGGTCACCGGCGTGGGCTATGTGCCCGATGTGCTGGTGGTGAGCGCAAAATTGCCGGCGCAGAACATACGCGAGCTCATCACCTATTCCAAGGCCAATCCAGGCAAGGTCAATTACGGATCCTCAGGCAACGGCACGACGCGCCACCTTGCCGGGGAAATCTTCAACACCCTCACCGGTACCAGCATGATTCACGTTCCCTACAAGGGTTCGGGCCCAGCCATGACCGGCCTGCTGGGTAGCGAGATCGATCTGATATTCGAGGGCCTGGGCAGCGCCTCCTCGCACATCCGCGCCGGCAAGATCCGCGCGCTGGCGGTAACCTCGCCAAAACGCTCGCCGGCCTTTCCCGACATCCCGACCATGGCCGAGGCGGGCGTTCCCGGTTTTGAGTCACTCTCCTGGTACGGCCTGTGGGCGCCGGCTGGAACGCCGCGAGAGATCATGCTCAGGCTGCAGCAAGAAACCGCCAAGGCGCTCGCCACACCGGAACTCAAGGCCATCTGGGCATTGCAGGGCGCGGAGCCCGGCGGCGAGCCGGCCGATCAGTTCGCCAGACTGGTTCACGCCGAAGTGGAAAAATGGGGCAAGGTGGTGCGGCAGAACAAGGTGACGATAGACTAATTCCGGAGCAAGGATCATGACCGAACCGGGCCACCCGCAGCAAAGAACCGCCACAGTCGAGCAACGCGTCGACGCCATCCAGTCGGTGCTCGAAGAGCGGGGCATGAAGCCGGCCGAATTCATCGAGCAAGCCAATCACCTGGTCGAGGAACAGTGGCTGCCGCACAACGGCGCGCGTGTGGTGGCCAAGGCCTGGACCGATGCCGACTTCCGCCGACGCCTGTTCGCCAACGGCCGTGACGCTGTCACCGAACTGGGGCTGGAGATGCCGCGCCACCACCGGCACCTGGTTGTGCTGGAGAACACGCCGACAGTACACAACGTCATTTGCTGCACCCTGTGTTCGTGCACCGCTTTTACCATCATCGGACTGCCGCCAGACTGGTACAAAGACCTGGAATACCGCGCCCGCGTGGTGCGCGAGTCGCGCACCGTGCTCAGGGAAATGGGCCTCACCCTGCCGCCGGAAATGGAGGTCCGCGTCTGGGACACCACGGCCGACACGCGCTATATGGTGCTGCCGGTGCAGCCACCCGGGACACTGGGCTGGACCGAGGTAAAACTTGCGCAAATCGTCAGCAAGGAATCAATGATAGGCGTCGCGCGGCTTTAGCTTTTCAGGATATAGGATAAGAGGTTCAGTCATGGACGGAATGCATGATCTTGGCGGCAAGCAGGGTTTTGGCCCGGTGCGCTACGCGCTTGACGCAAAGGTGTTCCATGAGCCCTGGGAAAAACGCGTCAACGCGTTGTACTCCCTGGCCGTGAAGCTTGGCGTGTTTAACATGGACGAGTATCGCCACGCCATCGAGCGCATGGAGCCACGCCACTACCTGTCGGCCAGCTATTACGAGCGCTCGCTGACCAGTCTTGCGACGCTGTGCGTCGAAAAAGGACTGGTGACGCGTGAGGAACTCGAGCGTCGCGCGCATGGGGCGTTCCCACTCTCGTTGCCCAGCGCAGCCGGGCGCTCCAACGTGACAGGGCCGACGCGCTTCAAGGCCGGCGACCGCGTCAGGGTGAGGGACGACCATGTCCCCGGCCACATGCGCATGCCCGCTTACATTCGCGGCAAGGCCGGCGTTGTAGTCGGTGAATCGCCGGCCTATCCCTTTCCCGACGCCCACGCCCACGGTGTGGCGGCGGCTGATGAGCCCACTTGCGACGTGCGTTTTAGCGCGAGCGAGCTCTGGTCCAACTCAGTCGACGAGGCCTTTGTGCATGTTGGCGTGTTCCACAGCTACCTCGAACGCCAGGGGTAGGGGCGGCGGCCGGCATTGATTCGGCCGCGGTGCTGCCGTAATCGGGGCGGCTAATGGTGGCTTGCCGTTTGCGCTCCGCTTGAACGAGGGGACGGGTGTCACCCGCAGCCCTAGCGGTACTTAGCCGCTGTGATGAACTGACTGAAGGTTTCGCACCACACAATGACCGTTGAAAACTTTGCCGGCTCGATGCCGGCAGGAACCGGGACGACAAAGTTCTCGAAGGTTTTGACGTCGCCGACGCGAACCATGCTTGACTTGAGCCTCTTGAAGTCTGCCGCAGTCTCGACGAACTCTGCAGACAAGTAGAGCTTGTAGTCCGGCCCCGGGGCGAGTTTTCCTGCCAGCGATACCGCGTTGGCGGCCACGGAAACAACCCCCTCGCCCCAGTGAAGAGCGTCGCTGCCCTTCAGTTCCCGCTTGAACTGTCCGGTGAAAAGAACCGCCGTCGTTGCCGCGCCCACCTCGGTCGCGCTTGGCGCTGCAGGCGCGATGAGTATGGGCAAGGTGTATATGCCCACAGCAAAACTGCCCACCGCGACGGCGACGTGGGATGCAACGAGGAGAAGAACGGTGCGCTTGTTCATGGAGGCTGAAAACGAGAAAAATGGGAGTCGAAAATTAGGGCAGAGCGGTGCGTCGGAACAAGATGAGCATGGGTCAGGCGAAACGACGCATGCAGCTGGAAACCCTTATCTGGCAAGGGTTTCCAGTGTCCACGCCTCTGCCCCGGTGGGTCCGGGTTCAGTTGGACAAACGCCGGCCCAGCGATACACCGTACGAAGGCGCGCGCGCAGACAGTACCGGATCGGCACTCGGCGCGAGGCCGGCCGGCAACACCGTCGGCAGGAAGGTTTCACGGTCGCAGGCCTGGTCGGTGATCGCGTTGATGACCAGGCGCCCCATGTTCACCTCCGTACGGTCCGCTGGCCAGGGCTCGGTCGGGTCGGTCAGCTGGTCTCCGGCGCGCGCGAGTTGCGCGATGACCTTGAAGGATACCGGGCCCTTGGACAGGCGCTCGGCCAGCTCGGGACGCAAAAAGGCGGCACCCTTGGCCTTGGCTTCGGCGTCGCTCAGGCCGACGCGTCCGGCCACCGGTTCGAAGCGCCAGCGCAGCGCCTGGGTGCGCCCGCCGGCGTTGGTTGCGATAAAGGCATTGGTGCTCCAGTAGGGCACCGTGCCGTAGCTTGCCGGGACCGGCTGGCCGCCGACGTACGCGGCCTGCCTGGTGGTGGCCGGATTGGCTTTGGAGAAGGCCGCAATCGCCTCGGCATTGGGCTGGCCGGTGGCCGGATTGGGTGCGCGCACCTTCATGAAATTGGCGAATTGCTCCGCCGTCTGCGCAAAGAAATGCGGTGCCGAAATGAACACCCATTCGAGGCGTTCGTTGTCGTCGATGGCGCGTACTGCAATTCCGCGCACGCTCTTGCCGTTGTCGGGTGCGTTGGGGTTGCCACCGCCGATCGAGAAGCGGCCGATGATGGGCGTCTGCTTGTCGGCGCGGAACATGCCAGAGCGCGTGATTGCTGCGGCGCCGGGGGAGGCCTCGAACCGGCCGGCAAAGCAGAATCCCTTGGCATGCGAAGCACGCGCCTTGTGTTTGCCGAATACACCGTTGAGCGTGTCGACGAGTTCGGTCGGCGTGGTTTGGTCCATTGCCGGTTTAGCGGCCATGTTGTCGGCGTTCATGGAAGCGCAACCGGCCGCAGAGCCGGCGAAACCGATGATCAGAAGCTTGCGTAGGGTGCGTTGTTTGATGCCTTGCATGTGAGGTCTCCCGTGTTGATTGGTATAGGCCCGGGTCCGTGGTGGACGAAGACAGGCTGGTTGCGTAATCGGGCGGCGCACGAAATGGCAACTGGGAGGTAGTCGGATCACGCTGTAATTCCTTACAGCGCCGGCGGCACGTCCTGCGCGCAACACGCCGGTCCAGTTGCGCCGGTGGGCACTTGACGCTGCCGTAGGAGCAGAACACACAGCAATCGCCCGCCAGCGGCCGCGGCAGTTTGTGGCAGGTCTTGCAATCAAAAAAACGCAGGCGTCGGTGGGCATTTCCTCCACCGCGGTGGCGCCGCAAGCGGGGCAGGTCACAAGCACCGCGAGTTTGCATTCGCCGATCATCACCTTGGCGCGAGCGAGTACATCTTCGCGAGCGGGGGTCACCAGGCGACTAAGGTCGCCATTGAGCGGCCGGGCAGGCGTGCGAAACCCGCTTGCGCAGGTCCGTCCCCAATGGCCGGTTAGCCGTCATTTATGAGTGCCGGTCTCTTCTACCTGATGCTACGGCCTTGGTTGGCCGGCGTCGTTTAGTCTTTCACCGTAAATCATTCGTGCAACTTGCGCTTCGGCGGCAGCAGTCTCGCACTGAGGGCATGGTCGAGAGGTGGAGTAGAGGACGCTGCCAGCAAGACTCGTACGGCCTAGGAGTCGCTGTGCATCGCGAATTGCCTCTCGTTCAGCGTGAGCGGTTGGATCGCCGCGCTTGACTACGCGACTTGGACCTTCGCCAATGATCGCCCCATCCGCCACCAAGACTGCGCCGTAGGCCTGATCACCCCATGACTCAGCAAGCCGTTTCATCGACTCTGCGGCTTCAATCCAGCGTCGTTCCGGTTTGGATGGTGCATCCGAGCGCTCCGCAGATGAGGCAAGGCGCCAAACGAACATAAGAGCCACAGCAGCGACCGCTCGAGCCAAACCGTTGCGACGGGAGCGACTGAAAGGCGAGGTGGTCATCGAGCGTCTCCTGACGGCTAACGTTAAAGCTGCCCGGCGCGCAGCATACGCCGCGAAGCGGCATTCTGCGGCTGTGTGTCCGCGCCGAGTGAAATGTTATGTTCCTTGCATGGCACTAGCCGATCGCCGCGTTCACCCGCGGCATGACTTCTTCGGCCATCAGCGTCATCGAGCGCTTGGCGAGAGCCGGGTCCATCCAGTCATGGCAGGGGTAGAGCAGGGTGCCGAAGTCGCCCACTTGTTCGCGAAAGGCGAGGATCTGGTCGACCACGCTGTTGACCGTGCCGGTGACGACCAGTTTTTCGGTGACGTACTCGGTGGTGATCTTGGAGTCGGGCTCGCTCTGGTCGGCCTTGAACAGGTTGGAACGGCCGGCAAAACCGACGAGCTTGCGCACCAGTTGCTTGAAGTAGAAATGGTAGGGGCCTTCGGGGGAATGGCCGTAGCGCTTGGCGGTGGCTTCGTCGTCGGCGACAAAAATGGATTTCGCCACGCGCCATTCGGAGGTGTTGGCTTTTGCGCCCACGGCTTCGCGGCCCTCGGCGTACTTGGGCCAGTGCGAGGCCACCCACTGGGGCAGCAGGAAGTTGGCCGAGATCGGCTGCCAGCCGCGCTTGGCCGCTTCGGTCACGCCCTTGGAAAAGGGGGCGACCGCGGTCACGACGATCTGCGGGTGCGGCGACTGGTAGGGCTTGAGAATGGTGCCCTGGCCGATTTCCGGGATCATGGTCTTTTCAGTGGTCACGGAAAAATGCTTGCCGATCAGCTTGTAAGGCCCCTCATTTTTCCAGATCTCGAGCACCATGTTGATGCTCTCGAGGAACATCTCGTTGCGGTCCTTGCCGAAGTTGCCGAACACCTCGGCGTCGGACATCAGGCCGCCGGGGCTGATGCCCATGATGAAGCGGCCCTTGAGCATGTGATCGAGCATGGCCACCTGTGCCGCAATGGCCGCCGGATGCGAGTTGGGCATGTTGATGGTGCCGGTGCCCAGCATGATCTGCTTGGTTTCGTGCACCAGGCTAGACAGGAACATCATGCAGGAGGTTACATTCTCGGCGAGGTCGGTGACGTGCTCGCCAACGTAGGCTTCGCAAAAGCCGAGCTTGTCGGCGAGCAGGATGGCCTCGCGATCCTCGATCAGCGTCTCCCAGGCTTTGCGTCCGGGCGGGTGCAGCGGCATCATGAATGTTCCGAGCTTCATTGTTTTCTCCGGTCTGTTGCTTTTTGGGTTGGCGTGGTAATTGGTTCAGGTGAGCGGATCTGGCGACACCAGTCCGCCGCTCTCGACCGAGCGGTTGACCGCTTCCAGGGTCAGCACATTGGCGAGCATCTCGTCGGTTCTGACCGGGTAGGCCGCCCCGCCCATGGCCGCGGTGGCAAAGGCTTCGAGGTTGGCGCGCACCGCCGGGTGCGGTGGGAAAAAGCGCATTTCCGGCGTGCCGTTGCGGTGGCATACGCCGACGTCCCAGCCGGTGGGCAGTTCCGGGTGGGTGCGGTCGCGGATTTCCATCCAGCCCTTGGAGCCGTACACGGCAAAGCGGCCGACAAACGGCGTGGCGAGCATGGCGCTCAGCAGCGCATTCGCGCCGCCGGGAAAGCCCAGCATGATGCCCAGGGTGTCGCCATTGGCGAAGTTGCTGCCGCGTGTGGACAGGCGCGCCCACACCGATTGGGGCAACCCGAGGCAGGCGATGGAAAGATCGACCAGATGGATGCCGGTTCCGGTGAGCGGGCCGTTGGGCGCGAGAACCGGTGACAGGCGCCAGTTGTCAGGCGGCAGGGCGAGGAATTTGTCCTGGCTGAAATTGGCCTCGATTTGCAGGATCTCGCCGAACTCGCCGGCCTTGAAGCGCTGGCGCAACTCGATCATGGCCGGCTCGAAGCGGCGTTCGTGGCCTATGCCCAGCGTGACGCCGGCCTTTTTGACGGCAGCGATCGCGCGCCTGACGTCCTCGCCAGTCAGGCACAGGGGTTTTTCGCAAAACACGTGCTTGCCGGCGCGTGCCGCCTGCTCGATCTGTTCGGCATGGAAGCGGTGCGGGGTGCATAGCACCACGGCGTCGACATCCGGCGCCTGCAGGGCCGCGTCGAAACTTTCCGAGGCGCGCATGCCCAGGGCGGCCGCGGCATCGCGTCCGGCCGGGTCGGGGTCGACGCCCACAAGGGGGCGGATGACGCTGCTCGTGGCGAGGTCGCGGGCGATGGTGCGGCCCCACCAGCCCATTCCGATAATGGCTGCGCGAATCATACTTTTAGTCCGTGTCTGTTCAATGTCGAAGCGGTGTGCATGGCGTCCTCCTGGGTCCGGATTTGGTCCGGGTTGCGGGTCCTTGGCGCGATGCCGGCGACCCTGTGATTTGGCGCCAATACTAGCTATAATTTATCAATTGCTCAATAAAAAAACGCAGCTTCTCAAGGAGAGTGGGTAACATGAAAAAAACAGCACGCGGCAGCGCAGCAAAGGGTAGCGTCGCAGTCATAGGCCTGGGGATCATGGGCTCGTCCATAGCGGCCAACCTTGTCAAGGCGGGTTTTCGTGTGCGCGGTTACGACGTCGTCGCGGCACGGCGCAACGCGCTCGTTCGGGCGGGCGGCACTGCGGCCGCGAGCGTGGCCGAGGCGGTAAAGGGGTGCACCCGTGTCATCACCTCGCTGCCCAGCCCGGGGGCGCTTGACGCCGTCGCCGAGCAACTGGCCGGGCATGCCGGGCGTTCCACTGTGGTGGCCGAGGTCAGCACCCTGACGATTGCGGACAAGGAGCGGGTGCGGGCGCGGCTCGCCGGCAGCGGGATTGAATTGCTCGACTGTCCGCTCTCGGGCACAGGCGCGCAGGCCAGGGTCGGCGACCTCGCGGTCTACGCCAGTGGTTCGCCGGCGGCGATCCGTCGCATGAAACCGGTGTTCGCAGGGTTTGCGCGCGTGCAATACGACTTGGGCACCTTCAGCAACGGCATGAAAATGAAGCTCGTGGCCAATCTTCTGGTGGCCATCCACAATGTCTCTGCAGCCGAGGCCGTCCTGCTGGGCACACGCTCGGGGCTGGACGCCGACACCATTGTGCGGGTGGTTGCCGACGGCGCCGGTGGTTCGCGCATGCTGCAGGTGCGCGGCCCGATGATGGCGCGGCGCAATTACCTGCCGGCGACCATGAAAATGGAAGTCTGGCAAAAAGACATGGCCATCATCGCCGGCCTGCTCAAGGAAGTGGGTGCCGCGGCGCCGCTCTTTACCGCGACGGTACCCATTTACGACGCCGCCATGGCGCTGGGCATGGAGGAGCAGGACACCGGCGGCGTGCTCGCTGTGCTCGAGCGCTGGTCTTCTCCGGCGGCAAAGCCCGCACGTCCCGCACGTATCGGGCGGGTCGCACGTCCGGCGCGTCCGGCCAAGCGTAAAAAGTAAAAAATAAGCGTCGGTAGCTGCAGCGGGGCTGCCGCCCGGCGCAGGGTGATTGCCTTAAAACCCGCGCCAGGCTTGGCTTTTCAGGTGATTGCCATGTACGATTTGCGTCGATTATCCGGGCAATCGGCGAGGACGTGAGTACGATGACATTCCGATATCTAATGAGGGTCGCTGCGGCGACTGCGCTCGTATGCCTGGCGGCAGCGTCGCCGGCGCGTGCCCACGATTGCGCCGGGATCGCCGAGGACGCGAAACGGCTGCTCTGCTATGACGCGGCGTTCGGTCGTGCGGCGCCCACATTGCCTGCAATGCCTTCGGGGGCCGTGGCCCGGCCGACTTCGGGCGCACCTCCCGCAACGCCGGCAACGCCCGCACAGGCGGCTTCCGCTGCGGCGGTCGCCGAGGCTGAAAAAGCACGCCTCAAGGCCGATGCGAAAAAGGGCCGAAGCCTGGTCGAGGCCTGGGACCTCGATCCGGACACCGCGCTCGCCCCGTTTGAGTTACGGGCTTACAAGCCGATGTACCTGCAGATCCTGTCGCATACCAACAAGGTCAACGGCCAGCCTTCCTCGGCGCAAGCGGCCAACAACGTGGTGACGCCGCTGGACCTCCAATCCAACGAATTGCAATTCCAATTGAGCGTCAAGACCAAGGCCTGGGACCGGATCCTGGGTAACAACGGCAGCCTGTGGCTAGGCTACACCCAGACCTCGCGCTGGCAGGCGTACAACGCTTCCAACTCGAGGCCGTTCCGGGAAACCAATTACGAGCCCGAGGCGATGTTCGTGCTCAATACGCCCGGCAATATCGCCGGCTGGCAGTCGCGCATGAGCAGTGTCAGCCTCACCCACCAGTCCAACGGCCAATCCAGTCCGCTGTCGCGCAGCTGGAATCGTGTGATCGGCCAGTGGGGCCTGGAAAAAGACAACACCACCCTGCTGATACGGCCCTGGTGGCGCATTCCGGAAAAAGCGGCGCGCGATGACAACCCGGGTATCGAAAATTTTGTCGGTCGCGGTGAACTGGTGCTGGCCCATCGCATGGGCGAGCACGTGGTTTCATTTCAGGGGCGCCACGCACTGCGCACAGGCGAGAACGCGCGCGGTTCTGCGAAGATCGATTGGGCCATTCCAATGGCCGGTTACCTCAAGGCCCACCTGTCGCTTTTTTCTGGTTACGGGGAGAGCCTCGTCGACTACAACCACCGCCAGACGCGCATCGGCTTGGGGGTGTCGCTGGTTGAGTGGCGCTAAGCGGGGCGTCTAGGCACGGCCCGCGCGGCTGCGTGCGCAGCGCGGCTTCGCGGCGGTGGCTCTGCCGCCCAGCAGCCCCGGATAGACCGAAGGCGCTCCCGCCAGGAATGCGCTGATGGCGTGGCCGGCGCTGGCGGCAAAGTCCTGCTCGACCGGCGCACGGTAGATAAAGCGGCGGATGGCGTAATAGAACATGCCGCCGTGCAGTTTCCAGACGAACTCGATTTCGGCCCGCGTCACCGGTTCGGTGCTTTTTACCCGGCAATGCTGTCGCAATTCAAGGCAGATCGCCACCAGCAGGCGGCGCTGGATGAGGCCGATGTAGCGGCGGTTGAAGCCGGTGTCGGCAAGCCCCGCGTACATGTAGATGCGTATCCATTCGGGCCGGTAAGTGGCCTTGGCGTAGTCCTGGTAGAAGCCGAGCAGCCTGTCATGCAGTGGTTGGGTGCGGTCTTGTATGCGCTGCAGCCATTGCGCATCCCAGCGGCCGAGAAAGACCTCCTTGAACACGCGCTCGATCAGGGCCTGCTTGGACGGGAAGTAGCGGTACAGCAGCGGCTGGGTGACGCCCAGTTGGCGCGACAGTTCACGCGTCTGGCCCGAGAACCCCACCTCTGAGAAGTAGGCGATGGCGCCGTCGACGATTTTGCGTTCGCGTGCTTCCGGGCTGAGGCGGCTTTGCGATGGTTTGCGTGCCACAGGTTTGCTTTTCTTTGCTGAAGGGGAGGGCACGGGGGAGACCGATCACGGATCAAGGCGGGCAGATTTTCTTTCGGATGATGCTAGCATGTGCATGTCCGCAGTAACAATGCGAAGCATAGCAACGGGTGCCGCTGCCATCACGATTTTTTTCATGGCGGTGGCGCGATTTAACCCGGCGTTCGATAAAATACGCCTCCACACCTTCCATTCATCTAGGGTCCGCACATGAACAAACTTTCCTCCGGTGGAGCATCGCGCGCCGATCAGACGCTGGCCCTTAACATGAAGTTGCTGGCGCACCACGAGCTGGCTGGTTTCGGCGGGCTGGGCGAGGGCATATCCATGCAGCTTACCGGCGACGGCCGCCGCATCCTGTGGCTGGCGCACGAGGCTGCGCCGAAAAACTTCACCGGTGTCGATGTGACGGACCCGCGCAATCCCAAGCTGGTGGTGCAGACCGACCTGCCGCATATGCGCGTGCGTTCCAATTCGCTCGATGTGGTGGGCAACATCATGGCGGTGGCCTACCAGACGAAGGAGGCCGGCCTCAAACCGGCCGGCTTCGATCTGTTCGATATCAGCGTGCCCGAGTCGCCCAAACTCATTTCGCACTTTGACTGCTCCGGGCCGCATTCGCGCGGCGTGCATGCGCTGTGGTTTGTCGACGGCAAGTACGTGCATATGGCCTCGGGCGCGCCCGATTTTCAGCCGCGCAATCCGCTTGACGACCAGATTTACCGCATTGTCGATGTCTCCAATCCGTCCAAGCCGGTCGAGGCCGGCCGCTGGTGGCTGCCTGGCACGCGCGAGGGGGACGAGGCACCACCGCCGCCGCGCCTGGCCGCGCCCTTCGACATGGGCTTTCGCGCCCACAACACCAACGTCTTTCCCGAGCGCCCCGACCGCGCCTATGTCGGCTACATCGACGGCGGCGCGCTGATCCTCGATATCAGCGACATGAACAACATCAGGCTGGTGTCGCGCTGGAGTTATTCACCGCCATTCAACGGTTTTACGCACACCGTGCTGCCGCTGTTCAGCCGCGACCTGCTGATCGTCAGCGACGAGTGCGTGCTCGATGACGGCGCCGACTGGCCCAAGCTCGCCTGGGTGGTGGACGCGCGGCTTGAAACCAACCTCGTACCCATCGGCACTTTTCCCGCGCCGCCCTACGAGGCTTTTGCCAAGCGTGGCGGACGCTTCGGCGCCCATAACGTGCACGAGAACATCCCGGTATCAACTTCGTTCAAGTCGGACTCCATCATCATCGGCACCTTTTTCAACGCCGGCGTGCGTGCTTATGACGTGTCCAATCCCTACCAGGTGCAGGAGATTGCTTATTACGTGCCCGGTGCGCCCAAGCTATCGCCGGCTGGCGCCGTGCAACTTAACGACATCTACGTCGACGAGAACCGCATCGTTTACACGGTGGATCGTTTCACCGGCGGCTTGTACATACTGGAAATGACGATCTGACATCAATACTTGTCATTGCGAGCGCAGCGAAGCAATCTCATCACCATTCACCATTGTGACTGGCGATTCAATGCCACAAGATTGCCGCGTCCCCTCCGGGGATTAGCTGCGGGGCATCGGCTTCGCCTCCTCGCAATGACCGACGGCAATAGGCTGGAAAGCATCGCCAGTTCGTCAGCCAAGGCCTGGTCGAAAACCTGCAGCGCCTGCGCCGTCACCGGCAGCGTGACGCCGTGGCTGGCCGCCTCGGCCACCTCGTTTCACCGGCGGCTTGTACATAATGGAAATGACGATCTGACATCAATACTTGTCATTGCGAGCGCAGCGAAGCAATCTCATCACCATTCACCATTGTGACTGGCGATTCAATGCCACAAGATTGCCGCGTCCCCTTCGGGGATTACCTGCGGGGCATCGGCTTCGCCTCCTCGCAATGACGACGGGGGCGGACGTGGTTTTTTAAGCCTTCTAGCGTCCGGCTGCGCGCCAGTACGCCGGCAGATTCACCACATCGGCATCGCCCAGTCCGTCAGCGGAGGCTTGGTCGAAAACCTGCAGCGCCTGCGCCGTCACCGGCAGCGTGACGCCGTGGCTTGCCGCCTCGGCCACCATGGTGCGCAAATCCTTGCGCACGCCATCGACGTGAATGGTCACCGGCGCGCTCTTGTCGCCGTTGAGGTTGGCAACGATGGCAGGGCCGCGCGTGCGCAGTGTTCCCGGGGCGCCCGAGGTGTCTGAGAAAATGTCGATCATGCGCTGCGGCGTCAGACCCAGGGGCTTGACCAGGGCGAGGGCCTCGCCGAAGCTTTGCCAGAACACCAGCAGCGGCAGGTTGATGGCGAGCTTCATCAGTGCGCCTGAGCCCACCGGTCCCAGATGCTCGATGCGGCGGCAGAGTTTTTCGAGCAAGGGGCGGGCCAATGCGACGGCGGCATCGCTGCCGCCGACAAACGCAAAGAGCTTGCCCTCGCGCGCCGGGCCGACGGTACCGCCAACCGGGGCGTCGATGAACAGTGCGCCTTTGGCCTGCGCGTCGCGGGCGAGCGCGACCACGGTTTCGGGGCGCACCGTGCTCATTTCAATAAACAACTTGCCTGTCCTTGCCCCGGCGAGCAGCCCCCGGTCGCCGCGGTAGGCGCTTTCCAGCGCCGCATCGTCGGACATGATGGAAATGACAATGTCGCAGTCGCGTGCGAGTTCGGTCGCAGTGGCGGCCACTGTTGCGCCGGCCGCCACAAGCGCCTCGGCTTTGGCGCGCGTGCGGTTCCACACGCTGACCGCATAGCCCTGCTGCAACAGTCGTTCGACGAGGGCCGCGCCCATGCGGCCGATGCCGCATACGCCGATGCGTGCTGCGCTTTTGGGTAAAAGGCTCATGCTGATCTCCGTGGTTTTGCGTGCTTGCGACCGGGTTGCCCGATGCCCGCATGATAAAATCAAGCTGCTATTTTCGCATGATCACAGGCTGTGACGCCGCCCCGAGTCCCCATTGCCATGAACCAAGTCTCCTCCCAGGTGGATCCCCTTGCGACCAAGCTGCCGGTCACTATCATCACGGGGTTTCTCGGCAGCGGGAAAACCACGCTGATCCGGCGTCTGCTGACCCACCCTGACATGAACCGGGTGGCAGTGGTGATCAACGAGATCGGCGAGATCGGCATCGACAACGACCTGGTGCGGATGTCATCCGAGAACGTCACGCTGCTGGCCAACGGCTGCCTGTGTTGCACCGTACGTACCGACTTGCAGGAAACCCTGCGCGAGTTGTTCGGCCAGCGCCGTGCCGGGCAGATTGCTGATTTTGACCGCATCGTCGTCGAGACCACCGGCCTTGCCGACCCGGCTCCTGTGGTGCAGACCCTGGTCAGCGACACCATGCTGTCGGCGCATTACCGCCTTGATGGCGTGGTGACGCTGGTGGATGCGGTCAACGGCATCTCCAATATCGAGACCACTCCCGAGGCGCAAAAGCAGATCGCGCTTGCTGACCGCATCATCATCACCAAGTCGGATCTGGTCAGCGAGGCTGAACTGGCCACGCTGCGTGAACGCGTTGCCGCGGTCAATCCTCGCGCCGACGCCGTGGCGGCGGTGATGGGAGAGATCGATCCGGCGCTGCTGACCGGACTTGGCCTGGCCAGCGCACGGGCTGGCGCAAGAACCCTGAGCTTTCTGGGTGAGGGGGGGGCGCAGCCGGGTTCGGGCGAGCGCTACCTTGGTGCGCGGCTGCCGGCGCGCCATGATTCTGGCATTCGCACGCTTTCACTGCGCTTTGACAAGCCGTTTTCCTGGGAGGCGTTTTCTGCCGCCATGGATATGCTCACCAGCTTGCGTGGTCCGGACTTGTTGCGCGTGAAGGGCATTGTCAATGTTGCGGGCAAGCCGGTGGTGGTGCAGGGCGTGCAGCATATTTTCCATCCGCCGCTGCATCTTGACCAATGGCCGAGCGAAGACCGTGATACGCGTATGGTGTTTATCAGTCGCAAGCTCGATGAGGCGATGATTCGCGGCCTGTTCGCCGCGGTCGGGGCGTTGTTGCCCGGCGCTTAAAAAAATGGGGCTGCGCGCTTTGCGGCAGCCCCCTTTGGCAGCAAGTGCGGGATTGGCTTAGCGCCCCTTTATCTTGATCTTGAACAGTTTGCGTGCGTTGCCGCCCATGATGCGCTGGCGGTCGGCGCCGGACAGGCCTTTGACGCTCTTGATCAGGCCGACCGGATCGTCCTCACCCATGTCATACGGATAGTCGGTGCCCAGCATGACGTGGTCCGAGCCGTACTTGCGCACCAGATTAGCAAGCATTTCCGGATCGAAGGTGATGGTGTCGAAGTACATCTTGGCGAGATAGCTCGAGGGCGCTTTTTTGATCACGGTGCGCAGGTCTGCGCGGGCGCGGTGGGCGTGATCCATGCGCGCCCAGTAGTGGGCAAGATAGGCACCGCCGTGGGCGACGACCACCTTCAGCTTCGGGTTGCGCGCCATCACGCCGTCGAGGATCAGGTGGCTGACGGCGATGGTGGTGTCCATCGGATTACCTATGACGTTGTTGAAGTAGTGGTCGACCAGGCGCTTGCCCTCTGTGAAGCCCACCGGGTGCAGGAATAGCGGCATCTCGAGTTCCTCGGCGCGGCGGAAGAATTTTTCCAGTTTCAGTTTCGGGTCCGTAAGATCCATGCCGTTGACGTTAGTGTTGAGTTCCACGCCACGCAGGCCCAGCACTTTTGATGCATATTCGAGTTCCTTGACGGCCATGTCGGCGTTTTGCAGCGGCACGGTGCCGATGCCGACAAAACGGTCTGGATTGCCGGCCACCAGGCCGGCAATGCCCTCGTTGACTTCGCGCGATAGCGTGCGCCCTAGCGCAGGCTCGGCCCAGTAGTAGTACTGGAAGGGGGCCGGCGAGACCGCCTGTATATCAATGCCCATCTTGTCCATGTCGCGCAAGCGCACCGGAATGGAGGACAACTTGGGTGCGCGTCCCGCCATTTGTTTGATGTTGACCTCGTTGGTCAGCGCGTTGGCGTAGATCACGCTGGGCTCATATTGTCCCGGTTTGAGATGCGCAACCTTGGCGGCAACCGCGGTGTTCAGGTAGTGGCAATGGATGTCGATGCGCAGGTCGGCAGTCTTGCGCTTGCCTTTTGTCACTGAGGAGGCGCGCACCGCGGTGACCGCCTTGCGTTTGGTTGCCGCGGCGCGGCCGTGGCGATGGGCGGGGTCGGTGCAGTTGGGGGAGCAGGTATAGAGCATGGGGTCAGGTCCGTTTGGTGTTTGTTTGTTGTAGGGCCGAATTTTTCCGGTGCTTATGCTGCCGGATTGGATAAGCCCTTGTATTTTAGCCCAAGCCCGGGCTCTCCCCCGGGCGTCGTATCAGGTCGAGCGCAAGACTTGGCGGTGATGCGTTAAAATCCGCGTCACCTGATTGTCATGATTGTCACAATAACGAAAACCGGGGTGCCAACCAGGCGCCCCTTTGGAGGCCAGACCATGTTGTTCGCAAAGCTGCTGCCGCAGGATGGCAACTTTTTCGAGATGTTCAACCAGCACGCCGATTGCATCGCCAAGGCGGCGCGCGCGATGTCGCAGCTGGTGGCCAACTACGATAATCCGCAACTGCGCGAGCAGCATGCGCGCGAGGTAGATGATGCGGAGCACGCGGCGGATCGCATCACGCACGAGGTCAACAAGACGCTGCACCGGACCTTTATCACCCCGATCGACCGCGACCAGATCCACTCGCTCATCAATACCATGGATGATGTGGCGGACCTGATCCAGGACTGCACGGAAACCCTCGCCCTTTACGACGTCCATCATGTGACCGACGAGATTGTGCGCTTGGCCGAGCTGAGCGAGAAATGCTGCCTCAGGGTGCGTCACGCCGTTTCCCTGATCGGCGACCTGTCCAAGGCGAGCACCGCCGAGGCCGCCCTGAAAACATGCGAGGAAATAGACCAACTCGAGTCGGATGCCGATCGCGTGCTTCGCTCGGCCATGAGCAAGTTGTTTCGCAACGAGCCCGATGTGCGTGAGGTGATCAAGCTGAAGGCGATATTCGAGCTGCTTGAAACAATCACCGACAAGTGCGAGGACGTGGCCAACCTGATCGAGGGCATTGTCCTTGAAAATTCCTGAGTCGGGTCGGGCATGATCCAATTATGACGACCGGCCAGGTTGCGCTTTGGGTGATCGTCTTGCTGGTGTTGCTGGCGCTGGCTTTCGATTTTATGAACGGCTTTCATGATGCCGCCAATTCCATTGCCACGGTGGTGTCCACCGGCGTGCTCAAGCCGGCGCAAGCGGTGCTGTTCGCGGCGTTTTTCAATTTCGTCGCAATTTTCATCTTTCACCTGAGCGTCGCCGCCACAGTCGGCAAGGGCATTGTGCAGCCCGGGGTGGTGGACACGCATGTGGTGTTCGGTGCGCTGGTGGGGGCCATCACCTGGAACATTGTCACTTGGTACTACGGCATTCCGAGCAGCTCCTCGCATGCGCTGATCGGTGGCATCGTTGGCGCCGTAATAGCCAAGGCCGGCATCGGCGCGCTGATCGGGGCGGGGGTGTTCAAGACGGTGGCGTTTATTTTTGTGTCGCCATTACTCGGGTTTTTGCTCGGCTCGATGATGATGGTGCTGGTGGCCTGGGTGTGCCGCCGGGCGACACCATCCCGTGTTGACCGATGGTTTCGCCGCCTGCAACTGGTGTCGGCAAGCGCATACAGCCTTGGCCATGGCGGCAATGACGCGCAGAAAACCATTGGCATCATCTGGATGCTGCTTATCGCCACCGGCTATAGCGCCGCCGGCGACAGTTCGCCGCCAACCTGGACCATCGTCTGTTGCTACGCCGCGATCGCGGCCGGCACGATGTTTGGCGGTTGGCGCATCGTCAAAACAATGGGGCAGCGTATAACCAAACTCAAACCAGTGGGTGGCTTTTGCGCCGAGACGGGGGGGGCGGTAACCCTGTTCCTTGCGACAGCGCTCGGCATTCCGGTATCGACAACCCACACCATCACCGGCGCCATTGTCGGGGTCGGCGCGGTGCGTGGCGCCGGCGCGGTGCGCTGGGGGGTCGCCGGCAACATCGTTTGGGCGTGGATATTCACCATCCCCGCCAGTGCCTTTGTCGCCGCCGTATTCTACTGGCTGAGCATGCTTATTTTCTGATTTTCAGCCGCATCGTAGTCTGGAAACGATCGACTGGCGCGGGTTTCCAGCTTGTGTTGCAGGCGGGGGTCCTGCGGCCTTCCGAAGCGCGATACGGACTACTCCAGTCGGTTTAAACTGACCCCTGCCCGAGGCGAGCCTTAAGCGTTACCCTGCCAGCCATTCACTAATGGAATCTCTCTCATGAGCACTCAGCCAGCCGAACCCGTCGCTGCATTGGACGACACCGTCAGCGTATCGATTGCGGTCGCCGATTTCAGCCCATCCGAGATGTACGTATTTTTACGCGACGCGGTGGTGCCGCGTCCGATCGCCTGGGTATCGACAATGAATGCAGCAGGGCAGACCAACCTGGCGCCCTTCAGCTTTTTCAACGTCGTCAGCCCCTATCCGCCGACCATAGGCTTTAGCATAGGCCCGCGCGGTGACAATCACAGTTCGGGCGAGCGACTGATCAAGGACACCCTGCTGAACATACGCGCCGTGGGCGAGTTCGTCGTCAACATCGTGCCCGGAGGCCTGCTCGAACCAATGGTGAAATGTTCCGACCCGCTGGCTCATGGGGAGAGCGAATTCGACCATGCCGGTCTTGTGCCTGTGCCCTCGACGCTGGTGCGGCCGCCGCGCGTGCGCGGTGCGCCGGTTTCGCTCGAATGCCGCACTCATTCCATCACGGAGATCGGTGTGAACACCTGGGTCATGGGTACGGTGGTGCACATACACGTCGACCGCAAGGCTTATCTTGGTTCTACCCCGGCGCTCAAGCACCGCATCAACGTGGTCGCCGATGCCGCCAATCGGCCGGTCGGAAGGCTAGATCGCGCCAACTACACGCGGGTGACGGACCTTGAGGTGCAATGGCGTCAGGAAGGCCCGAACTAGAAGATCCGCGTGCCGGCCTTGTTGCGCGTATAGAAAACCGAATTGGAGGTGTCGTGGGGAAATTGCTCCTGCTGTGGCTGATTAATGCCCTTGCCTTGCTGGCCTTGCCTTATGTAGTGCCCTCGGTGCAGGTCGAGAGCTTCGCCGTCGCACTGGTGGCCGCGCTCGTGCTCGGCTTTGTCAACACGCTGATCCGGCCTGTGCTGGTGCTGCTGACCTTGCCGGTCAGCATTGTCACGCTGGGCCTGTTCGTTTTTGCCATCAACGGCTTGCTCTTCTGGATGGTGGCGTCATGGCTGGAGGGCTTTCACGTCGCGGGTTTTTGGTCGGCGGTGTTGGGGGCCATCGTCTACGGGATTATTTCCTGGGCGGCGAGCGCGCTGGCGTTTGGCGACCGGCGCGCCTAGGCCGGCTATCACGGTCGGCGTCTAAAAATACGCATCCAAGCTGCTATATTGTCATCCCGTTTTGATTGCTGATCAGTGAACATGAAGAAGGTCGGTCGTAACGATCCGTGCCCTTGCGGTAGCGGAAAAAAATACAAGCTGTGCCATCAGGCGATTGATGAAGGCATGCCGGCTGTGCCGGTAAATACTGCTGTGACGGAAAAGGCCGCGCTCGAAAGCCGGTTCGTCAATCAGGGTAACGCGCTGCAGGCGCAGGGCCTGCTGGACGAGGCGGTGATGTGTTATCGCCAGGCTGTGGAAATCAATCCGGCCGCGGCCGAACTGCACAGCAATCTTGGCAACCTGCTCGACAGCCTTGGCCGGACCGAAGAGGCGGTGGCCAGTTACCGCAAGGCGCTCGCGCTCAAACCGGAGGTCGCCGAGTTGCACAGCAATCTCGGACTGACATTACAGACGCTGGGCCGCTCCGAAGAGGCAGTGGCGTGCTACGAAAAGGCCGTTGCGATAAAGCCCGGGTATGCCGGCGCGCATTTCAACCTTGGCCTCGCGCTGCAGGCTCAGGGCAGGCACGAGGCTGCCGCGACGCGTTACAGGCAGGTTCTCGCGCTGCGACCGGGCTATGCGCAAGCCCACAACAATCTGGCCAATGCGCTCGAGTCGCTCGGGCGGCTCGATGAGGCGATCGTAAGCTACCGCGATGCGGTCGCCCTCGACCCCTTACTGCTTGCCGCCCGCAACGGGCTGGCGTCGGTGCTCGGCCGTCTGGTGCCGCTTTGGCACGTGCCAATGATGAACGACACCATTCGCAATGCGGCTTATTACGAGGCGCTGCGCGCGGCGGTCACGCCCGATTCGAACGTATTCGAGATCGGCACCGGATCGGGGCTGCTGTCCATGATGGCTGCGAAGCTGGGGGCGAAAAGCGTGACTACCTGCGAGGCCGAGCCGATTGTCGCCGCAACGGCGAAACGGGTCATTGCGGATAACGGCCTTGATCAACGTATCCGCTTGCTCGCCAAAAAATCCACCGATGTGCACGTGGGCGAAGACCTGTCGCAGCCGGCGGACATCCTGGTTTCAGAAATTCTCTCCAGTGAGTTGCTTGGCGAGCGCGTGCTGTCGAGCATAGAGGACGCCAAGCGACGGCTGCTCAAGCCCGGCTGCCGCATTATCCCCGCTGCCGGCAGCATCATGATCGCGCTGTTCGGTGGCGAGGATATTGGCAGCAATCTTGCCGTCGGGGACGCCTGTGGTTTCAATTTACGTCAGTTCAACGACATTGTGCCGCGGCGCCAGACCATTGCGCGCAGCGACCTCACGATCGAAATGCTCAGCGCTGATACCGAGGCGTTTCGTTTTGATTTCGAGAGCGCCATCGTCGCGGCCCCGGAGGTAAAGACCTTGAACATTCCGGTGACGGCGGCGGGGCTCTGTCTTGGGTTCGTTCAATGGATACGCTTGGAGATGTTCGCCGACATCGTGTTCGAGAACCACCCGTCGGTCAAGGCAGCGGCATCGGGTTGGACACGCTGCGCTTATGTGTTCGCCTCACCCGTTGAACTCAAAGTCGGTCAGGTCGCGGTCGTGTCTGCGGCGCATAACCGCGTGATGCCGTGGTTTGAATTGCAGGGCGTCGAGTAAGTCAGCCGGTGATGCGCTGGAAAGAGCCGCCTGGCGCGGCTTCCCAGCCGCCAGACTGAAAAAATGTTGGACCGTTAGGCGGATCAGGCCACCGCTGAAAGTGGCCTGGCGACCCGTTTGATCCCCATGTCCTTCAGTGCGAGGGCCACCGCGCCGACCATATTGCGCATTTCATTGGCGTCGATGGCGCCGATGCAGCCGACGCGGAAAGTCTCCATCTTGGTCAGTTTGCCCGGATAAAGGATGTAGCCGCGGTCGCGCAGGTGGGCGTAAAAAGTGTCGAAGCGGTAATTCGGATCATCCGGGGCGTGGAAGGTGACGATGATTGGCGCCTGTATCGTCTTGGCAAGGAAGGGCTTGAAGCCCAGGGCCGCCATGCCTTCGATCAGCGTGTCGCAATTGGCCTGGTAGCGCGCCCCGCGTGCGCGCTGTCCGCCGGCGGCTTTGAATTGGTCGATGGCGGCGCGCAGTGCCGCGATGACATGGGTGGGGGGCGTGTAGCGCCAGCGGCCGTTCGATTCCATGTAGGCCCACTGGTCATGCAAGTCCATCGCCAACGAATGGCTGTTGCCGGCGCATTCCTCCAGCACCGATTTTCGCGCGATGACAAAGCCCATGCCAGGCACACCTTCAAGGCATTTTCCCGAGGCGGAGATGAGCGCGTCGAAAGGCATTTTTTGTGCGTCAATCTCAATGGTACCGAAGGAGCTCATGGCATCGACAATGAGTCCCTTGCCGCGTTTCGCGCATTCGGCGGCGATATCCGCCAGCGGGTTGAGAATGCCTGCGCTGGTTTCGCAGTGCACCTGCGCGACATGCGTAATGGCCGGGTCGGCATCGAGCGCGTCTGCGATCATTTTTCCGGTCGCCGGCTTGTCCTCGGGAATGGCCAGTTCAACGGCGTCGCGTCCGAGGTATTTGCAGATTTTCAGGATGCGCTGGCAGTAGGCGCCGTTTTGCGGCACCAGCACCTTGCCGTTGCGGGGCACGATGGTGCCGATGGCCGCCTCGACGGAAAAGGTACCGCTGCCCTGGAGTGGAACGCAGACGTGGGTGGATCCGGCATTGGCGATGGCGAGGATGTCTTCGCGCAGGCTGGCCACGAGGGCGTTGAAGGCTGCATCCCACGATCCCCAGTCGCGCAGCATCGCCTGCTTGGTGGCGAGCGAGGTGGTCATGGGCCCGGGGGTGAGTAGAATGGGTTCGTTGCCGATGATCATGATTAGTCCCTCAATGGAAACGGCCAGAATTGCAGCGACCAGGGCGTCAGTTTAGCGGTTGTGAGCCCGGATGCGCCAGCGACCGTGGCGCGCACCGTTGCCGACTTGGTGCGGACGCAGCCCCAGTCAGGCGAGGGCGCCGACAAAATTGCGCCCGCGCGGACCTTGCATCGCGTCATCGATCATGCCGCGGGCCGTTTTTTCATCCACGCCATAGGCCGAGAATTGCGTGTCCACGCCAAGCATGCCGAGGAAGGCCTCTAATGCGGATGCCGGGTCGCCGACATCGGCGCCGAACACGCGGCCAAGCACGGCATCGCGGTCCGCTCGCTTGCCCTGCGCCAGCCGCCAGACCATGGGAAGCGTGAAGGAACAGGCCAGGCCGTGCGGCAGGCCGTGCAGCAGGGTCATGTCGTAGGAAATGGAATGGGCCAGCGCGGTTTTGGTGTTGGAGAAGGCAAGGCCGGCGAGCAGGCTGGCCCGTGCGGCTGCGGTGCGTAGCGCCGGATCGTGGGGGGTTTTCAGCAAAGAGGGAAGCGTTGCAAGGACAGTGCGCGCGGCTTCAACCGCAAGCGTGTCGGAGATGGGGTTTGAATTGACGTTCCAGATGGACTCAAGCGCGTGCGACAAGGCGTCCAGCCCGCTATTGCGCGTGACCGTCTCCGGCAAGGACAAAGTCAACTCCGGATCGACCAGCGCGGCCTGCGGCCAGGTTTCGTTCAGGTGTAGCGAGTATTTTTTTGGTTGGGCGGAGGTGCGGTCCCATAGGGTTGCCCAAGGTGTGACTTCGCTGCCGGTACCTGCGGTGGTCGGTACGGCGATCATCGGCAGGGCGCGGGTGACGGCCGGTGTCTTTCCGGCCGCGAGCGCGGCATGGATCTCGGAAAAATCACCGCTGGCGACACCCGGCAGCAGCATTTTTGCGCTGTCCAGCACCGATCCGCCGCCGACCGCGAGCACGATGCAGTCAGGATGTTTTGTCCAGAACGCCTTGTAGGTTTTACTCACCCAATCGAGTTCTGGATTAGGTTGCACGTTGTCGATCACGCCGGCCAGGCGCTTGCCCAGCATGGCTTCTAGCCGCGCGAGCAGTCCGGTGCTGGCGGCCTCAGGAAACGTCACAAGGACTGCATGCTTCTCGCCTAGCAATGCCGGCAGGCGCTCGAGCACGCCCCAGCCGAAATGAACGGCGACAGGGTTGTGGTACTGCCATGGCGTGCTCAAGGTGAACCTCTCAGATATAGCGTTTGCGGATGCTTGCAGATAGCAGGTCAATGGTGGTGACGAACAGGATGATGATCAGCAGTACGGCGCAGGTCTGGGCGTACTGAAAGCCGCGGATGACCTCATAGAGCACCACGCCGATACCCCCGGCGCCGACCATGCCGACCACCGAGGCTGAGCGCACATTCGACTCGAAGCGGTAGAGCGAGTAGGAAATCCACAGTGGCATGACCTGCGGAATAACGCCAAAGACGATTTCCTCGATGGCGAGGGCGCCGGTGGCGCGCACCCCTTCGACCGGGCGCGGATCGATGGCCTCGACCGCCTCGGAAAAGAGTTTGGCCAGCGTGCCCGTGGTGTGAATCCACAGGGCCAGAACCCCGGCAAAAGGACCAAGGCCGACGGCGACGATGAACAGCATTGCGAACACCATCTCGTTGATGGCGCGGCAGGCGTCCATCATGCGACGCACCGGCTGGTAGACCCAGGCGGGCACGATGTTGGATGAGGAAAGCAGTCCGAAGGGGACTGCGCAGATGATCGCCAGAACCGTTCCCCATACGGCAATGTGCATCGTGGTGATCATCTCTTTGAGATAAATCTCCCAGTCGCGAAAGTCTGGCGGAAAAAATTCACTGGCGTACTTGGCCATGTTGCCCGAGTCGCGAAACAAGTCGAGCGGGCGTATCTCCGCGCCGTTCCAGGCCCAGCCGAGAAAAATCAGGAACGCCGCCCAGCCAAACAGTTGCGGCAGGGTGCTGCCCGCGGCGGGGTCTGCGGGCAGCGTCAGCGGGGCGGCGGTGCTCATGTTTTATTTGACCAGTTTGGCCAGGTCGGCGAGCTTGCGGTCGATCTCGGCGATTTTGGTGGTGCGTTCCTGACTATTCATCTTGTCGTCGTTCTCGAACTTGATGCGGTCCTTGTACAGCTCGAGTTGGCGGATGGGCACCAGTTGCAGGTCGGTCGAATCGCGAAAGCCGGCAATTTGCTGCATGCCCTTGAGAATGTCCTTTTCACGCTGGTCCTTGCCGTAGCCGAGGACAAATTTCTTGATTTTTTCCTTCATGTCGGCGGGAAGATCCTTGCGCCAGACCAGCGGGTCACGCGGGATAAGCGGTGATGTCCAAAGAATCTTCACTTCAGCATGCTTGGCGGGGTCACGCAGCTTGAGTTTGTCCAGTTCTTCGCTGTTGTTGGTGGCGACATCGACCTGCTTGTTGATCACCGCCAGCAGGTTGCCGCCGTGATTGGCGCTGCGGGTGACGCGAAAGACGTTCTTGGGATCGAGTTTGCGCTGGCTGAATACGTAGTAGGTGGGGACCAGCGTGCCGGACGTCGATTGCGGGTCGCCCATACCGAAGGACAGGCTCTTGCCATTGGCGATCATGTCGTCTATGGACTTGAGCGGGCTGTCGCGGTGGGTGATGACATAGGAGTAGTAGCCTGGCCGGCCCTCAAGGTCGATGAACTGTGCAAACACCTCGCCGCTGGCGCGGTCTACGGCCTCGATCGCCGATTTGTTGCCGTGCCAGGCCACCTGCAGTTTGCCGAAGCGCATGCCTTCGATGATGCCGGTGTAGTCGGTTGCGAAGAACCCGTTGATCTTGGTTCCTGTCGCCTTGGACATATCATCAAGGAAGGGCTGCCAGAGCTGTTTTAGCGCCGAGGAGGAATCTGTGGAGATAATGCCGAAATTTATTTCCTGTTGCGCATGCACGTTTCCGGCGAACAGTACGGCGGCGGCAAGTCCTAACAGGGCTTTGAGTTTTGATTTCATGTCTGGCTTCTCCTGGGGGGGGCGTGAGATGGATGCAGCGAATTCGTGTATGCAGGTGTCTAAGTTCAGGCCGCTGCGGTGGCAGGAGCCGATTTTTCTACTAATGAGCCGACCGATTCGGTGCCATCCAGCAGTTCCTCGACGGCTGCGCCATAGAGCGACTGCAGCATGGGCGGGGTCAGAGTGTCGGAGGGGCCGTCGTAAATAACCTCGCCCAGGCGCAGCGCGATGGTGCGCGGGCAAAAGCGCCGTGCGAACTGCACCTGGTGCAGCGACACCAGCACGGTGATGCCGTGTTCGCGGTTGATGCGGGCGAGGATTTCCATGACGTTGCGCGCGCTCTCGGGGTCAAGCGACGCGATGGGTTCGTCGGCAAGAATGACCTTGGCGCGCTGTACCAGGCAGCGCGCGATGGCAACGCGCTGTTGCTGTCCGCCTGAAAGCGTGCTGGCGCGCTGGTAGGCGATTTGCTCTATGCCGACCGCCTTGAGCGCGGTATAGGCCTCGAGTTTTTCAGCCTGGGTGAAGCGACCGATGATGCTGCGCCACAACGGCACGCGTGGCAGCAGGCCGGTCAGCACATTGGTCAGAACGCTCAGGCGGCCAACGAGATTGAATTGTTGAAAGATGAAACCGATGTCGGCGCGCTTGGCGCGTATGTCGGGCGCCACCTTGCCGTTTGTTTGTATGGCGTGTGAACCAACGCGCACAGTACACGGGCCCGGATCGGCGGCGAGAAACCCCGACAAGTGGCGCAGCAGGGTGGACTTGCCCGATCCGGATGCGCCTATCAGCGCCACCATTTCACCCGGTTTTACGACAAGGCTGGCCTGCTTCAAGGCGGGATGACCCGCGCCGAAGGATTTGCTCAGGCGGCTGATTTCGATTCCGGCGGGTGAATGGTCTGCTTGCATATCAGTTTATTTTTATCAGGATGATTATTAGCTGCAATCATTACGGCAATATGACATCACAGAACGACACGTAAATCAGCATAAAAAAGCAGCATAAAAAAGGCCGCGCTTGGCGCCAGTCTTTTCGCGACGCTGCCTACGCCGGCAACGCCCCACTTGCTTTTCCCTGTGCGCCAAGCGGTGTTTTGTCCTGGTGCGAACAGGGAGTCAACAGGGAGTCAGATGCCTTGTGCCTTTGCTTTGCGTCTCTTTTGGGTGTTTTTGTGTATTTCTGCGCACAGTAGATTGTTGACAATCTACAAGCTGTCGCGGTTTAATGTCAAGCATGATGAGTAAAAATTTCAGCGCAAATTCGCCATCGACTGAGGCGGCCGATAGAATTGCGACGAAGGAAGTGTCTTTCGCATCGGAGCAAAGTACCGCAATAGGGCTGCTGCAGAGCCATTCACTCACCACGCTGGTTCAGCACGAAATCGAGCGCCTGATCATTTCGGGCGAACTTTCGGCCGGAGACAAACTCAACGAAGCGATGTTGGCCGAGCGCCTGGGTGTCAGCCGCGGACCGGTGCGTGAAGCTTTTCGCGCACTGGCCGAGACCGGTCTGGTGCGCATCGAGAAAAATCGTGGTGTGTTTGTGCGCGAGGTCACGATCGAGGAGGCGGACGAGATTTATGAGGTGCGGGCGGCCCTCGACCAGTTGGTCGGACGGCGCCTAGCCGTTTCGATCAGGCCCGAACAACTGAAAGAATTACGCGGCATCCTCGAGCGCATGGAAAAAGCCACGGCGAAACAGGATATCGACGCCTACTATCCGCTTAATCTGCAGTTTCACGACACGCTGGTGCAATTCACCGGCAACAAGAAACTGCTCGCGACCTACCGGCGCATTGTCAACGAACTGAACCTCTACCGGCGCGAGACGCTAGCCAGCAGTGGCGGAGGCTTGCCGGTGTCGACGGGCGAGCATAAAAAAATATTCGATGCCATCGCCTCGGGTGATGCGGAGCGCGCCGGGCGCGCCCTTTATGACCATGTCGCCGCAAGCCGGGCGCGCATGCTCCATGCCAAGGGCATGCCAGAAACCGTCAAAACCACAAGAGCAAGGAACGCAGCATGACAGTCCGTCAACCCCTCACCGTAAACAACCGCAGCTACCGCTGGATGGATCGCCCGCTCGTGGTGGTCTGTGTCGATGGGTGCGAGTACGACTACATCACAGAGGCGGTGGCCGCCGGCGTGGTGCCATTTCTCGGGCGCATGATCGAAAAGGGTGCGGCTTTCAAGGGTGACTGCGTGGTGCCCAGTTTTACCAACCCGAACAACCTTTCTATCGTCACCGGCGTGCCGCCTTCGGTGCACGGTATTTGCGGTAATTACTTCTATGATCGCGACACTGGCGCCGAGGTGATGATGAACGATCCGAAGTATCTGCGCACCGGTACTGTGCTGGCGGCCTTTGCGGGCGCCGGAGGCAAGGTCGCGGTGGTGACGGCGAAGGACAAGTTGCGCAGTCTGCTCGGCCACGGCATGAGGGGCATCTGCTTTTCTTCAGAAAAAGCCGACCAATGCACGGTCGCGCAAAACGGCATTGATAAGGTGGTCGAGATGGTGGGCAAGCCCGTCCCTTCTGTCTATAGCGCCGATTTGTCGGAGTTTGTGTTCGCCGCAGGCGTGAAATTGATGGAGCGGCATCGTCCTGACCTTATGTACCTGTCGACCACCGATTATGTTCAGCACAAGGCCGCGCCCGGTGCGCCTGCCGCCAATGCGTTTTATCAGATGATGGATCCGTACCTGGCCAGTCTGGAAGCCATGGGCTGCACTATCGCGCTTACCGCCGACCACGGCATGAATGACAAGTACGGCGCAGACGGCAAGCCTAATGTGATTTATCTGCAGGATGTCCTGGACGGCTGGCTTGGCGCGGGTGTCGCCCGTGTCATCCTGCCCATCACCGATCCCTATGTGGTGCACCACGGTGCGCTCGGTTCATTTGCCACAGCCTATGTCCCCGAATCGGTCGACGTGCCGGCGCTGCTGGCGCGCCTGTCCGCGATGACCGGCATTGAGTGCGCGCTGTCGCGGGCCGAGGGTTGCGCCCGGTTTGAGTTGCCGCCGGAGCGGGAGGGCGACATCATCCTGGTTTCGACCAAGCATGTGGTGCTTGGCACCAGTGCGGCGAAGCACGATCTGTCCGGGCTGGACGTTCCGCTGCGATCGCATGGTGGCGTTTCCGAGCAAACGGTGCCGCTGCTTTTCAACCGGCGCACCGCGGGCATTCCGGGCAAGGCGCGGCTGCGCAATTTTGACATCCTGGATGTGGCGCTTAATCATCTGGAGGCCGCATGAGTTCGGTTCTGAAAGCGAAGGAGGCCGCAAACTTCCGTCGCGAGGCGATGCGCATAGCCGGCGAGAAAGTGTATCGCGACCGGGTCATCGAAATCACCAATCCGTATAGCGGCGAGCTGGTGGGGACGGTGCCCAAGGCCACGTTGGAGGATGTGCGGCGCGCTTTTTCGGTGGCTAAATCGTACAAGGCGACGCTTTCGCGGCATGAGCGGGCGCAGATCCTGCGCAAGGCGGCGGATATTTCGCGCGCGCGCGTTGACGAAATATCGGATTTAATCACCGCTGAGGCGGGGTTATCAAAAAAGGATTCGTTGTACGAAGCCGGTCGCGTTTACGATGTGTTCAATTTCGGTGCTGCCGAGGCGCTGAAGGACGACGGACAGATTTTTTCCTGTGATATCACGCCGCACGGAAAAAAACGGCGGGTGTTCACCCAGCGCGATCCGCTGCTTGGCGTGATCAGCGCCATAACGCCGTTCAACCACCCGATGAACCAGGTGGCGCACAAGCTGATTCCGTCAATCGCCACAAACAACCGCATTGTCCTGAAACCTTCGGAAAAGGTGCCGCTGTCGGCGATCATGCTGGTCGACATGCTTTATGAGGCGGGCTGCCCGCCGGAAATGGTGCAGGTGGTGACAGGCGATCCGCGCGAAATTGCCGATGAGTTGATCACCAACATCGATGTCGATCTGATCACGTTCACCGGTGGCGTTGCCATCGGCAAATATATCGCCTCAAAAATGGGCTATCGGCGCGCCGTGCTCGAACTTGGCGGCAACGACCCTATCATCGTCATGGAAGATGCCGACCTGGATGAGGCGAGCACGCTGGCGGTGCAGGGATCGTACAAGAACTCAGGCCAGCGCTGCACCGCGGTCAAGCGCATGCTGGTCCAGGAATCGGTAGCCGATTGTTTCGTCGAGATGCTTGTGGCCAAAACCAAGGCCTGGACTTACGGCGACCCCATGGACAAGGACAATGAGATGGGAACGGTGATCGACGAGTCGGCGGCAAAGCTGTTCGAGTCGCGTGTCAACGAGGCGGTCGCCGCCGGTGCGAAACTCCTTGCCGGTAATGTGCGGCGGGGTGCGCTTTATTCGCCCACCGTGCTCGACCGTGTCGACCCGAAAATGCCCCTGGTGATGGAGGAAACATTTGGCCCGGTTTCTCCGGTCATGCGCTTCAAAACCATAGAGGAAGCCATTGCCATTTCCAACGGTACCGCGTATGGCCTATCCTCGGCTGTGTGTACCAACCGCATTGATTACATCACGCGCTTCGTTTCGGAGCTGAATGTGGGCACCGTCAATGTACGCGAGGTGCCGGGTTACCGCCTCGAACTGACCCCGTTTGGCGGCATCAAGGATTCGGGCCTCGGTTATAAGGAAGGCGTGCAGGAAGCGATCAAGAGCTTTACCAACGTCAAGACCTATTCGCTGCCCTGGGTCTAACAGGCTGAAGTGCAGAACCTGCTGAACCTGCTGTCAGCTGTAGCCCTTTTGGTTTGGGGCACCCACCTTGTGCGCGCCGGCATCCTGCGCATTTACGGCGCGAAGTTGCGCGATGTTTTGTCGCAAAGCGTCAACAACCGGTTTTCCGCCGTCCTGGCCGGACTGGGGGTGACCGGACTGGTGCAAAGCAGTACGGCGACGGCGGTTATCGCCACCTCGTTTGCAGGTCGCGGTCTTATCGCCACCGCATCGGCACTGGCCATCATGCTTGGAGCGGATGTCGGCACCAGCTTGATGGTGCAGGTGTTTTCCTTAGACCTGTCATGGCTGTCGCCGCTGCTGCTGTTCTGTGGTGTGGTGTTGTTCCTGTCGTGGCAAAACAGCACGGCCGGGCGCATTGGTCGCGTGCTTATCGGGCTTGGGCTGATTATTCTTGCGCTCAAGCTGATTATGGTGGCGACGCAGCCGTTCACGCAGGCGGCCGGGGTGAAGGTGATATTTGCCTCACTGACCGGGGATTTGATGCTCGATATGCTGGTCGGCGCGCTGTTCGCGGTGCTCTCCTATTCCAGCCTCGCCGTGGTGCTGTTGACGGCAACGCTGGTGTCCACCGGCATAATTTCGGTCAAGGTCGCGTTGGCCTTGGTTTTGGGGGCCAATCTGGGCAGCGGTATTCTTGCCGTGCTGACCACCTTGAATATGAGCCCGGAAGCGCGGCGGGTACCGCTAGGCAACCTCATTTTCAAAGTGCTTGGCTGCCTGCTGTTTGTACCGTTTATCGGTCCGGTGCAGCAGTTGCTGGCTTCGCTCGATGCCGACCCCCAGAGAATGGTGGTCAATTTTCACCTCTTGTTCAATGTGGTCCTGGCTGTGGTTTTTATTTATGCGACAGAACCGGTGGCGCGGCTGACGGCCCGTATCCTGTCGGCGCCGCGACGTGGTGATGACCCATCCCGGCCGCGCCATCTGGATCCGAGCGCGCTTGCCACGCCCTCACTTGCCATCGCCTGCGCCGCCCGGGAGGCGCTGCGTCTGGGAGACGTCATAGAGACAATGCTCAAGGGCGTGCTCACAGTGTTGCAGACCAATGATCTTGCGCTGGGCAAGAGCCTCTGTGCAATGGAGGACACCGTGGATGATCTCTACACGGCCATAAAACTTTACCTGACCCAGGTAAGCCACGAGGCGCTGGGTGACGCGGAAAGCCGGCGCTGGACGGACATTGTCACCTTTGCCATCAATATGGAGCACGTGGGGGACATGCTCGAGCGCATCCTGATCGACCTTGAGGAGAAGAAAATCCTGAAGAACCGGAATTTTTCCGAGGCTGGCATGGCGGAAATTTGTGATCTGCATCAACGACTGGTCGCAAACCTGCAACTTGGCTTATCAGTTTTTTTGGAAGGCGACTTGAAGAGCGCGCAACGCCTGATCGAGCAAAAGACGCAGTTTCGTAATGTGGAAATAGCGTATGCCGACAATCATCTTCGTCGCCTGCTTGACAATACGCCGCAAAGCGTTGAAACCAGCTCGCTTCATCTTGACCTGATCAGTGACATGAAACGCATCAATTCGCACATTTGCTCGATTGCCTATCCGATTTTGGAGCAGGCCGGTGTTTTGAACCACAGCCGCCTGCGCGAGACCCAGTTGAGCGTGGCCAGTGGCGCAGTCAACGGCGCGCCGCGTGCAAGCTGAGGAGAGAAAAACGGTGTCTATTTCCATCCTGGAAATCTGTGAGTTGTTTGAGCGCAAAGGGCATATGGCGTACTCAGGGGAGGGAGTGAGCCAGTTGGAGCATGCGCTGCAAAGTGCGCATCTGGCAGAAACAGCCGGGGCGACGAGCGCGCTCATCAGTGCCAGTTTTTTGCACGACCTGGGACATTTGCTTAACGATAGGAGGGAAACCCCGACGATGAGCGGTGTCGATGACACGCACCAGTATTTTGCCATTCCCTTTTTGCGCGGTGTCTTTGGCCCCCAAGTGCTGGAACCCATTCGCCTGCACGTCGAGGCCAAGCGCTATCTTTGCCGCTTACGCCCGGACTATTGGGCTTCGCTCTCGCCCGATTCGAAGCGAAGCCTGGAATTGCAAGGGGGCATTTATGCGCAAAAGGAGGCTGATGCGTTTATCGCCCGCCCGTATGCCGCGGATGCGGTTCGGCTTCGGATGTGGGATGACAATGCCAAGGTGACGGGGCATGAGACGCCGCCACTGGCGCACTTTGCCACGCATCTGCGCGCTTGCGCGCTGCCGGCAAGGCAAAGCGTCTGAAGGTGAAGGCTGCCGCGTTCTTGCGTGTTTGCCAGAGTTGACGGGGCTGTGAGATTTTGACCCTGAGTTTCGAGGTCACCATGTGGGTGCTGGGCGCCGCGCTGATGCACGCCGTCTGGAACACCATTATCAAGTCGAGCAAGTCCAAGCTGCTGGACACCACCTTGATGGTGTTTTTCGGCAGTCTGATCGCGCTGCTAATCATTCCATTTTTGCCACTGCCTGCGGCCGCATCATGGCCCTGGATCGCGGCATCGGTGACGCTGCATCTGTTTTATTATTTCGCCCTGATCGGTGCTTATCGTCATGGCGACTTATCGCACAGCTATCCGCTGATGCGTGGCGGGGCGCCGCTGCTGGTTGCGCTGATCGGACCGGTGGTCTTGCAAGAGCAACTGCCGCCAATCGCATGGATGGGAATCGGGCTTATCAGTTTTGGCATTATCGCGCCGGCGCTAAGGTCTCTGGCGCATCCTGGCACCCATCGCGCGACGGCCTTCGCGCTTGCCAACGCGACGATCATCGCTGCCTACACCCTGGTGGACGGCAAGGGGGCTCGCCTGTCCGGTGACCCGATCGCCTATTCGATGTGGCTGTTTTTTCTGGATGGTTTCGCACTCTGCGGCTATACGTGGGTGACGCGCCGTAAGGAGTTGCTCAGCTACACGAAAGCGCGGTGGAAACCCGGCCTGGTTGGTGCGGTGTTCAGCATGGGCGCCTATGTGATTGCCATATGGGCCATGACCAAGGCCCCGGTGGCCATGGTCGCGGCATTGCGGGAAACCTCCGTCATCATTGCCGCGGTGATCGGCGCGACTTTGCTGAAAGAGCCACTCGGTGCCTGGAGAATTATCGGTGCGGCGCTCGTTGCAATCGGAATTCTGACGCTCAAGCTGTAGCCGGTCTCGGGCAGCTTCGGGCGGTCGCGCCCGGCCCCCTGCTGGGGCGTGGCGTACAATGCGCGCTTTCCGCACCTTGATCCCCCTTAATTTATGGTTCGCACGCGATTTGCTCCAAGCCCGACCGGCTATCTTCATCTAGGCGGCGCCCGTACGGCCCTGTTTGCCTGGGCCTATGCCCGCAAGCATGGCGGAAAATTCATTCTGCGCATCGAGGATACCGATCTTGAGCGCTCGACCGCGGCCTCTACGCAGGCTATTTTGGACGGCATGAAATGGCTGGGGCTTGATCATGATGAGGGCCCGTTCTACCAAATGCAAAGGCTGGATCGTTATCGCGAGGCGGCAGAGGCCTTGCTGCGTGATGGCAAGGCCTATTGGTGTTATGCCAGCAAGGAGGAACTCGATGTCATGCGCGAGCAACAGCGCGCGCGCGGTGACAAGCCCCGCTACGATGGACGCTGGCGTCCGGAGAATGCGAAGCGGCTCGGATTGGTGCCACCGGCCGGGGTAAAACCGGTTCTGCGGTTCAGGAATCCGGATGATGGCGAGGTGATATTCAAGGACCTCGTCAAGGGTCCAATCACCATTGCCAATCGTGAGATCGACGATCTGGTTCTGCTGCGCGCCGATGGCGTGCCGACTTACAACTTCGGGGTGGTCATCGACGACCGCGACATGGAAATCACGCATGTTATTCGCGGCGATGATCACGTCAATAACACGCCGAGGCAGGTCAACCTTTATCACGCACTGGGGGCGAAGCTGCCCGAGTTTGCCCATGTGCCGATGATCCTCGGGGCGGACGGGGAGCGTTTGTCCAAGCGTCATGGCGCGGTGAGCGTGATGCAGTATCCGGAGGATGGCTACCTGCCCGAGGCGATGCTCAATTACCTGGCTAGGTTGGGTTGGTCTCACGGCGATGAGGAGGTGTTCACGCTGGAGCAGTTCATCGAATGGTTTGATCTCAGTCACATCAGCCACTCGGCTGCGCAGTTTAATCCTGAAAAATTGCGTTGGCTGAATCATCACTACATGAAGGCGCGACCCAATGTCAATTTAGCCGCACTGGTGAAGTCGAGGATTGAGGCCGATGGCGGGCGGTTTGATGGCGGGCCTGAATTGGAGCCGGTGGTCGGTTTGCTCAAGGATAGATCAGAGACCCTGGCGGTGCTGGCCGAGGAGGTCATGATGTTTTATGGCGATTCGCATGCGGCCCCTGAATTGCTCGCGCAGCACGTGACCGCGGAGGTGAAGCCGGCGCTGATCGATCTCGCCGTCCGGCTTGCGGGTATTGCCGACTGGACGAATGAGGGTATCAGCGCCGCCATCAAGGGCGTGTTGGAGGAGTTCAAGCTGAAAATGCCCAAGCTTGCCATTCCGGTGCGCGTTGCAGTGTTCGCTCGTCCGCAGACGCCTGATCTTGTCGCGGTGCTTTGCCTCGCCGGCAGGGAGAGGGTGATTGCCCGTTTGCGCAGCGCTACGGCCTGAATATTCAAGTCGTTCATCCAGGCAAGTAATTTTTCATCCAGGCAATTTACAGGGATAGTAATTTACCCTTATAATGACGGGCTTCGTGGGGGTATAGCTCAGCTGGGAGAGCGCTTGCATGGCATGCAAGAGGTCAGCGGTTCGATCCCGCTTACCTCCACCAACGAATCTGTGTAGTAGAGCAACATGGGCAGATTTTGTCCCCATCGTCTAGAGGCCTAGGACATCACCCTTTCACGGTGAGTACGCGAGTTCGAATCTCGCTGGGGACGCCAATAAATTCAAGGCGTTACAAAATAAAAACACGGATATAACGCCTTCGTGTCTAGTTTATATCTAGACCGCGTAGAAAAAACGGCAGGCGCAACGCCCGCTGGCAGATACAAACTTAGCGCGGTTCGCACAGTTGCCGCGCAATGCGCCTCAGCAGTTCGGTCGTTTCAACTATTTTGGCAACCCCGCCTAAGGCCATGATGATCTGCGCTGCCTGACCCGTTTGCCGAAACCTGCTTGATGATCGTCGCCGGGTTTATACGGCCACCTCGCTGGTGAAGTTGCCCTTGTGAGGGCCATCAATCATGCTATGCACGTCAAGTAATTTGTTTGGCTATTGGGGGCAGTTGCATTTGAATATATTCCTCAAGCTCATTCCACTTTGGCACCCGATGATCGAATCACGCGCGCCCACTTCTCTTTCTCGGCGCGCATGAATTCGCCGAAGGCCTCTGGCGTGCCCGCAGGCAGGATCTCAAAGCCCTGATTTACGAGTGCCTCGCGCACCGATGGCACGAGGATCGCCTTGTTCAGCTCGCTATTGAGGCGCCGCAATATTGCCTCCGGCGTTCCGGCCGGTGCGGCAAAGCCGAACCACGCGGTGACGTCGAAGCCGGCGACACCGGCTTCGGCTACCGTGGGAAGCTCCGGCCACCAGGAAACGGGGCGGGGCGTCGCGACCGCAAGGGCGCGCAGCTTGCCGCCCTTGGCAAGGCCCACGGCATTTGGCGCATTGGGGAACATCAACAGTACGTCGCCCGTCACCACCGCGTTCACCGCCTCTGGAGTTCCCTTGTACGGGACGTGAACGCCGCGCACGCCGATGAGCGTGCCGAACAGCTCTCCGGCCATGTGATGCGAGGTGCCGTTGCCCCCCGAGGAGAAGGTGAAGCGCTCCGGCGCTGCCCGGATGAGCGCGATCAGCTCGGGCACCGTGCGCGCTGCGACGCCGGTTCCTACGATGAGAACATTGGGGCTAGACGCGACGAGCGCCACCGGTGCGAAATCGCGCATCGGGTCGAATGAAAGCTTGGGGTAAAGCGACGGTCCGATGCCGTGTGTCGCGATGCTGTTGCCCAACAAGGTATAGCCGTCGGCGGGGGCTTTGGCGACCGCCTCGGCCGCGAGCATTCCGCCCGCGCCGGGACGGTTCTCGATCACAAACGACTGCCCGAGCTGCTTCGCCAGCTGGTTGCCGAGCACGCGCGCGAGGATATCCGAAGTCGAGCCCGGCGACAGCGTCACGACGATCTTCACCGGCTTCACCGGGTACTCCTGCGCGTTGGAACCGGCCGCGATGGCCGACAGTACTGCAGAAACAATGAAGCCTACGAATTTCAAACGACCTTGCATGCGCCCCCCCTTGATTTGTATTAGTACAGATACTCCCATGCTTTGGTGGATCACGACGGCTTATCTCAGCGCGGTTGGTGATGCGAGCACCTCAAGGGGCTTCAGCAGTTAGGTCGCCGCGATGATTTTGGCGGCTAACCGCACTCCGGTGACGCGGGGAGAGGAAATAAGTTTTGTTAAGTTTTCGGGTTCAGAGCGGCAATCATTGAAACTGAATTAAAAAGTGGCCTGTCTGGATAATCTCGAAAATAAATCAGCAAGAATACGCTGAAGAAAAGTGCGCGTTGTTTTGCGTACGCTTGTTTCTACCTTATGTTGGCCGGCATTTTCACACGTCCTGCCACCTGCTCTAACCACCAGCTGTCAACGAAACACCAGATCCCGCACAGCTGCTTGTTCTGGGTATGGTTTGACCAACATCATTCGCTAAATAAGCCTTAATTGAAATGTCGCAACAATCCGACGGACTTCGAAAAAGAAATCTATGAGCAGTGCCAACAATACAAACGAGTTGCTTGATACCGGCCTGCGCGCCCAGAACAGCGGTCGCATGGATGAAGCTGCACGCATTTTTCAACAGGTTCTAACCGCGGATCCGCGCAACGTCCGGGCATTGAATACATACGGATTGTTTCTTGAAAAAACCAAAGAGCAGTCAAAAGCTGAAGAATTTTTGAGACGCGCCATTCAATACGCCCCGCATGTACTCGACAGCTATGTCAATCTGGGTTTTGTCCTGCATAGCGCGGAAAAATTCGACTTGGCCATCGATTGCTGCCAGCTTGGCTTGAAACTGTTTCCAGACAATCGCTACCTGCAAAACAATCTCGCAACCAACCTGCACAGCGCAGGCAAATACGATGAAGCTATCGATCTTCTAAAAAAAATGATCGCCTTGGATCCGAGCCATACCGGTGCGCGCTATCACATCGGCAGGATATACATGGACCTTGACGACAGCACCGAGGCAGTGAATTTTTTCATCGAGGCCCTACAGTTCAATCCGAACGACCATCTGTCCCTCAGCGCCGCCGGAGAGTGCCTGTTAAAAACCGGTCGGGCCGGCGAGGCGTTGGACATGTTCGACAAGGCGCTGCAACTGGGCGGCTTCGACAACCGCATCACATCACTCAAGACGCTTACGCTGGCCGAACTGGGCCGAACGCAGGAAGAGAACTGGTTGTCCGACCCGCACCGGCTCGGGCAAATATCCATCATCTCTGAAATCGGCTACAGCCGCGAAGACATGCTCGCCCTCAACCGCGAATTGTCGGAATTTGCGTCGAATCACCCAACCCTACGCAAAGACCCCAAGGAAAACGCCGTCTACAAGAGCTGGCACAGCAAAAACATCGCCTTCGATGGTAATCCGGCGGTGGAAAAACTCAAACATTTCATTGCCTATGCCTGCGACAAACGGCTGAAAACCCTGGCGCAAGAGGATCCCCTCCATCCTTTCGTGAAAACCGTGCCGCGCGAAACCGATCTGTTCCTATGGGCGGTAAAGATGCAGGGTGGTGGTCAGTTCACCCCACACACCCATCCGGCCGGATGGCTGAGCGGGGTGTATTACGTTGACATTCCCGACGTTGTCTCGGCCGCGAACTCAGGCGAAGCGGGCTGGCTCAAACTCGGCCCACCAAGGGCTGACTTCAAGCTGACGCGGCAACCGATCACCCGCGCGGTCAAGCCCGAACCGGGCATGTTGGTTACCTTTCCCTCGTATATCTGGCACGACACGGTCCCTCTGCCCGAAGAAATAACCCAGCAGCGTCTTTGCCTCGCTTTTGATATTTTGCCGATGAATCGAAGGTAATACAGGCAGCGCAGGCAAACAAAAAGGGCTCCGCGGCGCCCTTTGTTCCATTAAGGAATTTTTTGTGCCATTATGGTGCTATGGAAAAGAAACCCCATGGCCATCAATGTCAAACTGTCTGAAAACTTGGTCGAGCAGGCCAAGACCCACGCACTGATCCAGCACCGCTCGGTGCCCAAGCAGATCGAGTACTGGTCGCAGATCGGCAAGATTGCGGAGGAGAACCCGGACCTGCCGTTCTCCATGATCCGTGACATCCTAGTGGCGGATCAAGAGGCGGTAGTCGCAGAATACGTTTTTAGCTGATGCGCCTGCTTGGCCCTGCCGTATTCGACTAAATTGTGAGCAGCGTTGGCATGGGCTACGCTATCGAACTCAATGATTACCACGCGCTGCAGCATACCGGCTTCATAGACATTATTAGGCATTCCCCATGCATGGAAAAGCAGTCCTTTGCGCGTTCCACCACGCACGGACGCAGCCTGCAATTTGTGTCGGGCCAAGGGCGAATGACTGGGCATTCAGTGAAGGACGCACGATTGGGAGTCCGGTGGAACCATGGTGAGCGCGGGGCCGTGGGCATGTCGCCGAAGAAGCGGATGGTACCGCGCCGTCCGTGTGCCCCAAAGCCACCTCCCTTCGCGGAGCGCATTCACGGTAACAAAAAGTTGTCCATGAGGCAGTACACCCCCGCCCGGTACTAACCGGTTCCCCAAAAAAAACATCGCCCGCACCACAGGAATAGCAAAAAGCCCAGCATGGACGGAATGCACCCCAATAAGCCCATCGGTGAATATTAAGCCTGTTTCTCAGATGCACGAATAACTCGTTGCCGGCATTGCGCCTTTCTTGCCTGCCCTGGCCGCCCCAATTGCCCGGCATGCATATGGGCCGGCAGATTATGTGTTGACAGCACATACTTTTTCATCAACAATCATCCGAAGCGTAAAGCTTGGACGCAACACACGTTTTCTGCGCAGCACATACATTTGCCCATGTCACGCGTCGCAGATCGAAAAGCACAGAGCACTGCCGGCGCCGGACATTGAGGCTTTCAATATCCATATGGTTCGATAGGAACGGGAGGGAACATGCGTTTTCGTCAAATCGCAGGCGCGTCATTCTTGCGTCGAAAGTTGTGGTCGGCCATAGCGGCCGTCCTGCTCGCTCTGTCCGGGTCCGTGATGGCGCAAAACTTCCCGTCAAGGCCGGTAAAAATCATTGTGGGATTCGCTCCGGGCGGCGGAAGCGATATTGTGGCCCGGGTACTCGCGCAAAAGTTAAGTGATGTATGGGGGCAATCGGTGGTGGTGGAAAACAAGACTGGCGCCAGCGGCATCATCGGTGCCGACGCGGTGGCGAAATCCACGCCCGACGGTTATACGCTTCTTGTCTCTTCAGCGACAAGCACCGCGGTTGCTGCCTCGCTGAATCCCAATCTGCCATATGACGTGTTGAGGGATTTTTCAATCGTAACGGTTATCGGCACGACCCCGACCGTACTGGTGATCAATCCCGCCCTGGTACCAAAATCGTTTAGTGAGTTCGTCTCGTACGCAAAAGCCAATCCCAACAGCACCTTCTTCGGCGGTTCAGGCATTGGCTCCACCGGGCACCTTACGGGGGAACTGTTTAACATGTCCGTCAACATCAAGACCGGTCACGTTCCCTACAAAGGGGAACCGCCCGCCCTGACGGACATTATCAGCGGCAATCTGACTTTCATGTTCTCGTCATTGCCGGTGGTATTGCCATTCGTCCGGAACGGCCAATTGCGCGGCCTTGCTGTTACCAGCCTGCAACGCTCGCCGGGGGCGCCTGAATTGCCGACAGTGGCCGAATTGGGTTTTCCCGAGATGGAAAGCGTTGCATGGAACGCACTCTATGCACCCTCCGGAGTACCCAAGCCCGTGATTGCGCGCATTCATTCTGACGTCACGACAATTCTTCAGCTTCCCGACGTCAGGGAACGCTTCCGGCAGCTCGGAATCGAGGTTGTCGGCAACACGCCCGAGCAGGCAACCGCCTATTTAAGAGCCGAAATCACCAAGTGGGGGAAAGTTATAAGACAGGCAAATGTACGCATTGACTAGCCGGGCCGCCATGGTCTGTCGGCCCGATCGCGGCAATTGTCGGTGGCGAAGCAGATGAGCCATCTAAAGCCAGCCTGCGATCGACGCATGTGCCGCGCGGCAAGACCTCGCCCCGCCTAAATCGCGGAATCAGCCAGACATCAGCAGCAGCCGGTTCTGTGCACGTCTAACAACAAGCATCCCCCACGCGCCATCAAGATAGAAGGAAAAGGAAGAATTTATGAGGATTACTGCAGTAGAGGCAATTCCGTTACGCATGCCACTTGCCCACCCCTACGAAATTTCGGTGGGTACGCGGCAAGAGGCCTACATCGTGATAGTCGTGATTCGAACCGATGAGGGGGTCGTCGGTTACGGGGACACGTCATCGGTGGACGGTATGCCCATCGCTTCAGAGACACAGGCAAGCATAGTTGCAATCGTACGCGACCATTTGTCACCCATGCTTATAGGCGAGAATCCGCTGGAAGTTCCAAAGCTTATCGACAAAATGAATACCAGCATCTTTGGCAACAACTACGCAAAGGCTGCCATCGACAGTGCCCTCTATGATTGTGCGGGCCAAGCGCTCAATTTGCCGGTGTATATGCTCCTCGGCGGACGGCGTCGTGACACGGTTCTCTTGTCCGCCGGGGTAGGCGCGCGCGATCCGGCGATGGCCGTCAAGACTGCGGAGGACGCGCTTGCGGCAGGATATCGTTCCCTGAAGGTCAAGGTCGGGTTCGGCCACAAGCGGGACTTTGAAAATGTCCGCGCGATACGGGATATGGCCGGCCCCGATATCCCGATCAGAATTGACGCTAACGCGGGCTGGAGTTTCGTCTCCGCGGTGCAGGCGATACGGCGATTGGAGTCCTGCGACCTCCAGTTGGTCGAGCAGCCCCTGAAGCGTTATGACTTTGCCGGAATGGCGGCACTTGCAGCCGCCGTGGACGTGCCGATTGCGGCCGACGAGATGGTTGCCTCCCCAGAAGACACGCAGAACATGATCCGCTTTCAAGCGGCTGAAATGGTGAACATGAAGGTCATGAAGCTCGGAGGCCTGTGCCAGGCACTCCGCGCCACGCATATTCTCGATGCCTGCGACCTGCAGTATTGGGTGGGGACAATGGGTGAAACCGGAATCGGCGTCGCGGCCAATTTGCACTTCTGTGCTGCGGTCAAGTCGCTTCCGGTTGCGAATGAAGGTGCCCGGCCCGCGCCGTATTTCCTTGGCGATGACGTGATCGAGCAGCCGTTCGTGGTCAAGGACGGGTGCGTCTCCATTGACCAGATTTCCCGGCCCGGCCTTGGCATTGAGGTGGATTGGAAACAAATTGCCCGTTATCGAATCGATTAAGAGTGTCTCGTGCCGGGCTTACGGTCGCCAATGCAGGACGGCCGATGCGCGTCGAATGTATCCGTCGCACCGTAAGACAGACTTGAGGAGACTTTCCTGAACTCGCGTTCGCGTACCAGCTCACCGAAAGGCTTTAATATGCATTTGTGTGCACAAAACTTCTGGTTTAGGGGAGTGCTTCGGTCCCGTAGCTATTCGATCCGCCTTCTCGCCTGCACCTTGGCGTTTGCGTTCATCGGCACTGCCACAGCCACCGCACAGGAGTATCCAGTGCGCGCTATAAAAATTGTTGTGGCGTCCCCGCCGGGCGGGGGTACTGATATTCTCGGAAGGCTGATTGCGGAACGACTGGTTGCTAAGTGGGGGCAGCCGGCGTTCGTGGAAAACCGCGGAGGAAACGCGGGAAACATTGGTGCAGAAGCGGTGTCGAAGTCTGCGCCAGATGGGTACACCATTCTTCTAGTAGCTCAGGGCGCGCTAGTAATCAATAAGAATCTCTACAAAAAGCTTAGCTACGACCCGGAGAGCTTTGTGCCTGTGTCGCTAGTGGCAGTAACGCCTGCAGTTTTGATACTGAACCCAAAAATGCCTGCACAGAACCTAGGCGAGCTGATTGCTTATGCGAAGATCAATCCAAACAAGCTAAATTACGCAACTCAGGGCGTGGGCACTTCGGCCCATCTGACGGCAGAACTGTTCAATTCGATGGCGGGCGTGCGCACCGTTCATGTGCCTTATAGAGGCACAAGCCCTATGCTTGTAGATCTGATAAGCGGTGAAGTGTCGATGACGTTCGGTGAACTTGCGACAGCCGGGCCGTACGTTCGCGCGGGGAAACTGAAAGTGATAGCAATCGCAAGTGAGACGAGGAGTGCTTTGGCACCAGAACTGCCAACCTTAGCTGAGGTGCTCCCCGGTTTTACTTCAATTACTTGGTGGGGGATGGTCGCACCTGCGGGTACTCCAGTATCGATAGCGGCAAAACTTTCAGCCGCCGTGACTGAGGCGCTAAAGCATCCTGAGGTGGCTCGGCGACTAAGTGAGCTGAGTATTGAGGGCATCGGCGGTACTCCACAGGACCTAGTGAATTTTATGCGTCAGGAGCGAACGCTTTGGGGGAAGGTGATTCGCGATACCGGTGCGAGTGCGGACTAATGCTATGCAGATAAAGCCTATAACCAGTGTGATCGGCGCGGAAGTGATCGGAGTCGATTTGTTGGAGCCGCTGGACGAGCTGATGTTCAAGCGCATTGAACAAGCTTGGCACGATAATGTAATTCTGCTTTTCCGCGGACAGAATCTCGACGAGAATCAGCAGGCGAGCTTCTGCGCACGCTTCGGAAAGTTGGTGGCCTCGCTCAACGCAGAGATGTTGAATCGGCCTGGCCAACATCCGGCTGTGATGTATATTTCGAACATCGTTGAGAATGGTAAGTTAATCGGGGCGCTGCCAGATGGTGAAGTGGTATTCCACTCCGATCAGTGCCACGCTGAGTGCCCGGCAATGGCGACCATGCTCTATGCGCTAGAAATTCCGTTTAGCGGTGGTGACACTTTATTTGCAAACATGTATGCCGCATACGATTCTCTGCCCCTAGATCTAAAGAATAAATTGAATGGAAGATACGCTGAGAATGTCTACGATTACGCCCCAGAGACTATCGCGCGCGGCGGTTCTAGAATTCGAGAAGGTGTGAAGCATTGTGCCCACCCAGTGTTCCGTACCCATCCAGTTACCGGGAAGAAGGCGCTCTACGTTAATCGTTTGATGACGGACCACATTGTCGGTTTGCCTGAATTCGAGAGTCGCGAAATCCTAGACTTCCTATTCATACATGTCGAGCAGCCGGAATTTGTGTATTCCCATCACTGGGCAGTCGGTGATTTGATGCTCTGGGACAACCGGTGCAGCCTGCATGCGCGCACTAATTTCGACGCTTCGGCACGTCGTAAGTTGAGGCGAATTACCGTGCAAGGAGAGCGACCGAGCTAAGCGCAAGGATTTTCCTTCATATCATGAGGTTAATTGGATCTATTGCTCCATTTTGTTTCAGATTAATCAGCTAGTTGAGCTGGAACTGTCAGGACTCCAATTGTCGGTTAGCCCAGCGTTGGCGGCGACACCACCTCTGGTCTCGTTCACGCCGAACTGCATGCCCTACCCCGCGCTAAATTCCACCAATCCGCCCCCGTTTTTTAAACTCGCTCCATCTGGCGGGCTTTAAACGGTTAATCGAAGCGCAATATCAACCAATAGATACTAGGACCGGAGCCGAACATGGACGTTGCACTCAAGGGAATCAAGGTGCTGGACCTAACCAGCTATATAGCAGGTCCGTTTGCAACCATGTTGCTAGGAGATCTTGGGGCTGAAATACTTAAGATTGAGCAGCCTGGTCAGGGAGACGTGTTCCGCTCCGCCGATAAGAATTCTTCTCTATACAGCCCACTATTCCGTGGATTCAACCGCAACAAACGAAGCATGACCCTCAACCTAGCCTGCGCTGAGGGTAAGGAGATATTCTGGAAATTGCTGAAATCGGCGGATGTGGTAGTCGAAAATTTCCGTCCCGGCGTGGTCGAACGGTTGGGAATAGACTACGAGAAAGTTAAGGCGAGAAACCCACGTATAGTGTATTGCTCTATTTCTGCTTTCGGGCAGCAAGGGCCATACAGCGCAAAGCCGGGCTACGACACGATCGGACAGTCGCTAAGCGGCTTGCTAAGCCTGCTGACCAACCTAGCTGACCCGAAGGGTCCAGGCGCCCCTTTTTCAGATCACTTGGGTGGACTATACGGCTGCTACGGAATACTGGGAGCCTTGATGGCACGCGAGCGTACCGGGGTTGGCCAAAGGGTAGAAACATCCTTGCTTGCTGCCACCATGAGCTTTATCGGCTTCAGCATCACCCAGTATCTGGACCTGGGTGCGAAGGAAGTACCTAATATGGTCAGCCGCCTTCACCAGGCGCAAATTTACGCCTTCATCTCCCAGGATGGATTACCCTTTGTCGTGCACCTGTCCCACCCGAGGAAATTTTGGGAGGGCCTTACTCAGACCATCGGTCGCCTAGATCTACGCGAGGATCCTCGCTTCAAGGAAGCGCACTCCCGCGAAGAAAACTACTTTCAACTAGAGGCCATTCTCAGAGAAATCATTCAAACAAATACACGGGACTACTGGATCGCCAAGTTTGAAGAGAACGACGTGCCTTGTGCTCCGATTAAACGAATTGACGAAGTACTTGTCGATCCACAGGTCGAGTTCCTGGACCGGCTGGTGAATGTGGAAGGGCCCAATGGAGAAAAGGTTCACTTCGTCAGGAACGGTGTCACATTTAGCGCAACGCCCACCGTCGAACCACAACGCCCCCCGTCGTTGGGTGAGCACAGCCTGGAAACTCTGAGGGCGATCGGCTACTCCGACTTGGAGATTGAGAAACTTCAGTCACAGGGCGTCATATAGGAAGACGTCCACGATAGGTAAATGATCTACCCTTTACCTGAACATCGGTAGCAATTGAAGTGATAGGGTAGATCGTTGTAGGGAATGTTGCTAACCGCTGCTCTGAGCCAGAAGTACGTTTGTAACAGCTCGGCTGTTGATCAGCAGAAAACACGCTCGCTTCAACTGGTACCGATTTAAGGGGCTAGATCACCTTCGATGCTGTACATTTTGAATGGTTCGTTGCATTTGCTTTATCCAACGGTAGATAAGGAGTTTTCGTTTAAATAGATATTGTTTAGTAGTTCTATTTTTAGTGGCCTTTTTGAAAGTAAGAAATTAATTCTTTGTATTGTTGCTGTCGCTCATAAAAAGTTACAGATCGGGCAGTTCGATAGTTCACGATGTTTTTTGGAGGGGGGTACCATGCAATTAACGAATTTCTTCTTTCGCGGCCTGAAGGCTTTTTCGCTGGTGGCTATTGCCGCAGTCTTGGGTGGTTCGCCTGTTGCTTATTCGCAGGCAGGGGCAGGAAAGGGCAAACTTGCGGCAATCATTGAGGCCGCATCTAAAGAGAAGGAGGTTGTTTTTCAGGCACCTGATCCAGAGACAGGCCTTCCTGCTGCTGACTTCCTGAGAGATATGGCTGCCATAACGGAGCGGCTATACGGTATCAAGGTCAACATTCGAATCGACAATTCGTTAAATTTCCCAGCATCTGTCGCGAAGGCGATCACTGAGATACGTTCTGGTGCTGCGCCCAGCTATGACCTTATGTTCCAGAATGCCGTATCCGGACTTCCTCTTTACGTTAACAAGGCCTATGAGCAGATTCCTTGGTTAGAACTGTTTCCACAACTTACGCCCCAGGATCTAGCTTGGAATGGCATTACGCCCATCGTAGACACGCAATTCATACTACCGATCTACAACACGCGCCTAGTCAGGCCACAGGACGTGCCCAAATCTTGGGATGATCTGCTCAACCCTAGGTGGAAGGGAAAGCTTGGGGTGCTGGTTAACTACGAACCTTGGGCGCTCCTTTCGCAGCCTAACGCCTGGGGCGAGGCGAAGACTATGGCTTTCCTAAAGCGTCTGCTGGAGCAGTCACCGAAGCTTGGCCGGCTCCCCGAGTCCCATGAGCGTGTTCTTTCGGGTGAGACACCTATAGCTTCTTTTGGACAACGTGAGCGGACGCTGTACTACAAGGAACAACGTAGCGCCCCAATGGGGGTGGTTGAATCGGCTGACCCGGCGCTGGTGTACGTCTATATCTTCGTGGTCCCTAAGGGAGCAAAGAATAAGAACGCAGCGATGCTCGTTGCTGCAGCGATGATGTCAAAAGAGGGGCAGGAGCTTCACCAAAAATATCGGAATTCCACATCCATGTTCCGCCCGGGAACACCTGCAGCTGCTTTTGCAAAGACTCACAAGGTCATTGTCCCGGATCTTGACTTTATTACGAGCAAGGACTACGCGGAGTTGACCAAACGGATCAGCAGCATTTTGGCGCAGCGGTAGCAGTGGATGCGGGTTCTCTTTGCGGTGGTATTTAGTCGACTTAGCATCATCTCTTTGTTGATCACTCGCGCTTTCAAGAGCCTATTTCGTAAGTGCGATCTGTATGTAGGTGTCCTTGAAAAATCCGTGACGTGGGAAATTCTTATGGGCGTGTCTCGGAGCTTAAACAGAATACTGATTATGAGATGAATCATCGAGTCATGAAAATTCAATGCTGTTTAATTGAAACGGGACGGATTGGATGAGGGTATCGCGTGCTTTTATGCCGGTTTTGGGGGTTGCGCTTGTCGGTGTTTTGCTCATTCTGGGCCCACTGTTGGCAACTGCTTGGATCAGTGTCACAAATGGCACTCCTGGCCATGGTGAACTTACCATGGAGAATTTCACCAAGGTGGCAACAGATCCGTTCGGTTACAAGGTATTGCTCAATACATTAGTATTTGCCGTAGGAGCTACGGTAATAGCTATAGGCATCGGTGCGCCTCTTGCCTGGGCCGTAGCCCGTACCGATTTGCCTTTCCGTAAGTCAGTGATCCTATTGCTTGGAATGATTCTGATTGTTCCTGGTTTTCTTCAGGCAATGGGTTGGGCTTTAATGCTAAGCCCTAACATCGGGATCGTTAATCGTGCGTTGATAGAACTGTTTGAATTAGAGAACGCACCGTTTAACATCTACAGTCTCGCCGGAATGACCTTTGCGGAAGGCCTAAGCCTTGTGCCCCCGGCTTATTTCATCATCTCTGCCGTATTCGCCGGGATGGATGGCAGCTTAGAGGAGGCGGCATATATGAGCGGGGCAGGTAAGTTTCGCACTTTTTTTCGAGTGAACTTACCTCTCGCTTGGCCGGCCATCGTTGCGGCAGCCATTTACGTATTTGTACTGGCATTCGCGGTGTTCGAAGTACCAATGGTGCTTGGGTTTCCGGATCGGATATTTGTTTTCAGCACTATGCTCTATTTTCTAGTTCATTTGCAAAGTGCGGGTTTGCCAGAGTACGGTATTGCGGCATCTTATGGGGCGGTAGTGATGATAGCTAGCTTGGTGATGGCTGTTTATTACTCCCGCCTTATCCGCAACAGTAGGAAATACGCGACGATAACGGGCAAGGGGCGGCGCAGTAAATTGTTGTCGCTAGGTAAGTGGAGGCCTTTCGCCGTTATGCTTGTGGTGCTCTACTTTCTGTTGGCGTTGGGCCTACCCTTACTTGTTCTGATTTATTATTCTTTGTTGCCGTTCTTTCAGCTTCCTTCCATGGAAGCGCTAGGCTCGATGACATTGCAGAACTACGTCAACATTTACACTCGTCAGGGATTTCGGCCGCTGCTGAATACTGGTATTCTCGTGGCTGTCGTGCCTGTGGTGGTTGTATTTATTTCTGGCGCGATATCGTGGGTTGTGGTGCGTTCCCGCATTCGCGGTCGGTCGATAATTGACAACATCGCCTTCTTGCCGATCGCGGTTCCTCGGATCGTCCTTGCAGTGTCTATCCTTTATCTTGCTCTGGCGATGCGTGAGTTCCTTCCTATCTATGGCACGCTAATGGTCGTTGCCATCGCGCATGTCATTGCTTTTATGAGCTTTGCTACACGCACGCTAAATGGGGCGATGCTCCAAATTCACCCTGATCTTGAGGATTCGGGGCGTCTGAGTGGAGCGTCTCTCTCGCGTGTCCTCAGAAAGATCACGGGCCCGTTGCTAAAGCCAGCGCTGTTTTCTGCCTGGTTTTGGGTGATGCTATTGTCGTTCCGCGAGGTAACTATGGCGGTAATTCTTACTTCGGTGGATAGCGTTGTGCTCCCTGTGCAGATATGGAACCTCTGGAATACTGGATCGACGCACCAGGCGGCGGCTGGGGCGGTGGTCCTCGCGGTAATCGCGTTGGCTTTGATGCTCATGATGCGGCGCCTTACTGAGCGTGTGTTTGCCCCTGGTGGGCATTGACGTAACGGGGAATCCGGACTGGAATATGGGAATGCTTAAGATCACCAATCTGTCTAAGAAATTCGAGGTGACGGATGGCAAGACAATTGCGGTGCGAAACCTTGATCTCGAGGTGGAGAAGGGAAAATTTTTTGTGTTGTTAGGCCCTAGCGGATGCGGTAAATCGACACTGTTGCGTTGCGTGGCGGGGTTGGAAGGAATCGAGGAAGGGGAGATTTCTCTTGATGGTCGGTTGGTAAGCTCCGCTGAGCGGTGCTTTTCTGTTGATCCCGAAGACCGTGGGATTGCGATGGTGTTCCAGACGTATGCGATCTGGCCCCATATGACGGTGTTTGACAACGTCGCTTTTCCTTTGACTGAGGCGAAGAACGCAAACCTTTCACGAGCCAAGGTTCAAGCCAAAGTGAAGGACATTCTCGCGCTGGTACGGCTTGCAGACTATGGAGCGTATTCAGCAGCAACCATGAGCGGTGGTCAACAACAGCGGATAGCTCTTGCACGAGCCCTCGTGCGCGAACCTAAGTTACTGCTAATGGATGAGCCTCTTAGCAATCTAGATGCAAAGCTACGTGAGGAGATGCGCGACGAGATCAAGCAATTGACCCGTGCCCTAGGCGTGACCACGCTGCACGTTACTCACGATCAGACTGAAGCTATGGCTCTTGCTGATTCGCTGGCGGTTATGTCTGCTGGAAAGATCCTGCAATTAGGCGAGCCTGAACATCTCTATCGGCGTCCCGTGAATCGGATGGTTGCTGAGTTCCTTGGGCGGACGAATTGGTTGACTGGCAAAGTGGATGGAACGAACCATGCGCAGACAGAGATGGGTGGCGTATCTGTGATACTACCGGCGTCCACGGCTCTGGGGTCAGATATTCGTTTGGGAATACGACCGGAATGGGCGGAACTGACTCGCGATCCGCACGGTGGACTGGACGAATACCGCGGCATAGTGACTGGCAGGAGTTTTCTCGGGGACATCGTTGTTTATAAGGTTAAGGTGGGCGGTGTGGAACTGTTGATTAAATCTAATGCGCCTGACATACCAGCGTATGGGGAGGTGACCGTATTGGTTCCTCCGGACAGGTGGGTTGTGTTCTCTGGTTTGGGGGCGGAGTAGGTCGTATCACCGCCAGAATTTGGGGCAGATGCAATGATGCAGCTGCTGGTAAGGGGCAACCGGTAAGTTAAGGGGGGGAGAATGTCGTTAAAGGACCGCTATGCAATTGTCGGCGTAGGCAACACCCGTGTTGGAAGGATTCCGGAGATGAGCGACTACGGACTCCAAGTGCAGGCCGCTAAGCTTGCGATGGACGATGCCGGTATGACCAAGGCGGACATCGACGGCATGATTACCCATAGCCATATGTTGGGGGGGGTTCGGGTGCATCACCAACGAGTCGCGCAGCGGTTAGGCATGAACACACGGTTCGGAGTATCTATTTCTAGCGGTGGCTCCACCTCGTGCATGATGGCGCAATTAGCTGCCGCGACCATCGAGGCCGGAATGTGTGAGGCCGTGCTGTGTGTGCACGGTGATAAGTCTTTGACCCGCGGTGGCGATACGCATGATGGGGATAAGGAATTCGGGCCCGAGTACGGAATGATTGGCGCTGCTGCAAATCACGCCTTCGGCCTGACGCGACATATGCATGAATTTGGCACGACGCATGATCAACTTGGCGCGATTGCCGTTGCGGCGCGTAAGCATGCAATGCTGACGCCGCACGCGCAAATTAAGAAGCCGATGACGCTGGACGATTATCACAACTCACCCTGGATCGTCTGGCCTTACCACATGTTTGACTGCTGCTTGCGCAGTGATGGAGCTGCCGCTTTTATCGTTACATCTGCGGAGCGCGCTCGTGACCTGAAGACCCGTCCGGTGTACATCATGGGTATGGGCACAGCCAATAATTCACGTGGTCCGTATTTTGGTAACCATCCAATTGTAACGGGCGGTAAGGAATCGGGTGAACAAGCATTTAGCATGGCTGGTTTAACACCCAAGGATATCGATTTTGCGCAGATCTACGACTGCTTCACTTACATCGCAATGGTGACCTTGGAGGATTATGGGTTTTGTAAGAAAGGCGAGGGCGGTCCATTTGTCACTGGAGGCCGTATTGAATTGGGCGGTGAACTGCCGATGAATACTGCTGGTGGTATGTTGTCCGAGGGTTATGTGGAAGGAATGTTAGGCATCGTCGAGGCGGTGCGGCAGCTGCGCGGCGAGTGCGGTGCACGGCAGGTTAAGGATGCCGAGATTGGTATCGTCAGTGGTAATGGAGGTAACGCCGTGTGCCATTCCACTCTAATTCTGCGCCGCTAGACGGCGCGCAGAAAGGAAAACCATGATTGAATATCACAAGCCGCTTCCTGTACCTAATGAAGACTCCGTACCTTTCTGGGAGGCGGCAAAGCGACACGAACTGTCGTTACAGCAATGCAAGGCGTGCAGCGCCTTCAGGTTTCCCCCGGTACCTTTGTGCCCTGAGTGCAATGTGATGGGTGGCGATTGGACCCGGGTCAAAGGGCAGGGAAAGATTTACTCCTTTGTCGTGTTTCATCGTGCCTTCCACAAAGGTTTTGAGGACAAGCTACCCTATGCCGTGGCACTGGTGGAGCTAGACGAAGGCCCGCGCGTGATGAGTAATATTATCGGCGTGCCGCCGGATCAGCTGAAATGCGATATGCGAGTGGAGGCATTTTACGATGACGTAACTCCCGAGGTGACGTTGCCACAGTTCAGGCTAGTGTGAATGCCCGGGGGCTTTCATGTCATCGTAAAGGAGGGAGGGATGATCTCGTTCACCGATTTGCCGGTCCAGTGCCAAGTCGGAACCGCGTCCCAGAGGGTGTTGGCCCCAGTTTGTAGCTTTTCCATCAAGGGTTCTTCCTGGGTACGGAGGTAGTTCCCGTTCGAAACTAGAACCTCTCCATTGACAATGACGGTCTTAATATCACGGCTGGTTGCGCTTTCAACCAGCGAGCGTACTGGGTCGCGAACAGCGCCAAAGGCGATGTTGGTCAAGTCGATGACAATTATGTCCGCCTTGGCGCCCGGGCTTAGACGGCCAATGTCATCCCGCCCTAGGAGGCGTGCACCGCCTAGTGTTGCAGCATTAAAAACGTCTCGTGGATGACCAGAAGTGAACTTGCGATCTGCCATGCGTGAAGCAATGGAGGCACACCGCATCTCAGAGATCATGTCCTTCGGGTAGGTATCCGTTCCAAGCGACATTGGAATGCCAGCGTCCTTGTATCGGTCGAGTGATTCCATCACGATGCCAAGAGTCATGTATTTAAGCGGGCTGTATGACACAGCGGAACCTGAGTCTGCGATGATGGCGAGGTCGTTTCCATAGGGGTAGTTCACCCAACTATGATGGTTTAGAAAAATGCAGTGCGCGAGCGAGGTTCGCGGGCCTAGAATTCCACTGCGCTGTAGAAGCTCGATCGGCGAGCAGCGGTGCCGGCGCAGAATCTCGTGAAACTCGAGTAGGTTCATCGCTGTATGGATCTGGATCGGGATGCCGATGTCGTCCGCTATCGGTTTTACCTTAGCTAGGGTTTCTGGCGTGCAGGTGTCTACCTGTCCCGGAAATAGCATGGCTGTCACGAGCGGATTGTTTGATGCGTGCAGTTTTTTGGCGAATGCGAGCGCCTTAGCCATTCGCTCGGAGCCACGCTCCTCATTCCACTGGTAGTGTTGCCGTCCTTCCGCGTCGAAATAGTAATCCGCATCTCGGAAGCGCAGACCGGTGACGCAGCGAATTCCGACGTCGGCAACGAGGTCTACGTAGTCTTGTAGCCCTTTTTCGGCCCCGCCATAATCAAGTACTGTGGTTGAACCACCCTTAAGGCAGTGGATCAGGCAGAAACGCACGGACACATCCAACGTTTCCAAGTGATGGGGAACGTGCTTGTCCTTCATTGGGCCCGCATGCGATAGGTAGTTCGAGCCCAGGAAGTCAGGTTTGTCTGCATCGGTAAGCATGTAGTCGCCGGCGTTGCTCCCAGTGTGGACGTGCGAATTGATGAATCCGGGGGAAATCAGTGATCCGGGGGCGTCGATCGTCCGGTCAACAGCTCCGGCGTATTCTTTACCAACGAAAACGATATGGTCATTCTCGAAGACGACGGAGCCGTTTTGGATGACTTCATGCTGCTTTCCATCGAACCCGATAACGTACTTTCCGCGGAGCAAGGTTTTCATAACATATAGTCCCGATGAGATTGCAAGGTGTTGATTTCCACTGAATTGTGAGCCGGGTTTTTCATTGAATTTTGAGCCACCCTGTTTGAATCTTTATTATGACTCAGGTTGTGGATATCTTTCTGGTTCTGGACTCCTTTTTCGGTTGAGTTGAGCTGCTCTTGAAGCGGTAACTCTTGTTCCCGGTCTCAAGGATGTGGCAATGGTGGGTGCGACTTGTTCAAACAACTAAAAGCCAGTTGTGCCGCATGGGTTTCAAGCGCTTTCTCCAGAATACAATGGTTGGGCGCGTTGCCCTGGGTCGGGCTGTTTCTCAACGCATGTTCACATTTTTAAACGGTAATGCGCGTAAATCCGCCGTTGCCGGCCCCGGCGCATCGCAGTCGATAATTTGGACGCATAGCGGGCTAAAGGCGGCGCGGAAGCGATTTTTGGCTTTTACGCACAGCAGCCTGGTGGCGCTGAGATTTATTCCGTGCAGTTCGAAGAACGCGGGGTCATCCGCGGGCTTTCTATCACTAGCGACGATAACTTGTATTCCACCCACTTCGAGCACCGCAGTTGCGCCAAGACATACTTGTGCACCGAAATCAAACTGACCACGATTTTTATATTGACCATCCGTTAAACGAAGGACGCGCGCGGGCACCTTAACCATGGCGCCAAAATCACGGCTTGTCCGTGCGCCGAACTCAGCGTCAATCGACGCGCCAGTGCCAGCCTGTCTGGCCCTTTGGACAAGGGGTGCATCGGCGAAAAATGCGAATACAACGGCTTGCGGATGTTTGAACTCAAGCAGCGCCCGAAAAAGCGTGGTCGAGTCGGCGGCACCGCCTGAGCCAGGATTGTCGGCGGAGTCGATGATGGCAACTAGCCCGGGTGGGGCGAGGAGGGCCTGGCCAAGCGCGACGTTCGGACCGGGCAGGCTAACCCGGAAATCGTTTTTTCTTTCCTGCCAGGCGTGCGCCAGCGCAATAGCGGCATGGCGCGCAGCCGATTCTTCCTTGGCCCAGACCATTACCTTTGCCGCACATTGCGGACTGTCGGCGTAGGGAAAACCGCCGCAGAGCGAAACGTCGAGTACCCCGGCGCCCTCGGCTTCGCGCGCTGCGAGCATCAAGCCGCGCATTGGTTCGCTATCGGTCCGCATGTTAAAACTGGATAAAACCATGCCGGTGGAGACGATCGTGCAATGCGGCGCCGGATCTCCCGAGGCGATCCGGGCCAGAGTCTTGAGGAGTCTGGCGGCGGTGGCGCGCAGGTCTGACGCGCAATTGGTGCGCGAAACGGTGGCAAAGTCGAGCAATTCGGCTATTCCAGGGTGCAGATTGGCGTGCAAGGCGAAACTGGCGGCAAGAGGTGTGTTGCCGATGGCCCGACGTACTGCGCGTAGAAGGTCAATATCTGGAGATACGCGCTCACTTGTGATGGCGGCACCATGCAGGCAAATGTAGACCGCATCCCATCGGTCCTGGGCGAGCTCCGTGCAAATTTCAGACACGATGCGCCCAAACATGGCCTCTTCAATCGGCCCTCCGGGCATGGCAGCCGCACAACGCAAAACGCTTACGTCCCAATCGTAATTTGCGGCAATAAAATCATTAACCGCTGCGAGTTCCGTTTCCCCGTCCGCAGACGTGTTCAGTGCCTCAGTTCCTTTTTGCCACATCAGGCCTTCGAAGGAATCGAGTGTGGTGGGAGCGGGACTGAACGCATTGCCTTGAAACCAAAAACGCGCGACTGCGAGTTTTTTCATTCCTCTTCCCTAATCCGGGTGTTTCGTACGCGAGCCGGGATCGGAGGCAATGCGCTGAGGCGGATATGGGGGCGATGTTCGGTTCATGCGGCGACGCCGTGGTAAAGGAAGAATAGGGGATACAGATGTACAATTCCTGCACGAACGCGCGGTGGATGGTGCGTGACTAAGCTGTTCGCCCGGGAGCTATCGGGCTGCGGGCCGGTCAGGAAAAAATTTAACACAGCGACACTCATGATGGAAGTTACCATGCACAATGCCTCGAAGCAGGGCGATGATAATGTGGGGGCGATGAGCGCTGATGCATCACGGAACCCCGGTTCTGAATTGCATCCTGATCTGCAGACCTTGCTTAAATTCTATCAGGAAGCGCGCGCCAATCCGCCGGAATCCCTGCTGCATCGTCCCGGACTCATTGGCTCCCCGAGCTTTTTCGGTATTGCCGAACTGCAACGGCATTTGGCTAATCCGCTGATCCAGCCGAACATGATTGACGTGGTATTCCAGGGTAAAAAAGTGCCGCTTGAACCGGCTTGCTTTTACAAAATTGTGCAGCAAAAGAAACTTTTTTTCATGGACAAGCGCTTTATCGAGGAATATCTCACGCGTGGCGCATCGGTGTTGTTGGAGGGGCTCGATTTACTTGATCCGGGCATCAACGCCTTCGCTGCGCGGTTGGATGCGGGTTTTTCGTGCGCACTGACCAATGCGGAGGCGTTTTTCTCGCAGCAGGCGAATGAGGTCTACGGCGGGCACCTGGACACGGATGATGTTCTTGTCATCCAGCTCTCTGGCGAAAAAAAATGGCGTCTCTACAATCGGCAGGCCCCGCGCATGGTCAATCTTGTCGATCTGAGTCCTGCGCAAATGGGTCGGCAGGTTGCCGAATTTGTGCTTAAACCCGGCGATGCCCTGTATGTGCGTAGCGGCGTGCCGCACAAGTGCGAAACACCCGGCAGCCATAGTCTGCATATTTCATTCGACCTGTGTGACCGGATTCCCAACATCAACCAGACACTTGAAGCCGGATTGGCGCGCTATCAAGAGGATTGTGCCCCGCCCTATACCCCCGTGGCCGAGGTGGCTTCTCGCTTTGCTGGATTGCTGCAGTCGGACGCTTTCAAGGCGGAAATGGCGCAACGCACCGAGGCCTTGAGTCATGATGCGAAGGTGTTTCGCGAAAATATCGGTAACGCAAGCCAGCAAGGCTACCTGCATCGATTCATGAAATGAACGGCTTGTCGAATTTTTTTCGGTAGTGCGGCACATTCGTGCAAGCGTGCTGCAGCGACCGCTTCACTCATGCCAACTGCAGTGTACGCAGTTCCCCCGGCGGGACTTTCTCGATTGGTTCGAGCGGAAGTCCAGATGTTTCGCCGCCCTTTGCCTGTACAGCAGTCTTTTCGAAGGTTAATTTTCTTATTCTCCGCGTCTCTATGGCTTTTTCTCTTCAGGTTTCGGCACCCGCCTCGTCGACGAAATGGCCTCTTATCTGTGTCGATTTTCCGCGAAACAGCGCGACAAGATCGCCATCTTGATTGGTTACGCGGACATCGTAAATGCCGTGCCGCCCGCTCATGTTTTGCTCTGTCGCGGTGGCGGTGAGTAGCTCCCCCAACTGGGTCGCGCGAAGAAATTCTATGGAGCAAGCGGCGGCCACCGCACGCTTGTTGTGGCTGCTGCATGCAAACGCGAAGGCGGTATCCGATAGCGTGAATATCATCCCCCCATGGGCGATCTTGTGGCCGTTGACCATGTCTTCGCGGATTCGCATGCACAGGCGGGCGAATCCGGGGCGGACCTCCAGAACTTCAATGCCAAGCGCAAGCGCACAGCTGTCTTCTTTCTGCATTATTTTTGCCACTGCGACGGCTAGTGTGTTGGGATCCATGTTTCAGCGTCCTCTGAACTGTGGGGCGCGTTTTTCGATAAAAGCCTTGACGCCCTCGCGATAATCGTCGCTGACGCCGAGCTTGCGCTGGATATCCCGTTCCAGATCCAATTGGGTGTCGAGCGTGCTGTTGGCGCTCTCTTGCAGCGCGTGCTTGATGGCGGCTATACCGAGCGTGGGCGCGGTGGCAAAATGCGCCGCGAGCTTCCGTGCCTCGGGGAGCAGGTCGGCGTCATCAACGGCGCGCCAGATCAATCCCCACTCAGCGGCTTTTTCTGCGGATAATTTTTCCCCCAGCATCGCAAGGGCGCGTGCCCGCGCGTCGCCGACCAAGCGGGGTAGCCAGTAGGTGCCGCCAGAGTCCGGTATCAGGCCTATCTTGCAGAACGCCTGGACGAATGATGCCGATTTGGCGGCAATTACAAAATCACAGGCTAGTGCGATATTGGCACCGGCACCAGCTGCGACGCCGTTTACCGCGGCGATGACCGGCAGGGGCAGAGCGCGCAATGCGCGGACCAGTGGATTGTAGTACTCGCCGATGGTATGCCCCAGATCGGGGGGCGCAGCACCGGGACTCATGTTGCGCTGTTCAAGGTCCTGTCCGGCGCAAAACCCCCGTCCGGCTCCGGTGATTATAAGAGCGCGGGTTTCGGGAGTTTTTTCGATGGTCTCTAGCGCGGCACGCATTTCGGCATGCATTGCCGCGGTGAAACTGTTGAGCTTTTCCGGCCGGTTTAGGGTGAGTACTGCATAACCATCGGCCTGCTCGAGAAGGATGTCACTCATGCGTGCGCTCGCTTTGCGTGTTTTTTCTGGCAAGAAGTCTAGCATCCTGTGTACGCTAATCGGACCGATAAAAATCGATGGCCAGCGGGCTTGTTGCAGGTTCCTCTCTTTTGCATGCATTGTCGCGGGGCAATTGCTCTGAGACAGCGATCTGTTCATATATTACTTCGGACCTCGAAAAAGCGGCCTCTAGGGCCAGGGCTGTCGTCAGGGTTGATCGCGTGAAGGAGAATTTTTTTGTGCTTGTTTCGGTGCTTTTCCGTCGTTTTGGAGCCCGGCCGCCTTGACAGGCATTTGCCATGGCACGAGAATGAACTCTATGATTTTCTGTGTCCATCGCAGTCTGTTTTTTCTCTTTTCAAGGGACCTGCGCGCGGCCTGACGCTGTAATGCGTCGCGAATATGAAAGCCACAGACTAGACGCTGTGGCTTTTTAGTTTTAGCCAAAATTATCGGATGTAACGATTTTCTGAAAGAGAGAAAAATGAAGTCAAGTGACTACCCGCTAAATGCATTGATGCAGATAACCAGCCGGCCTGAACTGGTGTTTGTTTCCGGTGAGGGTTCCTGGTTGTCTGATAGCGAGGGACGCCGCTATCTGGATTTCATTCAAGGATGGGCGGTCAACTGTCTGGGCCATTCGCCTAAGGAAATTGTCGATGCCCTGGACAAGCAGGCGCGCACGCTCATCAACTGCAGCCCAGCCTTTTACAACGAACCGTCGACGCGCCTTGCGCAGATGATTACGGCAACATCCGGGCTCGATCGGGTATTTTTTGCCAATAGTGGCGCGGAAGCCAATGAGGGTGCGATAAAACTGGCGCGTAAATGGGGTGGATTGCACCGCAAGGGCGCGTACAAAATCATCACCTTCGACCACGCATTTCACGGGCGCACGCTTGCGACCATGTCGGCGTCGGGTAAGCCCAATTGGGACAAATTATTCGAGCCCAAGGTGCCCGGTTTCCCGAAAGCCGACCTGAACGACCTTGCTTCGGTCAAGGCGTTGCTGGCCGACGATGTGACCGCGATCATGCTTGAGCCCACGCAAGGTGAGGCGGGTGTTTTGCCGGCGACTAAGGATTTTTTGCAAGCATTGCGCGAACTCACGCAACGCGAGGGGATGTTGCTTATTTTGGACGAGGTGCAAACAGGGATTGGCCGCACCGGGACTCTTTATGGATTTGAGCATTCCGGGGTTCGTCCTGACATCATGACCTTGGGCAAGGGGATTGGCGGCGGTGTTCCGCTCGCGGCGCTGGTCGCGGCAGAGGCGGTCTGCTGCTTTGAAACGGGCGACCAGGGGGGGACTTATAACGGCAACGCGCTCATGGCCGCCGTCGGTTGCGCAGTAATGCAGACGGTTGGCGCGCCAGGCTTCCTGCAAAGGGTAAACGAGGCTGGCGGTGTGCTGCGTGCCGGACTGCTTGCCTTGTCCGTGAAGCACGGTTTGGGAGAGGTCCGCGGTGACGGGCTGCTGCAGGCGCTGGAACTCGGCAGTGACATTGGTGCTGCGCTGGTTGAGCAGGCGCGTGTTGAGGGGCTTCTGCTCAATTCACCCCGGCCGGCGACCTTGCGTTTCATGCCCGCGCTGAATGTTTCAGACGCGGAAATCCGGCAAATGCTCGCCGGTCTGGACAGCCTGCTTGTTCGCCTCAAATAAGCCCGCGCAAGCCGTCCCATAACAGTTTTGTACCGGTTAGGAAGAATGCGACGTAGACAATCCTGAAGAACAGGACGGGGTCGATGCGCTTATGCAGCCACACGCCAAGTCGTGTGCCTGCGACGCCAAGCGGGATAAGGGCCAGGGACGTCAGCAGGTTGCGGGCATCGAACAGATCCAGCCCCCAATAGGGCAGGATTTTGGCGTAGTTCATACTCCCGAAAAAAATCAGGGAGGTCGCGACGAACGCTGTTTTATCCAGCCGTTGAACCAGCAGGTACACCGATAAGGGAGGCCCCCCCGCGTGCGCAACAAAGCTGGTAAATCCGGAAATGCTGCCCCAGAACCAGCCATGGCCTGCCGATAGCTGCGGGCGTTCGACGCCATGTTTTTTTGTCAGGTTGTAAGCGAGAAATCCTAACGAGATCAGGCCCAGCATCAAACGGATCCAGTCGTTGTTTAGGTGGCTGAAAGTCAGTGTTCCGGCAATGATGCCGATGAATCCGGCGGGAACAATCACCTTCATTACCCGTTTGTCCCATTTGCCCCAATAGGCCTGGAACCCGGTTAGGTCCATGATGCACAGGACAGGCAGCATGATCGCGGCCGCCTGCGGAGGTGCGATGACCAGCGCCATAATTGGAACGCCAAAGCCGCCGACGCCGCCTCCGAGCCCGCCCTTGGAAATGCCGGTCAGGAGCACGGCGACGACAGCCACCAGCCAGAACCACGGATCGGTGATCAAACCGCTGCCTTGAGGACTTTTCCGGTCTGGCTGGTCTTGCAGATTGTGCTATCCGTCATTTTGTGGGCGATGTTCAGAGCAGTTTGCATACGGCTTTGGTTACGTCAGCGGTGGTGGCGTTGCCACCCAGGTCGGGGGTGAATATCTGACGCGCCGTGACCGTTTCGATGGCCTTCATCAGCTGCTTCGCAGCGGCGGGCTCGCCCAGATGCTCAAGCATCATCGCAGCGGTCCAGAATGTGGCGATGGGATTGGCTATGCCTTTTCCCGTGATGTCAAAGGCCGAGCCGTGTATCGGTTCGAACATCGACGGGAATTCACGCTCCGGATTCAGGTTTGCGGTGGGCGCGATGCCCAGACTCCCTGACAGTGCCGCGGCCAGATCGGAAAGAATGTCGGCGTGCAGATTGGAGGCGACGATGACATCGAGCGACTCCGGTTTGCTGACCATCATGGTGGTGACCGCATCAACGAGAACCCTTTGGATTTTAACTTTCGGGTACTCCTTTGCGACTTCGTAAAACACCTCATCCCACAACACCATGCCATGGCGTTGCGCATTGGATTTTGTGACGAGTGTGAGATGCCGGCGCGGCCGTTTCATGGCCAGTTCAAAAGCAAACCGGTGGATGCGGGCCGAGCCACTACGGGTGAATACGGAGATTTCGGTGGCCAGCTCCGCGGGAAGTCCGCGATGCACGCGACCGCCCGAGCCGGAATATTCGCCCTCTGAATTTTCACGGATGATCACCCAGTCGATCTTTTCGGCATTCTTTAACGGACTTTGCACGCCTGGCAGCACCCGCGCCGGTCTAACGTTGGCATATTGGTCAAAGCCCTGGCAGATGGGCAGGCGCAAGCCCCATAGCGATATGTGATCGGGCACCTTGGGGGACCCCACCGCGCCAAAGAAAATCGCGTCGAATTTCTTCAGCTGCTCAAGGCCGCCCTCCGGGATATACCAACCACGGCGCAGGTAAAGGTCGCTGCCCCATAAAAAAGTCTTGAAGTTGAAGGCGAAACGGCCAGAGCTTTTGGCGACTCCATTTAATACCCGGATTCCCGCCGGTATGACTTCCTTGCCTATACCGTCGCCGGGGATTGCGGCGATCCGAAAAAGTTTTTTAGCCATATGCGTGGGAATGTATAGATTGCGATGAAGCGGAAAGCGCATGTTGTACGTATGGCGAAGGCGCGTCAAGGCAGGGCATGTTGTGGGCGAGTGATAGGCTAGAATCCGTCTTGGAAAATCGCGCTTGTTTCAAGGCGCATCGGACCGTTCGCCATGAACCTGCTTGCAATCGAAACCTCGACTGAATATCTCTCCCTCGCGCTGTCGCGACAGGGGCTGGTTTTCGATCGCCTGATCTTGGCTGGACAAAGGCACTCGGAATTATTGCTGGACGAACTTGACGCTTTACTGGCGTCCTCGTGTGTCACCATGGCGGAGGTAGATGCGGTGATATTCGGCGCAGGGCCAGGTTCGTTTACCGGCTTGCGCATCGCCTGCGGAGTCGCCCAGGGCCTCGCGCTGGCGCGTGGGATTCCCTTGATTGCCATCGGCAGTCTGGAAGCGCTGGCAGAGGCCGCACAGGCGGAAAAGGTGGTGGTCTGTCTCGATGCCCGCATGGGGGAGGTCTACCACGGAGCCTATGTAAAGTGCGGGTCGGCAAAGTGGAAAGAAATCTGCCCTCCGGGTCTGTTTGCCCCAGAATCGGTTCCTGCGCTTCCTGGAAAGGGCTGGACTGGTTGCGGTAGTGGTTTTGTGCTTCATGGAGCGATGCTGCAAAAACGCTATGGTGATTCGCTCGTTGCGACGATGCCGGATTTTTTTCCGCAGGCTTCGGCGATGTTGCGCCTTGCAGTGCCTCGCTTCTTGAACAACGAGGGTATTGATGCGGCCCTTGCGGCGCCATTTTATGTCCGCGACAAAGTAGCGCTTAAAACAAACGAACGTTGAAACTTCCCGGATTCCAATGAGTGCCGTCCTGCAAGCCCGATCAGAGCTGAGACCCATGTTGCCCACTGATCTTAATGCGGTGATGCGCATCGAGGAGGAGATCTATGAGTTCCCGTGGACCCGCGGAAATTTTCGTGATTCTCTCGCCGCCGGCTATCGTTGCTCGATGCTTTTGGAGGCAGGACAGGTCCTCGGTTATGCCGTCCTCATCCACGCGGCGGATGAGGCGCACCTGTTGAACTTGAGTATTGCGCTAAGTTTCCAGGGTCGCGGTTTTGGCGGACGACTGCTGGAGTCGGAAATGGCGGCCGCGCGCGATTATGGCGCGACGCAGCTGTTCCTTGAGGTTCGGACCTCGAATATCGGGGCCCAACGACTTTATGCGAAGCACGGATTCGATGTGATAGGAATGCGGCGAAATTATTATCCGGCACGCGATGGACGGGAGGACGCAAACGTCCTTTCTCGAAAGCTTTGAGTTCACGCCGCGGGATTCTGTTGGAAGAGTTGGGCCTGGCCCCGGTCTGGCGTTCACGCGATTGTGAGATAGACCAAGGCAGGGACGAAGCGCTTGCAAGGGCTTCTGCCGAGGTCATCGGCAATCCAGCGCCTTTGCCGATATCCATTAGAACAACGGGGGCAGACTCCGATCGTCCAGCGCGAATAGTGCGTATGGACTGGCCCGCACTTAAGCAAAGCGTTGAGGCTTGCGACGCCTGCGGCTTGCACAAGAGTCGGAAAAAGACGGTATTCGGCGTTGGTGACGAAACAGCGGATTGGTTGCTGATCGGGGAGGCCCCAGGGGTGGAGGAAGATGCGCGTGGCGAGCCCTTCGTCGGCCAGGCCGGGCTGTTGCTGGACAACATGATTGCAGCGATCGGATTGGAGCGGGGGAAAAACGTCTATCTATCCAACATCCTTAAGTGTAGTCCTCCGGGGAACAGGAATCCGGATCCGGGCGAGGTGGCGCAGTGCAGGCCGTATTTGTCACGTCAGCTTGCGTTGATCCGGCCAAAGCTTATTCTTGCGATGGGGCGATTCGCTACGCAAGCCCTTCTGGGTACCGATGCGAACATCGTCAGCTTGCGCGGCCGCGTGCATACCTACGAGGGCGTACCCGTGATTGTTACTTACCATCCGACGTATCTGTTGCGCACGCCTGCGGACAAGTTCAAGGCGTGGGAAGATCTTTGCCTGGCCAGCAAGACGATGCATGGCTTGCTTTCTGGCGCCCAGACCCCAAGCGACTGATACGTCATCAGGGGTATTGACGCGGGCAGCGACCTCTAGCGCACGCTGCCCACGGCAGGATGGCGTTAGTTAGTAATGGGCTAGCGGATGACCCCTTGGAATCTGAGCGCGTATTCTGCGGCGGAGCCTCCAGCGGGGAGTCCTCCTCCGCATTGAACAGCGACGGTGATGTTCATTTGGGCGAGCGGCAAATAGGCGTCTACTTTAGAATCGGACTTCCCCACCGCGGAGGCGCTCAGTAAGTGCCCATTTCAAGATCATGTTCAGGCGCAATAGCTTAATGTCCCGACCTTGGTCGGGGCGATGCGCTTGCGCTGCTGCTGGTCCGGCATGATCCGTTTTCGCACATTCCAGAGCCGGGTCGTTTTCTTCTTTCTCGGATTGTTGTCTCTGGTTCAATTGGTGGTCTTCCTGACCGTCGATATTACCAATGCCCGATACGCAAAACGGCAGATCGAGGTGGCGTTGGAACTTGGCGTGGTCGGGCTTAACCGGTTGATCGAAATCCGAACCGAGCAACTGTCCCAGACGGTGAGAATGCTTGCGGCCGATCAGGCTTTCAGGGCAGCCATGGGCGGTGCTGACGAGAATGCCGCGCGCACAATCCTGCAAGCCTATCGCGAACGTGTTCGCGCCGATATGTTGATGTTGACCCTTCCGGCGAAGGGCTTGTCCGGCAGAGGCATTGTCCCGGAACTCGATGCCGTGTTACGGAGTGCCGAGAAAGGCGAACGTGCCTGGGCCGTCGTTACGATTGATCAGATTACCTACCAGGTCCTGGTTCAGCCAATCGAAGCGCCGGGAAGACTGTCATGGGTGGTGGCCGGCTTCAAAGTAGGTGATGAACTCGCGCGCGAGCTTGGGCAGTTCACGAAACTTGATATTTCGTTTGTGCAGACGGATTCTACGGGGGCATCAGCGATCCTCGCGACATCACTCGCTCCGCCGCAGCGAGCAGGACTTGCCACGGCGGTCTCTGCCATTGCCGCCGGGGCGGACCGCATCATCGAGTTCAGTATCGCCGGCGAGGACTATCTCAATCTTGCCACGCCCATCGGGGTGCGCGGAGAAAAACCGGTGAGCGTGATTATGCAGCGTTCCCTCGGGCAGGAGTTAAAACCCTTTCAGCAGTTGCGTGCAGCCGTCTTCGTGCTTTCCTGCGGTGGCCTTGTTCTTTCGCTGTTCGGCGCGTTCTACATCGCCCGGAGCGTGACTGAGCCGGTGAGGGCATTGGCCCGTGCCGCTCGCAGTGTCGAGACGGGAAATTACGACCAAGCCGTGGAAGTGGCGCAGCAGGACGAACTTGGAGATCTCGCGGCAAGCTTCAACCGCATGACGCGCGGCCTGGCGGAGCGGGACAAGGTGCGAAATCTCCTTGGCAAGGTTGTCTCGCATGCCATTGCGGAAAAACTTTTGTCACAGGACGTTATGCTGGGTGGCGAAGAGCGCGAGGTCACCGTGATGTTCGCGGATTTGCGCGGGTTTACCTCTTTTTGCGAGAAGCAACCGGCACAAGATGTGGTTGCCGTACTCAATTTATACCTGACGCGCATCAGCGAAATCATCGAGGCCAACAACGGTGTGGTGGACAAATATCTGGGCGATGGGGTGATGGCCTTGTTCGGGGCGCCGGTCTCATATGATGATGATTGTGGCAATGCGCTCAGGGCATCGCTGCAAATCCGCAATGCGCTCGCTGAAATGAATCTGGCGATTCAGACGCGGGGAATGCCCTCGCTTGATTTGGGCATCGGGGTGAACACGGCGATGGTGGTGGCTGGCAACATGGGCAGTCCGTCCCGGCTCAACTACACGGTTGTCGGCGACGGTGTGAACCTTGCGGCGAGGCTGCAGGCCCTGGCAAAGGACGGTGTTTTCGGTATGGGGGTGATTACCACTGAGGCGACCCTCAGCCGCTCCAGGCGCCGCTTCGACACGCGGTTTTTGGGTGAGGTCGATGTGCGCGGCAAGAGTGCGCAGGTGACTGTTTATTCGGTTTTGGCGGAATCGGCTACGCCTGAGGCGTGATGCTTAGTGCTTTTCGATCCCGATGAGGTGCATCGAATCGCCCTGCTTTTGATTAGATGCATGCCGTTTCATGATCAGCCACATCGTCGTTGATACCGACAGTCCGAACAGGATGATAATGGTGTTGATGTGAAAGTTGTATTTGATCATCAGGGCGTAGAGTGCAAGCATGAAGAGGATGTTCAGATTCTCGTTAAAATTCTGCACCGCAATGGAGTGCCCCGCGGATAGCAGCACGTGGCCGCGGTGTTGCAGCAGGGCGTTCATTGGCACGACAAAAAAACCGGCTACTGCGCCGATCAGAACAAGCAGGAAGTAAACCAGCGGCATCCAGGTCACGAAAATCAGGATACAGACAAAAAATCCCATGATGATACCGAGTGGCAGCACGGACAGGGATCGGCGTAGCGGCACAAAGCGCCCGGCTAATATGGCGCCGATCGCGATACCTACGGCCACAACCCCCTGCAAAATCGCGCCTCGATCCAGAGGCAGGTGCAGATGGCTTTCGGCCCATTTGAGCACAATGAACTGCAGGGTCGCGCCGGCGCCCCAGAACAGGGTGGTTACCGCGAGCGAAATCTGCCCGAGCTTGTCGCGCCAGAGTACGGTCAGGCATCCGGCAAAATCGCGTATCAGAATCAGCGGATTGGTTTGCTGTTTGGGGTAGCGCGCACCGGTGTCGGGTATATGCAGGTTGACTGCTGCCGCCAACAGGTACATGACCGCGATGATCAACAGCGCGGCCTCGTGCGGTGTGTTGACGCCGGTATCGATAAACGGGAAATCGATAGAGAGCAACATGGCGGCAATTTTAGGGCTGATCAACATGCCCCCCATCATGGTGCCAAGAATGATGGAGGCGACCGTCAGTCCTTCGATCCAGCCGTTGGCGACAACCAGTTGTTGCGGCGGCAGCATTTCGGTGAGGATGCCGTATTTTGCCGGCGAATAGGCTGCGGCACCCAAGCCGACGACTGCGTAGGCAAGGAGTACGGTGAGATGCTCAGGAATCCCGGCGGGAGTGATTTCCTGGGTGAAAAAGAGCAGGCAACAGCCGACAATTTTGATCGTATTCGTAAAGAACATGACGCGCCCCTTCGGGAGCGCGTCGGCGAAGGCGCCGACGAACGCAGCGAGGACGACATAAGACACAGTGAAGAAGAACTTGAGCAGGGGCGTCATCCACGCCGGGCCTTTGAGTTCTATCAGCAGGGCGATTGAAGCGATCAACAACGCATTGTCGGCAAGCGAGGAGAAAAACTGTGCCCCCATCACGGTGTAAAAGCCGCGCTTCATCGATCCGTTGGTTCCGTATTAAGTTTCGTGATTGGGAGGATAAGTGCGCGGGAGACGGGCCCGCTGCCCGGCTTGAGAGCCTTTAGCTGTTCCGAATCCGTCAAAACCCCAAACTCGGTGTTGCCGCGCCGGCACCTTGCGGTGCTTGTCATGCTTGCTTTCCTTTGTTGCGTCAACTGCCAAAATCGCAGCGTGGCGATTTATACCACGAAAAACCGGCTCCAGTTGTAGTCTGCCGCTAGTGATTAAGCGGTGCCACCTCTCGTATAATGTGAGGGGATATGTTACGAAACACGGGTGTCACCATTCACGCTCCAAGCCCAGTCCATGCCCCGTCCAATACGCGCAAGCTTTAATTTGTCGTCCTTCGGTCACAATCTGGCCGTGGTGCGCCGGTGCGCGCCGCGAGCCCGGATCTGGGCGGTGGTCAAGGCCGGTGGATATGGGCATTCACTTATGCGTGCGGCGCGCTCCATGGCCACGGCCGACGGCTACGCACTGCTCGATCTGGACGAAGCCGTCAGGTTGCGTGAGTCGGGTACGAAAAAGCCTATTCTTTTACTTGAGGGGCTCTTCGACGAGCGGGATCTTGCTGTGGCCGCAAGCCATGACCTCACGGTGGTGGTGCATGAGCGGGGGCAGGTTGCGATGCTGGAAAAAGCCGCAGTGTTACGAAAAATCCCGGTTTATCTGAAGCTGAACAGCGGCATGAACCGGCTTGGGTTTGTCTTGGCTGACGTATCTCGCATGTTCTCGCGCCTGGGCGAGTGTTCCGCGGTGTCGCAGATTACGCTCATGAGCCACTTTGCCGATGCGGACGGCACAAGCGGCGTGGATTGGCAGTTGAACGCCCTGGCTGCCGCGACAAAGGATTTTGCCGCTCCGCGCAGCTTTGCCAATTCGGCTGCCATCCTGCGCCATCCGGCAACGCACGCCGACTGGGTGCGCCCGGGAATAATGCTCTACGGTTGCTCTCCGTTTGCCGATCGGAGCGCAGCAGATCTCGGGCTCCGGCCGGTCATGACCTTGTCCAGTGAAATCATTGCTGTGCAGCAATTGTGCAAGGGCGACACGGTTGGCTACGGCAGGACATTTAGGGCTGAGCGGTCCATGCGCATTGGTGTGGTGGCCTGCGGCTATGCCGACGGGTATCCGCGACATGCACCAAGCGGCACGCCGATATTGGTGGATGGAGCACGAAGCGGGACGGTGGGCAGCGTCTCCATGGACATGTTGTGCGTTGATCTGACCGATCTTCCGGGTGCCGGCATCGGGTCTGGCGTGACGCTGTGGGGTGAGGGTTTGCCCGCCGACGAAGTTGCCATGGCATCCGGGACGATTAGTTATGAATTACTGTGCGCTCTGGCTGCGCGGGTTCCCCAAATTGAAGTTCAGTCTGCCGGTAAAAATGATGGCGAAGCCTAAGTCTGTCTACAGTTGCACCGAGTGCGGCGCAACCGCACCGAAGTGGCAGGGGCAATGTCCCGGGTGCGGCGCCTGGAATACATTGGTGGAAAGCGTGGCCGAGTCGGCTGCCAGCACGCAGCACCGTTACAGCGGTCTGGCCAAACCGGCGCAGTTGCAGCCTCTGTCCGAAGTGCGCGCCAAGGAACTTCCGCGTGTTCCAACCGGAATAGGTGAATTCGACCGGGTTCTGGGGGGCGGACTGGTTGCCGGACAGGTTGTGCTCATAGGAGGCGATCCGGGCGTGGGGAAATCGACGCTGCTGCTGCAAGCCCTGGCGCAGATGTCGCAGTCGCAGCACGTGGTTTACGTGAGCGGGGAGGAGTCAGCCGAACAGATCGCGATGCGCGCTTCTCGACTCGATATCGACGCTGGGAGGCTAGACCTGTTGGCAGAAATCCAGTTGGAGAAAATTTTCTCGGCGCTGCAGGATGCCAAGCCCCAATTCGCCGTGATCGATTCGATCCAGACCGTCTACTCAGATGCACTGAGCTCGGCACCCGGGTCGGTGGCGCAGGTGCGCGAATGTGCCGCGCAACTCACCCGGCTGGCCAAAAGCATTGGCATAACTATCATCCTTGTGGGGCACGTAACCAAAGAGGGCGCGCTTGCCGGGCCGCGTGTGCTTGAGCATATTGTGGACACCGTGCTTTACTTTGAGGGCGATACCCATCAGAGCTTCCGGCTCATCCGCGCAATCAAGAATCGTTTTGGCGCGGTGAATGAACTCGGCGTGTTTGCAATGACGGAAAAGGGGCTGAAGGGGGTTTCCAATCCATCGGCCATTTTTCTATCCCAGCACGCCGAGCCGGTAGCCGGTTCCTGTGTCCTGGTGACGCAGGAAGGGACACGGCCGCTGTTGGTTGAGGTACAAGCGCTCGTGGATACGGCGCACGCCCCCAATCCACGCCGGCTTTCGGTGGGGCTGGAGCAAAATCGTCTGGCCATGCTGCTTGCCGTGTTGCACCGGCACGCCGGGATCGCTTGCTACGACCAGGATGTTTTCGTCAATGCGGTTGGCGGCGTTCGTATCAGCGAGCCAGCCGCGGATTTAGCGGTGTTGCTGGCCGTGGTGTCTTCTTTGACAGACCGGCCACTGGCAAAAAAAATGGTTGTGTTCGGCGAAGTGGGTTTGGCCGGCGAGGTACGCCCGGCGCCGCGCGGACAGGAGCGTCTGCGGGAGGCGGCGAAGCTCGGATTCACGCAAGCGATTATTCCGACCGCCAACCAGCCGCGGCAGCCGATAGATGGCATCGAAATTATCGCCGTTGACCGCCTGGCTGAAGCGGTCGCACGGTTGCGCGGCTGATAGGGCGGCTCGCTGCAAAGATGCTGGAAACCCGCGCCGGATGGGCGTTTCCAGCCACTACCCGGGCTGAAATGCTTAGTCAGCCTGTATCTTGGCAGCTTTTACGACGGTCGCCCATTTTGCGGTTTCGGCCCTGATCATCGCGGCAAACTCTTCCGGCGTGCCGCCGCCGACCTGATTTCCCTGGCCGAGGAGAATTTCACGCACCTCAGGCATGGCCAGGACCTTGTTAATGGCAGCATTGATTTTTTGCACCACCTCGCGCGGTGTTCCCGCCGGCGCAATCACGCCCTGCCAGTTGCTTGACTCAAAGCCGGCGATGCCCGATTCGATCATTGTCGGCACGTCGGGCAGCACAGACAGTCGTTCAGAACTGGTGACCGCCAGCGGCCGCAGTTTGCCGGCCTTGATGGCCGGGAGCGCGGCGTAAGTCAGTTCGAACATCATGTCGACGTGGCCGCCCATGAGATCGCTGGTGGCCGGCGCACCACCCTTATAGGGAATGTGCTGAATGTCGATACCCGTCATGGCTTTGAACATCTCACCGGACAAATGATGGGAGCCACCGGTGCCCGAGGAGGCAAAGCCCATTCCCGGTTTTGTCTTTGCCAGGGCGATCAATTCCTTTACTGACTTGACCGGTGTCACCGGATTGACCATCAGCACCAGTGGCCCGCGTTCGATCAGCACCACCGGGGCGAAGTCTTTTTGCGGATTGTAAGGCAGGCTTTTCATCAGGCTTGGGTTGACCGCCAGCGGAGCGAAATTTCCCATGCCTATGGTGTAGCCATCGGGGGCGGCTTTAGCGAGTAAATCGGTGCCGAGGACACCGCCCGCACCTGGTTTGGGCTCGACGATGACCGCTTGGCCCCACATTTCTGCCAGGCGGGAGCCGATCAGGCGCGCGCGCAGGTCGGCTGAACCGCCGGCGGCGTAGGGAACGATCCAGCGGACCGGTTTGTTTGGGAAGCTGGTAGTACCCTGGCCCAGCGCAAACGTTGGCGACAATGTCATTGTAATTGCCATGACTGTGGCGATGATGGCGGGCCATGCGCGGATCTGGCGGGATAAGTGGTTCAGGTTCAATCGGTTGACTCCTCTGGGTTTGTCCCGCCTGGGTATGCCGGCAAATTATAAAGTCAGGCGCCGCTCGCGGCGATGCGAGCGCAGGCCAGTCCACTGCGCACCGCTGTTTCCAGCGTCGCCGGGTAAGGACTTTCGGTATAGTCGCCGGCGAGCAACAGCCCGGGCTGGGAAGTACGATGCGCAGGCCGACTCGTAGCCGGGTGACAGGCAAAGGTGGCGCGTTTCTCGGCGATAACGCGCTGCCAGAGTGGCGAGGGCAAGGCTGCGATGTGTTGGCTTAACTCGGCATGGACAGCGGCTCCGAAGGCCTCTTGTGTCAGTGCCTGATGCGCGCCCGAAGCGCTAACGACCGCGGCGATAAGGCCTGGATAGCCGGAAAGGGCGCCTCTATCGAAGGCCCACTGGATGACGCCGCCGGTAAAGCCGAGCATGGGAAAGGGCAGTGTGACGCCGGCCGGATATTGCAGGTAACAGGTGTAAATGGGCTGGTAGTCGAATGCAGCGATGGCCGCGCGCTCTGTCTCGAGTCCGGAAATGCCTTCGAACAAAGCTGCGGCGTGATGCGGCCCGGTGGCGAGAATGACATGGGTGAAGCGTTGTGGGCGGTCGTCCAGGCACCACGCGTCCCCATCGGGAGCGAGCCGAACCGTACGTACCGCCTCCCCCAGATTGACCTGCCCGCCATGAGCCTTGACGTAGGTTGAGGCGGGTTCTGGGAACAGGGCGCTGAGGTCGACCTGCGGCAGCAGCATGTCGCTGTTCTCGCGTCGGCCGGTCAGACTGTCGCGCAGCACACTGGCGAACACCTGTGCCGAAGCGCTGGCGATAGGCGTGTTGAGCGCGGACACGCAAAGTGGCTCCCACAAATACGCGACCAGAGCGCCGCGCTGCCCGTGTTTTTCCAGCAGTTTGGATACAGTGATGTCGGGGGTGATGCGGAAGCTGGCACGCTTGAGCGCATGCATGAAGGCGATTGCGGAAATTCGCTGTCCAAAGCGCAGTCCGCGCGCGCCAAGCAGAGCCGCGGCCAGGTGCAGCGGTGCCGGCCAGCGAGGGGCGGCCAGCGAGAAGCCGCCGGCATAACGCAGTTGCAAGGGTTTTCGCTGCAAAAGCCGATCCGGATCGGCGCCGACGCGCCGCATTTGCGCCAGCGTTTCGGCATAGGCGCCGATCAGGATGTGCTGCCCGTTATCGAGCGTGATACCTTCGGCATCGACGCGTCTTGCCCGACCGCCGAGGGTACGTGAGGCTTCGAACACCGTGACTGGAATCCCGCGCTCGGCGAGTTCGACGGCGGCGGCCATTCCGGCCCAGCCGGCACCGATGATCGCCATGTTTGGCTTGGTGCCGCTCATGATTCTGGTTTGTTGGGGGCTGATCGGGGCTTGCTCGCGTTCGCCAGCGGTGGAATGTAACAACTCAAGCGGTGACCCAAGTTTTCCAGGCGAGCCAAAGCTTGCGTATCGGGGTCAGTGATGTGCGCTGGCGCAGTACTGCGCCGCGATCGGCTTTGATTTCGTCCAGCAGCGTGCGGTAAATGGCCGCCATGACGAGGCCGGGACGCTGGTCTCTTCTGTCTTCCGTGGGCAGGCAGGCAAAGGCCTCTTCATAACTCGATTGCGCGCGCTCGATCTGGAAACTCATCAGGCGCAGGAAATTTTCGCTTTCCCGTCCGTTTAGCAGATCCGAGGCCGGAACCTCAAAGCGCTTGAGTTCGTCCATAGGCAGGTAAATCCGATTTTTACGCGCATCCTCGCCGACATCACGGACGATGTTGGTGAGTTGGAAGGCAAGCCCGAGTTTTTCGGCATATTCGAGCGTTTGCGCGTTGCGGTAGCCGAATATCCCGGCGGCAAGCAGGCCGACGACTCCCGCCACCCGATGGCAGTAAAGGCGCAGGCCGGTGAAGTCGAGATAACGGCTCTGGGACAGGTCCATCTCCATGCCGTCGATAATCTCGTTGAGGTGGGCCTGGCTTATGTTGAACGGGCCGATTGCAGGAGCCAGGGCCTTTGAGACCGGATGCTGCGGTTTGCCCGCATACAAATTCGCCAGTTCGGCGCGCCACCAGGCGAGCGTGGTGCGGGCAACGGCCGGGTCTGCGCACTCATCGACTATGTCGTCCACTTCCCGGCAAAACGCATAGAGGGCGGTGATGGCGCGTCGCCGCTCCGGGGGCAAAAAAAGAAAAGAGTAATAAAAACTAGAACCGCTCCCGGCGGCTTTTTGCTGACAGTATTCTTCGGGGGTCATCGCATGAGCAGGGCGCGGCAGAATAGGAGGGGCCAGTCCAGGGTGCCAAGCACCGGCCGGTGGCGGAATACATCACCCTGAACAGCATCTATTTTCTCAAGTATGCGCAGGCCGCCTTGCACAACGAGGCGCAATTCCAGCCCGATGCGCCCCGGCAGCCTGAGCGCAAGTGGCGCGCCGGAGTTTATCATTTCGCGCGTCCTTTTCACCTCGAAGGCAATCATTTGCTGCCACTGTCCGCCTGTGTCTCCGCAAGCAATTTGCTGTTCGGTCACGCCAAACCGTGCCAGGGTGTCCTGCGGCAGATAGACGCGGTTCTTTTGCCAATCAATGGCCACGTCCTGCCAGAAATTGATCAACTGCAGCGCCGAGCAAATCGCATCGGAGCAGGCAAGGTTTTCCGCCGAGGTTTCGCGATAAAGGTGCAGTAGCAGGCGGCCCACCGGATTGGCGGAGCGCCTTGAATAGTCAAGGAGTTCGGGAAGGTCGGCGTAGCGGGGCTTGACCACATCCTGCGAGAACGCGTCCAGCAGGTCGTAAAATAACTGCAGCGGCAACGCGTGCTTCTCCACCACGTTGCGTAAATCGGCGAATAAAGGATGGCTACTCGCTTCACGGCGTTCCATTTTTGCCAGTTCTTGTCGATAAGCATGGAGTAGTGCAAGACGCTCGTACGGAGGAAGGTCGCCCTCGTCCGCAAAATCGTCTGCGGATCGGGCAAAGCGGTATATGACGCCGATCGGATGTCTCAGGCGCGGCGGCAAGAGTACCGAGGCGACAGGAAAATTCTCATAGTGGCCAACCGACATCGTGATGTTTTTGAAGGATATTCAGTGGTTTGGGCTGACAGTATAGGGGTTGTTCGGGTAGAATCACACCCGCAGCACAGGGAAACTGTGCGTGCCGCGTTCCAAGGCTTTTTGAAAGCCCGACGCGAGGGTGGCGGCGAGGGTGGCGGAATTGGTAGACGCACTGGATTTAGGTTCCAGCGCCTAACGGCGTGGGGGTTCGAGTCCCTTCCTTCGCACCAGACGTATTTTCGGCAAACCGGGACCCGGACAAGAGCGCCTCTCTTGTCCTTCCCGAATTAGGATAACGATCAATGCAACAAGCAAACATTGAAACACTGGGGCAACTTGAGCGGCGCCTTGATATGGCCGTTCCGGTGGCCGATATCGACCGCGAAGTCGAGCAGCGGCTGAAAAAGCTTACCCGCACAGTGCGCATGCCGGGTTTTCGTCCCGGTAAAGTGCCATTGAAGATCGTGGCCCAGCAGTACGGCCCCCAAGTGCGCTCCGAAGTGCTCGGCGATGCCGTGCAAAGGGTCTTTTCAAACACGGTTCAGGAGCAGAAGCTTCGCGTTGCCGGTTATCCCCGCATCGAGCCCAAGCAGGGCGATACTGCCGCTGACCAGATCGAGTTCAGTGCGACCTTCGAAGTTTATCCGGAGGTGAAGCTGGGGGATATCACCGCGGTAGCCATCGAGCGACCGGTGATGCCTGTCACCGATGCCGAGGTTGACCACACCATAGGTATTTTGCGCAAGCAACGTGTCCATCACCACGAAGTCGATCGCGCAGCGGCCAAGGATGACAAGGTCACCGTCGACTTTGTCGGAACCGTGGACGGCGTTGAATTCCCCGGTGGCAAGGCCAGCGCCATGCCATTTATCATCGGTGAGGGGCGCATGCTGCCCGAGTTCGAGGCTGGCGTGGCGGGCATGAAGGCGGGGGAGGACAAGGCTGTGGCGGTGACTTTTCCTGCCGATTATCAGGGTAAGGACGTTGCCGGAAAGACCGCGAACTTTGCCATTACGCTTAAATCCGTCGAAGAGCCGCACTTGCCGGATGTCGATGCGGAATTTGCCAAGACACTGGGCGTTAGCGATGGCGATCTTGTGAAAATGCGCAGCGAGGTCAAGGCCAACGTAGAGCGCGAGGTGAAAAAGCGCCTGCAGACCAACGTCAAACAGAAGGTAATGCAGGCGTTGATTGATTCCAGCCAGCTTGAGATGCCTAAGTCGCTGGTTGAAATTGAAGTGGAGCGACTCATAGATCAGACGCGCCAGGATCTCGCCGGCCGCGGCATGAAAGTCGAGGATTTGCCCTTCAGCCCGGACTTGTTTCAGGAACAGGCCAAACGCCGCGTTGCGCTGGGTTTGATTCTTTCGGAGTTAATCAAGCTGCACTCCCTCGGAGCCAAACCCGAGCAGGTAAGGGCGCTGGTTGACGAGCATGCGCAAAGCTATGAGGACCCAAGTGAGGTGGTAAAATGGTTCTATTCCCAGCCGCAGCGTTTGGCTGAATTCGAAGGGCTCGCTGTGGAAGAAAACGTGGTGCAATGGGCGCTGAGCAATGCCAAGGTGACGGATGCGCCGATTGCTTTTGCCGATCTGATGGGCGCGAATGCGTGAGCAGGTTTGAAGCAAGCGGGGCGTGGATGCTCGTGAAATTCGAACGGATGTCTCGCCCCGTTGTCCAACTCCATATTCCAGAATGAATTTTCCGAGGCGCAAATTGTGAATCAGCGTTACGAAACAATGTCAGGCAATTTCCAGGAACCGCAGGGTCTCGGTATGGTTCCTATGGTTATCGAGCAGTCCGGCCGTGGAGAGCGCGCCTACGATATATATTCGCGCTTACTCAAGGAGCGCGTGGTCTTTCTTGTCGGGCCCGTGAATGAGATTACGGCGAACCTGATCGTCGCGCAGCTGCTGTTTCTGGAGTCTGAGAATCCGGACAAGGATATTTCGTTTTATATCAACTCCCCGGGCGGTTCCGTAACTGCAGGCATGGCGATTTATGACACCATGCAGTTCATCAAGCCGGATGTGTCCACGCTCTGTATCGGACAGGCTGCGAGTATGGGGGCCTTGCTGCTCACCGCCGGGGCCAAGGGTAAGCGGTTTTGCCTGCCTAATTCCCGCGTGATGATTCACCAGCCCATGGGCGGGTTCCAGGGGCAGGCGTCGGATATTGAAATTCACGCCAGGGAAATCCTCTACCTCAAGGATGTGTTGAATAAAATCATGGCCAAGCATTCTGGCCAAGAGGTGGAAAAGCTGGTGAAAGATACCGACCGGGATAATTTCCTCTCGGCCGAGGAATCAGTGGCCTACGGTTTGGTGGACAAGGTTCTTGTCGCCCGCGAAAAAACTGCTGCGTAACGCTGCCAGTAAAAAAAGGATCAAGTGAGATGACTGAAAAAGCCAGCGGTGAGAAGCTTCTGTATTGCTCCTTTTGCGGCAAGAGCCAGCACGAGGTAAAGAAGCTCATCGCCGGCCCGTCCGTGTTCATCTGCGATGAATGCATAGAGTTGTGCAATGACATCATTCGCGAGGAAACGACGAGCGACAAGGGCGGAAAACCGGCCAAATCCGATCTGCCGACGCCGAAGGAAATTTGCACGAGTCTCGACGAATATGTCATCGGGCAGACTCTGGCCAAACGCATTCTTTCGGTCGCGGTTTACAACCACTACAAACGCCTCAAGCATCTGTCTAAAAATGAAGAGGTGGAATTAGCCAAGTCGAATATCCTTTTGGTCGGGCCTACGGGCTCTGGCAAGACGCTGCTGGCACAAACGTTGGCGAGGTTGCTCAATGTGCCTTTTGTGATTGCGGATGCAACGACACTCACCGAGGCCGGTTATGTCGGTGAGGATGTCGAGAACATCATCCAGAAGCTGTTGCAGAACTGCGACTACGATGTAGACAAGGCCAAGCGCGGCATTGTCTACATAGACGAAATCGACAAGATTTCACGCAAATCCGACAACCCCTCCATCACGCGGGACGTGTCCGGCGAGGGTGTTCAGCAGGCTTTGCTCAAGCTCATTGAGGGCACGGTGGCATCGGTGCCGCCGCAGGGCGGGCGCAAGCATCCCAACCAGGATTTCGTCCAAGTCGATACGACGAACATCCTGTTCATCTGTGGTGGGGCGTTCGACGGGCTTGAAAAAATCATTCGGGGGCGCTCGGAAAAATCCGGAATCGGTTTTGGTGCCGAGGTACGCAGTCTGACCAGCGGCAAGGCGATCAGCGAGGTACTCAAAGGTGTTGAGCCCGAGGATCTCATCAAGTTCGGTCTTATTCCCGAGTTTGTCGGGCGTTTGCCGGTTGTCGCGACTCTCGAGGAGCTAGACGAAAAGGCGCTCATACAGATTCTTACCGAACCTAAAAACGCCCTTATCAAGCAGTACCAGAAGCTGTTTAACATGGAGGGAGTCGAGCTCGAGGCGAGGCCACAGGCGCTTAACGCCATTGCGAAGAAGGCACTTGCCCGCAAGACGGGTGCGCGCGGCTTGCGCTCGATACTCGAACAGACCCTGCTTGATCTCATGTTCGAATTGCCGACAATGGAGAACGTCAGCAAGGTTGTCGTTGACGAGGCCACCATCCTGGGTGAAGGCAAACCATTGCTCATTTACTCTGATGTGCCCAAAGTCGCCGGAACGTCTGCCTAGGAAGCGTTTGCCCGGCGCACTACGCGCGCCGACAGCGCGGTGACGCAAGCCTTCAAGCCCCCGGGGCTATGGCAGTTGACGCTCTGCATCGTGCTATTTCAGTTTTTCGATTCAAATCGCATGAAAACGCTGAATTTCCCACGTTTCCCCTGCATCTATACCCGTTCAGACCTATTTTTACGTTTATTCGCAGCTTGAAATTTCGGCTTGCGGCCTCATAATTGCAATTACCCTCTCTTCTGGTAACTCGCTATGTCAAACACCCCCGAGCCGTCCGCCGATCCCATTGAATACCCGCTGTTGCCTTTACGCGATGTGGTGGTGTTTCCGCATATGGTGATTCCCCTGTTTGTTGGCCGCCCGAAATCCATCAGGGCCATGGAAATTGCCATGGAGGCGGGCAAAAGCATTCTGCTGGTCGCGCAGAAGTCGGCGGCCAAGGACGAGCCCTCCGAGGACGACATGTACCAGATCGGGTGCATTTCAAACATCCTGCAGATGCTCAAACTGCCCGATGGGACCGTAAAGGTTCTGGTTGAGGGGGCGCAACGTGCTCGCATACACCTGGTCGCTGACCAAACCTCGCACTACACGGCCACCGCGCTGCCGATGCCAGCTGACGCCAGTGATAATAACGAGGTCGAAGCAATGCGCCGCGCCCTAATCGCGCAGTTTGACCAGTACGTCAAACTGAATAAGAAAATTCCGCCCGAGATACTGACTTCGCTTGCGGGCATAGAAGAGGCCGGTCGCCTTGCCGACACCATTGCAGCGCACCTGCCGCTCAAGCTTGAGCAAAAGCAGGAAGTGCTTGAGATGTTCGATGTTAAGCAGCGTCTCGACCATTTGCTTGGCCAACTGGAGGCGGAGATCGACATTCTTCAGGTCGAAAAGCGCATTCGTGGCCGCGTTAAGCGCCAGATGGAAAAAAGCCAGCGCGAGTACTACCTTAATGAGCAGGTCAAAGCCATCCAGAAGGAACTCGGTGAGGGTGAAGAGGGCGCTGACATCGAGGAAATGGACAAGCGCATCAAGGCCGCACGCATGCCGAAGGAGGCGCGCGTAAAGGTTGACTCCGAACTTAAAAAGCTGCGTCTGATGTCGCCGATGTCCGCCGAGGCTACGGTGGTGCGCAACTACATCGATACCGTGGTTAACCTGCCTTGGAAAAAACGCAGCAAAGTCTCCAAGGACATTTCTGGCGCCGAGAAAATGCTTGACCAGGACCATTACGGCCTGGAGAAGGTCAAGGAGAGGATTGTCGAATATCTCGCCGTCCAAAGCCGTGTGGAAAAGGTTAAGGCGCCGATTCTGTGTCTGGTGGGGCCGCCCGGCGTTGGGAAGACCTCCCTCGGACAGTCCATCGCCAAGGCAACCAACCGCAAGTTCGTGCGCATGTCCCTAGGAGGGGTCAGGGACGAGGCCGAAATTCGCGGGCATCGCCGCACTTATATTGGCTCCATGCCGGGAAAAATTCTACAGAACATGAGCAAGGTGGCTGTCCGGAATCCCCTGTTCTTGCTTGATGAAGTCGACAAGATGGGCATGGATTTTCGCGGCGATCCGAGTTCGGCCCTGCTAGAGGTGCTCGATCCGGAGCAGAACCACACCTTCGTGGATCATTACGTCGAGGTTGAGTACGATCTTTCCGAGGTCATGTTTGTCGCGACGTCCAATACGCTAAATATCCCGGCTGCGCTTCTCGATCGCATGGAAGTCATCAGGCTCTCGGGGTACACCGAGGATGAGAAGGTTAATATCGCAATGCGCTACCTTCTTCCGAAGCAGATCAAGAATAACGGCCTAAAAAAAGAAGAAATGGCCGTCGCGGAAGGTGCAATCCGCGACATCGTTCGCTATTACACCCGTGAAGCAGGGGTGCGCAGTCTTGAGCGTGAAATTTCCAAGATTTGTCGCAAGGTGGTAAAGACGCTGGTTACGAAGCCCGGTAGTGGCAAGATAACCGTAACGACCAAAAATCTCGACAAGCTTCTTGGAGTACGCCGTTACACCTATGGCATAGCCGAGAAAGAGAATCAGGTTGGCCAGGTTACCGGACTCGCGTGGACTGAGGTCGGGGGGGAATTGCTGACTATTGAAGTGGCCACCATGCCGGGCAAGGGCAAGGTCCAGCGCACCGGCAAATTGGGTGAGGTCATGCAGGAGTCGGTTACCGCAGCCCTTTCGGTTGTGCGCAGTCGTGCAGCGCGCCTGGGAATCGCTGAAGACCTTTTCGAGAAGCGTGATATTCACATTCACCTCCCTGAAGGGGCGGTGCCCAAGGATGGACCCAGCGCAGGGGCAGCCATGACGACGGCTATTGTTTCGGCGCTGACGGGTATTCCGGTGCGGGCAAATGTCGCGATGACCGGTGAGATCACCCTGCGCGGAGAAGTGCTGATCATTGGTGGACTCAAGGAAAAACTGCTTGCCGCACATCGCGGTGGCATCAAGACGGTGCTAATCCCAGAGGAGAATCTCAAAGATCTCGTGGATATTCCGGACAACATAAAAAACAAGCTTGAAATTGTTCCTGTGAAATGGATCGACCAGGTGCTGGAGTTGGCACTCGAACGCAAGCCCGACCCGTTGACGGCCAAGCCGGTGGTTGATGCGCCACCGCCTGTTGCCGGTGACGGTACCGCATCGGGGCTCATAAAACACTAATCTCGTAGGTTGCCACGCGCACGGGGGACAAGGGGCGTTTTACGCTCCTCGTTCTTGTGTTGGATGAATCGCCAAATTAGATCTGCATTGCTCCTTCCGATTGCCCCAGCTATGCATGCGCAGTCCGACGCTTTGCCGCAGATGAGCTTGAAACTGCATGGGCACCGGACTGATGCTTGACACGTTTCTTTCGTGGTTGATATAAACTTGGGTCAGAACATCGCTAATAAGCTCGCCGTAGTGAAACCTTTTTACTTTACATGCACGCCATCCATTTGCAATTGAGGGGGTATCAGTGAACAAATCAGAAATGATCGATCATGTCGCGAAAGTCGCAGACATATCCAAGGCCGCTGCCGAGCGTGCACTGGATGCGACCATCGCAGGTATAAAGACATCGCTCAAGAAGGGTGGCGATGTGACTTTGGTTGGATTTGGAACGTTCTACGTAGGCAAGCGGGCGGCTAGAAACGGCCGTAACCCACGTACTGGTGCGACAATTAAGATCAAAGCTGCGAAAGTTCCGAAGTTCCGTGCTGGTAAAGCGCTCAAGGATGCTTTAAACTAGCGCGCTTTCCTGAGCTATGCGTCTGAGGTCAATGTCGCAGTCTCATGTGAAAGGGTGCTTAGCTCAGCTGGTAGAGCGTCGCCCTTACAAGGCGAATGTCAGCGGTTCGATCCCGTTAGCACCCACCAAGGAAAAGCCGGATTTGGAGTGGTAGTTCAGTTGGTTAGAATACCGGCCTGTCACGCCGGGGGTCGCGGGTTCGAGTCCCGTCCACTCCGCCAAAAAACGTAACGGCCCGATTCGTCGGGCCGTTTTCGTTTTCTCACTGGACTACCGCGCGCCTCATGACTCCGGATGGGGGGGCTCTGCGGCCGGGAGGGCTCAAATTGCTAAAAGACGCTGTTTCGTGGTTAAATGCGCCTCGAATACAAGTAGGTGTGGGCGTTGTTTTGGATAGGGGTTTGGACGTATTTCCGGATCCAGGCTTCGGTCCATAAACGCGTTAGGACGGCGATGCGATTTGTCCGCCGCACACGCACCGGGGCGAACGGCAGTTCGCCTTTATTTTTGCTCCTTCGTAGCGGGCATGCTGAGGTCTCATGTTTGATTTCGTACACAATCACAAATTATTACTGCAGATCATTCTCGGCTTGATCATGCTGCCATTCGCGTTTTTCGGACTCGAGTCTTATCAGCGCGTTTTTAATTCCAACGCCGAAGTTGCGGATGTCGCTGGAACCAAAATAACCGACCAGGAGTTTTCCCGGGCACTGCGAGAGCAGCAGGAGCGGCTGGGACGCGCATTGCGCGGCATTGACCCCTCGCTGCTGGACACACCCGAGATGCGAGGGGAGCTCCTGGAGGGGCTGATCACGCAACGACTTCTCACCGTGTACGGCCTCAAGCACAATCTGATGGCCGGCGATGAGCAGTTGCGCCAGTTGATTGCCCTCGAGCCGGCTTTTCAGGAGAACGGCAAGTTCTCCCAGTCGACCTATTCTGCGATGCTCCGCGCGCAGAATCAGACCGAACAGGCGTTCGAGGCTAATCTGCGTCACGACGTCGCCATGCAACAGCTGCTGGCCGGGGTGGCGGAGTCGGGCTTCGTGTCCGCCACGGTGGCGCGCCGACTTGCCATGACCCGCGGGGAACAGCGAGAAGTGGCTGACCTCGTGTTGACTCCGGAACAGTTTTCACTCCAAGTGAAGCTTGCGCCAGAGGCGATAGAGGCCTTTTACCAGAGTAATAAGCCACGTTTTCAGATTCCGGAGCAATTGCGCGCCGAGTACGTGACTTTGTCTGCGGAGGGACTCGCCGGGCAGGAACAACTCGCGGTCGGCGAGGCGCGTAAATGGTACGACGCTAACATGGGTGTTAAGTTTTCCGAACGGTCAGTCGCGAAGAGCAAAGCAGAGGAAGCCCTTGCTGAAGTTCAGAAAAACCCGGGCAATTTCCCCGAGATCGCAAAAAAATATTCGCAAGACCCCGGTTCCAAGGACAAAGGCGGTGATCTTGGTTTTTTCGGACGCGGCATGATGGTCAAACCCTTTGAAGACGCCGCCTGGAAGCTGCGCCCTGGGCAAGTATCGGGGTTGGTTGAGTCGGATTTTGGTTTTCACATCATAAAACTCGCCGCCATCAAGGGTGACGAGCGCCAGGCCAGCCATATTCTTGTCCCGGCGCCACAGGTCAAGGCTTTCGAGGCAATGCAGGTCGAGATTGAACGTGATCTGAAAAAGCAACGGGCGGCCAAAAAATACGCAGAGTCTGCCGAGGTGTTCAGCAATACTGCCTATGAGCAGGCCGACAGCGTGCAGCCGCTCAGCGATAAATTCAAGCTACCCGTACAGAAAAGTGAATGGATAACCCGACAAGGCCTGCCTGGTGCAACGCCACAGTCGCCTTTCGGACATCCCAAGCTTCTGGCCGCCTTGTTCAGCGAGGACGTGCTAAAGAACCGACGCAACACGGAGGCGGTGGAAATTTCTTCCGGTGTGTTGGTGGTCGCCCGCCTGCTTGAGCACAAGCCTGTCGTGACCCGACCGTTGGATGAAGTGCGTGGGGATGTCGTTAAAATCCTGACGCGACAGGAAGCGCTGACCCTGGCTCAAAAAGCCGGCGTCGAAAAGTTGGCCGCTCTGACCAAGGGCGAGCAGGCCGGCACCTGGGGCACGGCCAAGTTGATAAGTCGCGACGCACCGCAGGGCTTCAAGCCCGATGCGCTGTCATCGGTATTTCACATTGATGCAGGCAAGTTGCCCGGATATTCCGGGCTGCAGAGCGAAGCCGGTTATGTTTTATACCGCGTGTCCAAGGTTGTTCCGCTCCAGAGCATTGACGCGGAAAAGGAAAAAGGCGTTCGCCAGCAATTGACACGTGTCGTGGCAGCGCAGGAATACCAGGCCTTTGTCGGCGGCTTACGCGAGAACGCCAAGGTTCAGATCAACAAAGCTGCATTGGAGAAAAAGCCGCAACAGTAAATCAGTGAACCGCCGTCACTGCATACGGGGCGGGTTTCAGGCCTGCAACGGCGGGATTATTCGGCTTCGGCACTTCGCCCAATACCGCCCACGACGGTATTGAAGCCCGAATCAACATAGGTAATTTCGCCGGTAATGCCGCTGGCGAGGTCAGAGAGCATGAAGGCGGCGACGTTGCCGACCTCGTCAATGCTCACGTTGCGTCGCATAGGCGCATTTTCCTCTACAAACTTTAGTATCTTGCCAAAGCCTGAAATGCCGGCTGCGGCAAGCGTCTTTATCGGTCCGGCGGAAATGCCGTTTACACGTATGCCACCCGGACCCAGGCTGCTGGCGAGGTATCGAACCGCAGCCTCCAGGCTGGCTTTTGCAAGCCCCATCGTGTTGTAGTTGGGGATCACGCGATCGGCGCCGAGGTAGGTCAAAGTCACCATGGCCCCGTTGCGGCCCCGCATGAGTGGCAAGGCGCCCTTGGCGAGTGCAGCAAAGCTGTAACTCGAAACGTCATGCGCAATACGAAACGCCTCGCGTGAAATGCCATCTAAGAAATCTCCGGCAATGGCTTCGCGTGGCGCAAAAGCGATGGCGTGCACCAGTCCGTCCAGGCCATCCCATTCTTTTCCGAGCGAGGTGAACAGCGTGGCAATTTCCTCATCGCTCGCAACGTCACAGGAAAAAATGAGTTCGCTGCCGAGTTCTTTCGCCATTTCTGCGACCCGATCCTTGAAGCGCTCGTTCTGGTAGGTGAATGCAAGAGTCGCGCCCTCACGCTGGCACGCCTTGGCAATGCCCCAGGAGATGGAACGGTTGGAAAGCAATCCGGTGATTAGGATACGTTTGCCGGCAAGAAAGCCCATAGAGTTTGATTCCTTTATATCGCACGCGAGAAGACTGCGCGATTATAGCGCAGGGTCCGACACCGTTTGGCTCGCCGGCATCACAAAATCCGCTACACTTTAGGTATGCGGACAGCCTCATTCATTTATTTTTTTGCGGCATTTTTTGCGGTACTTTCGCTTTGCGGTTGCGGTGACTCCTGGAACGATCCCTATCCGGCAGGCGAGCGCGGCCGCAATATACTCTATAGCTCGTTTGCCGACCGGCCCAAGCACCTTGACCCGGCGCAGTCCTACACTTCGGATGAGTGGGATCTCATCTCGCAGATTTTAGAGCCGCCATTTCAATATCACTACCTAAAGCGTCCCTACGAACTCATCCCGGCGACGGCAGAGAGTTTGCCCAAACCACGTTATTTTGACGCGGCTGACCGTGAGTTGCCCACAAATGCCCAGACCTCGCGCGTCGCTTATAGCATCTACGATATTCGCATCAAGTCCGGTGTTCGCTATCAGCCCCATCCCGCGTTCGTGCCGGAAAATCTGCGGCTTTCGCCTGCGGACATAAAGCGCAAGTTCACGATCGCTGACTTTGAGCGTACTGGCACACGCGAGTTGACGGCCGATGACTATGTCTACCAGATAAAGCGTCTGGGTCATCCTCGGGTGAACTCACCCATTTTCGGTCACATGACCGATTACATAGTCGGCTTGAAGGAATTTGGCGAAACCTTGAAAGGGGCTGATCGCAAGCTGATTGAGATTGAGGGGCGGGGTGCCTGGCTTGATCTGGACAAATTCAATATCAGCGGTGTCAGCGTCATCGACCGGCAAACCTACCGCATCCGAATAAAAGGTAAATACCCACAGTTTCTATACTGGCTGGCGCTGCCCTTTTTTGCACCTGTGCCGGCGGAGGCTGACCGGTTTTATTCTCAACTGGGCTTTGCGGAAAAGAACCTTACGCTGGACTGGTGGCCCGTCGGTACCGGCCCTTACATGCTTGCTGAAATGAATCCCAACGCCCGCATGGTATTGCGGCGCAATCCGAATTTCCGCGGCGAAGCCTACCCTTCCGATGGCGAAAGTGGTGACCGTGAAGCGGGCCTGCTTGAGGATGCGGGTAAGCGTGCGCCGTTCATTGACGAAGTGGTCTTTAGTCGGGAGAAGGAGGGCATTCCGTATTGGAATAAATTCATGCAGGGCTACTACGACCAGTCCGGCATCAGCTCCGACACCTTCGATCAGGCGGTGAAGATGGGCGTGGAGGGGGAGGCCGGCCTGACTCCCGAAATGGAGGCGCGTGGCATCAAGCTTAAGACTTCACTGGCCACCAGTGTTTTTTACCTCGCGTTCAATTGGAATGACGCGGTCGTCGGCGGTGCTGGGAAGGTGGGCGATTCGGCGTCCGCCGCACGCAAGTTGCGCCAGGCGATCAGCATCGCGGTCGATTACGAAGAGTTCATTTCGATATTTGCCAATGGCAGGGGCTTGCCGGCGCAAGGACCAATCGCCCCGGGCATTTTCGGATACCGCGAAGGCAAGGACGGCCTTAATCCGCTGGTCTATGATTGGGTGGATGGCAAGCCGCAACGCAAATCCCTGGACGTGGCCAAAAATCTCCTTGCAGAGTCCGGTTACCCTGACGGACGGGATGCCAAGAGCGGGCAGCCTCTTGTACTTTATCTCGATACCAGCGGGGGCGGCCCTGGCGGCGCGGCGCGTCTCGATTGGTATCGCAAGCAATTCGGCCGTCTTGGTATTCAGCTTGAAGTGCGCGCCACCGACTGGAACCGCTTCCAGGAAAAAATCCGCAAGGGCAATACACAAATGTTTTTTCTCGGATGGAATGCTGATTATCCCGATCCGGAGAACTTCCTATTCCTACTTTACGGTGCCAACAGCACGATAAAAAACGATGGCGAAAATAAGGCAAATTACCTTAATCCGGAATTTGACCGGCTCTACGAGCTCATGAAAAATATGGACAACAGCCCCGAGCGCCAGCAGGTGATCGACCGCCTGGTCGCAGTGTTACGCGAAGACGCACCCTGGGTTTGGGGCTACAACCCAAAGGATTACGGCCTCTACCATAGCTGGCTCGCCAACCTGAAGCCGAACTCAATGGCGCGCAATGGAATCAAGTATTACCGACTTGATGTGCAAAAGCGCGGAAGCCTGCGCAGTCATTGGAATCGCCCGATGCTGTGGCCGCTGCTGGCAATTATGCTTGTTCTTTCAATGCTAACCGTACCGGCATTTGGCGCATGGCGGCGCAGGGCGCAAATGTCGGCACGATCGACCGGGGGGGAGGCGGCATGACCGGCTACCTGATCCGTCGTTGTCTGTACGCGGTGCTTATCCTCATCGGTGTCAACCTCCTGACCTTTACCTTGTTTTTCAAGGTCAATACGCCTGATGATATGGCGCGCATGCAACTTGGTGCGAAGCGCGTGACACCGGATGCGATTGTCAAGTGGAAAGCCGAGCGTGGTTACGACAAACCCTTGTTGTACAACGATCAGGCCGCGGGTTTGGCGCGACTAACCGACACGCTGTACGTGCAAAAATCCGCCGAAATGTTCCGCTTCAACTTCGGCCGTGCCGATGACGGGCGTGATATTTCGCGTGAAATCTATGGCCGCATGTGGCCCAGTCTGGCATTGGCCGTGCCCACCTTCATTATCGGGCTCATGGTCAATATAACGATTGCACTGATGATGGCGTTTTTCCGCGCGACTTATCTCGATTTCATCGGTGTCGTGTTGTGCGTGGCGATGATGTCCATTTCCGGTTTGTTTTACATTATCGGCGGGCAGTACCTCATTTCCAAGTTGTGGAATCTGGTTCCCATATCCGGCTATCAGGGCGGATTCGATGCGGCGCGCTTCGTCATTCTTCCCGTAGTGGTGGGTGTGGTTAGCGGCATCGGCTCTGGTGCGCGCTGGTACCGCACCATTTTTTTGGAGGAAATCGGCAAGGATTATGTGCGCACAGCGCGGGCCAAGGGCTTGTCTGAAGTGACGGTATTGTTCAGGCACGTGCTCAAAAATGCCATGATCCCAATCCTTACCGGCGCTGTTGTGGTCATCCCGCTGTTGTTCATGGGCAGCTTGATATCGGAATCATTTTTCGGCATTCCCGGACTTGGCAGCTACACCATCGATGCGATCCAGGCGCAGGACTTTGCCGTCGTCCGCTCGATGGTTTTCATCGGTTCCGCCCTGTACATACTGGGGCTGCTTTTGACCGATCTCTCCTACACCCTGGTTGACCCGAGGGTACGTCTCGAATGATGGCCGTGATCCTTTGGACGGACGCCCTGGTCTGGGTGCTGATTTTGACCATCGTCGCATATGGTTGGCATGTCAGCCGCCATGCGCATCTCGCGGCACCTTGGAGGAGGGTCACGCACAGCCCGGGGGGGATGTCGGGCTTGGTGGTTCTGCTGTTGCTTGTGCTGGTCGGATTGCTCGACTCGGTGCACTTTCGCTTCAAGGTCGACTCGCCGGATACGAAGACCAAAACCGCGTACTCCACCGAAGTCCAATCCTTGTTGGATGTTGCCGCGGGGCACTTGCGCACCCGTCCGGAGAAGACCTACTCCGCGCCGCTTGCCACGCGGTCTTTTGCGAAAGAGCTGGTGGAGAGCGCAGAGGGCAAGTCGTTGCGCGAATTTCCACGCTTGCGCCATGGTGGGTCGCACCTAAAGGATGAGGCGTTGCAGCAGCGCGATGTGTTTGTCACCTGTCTCCGAGCGTTGGCGCTGGCGCTTGTTGCTTGGTGCGGAGTTACAGGATTAATCGTGTTGTTGGTGGCGCGGCATGAGCAACAGCGCGTCGCTGACATGTGGGCTGAGGTGTGGCGCGGCGAAACGGCGGTTCCTTGGCGGGCGGTGTTCTCGACCCTCTTGGTCTTGATCGCCGCGGTATTCACGGTGGCCGCGTTGTCGACGAACTACCATGTATTTGGCACCGACAAGGTGGGGCAGGATGTCCTTTACCTCTCGCTTAAAAGCATTCGCACCGGCCTGGTGATCGGAACGCTCACCACCATTATTACGCTGCCCTTTGGCGTATTTCTCGGGCTTGCAGCCGGGTATTTTCGCGGCTGGGTCGATGATGTCATTCAGTACGGCTACACCACGCTCAATTCGATCCCGGGAGTTTTGCTCATCGCGGCCGCGGTGCTGATGATGCAGGTGGTGCTGGACACGCATGCGGATTTTTTCCCGACCACCGAGCAGCGTGCCGATGCCCGTCTTCTGGTGCTGTGCGTCATCCTCGGTCTGACCAGCTGGACCGGGCTCGCGCGACTGTTGCGCGGTGAGACACTGAAGCTGGCGCAACTTGAATACATCCAGGCGGCGCATGCCTTCGGGGTGGGGCACCTGCGCATCATCATGCGGCACATACTGCCCAATGTGATGCACATTGTTCTCATAGCGCTGGTGATGGATTTTTCCGGATTGGTGCTGGCGGAAGCGGTGCTCTCTTATGTCGGCGTCGGAGTGGACCCGTCGATGAAAAGTTTCGGCACCATGATCAATTCGGCGCGCCTGGAAATGGCGCGTGATCCCATGGTCTGGTGGTCGCTGGCCTCGGCTTTTGTGTTCATGTTTCTGATGGTCCTGTCGGCTAATCTGTTTGCCGACGCCGTGCGCGATGCGTTCGATCCGCGTGCGCGCACCGATTTCCGCCCTTGGCGGCTGCGCATGCCGCGCCTACGCAGGCTTGTGAAATCATGACTGGCACAATTGTAGTCGACGACCTTGCGGCGCTGATCGAGCGTGATGGTCCTCCCGTGCGGCCCGTTGACGGCCTTTCATTTCGTATTGATCGAGGCGAAACCTTCGCCATCGTTGGGGAATCCGGTTGTGGAAAATCAATGACGGCGTTGGCCATGCTCCGTCTTTTGCCCGAAACCGGGCAGATTACCGATGGCACTGTGACAGTCGACGGGCTTGAAGTCATGTCTCTTCCGGAGGCGGCGATGCGCGCGGTGCGGGGGCGTCGCATCGCCATTATTTTCCAGGAACCGGCTACCAGCCTTAATCCGGTGCTGACAGTCGGACGTCAGATATGCGAAGTGCTGGAGCGCCATCTCGGGCTACACGGCTTGCGCGCGCGCGAGCGCGCCATCGACCTGCTCGAGTCCGTCGGTATGCCGGACGCGGCTCGCCGCCTTGATGAGTATCCCTTCCAGCTTTCAGGGGGCCTGAAGCAGAGGGTGATGATCGCAGTGGCGTTGGCCGCCGAGCCGGACCTGCTTATCGCCGACGAGCCGACCACGGCGCTCGATGTCACCATCCAGGCGCAAGTGCTCGATTTGCTGCGTCGTCTGCAGCAAGAGCGTGGCATGGCCATCCTGCTGATAACGCACGACCTCGGTGTGGTGGCGCAAATGGCCAGCCGTGTCGGGGTGATGTACGCAGGGCAATTGGTGGAGATCGCAACGCGGGCCCAATTTTTCGAATCGCCGCGGCATCCGTATTCGCGCAAATTGTTCGAGGCGCTGCCGGATGCTGCAAAACGCGGCGGCACGCTGGCGGTTATCAAGGGGCAGGTACCTCCGCTGTACTCCGAATTCAAGGGCTGTCGCTTCGCTGATCGATGTGATTTCGCCTGGGTGCGATGTGGCAGCGAAGAGCCGCTCTTGCAGGATAGCGCCGGGGGCCACCATATAAGGTGCCATTTGTATGACGAGAAGGAAAGCGCAAGGCGTCAGGCGGCCGGAAGCGCCCTTCCACACCAGTCCGTCATTCCCGCTTTCGTGCCGCCGCCGACCGTGCCGCCCTTGCTGTCGGTACGGGATCTCAAGGTGCATTTCCCGATACGCCGGGGCCTGTTCAAGCGCACGGTGGGGCATGTGAAGGCGGTAGATGGACTGTCCCTGAGCCTCGCGGCGGGGCGCACGCTCGCTATTGTCGGGGAGTCAGGGTGTGGCAAAACAACCGCCGGCAAGGCGATATTGCAGCTGCTGCATGAAGCGAGCGGGGAGGTTACATTTGAGGGCGTTCGTCTCGATCTGCTGCGTGGCAATGCGCTGCGCCGACGTCGCGCCGACTTCCAGATCGTGTTTCAGGATCCGTATGCATCCCTTAACCCGCGCATGCGGGTTAACGACATCCTGGAGGAGGGGATCCTGTCGCTCGGCCTTGCAGGGCCACAATCGGAACGGCGAATCCTTCAACTGCTTGATCAGGTCGGATTGCCACTCGATGCGCGCCACCGTTATCCCCACGAATTCTCAGGCGGTCAGCGACAGCGTATCGCCATCGCCAGGGCGCTGGCGGTCAGTCCGAAGCTGATCGTTTGCGATGAGCCAACCAGTGCACTTGATGTTTCGGTGCAGGCGCAAATCCTCAATCTGCTCAAAGCACTGCAGCAGGAGTTGTCGCTTTCCTACCTGTTTATCACCCACAACATCGCCGTGGTCGAATATCTCGCACACGACGTTGCGGTGATGTATCTTGGAAGGATCGTCGAACGCGGCACTGTTGCGGAAGTCCTTGGCGCTCCAAAGCATCCGTACACCCAGGCGCTGCTATCGGCGGTGCCCTCGCTGACCGACATGGGGATGCGAGGAATGATCCGGTTGCACGGGGAGCTCCCTTCGCCGGTTACCCCGCCGGCGGGGTGCCATTTTCATCCGCGCTGCCCGCAAGTTCGTGATGAATGCCGTCTGCGTTACCCCGATGCCGTCGGAACCGGCGGCACCCAGCAGGTGAGTTGCGTCTTGTTCAAGCCGCAGGCAGCTTAATTTTTGCGAACGCCTATTCTTGGGAACTGTATTCCGCGGTTTATCTAGGGACTAGCCGGGTTTTTCGCATGCTATGACATGCGCCAAAATGAAATCTGGCCAGACGAAGGCCGCGCCTGTCAGATTGGATTTATGCCAATTATTTCTTCCCGGCACCTCATGGATGCGATGCGCCCCCAGAACGACGCGCGCCGTCCCCGCATCCTGTGGTGTGATTATTTTTGGAGGGCTGCATATTATGTATAGTCGACATCAAATGCTTGATCCCGAGCTCCGAGGACAATATGCTTCGCACATATAACAAATACTGTGGCGCGCCACACGCCCCACAAACCGGTTATCTTTCTTGAGGAATTTTTTGTCATGACTCGCATCATTCCAATCGTTGTCGTAGCCTTGTCGCTGGCGTTTTTGTCAGCTCCGGTGTGTGCTCAGTCTTGGCCGGTCAAGCCCGTTCGCATCGTAGCGCCTTTCGCCGCAGGCGGCCTTGCTGATGTGCTTGCAAGAGCGCTTGGAGAAAAACTTAGCTCCAGCATGGGCGTGCCCTTTATTGTCGAGAACCGTGTTGGTGCGGGAGGTAACATTGGGGCTGATATGGTGGCCCGCGCCGAGCCTGACGGTTACACGCTTTTGTTGTCATCGGCAGGCATTCTCACTATCAACGCCAGCCTCTACTCGCGTATGCCGTTTGATCCGCAGGTGGCGTTTGCGCCAGTAACGGTCGTGGCTGACATGCCCATGCTGATGGTTGTGCGTGCGGATTTGCCGGCGAAAAATCTGCTTGAGTTCATTGCGCTCGCCAAGCGTGATCCAGAAAAAATGTTCTTTGGATCGCCCGGGAACGGCACGACCGGTCATCTGGGAATGGAGATGTTCCAGTCAGTCGCCGGTGTTCGCATCGGGCACGTGCCCTACAAAAGCGCCGCCGAGGCGGTCACGGCGGCTGTCGGCGGGCAAACCAGCGGCATGTTCGATAACCCCCCGACGGTGCTGGCGCAAATCCGCGCAGGCAGTTTGCGTGCGCTGGCCGTGACCAGTGGGCAAAGATTGCCGCAATTGCCGGATGTCCCGACCATGGCTGAGGCCGGTCTGCCCGGTTTTGAGGCTTCATCCTGGTTTGCGCTGGTGGCACCGGCGAAAACACCACAGGCCGTTATTGACCGACTTTACGCTGAGTCGGCCAAGGCCCTGCAGAATCCGGAGATGCAGGCGCGCTTTGCCGCTCTGGGCGCGCGCCTGGTCGGCAATCGTCCTGAGGACTTTGCCCGATTCATTCTCAGCGAGCGGGCAAAGTGGGACGGCATAATAAAAAAGGCGGGAATCAAGCTCAACTGATTTTCAGGGCAGGGCGTATTTGTCCAGACTCGGGGCGATTGCTTTAAAGAACCGTCTGGCAAGTGCTCCTGACCCGTTCCGGGACAGCAGTCGCTTATTTTTTTGTCGGTTTGATGGTCTTGCTGATCCGTTTTTCGTTCTTCGCGCCGGACTTTTTGGCCGGTTTTTTCTTGCCGCTTACGATACTTTTGACTTGAATGCTGAGTTTCTGACCGGCGGTGAGCCGACCGATGGTGTTCCAGTGGCGCAGGTCGTCGACACTGACCTTGTGGCGGCTCGCGATCGTTTGCAGTGTGTCCCCTGTTTTGACGGTGTAGGTGAGTTTTCGTATCTGTGACCGCGGTTCTGGCGCTGCCGGCGGCTGGAACAGGGCCGGCAGGCCGTCGGTCGCCGCAGTTGAGCCTTTCACGGGAACGAGTAGGGGTTGTCCCGGCGCCATCCTGCCCTTTGGCCGGATGCCGTTTACCTGCTTTAACTTTGCGAGTGTCATGCCATTTTGCGCGGCGATAGTTTCGAGTTTTTCGCCCGGCCTGATGATGTAGGTTTGCCAGGAGGACAAGGGCTTGTCGTGGGTGGCCAGATTGGCCTTGAACATCTCCGCGTGGTCAACAGGCAGCACCAGGGTGGCGCCCGCAGAACCGGGAAGGACCGGCCGGTTATGGCCCGGATTCAGGGCCAGTAGCTCCTCCACGGGCATCTGCGCTAATCGCGCGACGATGCGCAAGTCGATGTCCTGGTTGCGCGGAACAGTGACGAAGTAGGGCCGGTTCGGGATCGGATCCATGTCGATCTTAAAGGTGGATGGATTGGCGACGATATTTTTCAGCGCTTGCAGCTTGGGCACGTAATAGCGCGTCTCCGCCGGCATGGTGAGCGAAAGGAAATCCGTCGGCAGTCCCAGTTTGCGGTTCTTCTCGATGGCGCGTGCCACCGCATTCTCGCCCCAGTTATAGGAGGCGAGCGCGAGTTGCCAGTCACCGTGCATTTCATAAAGGAATTGCAGGTAGTCCAGCGCGGCGGTGGTCGAAGCGATGATGTCGCGGCGGCCGTCGTACCACCAATTTTGTGTCAGGTCGTAACGTTTTCCGGTGCCAGGGATGAACTGCCACAGACCGGAAGCATTGGCGCTGGAGTAGGCCATCGGGTTGAACGCGCTCTCGACCATGGGGAGCAATGCGAGCTCGGTCGGCATGTTGCGCTTTTCCAGTTCTTCGACGATGTGATACAGGTAACGGCGGCTGCGCTCGACCATGCGTTTGATGTAGCTGGGACGTGTGGTGTAATAAATCTGCCTGTCGTCCACTAGCGGGCTCACCAGATTCGGCATGGAAAAGCCCTTGCGCATTCGTACCCATAAATCATCCTCCCGTGAAGTGAGGTCGATGGCGCGGGTCAGTTCGGGCGATTTTATTTCCTGGCGATCGGCAATTGGCGGCAGCGCAACCATCGGTCCGGCGGGGGCCGCTGGCTTAAGGGCTGGGGCCTGCCCATCGCGCGGTGCCTCGACAGGTGCCGCGGGGACGGAAGGTGCCGGCAAGACAGCGTTGAGCGCGCGGGTGGGCGCGGCTGTGGGGATTGGCGCCATGCCGGCGCAGGCGCCCAGGAGGGGTAGGAGCAGCAACAGTGACAGACGTGGTACGAGGTTCGCCACGCGGTCCCTCCTAGTTTTCCGGCGCATGACGGCCAAGGGGCCCGGGTAGGTCAAGGCGAGATAAATCAACAGAAGTCATACATGACCCGTGTTTGAGCCCGCCGCTGATCCGTAGCTCCCGGGAGCTTGTACCAGACTGGCTGATGCGTTGGTCAGAAATGGTTTTTCCATTCGCGAACGGCGGCAAAGACTTCCACTGCATTGGCTGCTTGGCCGCCAGATTGACGGGCTGCCGATGCGATGACCTCGGGTTGGTCGCAGCGCAGAAAGGGGTTGCTGGCTTTTTCCTCCCCAATCGTGAATGGCACGGTGGGCCTGTTTTGCCGGCGCGCTTCGATATCGCGCGCTTCACGCGCGGCAAGCACGGTGTTGCCCGGTTCCACTGCACGGGCAAATCGGATATTGGAGAGTGTGTATTCATGGGCGCAATAGACGCGAGTGTCGTCCGGGAGCGCGGTGAACTTGGCCAGCGATGCCGACATTTGCTGCGGTGTTCCTTCGAACAGTCTGCCGCAGCCGCAGGCAAAGAGTGTGTCGCCACAAAATAGGGACGATGCGCCATAATACGCGATGTGGCTGCGTGTGTGGCCGGGGACCTCGATAACGGTCAGGGTCGCGCCCATTTCGGGCAGTGTCACTTTATCACCCTGTGTGACCACCCGCGTAATGCCGGAAATGCGGTCGTCCCTAGGTCCGAATACTGGCAGGTCTGCCGCCAACTCGGCCAGGCCGCCAATATGGTCGGGGTGATGGTGGGTTATCAGTATGGCGGTCAGGGTCAGTGCTTCACGGGCAAGGTAATCGCGGATTGGCGCCGCATCGCCGGGATCGATTACAACGGCGTGCTGTCCTTGGCGTAGCACCCAAAGATAATTGTCATCAAAAGCAGGTACGGGGACGACGGTAAAAGGCATGAGAGTTGATCGCTTCAATAGTCGCAAAATGAGGGTGGGCGATTGGAACAGAACGTTGCCCGGATGAGAATTCCGGCTCGGCAGGGGCTTGCTTGCCGCCGTCTCCGAAAAATGCCGCATCCGGCCCGCTGAAACTTACCCCGCCATTATATATGCCTACCCTGTCCGATTGGTTTAACACGCCCAAGGGCCAATATGTCCTCGACTGGGAGCAGGCTCAGTTTGACAACGCCATCGAGGATGTATTCGGCTTTAACGCCGTGCAGGTGGGGCTTCCCGGCCTTGATTTTTTGCGCGAAAGCCGTATTCCACTGCGTTTTTCCGTAGATGGCATCCCCAGCGCCTCGCTTGTCGCTGATCCGACCCATCTTCCGCTTGCCACCCACAGTATCGACCTGCTGGTGCTGCCGCATGTCCTGGAATTCAGCGCTAACCCCCACCAGATCCTGCGCGAGGTCGAGCGTGTTCTGATGCCGGAGGGGCAGGTTGTAATTTCAGGTTTCAATCCCCTGAGCCTTTGGGGGCTGAGAGGTATTTTCGGCGGCGCAAGCTATCCTTGGTGCGGTCGTTTTATCGGATTGTTCCGGATGCGTGACTGGCTTACTTTGCTTGGTTTTGAGCTTAATGGCGGACGTTTCGGCTGCTATGTGCCGCCGTTAAGCCAGACGCGCTGGCTGCAGCGCTTTTCGTTTTTGGAAAGCGCTGGCGACCGCTGGTGGCCCATCGCCGGTGGTGTGTACGTTGTGCGTGCCGTGAAGCGTACAGCCGGCATGCGACTCGTCATGCCGTCGTGGCGAGAGCGGCGGCTCAAGCGGCCGGCACTTGTGCAAGTGGCCCGGCGTGACAATGTCATTCATGTTCTGCCTGCGGAGCGGCGCTGATGCCGCGCCTGTCCATGCCTTTTTTAAAGGTGTTTGCCGCCGGGCACCGTGTACTGTCCGCTCTATGAAGCACAACCTTGAACGCCACGCCAAACGCGGGACGCGGAGCCTATGGAAAGTGTGAAAATTTATGCTGATGGCGCCTGCAAGGGGAATCCCGGTCCGGGCGGGTGGGGGGCGTTGCTGGTTAAGGACGGGATAGAAAAAGAATTGTTCGGCGGCGAGTCGGCTACCACCAACAACCGCATGGAACTGACCGCGGCCATCCGCGCCCTTGATGCGTTGACCCGGGCTTGCGAGGTGGATATTTACACCGACTCACAGTATGTGCAAAAGGGCATGACCGAATGGGTGAATAACTGGAAACGGCGGGGATGGCGGACCGCCGACCGGCAGCCGGTCAAGAACGTCGATTTATGGCAGCAACTTGAAACGGCCGCGGCGCGGCATAAAGTGAGTTGGCACTGGGTTCGGGGGCATGCGGGACACGAGGGCAACGAGCGCGCCGATGCGCTCGCCAATCGCGGTGTAGAGCATAAGCTGACGGGGCGGGCATGAGGCAAATAGTCCTTGACACCGAGACTACGGGCCTCAATGCGAGGCTGGGCGATCGTATCATCGAGATCGGCTGCATAGAAATATTCAATCGCCGGGTGACCGATCGTTCTTGGCACCAATACATCAACCCGCAACGCAAGAGCGATCCGGGTGCATTGGCCGTTCACGGCATCGCCGATGAATTTCTTGAAGACAAGCCAAGGTTCAAGGAACTGGCGCGGGATTTCCTGGATTTTGTCAGCGGCGCCGAGCTTATCATTCACAACGCTGGGTTCGATATCGAGTTCCTGGATGCGGAGTTGCGCAAAGCCGGACTCGATTCCCTGGACAAGTTTGGTGTCACTGTGACCGACACCCTAAAGCTGGCCAAATCGCTGCACCCGGGCAAAAGAAATTCACTCGATGCCTTGTGCGAGCGCTACGAAATCGACAACTCCCACCGCACCGTCCATGGTGCGTTGCTTGATGCGCAACTGCTGGCGGAAGTGTTTCTCGCCATGACGCGGGGGCAGGAGAGCCTGCTGATGGAGGTCGAAACACTATCCGAGCAGCCGCAGGGCGCGGAGCTTGTGGCGAACGCAGCAATGGAAGAGCGCCCTCGTCTTTTTATCATGGCGCCTAGCGAGGACGAGCTCGCGGAGCACGAAAAGCAGCTTTCCGCGATCGACAAGGAAAGCAAAGGGGCTTGCGTTTGGCGCCTGCTCGAGCGCCAGGGGGGCTGAATGCCGCAGTAGTGTCTGTCGCGCCTTCATGGCATTCCAGCCGGTTTGGCGTTTTTCGACAAGTTATTCATTTGAGGGCAGAATGAAACCCCGCCGGAGTGCAGCGCCGGCTAGAGTCGCTGGTGTTGAAATTTGCTGAAACAATAGCGCGCATATGAAGACGAAGCGCGAATGGAGGGGGCTGTGTCTGCTGCGAAAAGCAATCCGTATGAATTTGGACTTGACAGGAACCCCGCGAACAGCGCGCCGCTAAGCCCGCTGACTTTTATCGCCTGGACCGCTGAGGTCTATCCGCAACGAACATCTGTTATCCATGGCGGGCGGCGCTATACGTGGCAGGAAACGTATGCGCGCAGTCGCAGGCTTGCCTCCGCGCTGGCAAAACACGGCGTCGGCGTTGGCGATACGGTTGCGGCGATGCTGTCGAACACGCCTGAAATGATCGAGGCCCACTTTGGCGTGCCGATGACTGGCGCCGTGTTGAATGCACTCAACACCAGGCTCGATGCCGGCGCCATCGCCTTCATGCTCGACCATGGTGAGGCGCGCGTGCTGCTTACCGACCGCGAATTCGCCCCGACCATTGAGGCGGCGCTGGCGCTGGTTAAAAGCCGCCCGCTGGTAATCGATATTGACGATGCCGAATTTACCGGCGATGGGAAGCATCTGGGGGAAATCGAGTACGAGGTATTCATCGCGGCGGGCGATGCTGGCTATGCCTGGCAGCGCCCCGCGGACGAGTGGCAGGCGATCTGCCTCAACTACACCTCGGGCACCACCGGCAACCCAAAGGGCGTGGTGTATTCGCATCGTGGCGCGTATCTCAATGCCGTGGGCAACATTCTGACCTGGGGCATGCCGCGGCACGCCGTGTACCTGTGGACCCTGCCGATGTTCCATTGCAACGGCTGGTGTTTTCCTTGGACGATGGCGGCCAACGCAGGTGTCAATGTCTGCCTTCGCAAGGTCGATCCGGTACCGATTTTTGACGCTATACGCCGCCATCGCGTGACGCATTATTGCGGTGCTCCTATTGTGCATAGCGCCATGATCAACGCTCCAGTGGCCCTGCGCGAAGGTATCTCGCATGGTGTTTCCGCAATGGTGGCTGGCGCCGCGCCGCCGGCGGCGATGATCGAGGGCATGGAGACCATGGGGTTTGACCTGACCCATGTGTACGGCCTCACCGAGGTCTATGGCCCGGCCGCGGTCTGTGCCAAGCAGGACGAATGGTCGGAGTTGGACATCGTCAAACGTTCCGAACGCAACGGTCGCCAGGGCGTGCGCTACCTTCTCGAGGAAGGCATGACGGTGATGGATCCCCAGACCATGACGCGGGTTCCCGCCGACGGCGAGACCATGGGGGAAATCATGTTTCGCGGCAATGTGGTGATGAAGGGCTATCTGAAGAACCCGGCGGCCACGGCAGAAGCCTTTTCTGGCGGCTGGTTCCATTCCGGAGATCTTGCCGTGCTGTATCCGGACGGTTACGCTAAGATCAAGGATCGCTCGAAGGACATCATCATCTCAGGAGGCGAGAACATATCCTCGCTCGAGGTCGAGGATGTCATTTATCGGCATCCGGCGGTGATGGTTTGTGCAGTGGTTGCACAACCGGACGCGAAATGGGGTGAGACACCCTGCGCGTTTGTCGAAGTCAAGCCTGGAGCAAGCGTGGCTGAGCAGGACATAATCGAGCACTGTCGCGCGCACATGGCGCGGTTCAAGGTGCCTAAAAAAGTGGTGTTTGGTCCGCTGCCGAAAACGTCGACCGGAAAAATACAGAAATTCGTCTTGCGTCAACAGGCCAAATCAATTGCTGCCATTGAATAACGGGCAGATGAAGGAGGCAAGCATGAGTGCACCCGCCACAAAAAATTCCCCGCTGTCGGCAGACCCCGTTCTTCTGCGAGAGCTAAGCGATGGCATCCTTACGCTGACCCTGAATCGTCCGGCCCAGTTCAACGCTTTGTCGGGCGAATTGCTCGAAGCCTTGCAACAGGCGCTAGACGAGGCCGCGGTCGATGTTGCGGTTCGCGTCATTGTCATTGGAGCCAATGGGCGCGGGTTTTGTGCCGGGCATGATCTGAAGGAAATTCACGCCCTTGGCACCCAGTCGCGCATTGAGGCCCTGTTCCAGCAATGTAGCCGTTTGATGACAAGCCTGGTGGCGATACCGCAGCCGGTCATTGCGAAAGTGCATGCGACTGCGACGGCGGCCGGTTGCCAGTTGGTGGCGCAGTGCGACCTCGCCGTATGTGCCGACAGTGCGCGTTTTGCCGTGAGCGGTGTGAACTTCGGTCTGTTCTGCTCGACCCCCAGCGTTGCGCTTTCCCGCAATCTGGGCCGCAAGCAGGCCATGGAAATGCTGCTGACCGGGGAGTTCATCGACGCACAAACCGCGCAGCGCCAGGGTCTGGTGAACAGGGTGGTGGCCGCCGGCGAACTGGACGCCGAGGTTGGCAGGTTGGCCGCCGTGATTGCAGCCAAACCCCGCGGTGCCGTCGCCGCCGGCAAGCGGCTTTTTTATCAGCAACTGGAAATGGGCATCACTCCGGCGTACATCTTGGCGAGTGAAGTCATCGCCTGCAATGCCGCCAGCCCTGAGGGACGGGAAGGTATGACGGCGTTTCTGGAAAAGCGCGCGCCACAATGGCCCGGTCAATGACGACGGGGGGCGGAGTCACCGGCCCGGTTGAACCCGTATAAAATACTGCTGCCAGCGCAAGTGCCCGAGACTCGGGAGTGCCAAACAGCCAAGCCTCCGAAGCGATCGATAGCTATAACTAACTGACGGATTTCCTGTGGCCGAAGACACGATTCTCGAAACGCGAAAGCTGACCAAGGAGTTCAAGGGGTTTGTCGCGGTCAGTAATGTCGATCTGCGGGTCAAGCGCGGGCAGATTCATGCGCTAATCGGTCCCAACGGCGCGGGAAAGACGACTGTCTTCAACCTGCTGACCAAATTCCTGATACCGACAACCGGCACCATTCTGTTCAATGGCGTCGACATCACGGTCGAGCGTCCGGCGCAAATCGCCCGCCGCGGCATCATTCGCTCTTTTCAGATTTCTGCGGTGTTTCCACACCTGACGGTTTTGGAAAACGTACGCATTGGCTTGCAGCGCAAATTGGGTATTTCCTATCATTTCTGGAAGCCGGAGCGCGTTTTGCTCGGACTCAATGATGAAGCGATGCGCTTGCTGGCCGAGGTCGGTCTGGAGGACTACGCGGAGACCGAAACTGTGGCGCTTCCCTACGGACGTAAGCGCGCCCTCGAAATCGCCACAACCCTGGCGCTGGATCCGGAGTTAATGCTACTGGATGAGCCGACCCAGGGAATGGGGCACGAGGACGTGCATCGCGTTACCGAACTAATTCGGAAAGTGGCGGCAAACCGGACGGTGCTGATGGTCGAGCACAACATGAGTGTCGTTTCCAGCATCGCCGACACGATAACCGTCCTGCAACGAGGCAGTGTGCTCGCCGAGGGGCCTTACGCAGAGGTCTCGGGCAATCCACAGGTCATTGAAGCTTATATGGGAACAGCAGCGTGAGCGCAGCCAGCGGCAACAATCGTCCGGTCGTCCTCAGCGTGCGCGACCTGCATGCATGGTATGGCGAGTCGCATATCCTGCACGGTATGAATTTCGATGTCCGGCAGGGCGAGGTGGTAACCCTTCTGGGTCGCAATGGCGCCGGCCGCACCACCACGCTCAAGGCGATCCTGGGGCTTACCGGGCGTCGCACCGGGTCGGTCACGGTGGGAGGCGTGGAAACAGTAGGTATGTCGCCGCACCGCATTGCCCGGCTTGGACTCGGTTACTGCCCCGAGGAGCGGGGCATTTTCGCCAGTCTGAGTGCCGAAGAAAATCTGTTGCTGCTGCCCGAGGTGGGGCCCGATGGCATGGGCCTGGAGGAAATCTATGCCATGTTCCCGAACCTGAAGGAACGCGCAGACAGTCCGGGAACGAAACTCTCCGGCGGCGAGCAACAGATGCTGGCGGTGGCCCGCATCTTGAGAACCGGCGCCCGGTTGCTGCTGCTCGATGAAATAACCGAGGGCCTCGCGCCGGTGATCGTGCAAAAGCTCGCGGAAGTCATTCTCCAGCTCAGGGAAAAAGGCTATACCATCGTACTGGTCGAACAGAATTTCCGCTTTGCTGCGCCCCTCGCGGACCGCCATTATGTGGTCGAGCATGGCGAGGTGGTGGAAACGGTGGCCAGCGACGAACTGGTATCAAAAACGCAGCTGCTTAACGAGTATCTTGGTGTTTAGCAGTAAGGCGGAACGCAACAGAATTTTTCGATTCAAAAAAAGAGGAGATCGCAACATGATATTGAAACGCAAACTTATGACGACTTTTGTGGCGGCGGCGCTGGGTGCCTGGGGTTCGGCGCAGGCCCAGGTCTCCGACAATGTGGTCAAAATCGGCGTGCTGACCGATCTTTCAAACATTTATTCCGATGTGGCCGGACAGGGGTCGGTGATCGCCGCGCGCATGGCGGTTGAAGACTTCGCCAAGGACGGCATGGTGTTGGGCAAAAAGATTGAAATCATCTCTGCCGACCACCAGAACAAGGCGGACATTGCCGCAAACATCGCGCGCGAATGGTTCGACAAGGACAAGGTGGACACCATCGTCGACCTGGTGTCGACCAACACGGCACTCGCCGCGATGGAAGTGGCGGAGCAGAAGAACAAGATCACCCTGGTTTCGGGCGCCGCATCGCTGCCCATCACCAATGAAAAATGCACCGCTGGTACGGTGCACTGGGCATACGACACGTATGCATTGTCGGTCGGTACCGCCCAGTCGCTGGTAAAGCAGGGCAAGAAGTCCTGGTTCTTCCTGACCGCTGACTACGCGTTTGGCGCGGCGCTCGAGCGTGATGCCACCGCGGTGGTCAAGGCCAATGGCGGCTCCGTCGTCGGCTCGGTCAAGCACCCGTTCCCGAACAGCGACTTCTCGTCCTTTTTGCTCAAGGCGCAGGGCTCCAAGGCTGATGTGATCGCGCTCGCCAACGCCGGTGCGGACACCATCAACTCTGTCAAGCAGGCGGCCGAATTCGGCATCATGGGTGGCAAGCAGGCGGTTGTGCCACTGCTTATTTTTATCTCCGACATTCACAGCCTGGGCCTCAAGACCACGCAGGGCATGTTTGTGACCGAGGGTTTTTACTGGGATCAGAATGACAAGACGCGCGCCTGGTCGAAGCGCTTTTTCGAAAAGCACAAGCGTATGCCCACCATGGTGCACGCCGGCGTGTATTCGTCCGTGCTCAATTACCTGAAGGCGATACAGGCTGCCAAGACTGACGATACGGCGAAGGTCATGGCCAAACTCAAGAGCACGCCGATTGATGATGGCCTGTTCAAGGGCACCATCCTCGCCAACGGCAAGTTCAAGCACGACATGGTGCAGGCACAGGTCAAGTCGCCAGCCGAGTCGAAGTCGCCCTGGGATTACTACAAAAATGTAACGGTCATCCCAGCCGATATCGCCACGCAGCCGATCGCGCAATCGACCTGCAAACTGCTGAAGAAGTAGGCGCTTGTAAAAAGCGGGCGGGAGGAATCCCGCCCTGTATTGTTTAGTTGGGGCCTGCTTTTGAGGCGGTTCCAGGTACAGTTTGATGCCGCAACCCCGGTCGATAATTTCGGTCTGGAGCGGTGCTTGCAAAGGCAAACCCGATGTTCGAGATGCTAGGCATCACGCCGCAGGCCCTGCTTGCCCAGTTGTTGGTCGGCCTTATTAACGGCTCGTTCTACGCGATATTGAGCCTGGGGCTGGCGATAATTTTTGGGCTGCTTAACATCATCAATTTCACCCATGGTGCGCAATATATGCTGGGGGCATTTGTCGCCTGGCTTGGGTTGACCCAGCTTGGGTCCTGGATCGGACAGCCCGATTTCACCGTTAATTACTGGTTTGCGCTGGTGCTCTCACCGCTGCTGGTCGGTACGTTCGGCATTCTGATCGAACGCACCATGCTCAAACGGCTTTACCATCTTGACCACCTTTATGGTCTGTTGCTCACCTTCGGGCTTGCGCTGATCATCGAGGGTATGTTCCGCCACTGGTATGGCATATCCGGCGAGAGCTATGAAGTGCCCGAGTTGTTGCAGGGGGCCATTCGCCTGGATGAGATCGGCATTATCCTGCCCAAGTATCGCATCTGGGTTGTGTTCGCTTCGCTTGTGGTGTGCTTTGGCACCTGGTATGTCATTGAACGAACCCGGCTTGGCGCCTACCTGCGCGCAGGCACCGAGAACCCGCGACTGCTGCAGGCTTTCGGCATCAATGTGCCGCTGATGATCACGCTGACCTACGGTTACGGCGTTGCGCTCGCCGGATTTGCCGGGGTGCTGGCGGCGCCGATTCTGCAGGTGAACCCGATAATGGGCTCCAATCTCATCATTGTGGTGTTTGCTGTGGTGGTGATCGGCGGCATGGGTTCGATTCTCGGTTCCATCCTGACCGGTCTTGGTCTCGGTTTGATAGAGGGGCTGACCAAGGTGTTTTATCCGGAAGGTTCTGCGGTTGTCATTTTTGTGATCATGGCGATTGTGCTGTTGCTGCGTCCGGCCGGGCTGTTCGGCAGGGAGAAATAGGCATGGATCGCACCCGCATCATCTTTGTATTGCTTTTCATCGCCGGCCTTTTGTTACCGTTCCAGGATGTCATTTACCTGGTTTTTGCGATGCAACTGCTTTGCTTCGCCTTGTTCGCCTGCGCCTTCAACCTGTTACTCGGTTTTACCGGACTGCTTTCTTTCGGCCATGCGGCGTTTTTTGGCAGCGCCGGTTACATCACCTCTTATGTCTGTAAAGATTGGGGCTGGACCCCGGAGGTCGGCGTGCTGGCGGGCGTGGCCGTCTCAACCGCACTAGGCTGGCTGGTCGGTAGCCTCGCCATCCGGCGGCAGGGTATTTACTTTGCAATGATCACGCTGGCCTTGTCGCAAATGGTGTTTTTTCTGGCATTGCAGTTCCCGTTCACCCATGGCGAGGACGGAATCCAAGGCGTGCCGCGCGGAAAATTTCTCGGTATCGTCGATCTTTCAGGCGACGTGGCCATGTATTACTTCACCTTTGCCGTTTTTGTTCTTGGCTTTGCGCTGGTCTACCGCACCATCCATTCTCCCTTTGGCCAGGTGCTCAAGTCGATTCGCGAGAACGAACCGCGGGCGATTTCCCTCGGTTACGACGTCGAGCGTTTCAAGCTGCTCGCGTTCATGCTGTCCTGCGCCTTGTCTGGCCTTGCCGGGTCGACCAAGTCGCTGGTGTTCCAACTTGCTACGCTGACCGACGTGCACTGGCACATGTCAGGGCAGGTGGTGCTGATGACCCTGTTAGGGGGTATGGGCACCATATTCGGCCCGCTGGTCGGTGCCGGCGTAGTGATTGGTCTGGAAAAATACCTTGCCGGCATCGGCTCTTGGAGCACCATCGCCACGGGTGTTATTTTCGTTGTCTGTGTGCTGGCCTTCCGGCGAGGCATCGTCGGCGAACTGGCGGCGCTGTACAGCGCAAAAAAATAGATCAGGCGACACCGCTTTCGCGCAGCTCTGCGATCTGCTGCGCCGACATGCCAAGCAGGCCCTGAAGGATTTCGTCCGTGTGCTGCCCGAGCATCGGCGGTGGCATGTCGTAGGTCACCGGGGTTTCCGAAAAGCGCATAGGGCTTGCCACCGTCGGCACGCTGCCGGCCGGATGCGGAATCTCGACGCGCAGGCGGCGATGCCGCACCTGCGGGTTTTCGAACACTTCCTGCATATTGTTAATAGGGCCGCAGGGAACGCCGGCCGCCTCAAGTGCGCTGACCCAAGCGCTCTTGCTGCGTCCGCGCATGATGGCCTCGACGATAGGGACCAACAGATCGCGGTTTTTCAGGCGGTCCGGATTAGTGCGAAAGCGCGCGTCCTCGGAGAGCTCCTCGCGGCCGGCAGCTTTGCAAAAATTGCGGAACTGGCTGTCGTTACCGACGGCAAGAATGAGATGACCGTCACTGGTCGCAAACACCTGATAAGGGCAGATGTTGATATGCGCGTTGCCCCAGCGTCTGGGGATGTCGTCCGAGCACCAGTAGTTCAGGATCTGGTTGGCGTTGAAGGCGACCAGCGTGTCCATCAGCGCCATGTCTATGCATTGTCCCTGCCCGGTGCGCTCACGGTGCACGATCGCCGCATTGATGGCGATGCAGGCATAAAGGCCGGTGAGTACGTCTGTGACGGCGATACCGGCTTTTTGCGGACCGCCGCCAGGCAGGTCATCGCGTTCGCCGGTGATGCTCATGAATCCGCCCATGCCCTGGAAGATGAAGTCATAACCGGGGCGCGCGGCGTAGGGGCCGTCCTGGCCGAAGCCGGTTACGGAGCAGTAGATAAGTCCGGGGTTGAGTTTGCGCAGGGATTCATAATCAAGGCCGTATTTTTTCAGTCCACCGACCTTGTAGTTCTCGACCAGCACATCGCACTTGGCGGCCAGTTCGCGCGCGATTCGCCCGCCTTCCGGATCGGCGATATCGAGCGTAACCGACTTCTTGCCGCGGTTGACGGAAAGGTAATAGGCCGACTCGGCGCTGTCCTCGCCATGCCTGTCCTTGAGAAAGGGCGGGCCCCAGGCCCGGGTGTCGTCGCCGCTGCCCGGACGTTCGATCTTGATGACCTCGGCACCCAGATCGGCGAGGTTTTGCGTCGCCCAAGGGCCGGCAAGGATGCGGGTCAGGTCGAGTACGCGGATATGGGACAGGGGGCGGGACATGGGGCGTTCCTAGGGTTCGGGGAATCGGGATGAGTCGGCTCTTGGCAGGGTAATGGGCTGACAGACTGTCCGCAAGCACGGCGGGGGCCGCGTGCGGCCATCGTTTATAATTGTCCATCTTTTAACAAACCGGAGTAGCAATGAAAGTTCTGGTTCCCGTCAAGCGCGTCGTCGACTATAACGTCAAGGTTCGCGTCAAGGCCGACGGCTCGGGTGTGGAGACGGCCAACATTAAAATGTCGATGAACCCCTTCGATGAAATAGCGGTGGAGGAGGCGGTTCGCTTGAAAGAAGCGGGCATCGTCACTGAGATAATTGTTGTCTCATGCGGTCCCACCGCCTGCCAGGAAACCCTGCGCACCGCGCTGGCCATTGGCGCCGATCGCGCCATCCTGGTTGAAACGGATGTCGAGCTGCAACCGCTGGCCGTCGCCAAGCTGATTAAGGCGATCGCCGCCAAAGAATCACCTGGGCTCGCCATTTTCGGCAAGCAGGCGATCGACGATGATGCCAGTCAGACGGGGCAGATGTTTGCCGCACTAATGGGCTGGCCGCAGGCGACGTTTGCCTCCAAGGTAAAAATAGACGGCCAAGCAATGCAGGTGACGCGCGAAGTGGACGGCGGCCTCGAGACGATCGCGATGTCCCTGCCCGCGGTGGTCACCACGGATTTGCGCCTCAACGAGCCGCGCTATGTGACGCTGCCCAACATCATGAAGGCGAAAAAGAAGCCCATGGAGGTGCTCAAGCCTGATGTGCTTGGCGTGGATGTCACGCCGCGCCTCACGACGCTCAAAGTGGAAGAACCGCCCAAGCGCAAGTCCGGAGTCAAGGTGGCCGAAGCCAAGGCGCTTATCGAAAAACTCAGGAACGAAGCGAAGGTGATCGCATGAGTATTCTCGTCATCGCAGAACACAACAACCTGATACTCAAGGGCGCCACACTGAACACCGTGGCGGCAGCGGCCAAAATTGGCGGAGAAGTACATGTGCTTGTAGCCGGCGCGGGCTGCGCCGCTGCGGCGCAGGCTGCGGCGCAGGTTGCCGGTGTGGCCAAGGTGCTGGTCGCTGATGCCGCGCAGTACAAAGATCAGTTGGCCGAGAGCCTCGCCGCGCTGGTGGTGGGGCTTGCTGGCGCTTACGGTCATATCCTTGCGCCTGCGACGACTTCGGGGAAGAATTTTCTGCCGCGTGTTGCCGCGCTGCTTGATGTGGCGCAGATCTCCGAAATCGTCGCCGTCAATTCGCCCGACACCTTCGTGCGGCCCATTTATGCCGGCAACGCGCTGGCGACGGTGCAGTCTGTCGACAAGATCAAGGTCATCACGGTACGAACCACTGGTTTTGACCCGGTTTCCGCAACCGGGGGTGCCGCGGTAGTCGAGAATATCGCCGCACTTGCGGACGCCGCGCAGACCAGTCTCGTTAGTCGTGATTTGACCAAATCGGATCGTCCTGAACTCACGGCGGCCAAAATTATTGTGTCCGGCGGCCGTGGCATGGGCTCGGGCGATAATTTCAAGCTGCTCGAACCCTTGGCCGACAAGCTCAACGCCGCCATGGGCGCGTCGCGCGCCGCGGTCGATGCGGGCTTCGTACCGAACGACTGGCAGGTTGGTCAAACCGGCAAGATCGTCGCGCCCGAGTTGTACATCGCGGTCGGCATCTCCGGCGCCATCCAGCATCTGGCCGGCATGAAAGACAGCCGCGTCATTGTCGCCATCAACAAAGACGAGGAGGCGCCGATATTCCAGGTGGCGGACTACGGCATCGTCGGCGACCTGTTCCAGGTTGTCCCGGAATTGGTGAAGGAACTCGGTTAAGGGAATCGAGTTCCGCACATCATAAAAAAGCGATAATTTCAAAATCGTGACTGATGTTCCCCCTCTCCCTTGACGGGGAAGGGTTGGGGAGAGGGTGAATGTGGGCATGTTCGATTCAGCTGGCATCCCCCTCTCCCTGTCCCTCTCTCTTGGGGAGAGGGACGGTACTGTCGAAGCATTAACCGGAGGAGCTGCCATGAGTGAGTACATCGCACCGCTGAAGGACATGATGTTCGTGCTAAACGAACTGGCCGGACTGGGTGATGTGGCGAAGCTGCCCGGCTGCGAAGAGGCCACGCCCGACCTGGTCGAGCAAGTGCTGGAAGAATGCGGAAAATTCTCATCAGGTGTGCTGTCGCCGCTCAACTGGTCGGGTGATCAGGAGGGCGCGCAATGGAAGGACGGCGCGGTAAGCACCCCCAAGGGCTTCAAGCAGGCCTATCGGAAGTTTGTTGAAGGGGGCTGGAACGCGCTGCAATTCCCGCCCGAACTGGGCGGACAAGGGCTGCCCAAGCTCGTTTCCACGCCGGTGCAGGAGATGTGGAAGTCGGCGAACATGTCCTTTTCCCTTTGCCCGCTGCTGACATTCAGTGCGATCGAGGCGCTCTTGCTGCGCGGCACAGACGCGCAAAAAAATCTCTACTTGCGCAAGATGATAGAGGGCACCTGGACCGGCACCATGAATTTGACCGAGCCACAGGCCGGTTCAGATCTTGCGCTGATCAAATCGCGTGCGCTGCCCGAGGGCGACCACTATCGCCTCTTCGGCCAGAAAATATTCATCACCTACGGCGAGCATGACCTCGCCGAGAACATCATTCACCTCGTGCTGGCGCGCACCCCCGACGCACCCGAAGGCGTCAAGGGCATTTCCCTGTTCGTGGTGCCCAAATTTCTGGTCAACCAGGACGGTAGCCTGGGTGCGCGCAACGACGTCAAGTGCGTGTCTATTGAGCACAAACTGGGCATCCACGCCAGTCCGACCGCGGTGATGGTGTATGGTGAAAAAGACGGGGCCATTGGTTACCTTGTTGGCGAGGAAAACCGCGGTCTGGAATACATGTTCATCATGATGAATGCGGCGCGCTTCGCCGTGGGGTTGGAGGGCGTAGCCCTTTGCGAGCGCGCCTACCAGCGCGCGCTGGCCTTCGCCAAGGAACGCATACAAAGCCGCGATCTCGCCGGCGGGCGGGCTTCGGTCAGCATCATTCATCATCCCGACGTGCGGCGCATGCTGATGAGCATGAAATCGCAGACCGAGGCGACCCGGGCGCTGGCCTATGTCGTGGCGGCGGCCCTCGATACTGTGCACCAGAGCGCTGACAAGGAGGCGGTCGCGCGCAGCCAGGCCTTCGCCGACCTGATGATCCCGGTGGTCAAGGGGTGGAGCACCGAATGTGGTGTCGATGTCGCATCGCTTGGCGTGCAGGTGCACGGCGGCATGGGTTTCATCGAAGAGACCGGCGCGGCGCAGCATCTGCGCGATGCGCGTATCACCACCATTTATGAAGGCACCACCGGCATACAGGCCAATGACCTGGTCGGGCGTAAGATTGCCCGGGAGGGCGGTGTGACCGCGAAAGCGCTGATCAACGTCATGAGGGCGGTCGAAGCCGAGCTGGGCAAAGCCGACGGCGATGATTTTGCCGCGATAAAAAGGCGCTTTGGCGCGGCCATCGATGCTTTTGCCGAAGCGGTGGACTGGATCGTTGCGACCAACGGATCGGATATCAAGTCGGTCTACGCGGGTGCCGTGCCCTTTCTCAAAATGACCGGCATCCTCTGTGGCGGCTGGCAAATGGCGCGCGCAGCGCTGGTCGCGGACAAAAAATTGAGAGCGGCCGAAGGTGATGCTCAATTTCTCAAGGCTAAAATTGTCACCGCGCGTTTTTTTGCCGATCACTTCATGGGGCAGGTGCCGGGAATGCGCGACAGCATTGTCGCGGGTGCATCGGGCGTTATGGCCTTGAGCGAAGCGCAGTTCTAGAGCGAAGCACAGTTTTGGAACGAAGCGCAGTTCTGGGCTAAGGCGTATTGCTTGGGCGGTGCACTTTCAGTGCGAATCGTCTTTTCAGTAAATATGGGCCAAGCGCAGCAGCAGTGTTGTGACGTCGTACCTCCGCCGCTCCGCCCCCTTAATCGGGACGCAAGAGAATCGCTTGCCTGTACCTCGCTTTCGGGCAATCATGCGTGTGCGTCGATGATGCAGCGAAGACTGCGTGCCATAAGGCGATGACGATCACACAAGGAGTGAATGATGTTGTGCAAAAGCCTGTTGTCCCTGTCCCTGTCCCTGACCCTTGCGCTACTGCCGCAGTTTGCGCTGGCGCAAGCCTACCCGAGCAAGCCGATAAAAATTCTTGTGCCCTTCACCGCAGGTGGCTCGTCCGACATCATCGCGCGGTCCATCGGCATAAAGCTCTCGGAGATCATGGGGCAGCCGGTCGTGGTGGAAAACCGCGCCGGTGCCAACGGTGCGATCGCCGCCGAAATGATCGCCAAGGCACCGGCCGATGGTTACAGCATCCTGGTTGGCTCGATAGGTGTGTTTGCGATCAATCCGGCGCTGTTCAAGAATCTGCCGTATCAGCCATTGCGCGACTTTGACCTGATCTCTGTGGCGGTTCGTAATCCCAACATCCTGATTGCGACCCCAAAGTTTCCCGCCAATACTTTAGCGGAGCTGGTCGATTACATGAAAAAGAATCCAGGCAAGACGTCCTTTGTCTCATCGGGCACAGGTTCATCGGACCACCTGTCGGCTGAATTGCTGTGGCAGCGTACCCATACCACTGGCATCCATGTGCCCTACAAAGGCGGTTCGGCGGCAATGACCGACCTTATTGGCGGCGGTGTCGATGCGTCCTTTCAAAACCTCGGCGCGGCCTCGGCGCACATTAGCAGCGGTCGCCTAAAGGCTATTGCCGTCACCAGCGACAAGCGGGCGCCGCAATTCCCCAATGTGCCGACCATGGCCGAGGCGGGTATAAGCGGCTTCGAGGTCTATTCGTGGCAGGCTGTTGTCGCGCCCAAGGGCCTGCCCAGGGATGTGCTGGCCAAGTTGCAGGCTGGCGTCATCGCGGCGCTCAACGCACCGGATAACAAAGCGCGGTTGGACGCACAGGGCTTCGAGGTGGTGGCCAATACCTCGGAGCAGTTCACCGAGTTCCTGAAAGGGGAGCTGGCGCGCTGGAAACAAGTGGTGGATACCGCCGGCATCAAGCCCGACTGATTGCAATAGGCTGGAAATGCCCGCCGCGCCTTGTATCAAATCGTCTTGTAGGGAACGCCGAGGATGTCGATCCTGGCCATAACGCGGATGGTCTCCGAGGATACAAGCGAGGTGTTGTTGGGCGTGGCGTACGAGACTTTGCCGGGACTGGCGCGCGCATAGTCGATCAGGTCCTTGACGCGTTTGATCGGGGATGCCGCGCTGACCGCGAGTGCGAAGGGCAGGTCGCCGGTGCGCACGATTGGCGTAAAGTCCTTGATCGGGTCCTAGCGTAGTGTCTTGAACAGGCTGGGGTTGGCCGAGTGCGAGGTGTTGGTTGACATCAACAGGGTGTAGCCATCGGGCTTTGCCTTGGCGACAAACTCCGCGCTGATTTGGGCGCTGGCACCGGCCCTGTTTTCAACAACGCCCTGTTGCTTGAGGCGTTCTGAGAGTTTTTGCGCGATGACGCGGCCCAGCGCATCGGTGCCGCTTCCAGCTGCGAAGGGAATGACCAGGCCGATCGGTTTTGAAGGCCACGCATCCTGTGCATGAATGCCGTAACTGAGCAGTGCGAGCGCCGCACAGAGCATCTGAGCTGTCTGTCGCATGACTCCGCCTTGATGCTTTTTTATAGTTCTATACCGCCGGGCGCACGACGCGGTCGGGCGACTCTTCGTAGGGGGGCGAATAGACCACCAGCAGGCGCACTGGTTCCTCACTGATGACGGTGAACGTATGCATCACGTCGGCGGGGAAAAAACAGCTGTCGCCGGGGCCCAGTTCGCAGGATTCGCCGCCGACTTCGGCCAGGGCGCGGCCCTCGAGCATGTAGCAGACCTGTTCTATTCCCGGGTGGGCGTGCGGCAGAGCGCCTTTGCCCTTCTGAATATGGCCAAGCACCAGTTCGATCTGCTTTGCGCCGGTTTCGGGGCCGATCAGGCGCTTGTTCAGCGTGCCGGTGTGATTGGCCGGGTGGTAGCCGGGGACATCTTGTTGCCGGACAAAATAATTGTGGGCCATGCTGCTCTCCTTTTTGTTTTCAAGCCCATGACAGCTTGTTATTGTGCATTGTGCATTGTGCTATTGCGCCGCGAAATGATAGAGGAAAGCGCGGTGCTACGCCTGTGTGCCCGAATCTGGCGGGGATTGCAGGCGGCTGAGCATGGATGTTGACCGCGCTACGACCTTGCCACTGTGCGGAACCAATCCGGAGCGCGCGCGTCCAATGCCGGTCACGCAGCGCCGGGATGGAATAATCGGGCTTTGCGGGCCGACTTATTTGGAAACTCAGGTGGTGTTGCCGCCATGCTTGCGGTGTGGGCGGTGTGTGCACTGTCGGCGGCGGGAGCCGGGTGCTCACATATTCGGGTAATTGGGGCCGCCCCCGCCTTGTGGCACCACCCAAACGATGTTCTGGGTCGGATCCTTGATATCACAGGTTTTGCAATGCACGCAGTTTTGCGCGTTGATCTGCAGGCGGTCTGAGTCGTCCTCTGCCTTGATATATTCGTATACACCCGCCGGACAGTAACGCGCTTCCGCACCGGCGTAGGTGGCCAGATTCACCTTCACCGGAACGGTGGCGTCCTTGAGTGTGAGATGGCTAGGCTGGTTTTCCTCGTGATTGGTGTTGGAGATGAACACCGAGGAGAGCTTGTCGAAGGTGAGTTTGCCATCGGGTTTGGGATAGCTGATCGGCTGGAATTGCGCCGCAGGTCGCAGGCACTCGTGGTCTGCATGCCGGTGATGCAGTGTCCATGGGAATTTTCCGCGCAGCAACCACTGCTCGATGCCGACCATCAGGGTTCCGCCATAGAGTCCCTTGCCCATCCATTGCTTGAAATTGCGCGCTTGCCACAATTCGTCGTAAAGCCAGGATTGCCGGAATGCCATCGGATAGTCTTCGAGCACGTCGTGGCTGCGGCCCGCTTGCAGCGCGGCAAACGCGGCTTCCGCAGCCAACATCCCCGATTTGATCGCAGCGTGGCTGCCCTTGATGCGCGAGGCGTTGAGGAAGCCGGCATCGTCGCCGACCAGGCAGCCGCCCGGGAAGGCCAGTTTGGGCAAGGACATGATGCCGCCGGCGGCGATGGCGCGCGCACCGTAGGACACGCGCTTTGCGCCATCGAAGTAGCCGCGAATCGCCGGGTGTGTCTTGTAGCGCTGGAACTCTTCGTAGGGCGACAGATACGGGTTCTGGTAGGCCAGACCGACGACAAAACCTACCGACACCAGGTTGTCTTCCATATGATAAAGGTAGGAGCCGCCATAGGTATCCGAGGCAAGCGGCCAGCCTGCCGTATGTACCACCAGGCCGGGCTGGTGCTTTGATGGGTCGATTTCCCACAACTCCTTGAAGCCGATGCCATAAACCTGCGGGTCGGCGTCTTTGCTTAGTTCGAAGCGTTCCATCAACTGCTTGCCAAGGTGTCCGCGGCAGCCTTCGGCAAACACCGTGTATTTCGCCAGCAGTTCCATGCCGCGCTGGTACTGGTCTGTGGGCTGCCCGTCGCGCCCTACGCCCATATCACCGGTGGCCACGCCCTTGACGCTGCCATCGGCGTTGAACAAGACTTCCGCGCCGGCAAAGCCGGGGTAGATTTCCACGCCAAGCTCCTCCGCCCTGGCGCCCAGCCAGCGGCACACATTGGCGAGGCTGACGACGTAATTGCCGTGATTCTGGAAGCAAGCCGGCAACAGTGCGCCGGGAATTTGCGTCGATCCTGATTCGGACAGGAACAGGAAGCGGTCTTCGCTGACTGCGATATTGAGCGGTGCGCCGGCGGCCTTCCAGTCGGGTATGAGCTCGCTGATGGCGCGGGGATCCATCACGGCACCAGAAAGGATGTGGGCGCCGATTTCGGAGCCCTTTTCAATGACGCAGACCCCCACCTCGACGCCCTTTTGCGCGGCCTGCTGCTTGAGCCGGATGGCTGCGGCCAGGCCGGCGGGGCCGCCGCCGACGATGAGCACATCGTAGTCCATTGATTCGCGCGGATTCACAGCGTCTCCGGTCATATGTCTTTGTCTTTCGGTGGCGGATTTGCCGTAGATTATATAATGCAGCGCTCAGCCTTTCGCCCGCTTTCCCATTTGCGGGTGTTTGCGTTGCCCTTTGCGTCACCCAACACAGCGCCCCGTTCAGGATGAAATGCCGCCATGATGCACAAACGCAAGCTGGTGCACACCGATGTGATTGCGATTCGCTGGGGGGATCTTGACTCGGTCGGGCACGTCAATAACACTATTTATTTCCGCTACATGGAGCAGGCGCGTATCGACTGGTTCGACAGCCTCGGTTATCCGGTCGGTCCGCGCGAGGAGGGGCCGGTGATCGTCAATGCCAGCTGCACCTTCCTCAAGCAGCTCAATTATCCTGGCAATGTCGAGGTCAAGACCTACATCGGCACGGTCGGACGTACAAGCATGGAAAGCTGGATCGAAATGCGCCCAAGTTATGATCCGGGAACGGTCTACGCCGAGGGAGGCGCAAAAATCGTCTGGGTCAACTATGCCCTGGGCAAATCACAGCCCTTGCCCGATCAGATCAGACGGCTTGTCGGAGAAATGCCATGAGGTTTGCTTCTTTGGCGGGGATGTTGTTGCTGTGTGGATGCGCTACCTCGTCCGCGCCACCGGTCGTGCATTTTTTGTGGCAGGGTAAGCCGGGTGAGGCGGTGCGCCAGTTCGGTTCGCCCGAACAGGCGCAGGCGGCCTTGGACCAGGCGGTAAAAGCGTGCAGTTTCGATATCCGCCAGACCGCCGCGGGAGACATTGCGGCAGAAACTGAACTCAACAAAGCTTGCATGGCGGGCAAGGGCTGGCTGCCGGAAAATTGACCGGGTTTGTGCCAATTTGTTGGCGTTTGGGTGCTTAAAATAGCAATGTAGGGTGCTTCGCTGCTGTGCAAACCGGCCGGCTTAAGGCACTCTGCACGGGTTGGGCTCGGCGGCGAACCGGTTCGTTGCCCGCGAATTAAAATATTCTGAACGGGATAGAGGGGAAAAACGCATGAAGGCGACACTCGCATTGATCATGTTGTGCGGCTTTCTTGGTCTGGCTTACGCGGCACCACAGGAGCCGCCGGCGCGGAGTCAGGAGGAGGTCGTAAACCGCATCCTGCGCGCCGGCAACCTGGCGGCCAGGCGCGGTGACAAGACCGCCAATGCCGATGCCAGTGTCGCGGCGCAACTCGCGCGGGAGGCGCGCACTCTCGAAGCGGCTGAGCAGATCTACAAGAACTTCAATAAGCGCAACAATTAACCCGGCGGGATTCGACGCCAGCCAACAAAGTCGTCCAGGCCACGCCGGCCGCTGTTTGGTAATCTGCTGAAGCCGTTTGTGCTGCATGGTCCGAAGAATCGGCTGCACTTGATTCTTGGGCGCGCCAGCCAGCGCCAGCCAATAGGCTGGAAATGCCACCTGATAAGGTTTTTCAGCCAACAGCTGGGGCGCCGCGTGCCTCTGGCCGAACTCGGACTTGGCGCGGTTTTCCCCTACAATTCGACTCTCAGTCACAACTACCTGGTGAGAGCACGCAATGAGCAAAGTCTACCCGGACGCCAAGTCCGCCCTGAAGGGCCTGCTGAACGACAACATGACCATCGCCGCTGGTGGTTTCGGTTTGTGCGGCATTCCGGAAAATCTCATCGAGGCTCTGGTCGAGAGCGGCACCAAGGGCCTGACCATTGTTGGCAACAATGCCGGCGTAGATGACTTCGGCATGGGCCTTTTGCTCAAATCGCGGCAGGTGAAAAAAGTCATCGCCTCTTACGTCGGGGAAAACAAAGAGTTCGAGCGCCAGGTGTTGGCCAATGAGCTCGAGCTTGAGCTCACGCCGCAGGGTACGCTGGCAGAAAAGCTGCGCGCCGGCGGCGCCGGCATCCCCGGGTTTTATACGCGCACCGGCTTTGGCACCAAGCTGGCCGAAGACAAGGACACACGGGCCTTCGATGGCAAGGAATACGTCCTCGAGGAAAGCATTCGCGCCGATGTGTCCATCGTCAAGGCCTGGAAGGGGGACGCGCTGGGCAATCTGGTTTATCGCAAGACCTCGCGCAACTTCAACCCTATGATCGCCACCTGCGGCAAGACCACCGTGGCCGAAGTCGAGGAACTGGTCGAGGTGGGCACGCTCGACCCGGACAACATCCATACGCCAGGCATTTACATCGACCGCATCGTCCAGGGAGCGAAGTACGAAAAGCGCATCGAGTTCAAAACCGTTTCAGGCGCCGGCGGTTCGAAAAAAGATTCGCCCATACGCGAGCTGATGGCCAAGCGCGCCGGTATGGAATTGCGCGATGGCTATTACGTCAACCTGGGCATCGGCATCCCGACTTTGGTGGCCAACTATATTCCCGCGGGCGTCAAGGTCACGCTGCAATCGGAAAACGGCCTGTTGGGCATAGGCCCGTTTCCGGCCGAGGCGGAACTCGATCCGGATCTGATCAACGCCGGCAAGCAGACCATCACCACGCTGCCCGGGTCGAGCTTTTTTTCCAGTGCCGATTCATTTGCGATGATCCGCGGCGGTCACATCGACCTGTCGATACTCGGCGGTCTTGAGGTTGCCGATAACGGTGACCTTGCCAACTGGATGGTGCCGGGCAAGATGGTCAAGGGTCCTGGTGGTGCCATGGACCTGGTATCGGGTGTGCGTCGTGTGATCGTGTTGATGGAGCACTGCGCCAAGGACGGCACGCCCAAAATCCTGACGCAATGCACGCTGCCGATCACAGGCAAGGGCGTGGTCAACATGATCATCACCGACTTGTGCGTGTTCGAGGTGGTGCATGGCCAGGGACTGGTGCTCAAGGAGCTCCACCCCGGCGTCACGTTGGCGGATGTCAAGGCGAAGACGGGTTGCGCGTTCGCGGTCGCTCTGTAGCGCTGCTTTTTGCCGGCGAAGGACGCGGCCTATCGATCGCGTTGTTCAAAAATCAAGCCAATTTATTCTCCAAAATCCCCGCCAGTCGGGGCTTTCAAGCTTGTTTTTGTGATGAAAATGTCACCTTTTCCCGGCGCTGCAGGGTTTAGGCGGGCGGCAGTGTGGCGATAAATTCGGCGAGGTGTGCTTGCCACTGCGCGGCACGCAGTGCCGTATAGTGCCCCATCGATTTGGCGCCCGCAGGTACGAGAACATAGCGCGCCGCCGGCATCCGGCGGATTACCGGTTCCATCGATCCGAGTTCCGGTGGATTGAGTTCGTCGTCGGCAAAGTTAATCGCCAGCAGGGGCGCTTTGATATTTTGAAGGATGTCTGTTGGATCGTAAGTGCCGGAGGCCTCAACCTGGTAGAGGCGGTTGTTGGCGTCGCCCTTGCGCGCGTTGGTGACGAACTTTTCGTACAAGGCGTCGGCGGCGGCGCGCGTCGGGGCTAGCTCCTGCAGGCGCACGACGCTTTGGACCATTAGCGCGCCGAAGGGGGCGGTATAGACATAGCGCGAGGGATTGGTGGTGTAGTTGCCGCCGTTCCATTCCGGATCGTTGCGGATGGCTTCGATGGAAATGCGCCGCTGCAGCCAGTTGCGTCCGCTCATTGGCGCCGGCTGGCTTGCCACCGGCACCAGCGCGTCCATGAAGTCGGGGTAGAGCCCGGCGAACAGCCAGGTCAGCATGCCGCCCATAGACAGACCCAGAATCATGCGCAGGTGCGCCACGCCGAGGCCTTCGGTAAGCAAGCGGTGCTCGGCGCGGATGATGTCGCGAAAGCTGTAATGCGGGAAGGACGCGCGCAATCCGTCACTGGGTTTGCTCGAGCCGCCAAAACCGATGGCGTCGGGCATCACGATGTAATATTCACTGGCGTCCAGCGCCTGCCCCGGGCCGAATAACTCACCGCCCAGCTCCGCCGTCTGCCAATCCTTGGCCGATCCGGTGGTGTTATGCAGCAGCAGCAGGGCATTGGTGATCGCACCCGCGGCGTTGCGCTTTGGCTCGCCCAGCGTGAGGTAGTGCATGCGTAACTCGGGCAGTGTTTCGCCGCTGGAAAATTCGAAGTCGCGGATGAGGAAGTTGCCTTCTTGTTCTTGTTGTAGGGGTTTGGTCCGTTCGGTCATGCAAGCAATCCTTTTTGTACTTTACGAAAGGCTCATTTAGCGAATGATGTTGTTGAACTCATGCTCTGACCGCCAGAGCGAGCAACCGTGCGGGATCGGGGCTGAAGCAGGGCGACCGGTCAAGAACTCTAAACCATCCGAGGTAGATTGCACCGGGCGCTGGTCGCTCCAGGTGAGGCAGTCGTTGACCTCCTTAACCTGCTCCGCCACAGGCATGTGAATGGGGGCCGTGTTATCCATGGCATTCAGTCCGGCAAGGAGGTCCTTTAGCATGGGCGGACTCACGGCGCGCAAACTGTGTGGCGCGACGCCGCAGCGCACACCGGGGTGGCTGCCGCGCAGTGAATCGATAATGCGCAGCACATCGGCTGGTTGCGTGGCGAAGCGTTTTTGCGCTGGTCGCAGTGGTGTTTCGCCAAAATCGCCATAGGCGTAGAGCGCCGGCAAAAGCGTCAAGGCGATACCCGAAGCTTCGGCTGCGCGAACGAGGGCGAGGGCCATTTCATTGCGGTTGGCATAAGGTTTGCCATCCGGGGCATTGTGCAGGTAGTGAAACTCTCCGATCGCGGTGTAGCCGTTTTTCAGGTTCTCGACATAAAGCTGGGCGGCGATGGCCTCGACTTCTGCCGGACCCAGCGTCTTCAGGAAAACGTACATCACCTCGCGCCAGGTCCAGAAACTGTCCTCGGCCGATCCCATGCGCTCGGCCAGTCCAGCCATGGCGCGCTGGAAGGCGTGGGAATGCGTATTGCTCATGCCCGGTAGTACCGGCCCGCCGCTGTCCTCGGCTTCGCCACGTTTGCCCTTGCGAACGGCCGTTATGTGTCCGGTTTCGTCGATATCGATCAAGACATCGCGCTGCCAGCCTGCAGGGAGAAGCGCCTCTGCCGCGAAAAGTGTTGTCATTTGTCGTTATGATACCCACAGTTGCAGGAGTAGATGGAAACTCCTCAGTCGGATATCGGTTGAGAATCAAGCAACTTTAGCTAAGGAATCACTGAACAAGTGATAGTTGAGACGAGAAACGTTGGAATCAAAGTCAATTTGATGATAAATCGGGCGAAAATGTGGAAGAAAGGGGGCTATGCCCCCGCTATTTCCTCACGCAGGGCGCACCTCTCCTGTGAGTGGCA